>NZ_NMQT01000130.1 GCF_002234405.1 Amycolatopsis thailandensis | reverse complement strand
CTTCGACCACCCGACGGTGACGGCGGTCGCCGAGCTGCTGCGGGCCGAACTGTCCGGGCGACGCCGAGGCGCCGGCCCGGAGCACCGACCGGCACGGACGCGATCGGACGCGGACGAGGGCACGGCGGACATCGACTCGATGGA
Organism: Amycolatopsis thailandensis; assembly: GCF_002234405.1. Taxonomy (GTDB): domain Bacteria; phylum Actinomycetota; class Actinomycetes; order Mycobacteriales; family Pseudonocardiaceae; genus Amycolatopsis; species Amycolatopsis thailandensis. The sequence goes on along the minus strand of NZ_NMQT01000130.1, from coordinate 18,102 downwards.
GACCGGCGAGCTGGTGCGGCTGGCGCTCGGCTTCGCCGAACCGGAACGGGAACGGTGAGACACCATGGAAAGCACGCAAGACCAGGTGGTCGCCGCGCTGCGGTCGTCGCTGAAGGAAGTCGAGCGCCTGCGCCGTCAGCACGACGAGCTGACCGAGCCGGTCGCGATCGTCGGGATGGCCTGTCGCTTTCCGGGCGGCGTGAACTCGCCGGAGCAGCTGTGGGAGCTGGTCGCTTCGGGTACGGACGCGATCGGCGGATTCCCTCAGGACCGCGGCTGGGATCTGGAGCGGCTGTTCGACCCGGCCGCGACCCATGGCACGTCCTACGCCCGCGCGGGCGGGTTCCTGGCCGGTGCGGCGGAATTCGACGCGGCGTTCTTCGGGATCTCGCCGCGGGAGGCCGTGGTGATGGATCCGCAGCAGCGGTTGCTGCTGGAGTCGGTGTGGGAGTGTCTGGAGGACGCGGGGATCGACCCGGCGTCCCTGCGCGACAGCGCGACCGGCGTTTTCGCCGGCCTGCTGGAGCAGGCCTATCTCTCCCGCCTGCCTGAGGTTCCTCGAGAGTTCGAAGGGTTCGCCGGCAACGGCAACCTGGCCAGCATGGCGTCCGGGCGGGTGTCGTACCTGCTGGGCTTGCGGGGGCCCGCGGTGTCGGTGGACACGGCGTGTTCGTCGTCGCTGGTGGCGTTGCACCTGGCCGCGCAGTCGCTGCGGAGCGGTGAGTGCGAGCTGGCCCTGGCAGGTGGGGTCACGGTGATGTCGACGCCGCGGGGGTTCGTGGAGTTCAGTCGTCAAGGGGGGCTGGCGCCGGACGGGCGATGCAAGTCCTTCGCGACGGCCGCGGACGGCACCGCGCTGGCCGAGGGGGTCGGAATGGTGGCGTTGGAGCGGCTGTCCGACGCGCGTCGTAACGGTCACCGGATCTTGGCCGTGGTGCGCGGCAGCGCGGTGAACCAGGACGGGGCGTCGAACGGGCTGACCGCCCCGAACGGACCGTCCCAGGAACGGGTGATCCGGCAGGCCCTGGCCAATGCGGGGCTGGCGGTGACCGAGGTGGACGTGGTCGAAGCGCACGGAACGGGTACGCGGCTGGGTGATCCGATCGAGGCGCAGGCGCTGCTGGCGACGTACGGACAGCGACCGGCGGACCGGCCGTTGCTGTTGGGATCGTTGAAGTCGAACATCGGCCACACCCAAGCCGCCGCCGGAGTGGGTGGCGTCATCAAGATGGTGCAGGGGATGCGGCACGGCACGGTGCCACCGACCTTGCACGTGGACGAACCCACTTCCCATGTGGACTGGAAGACCGGCGCGATCGAACTGGTCGCCGAAGCAAGACCATGGGAAAGCCCCGACCGGCCCCGACGAGCAGCGGTGTCGTCATTCGGGATCAGCGGTACCAACGCCCACGTCATCGTCGAACAGGGTGCGGAACCGGCCGAGTCGGAGGCTCCACAGTGGACGGTTCCGGTGCCCTGGGTCGTGTCCGGCCGCGGGCCGGACGCCGTGCGGCGGCAGGCCGCCCGGCTGCGTGAGTTCGCGGCCCGGCGGCCCGACGTCCGACCGTTGGATGTCGCGTATTCGCTGCTGACGACACGAACCCGGTTCGAGCACCGCGCGGTTGTGGTCGGGACGGACCCGGCCGAACTGCTCGCCGGGCTGGCCGAGGTGGAACCGGTCGCGGCCGCGCACGGGAAATCGGCGTGGCTGTTCACCGGGCAGGGCAGCCAGCGCACGGGGATGGGCAGGGGAGCCCATGCGGCGTTCCCGGTGTTCGCCCGGGCGTTCGACGAGGTGTGCGATGCCTTGGCCCTGGACCCGTCTTTGGTGTGGAACGAAGACCTGAGCCCGACGGGGCTCGCGCAGCCCGCGCTGTTCGCCGTCGAAGTAGCGTCGGCCCGGTTGCTGGAATCGTGGGGCGTGCGCCCGGATTTCGTCGCGGGCCATTCGGTCGGGGAGATCGCCGCCGCGCATGTTGCCGGCGTGCTGTCGATCGCGGACGCGTGCGCACTGGTCGCGGCGCGGGCCAAAGTGATGCAGGAGCTACCGCCCGGCGGCGCCATGGTTGCGATCGCCGCGGCCGAGGACGAGGTCCTGCCCCTGGTCGAGGTCCGCCCGTCGGCGGACGTCGCGGCGGTCAACGGCCCGGCCGCGGTGGTGGTTTCCGGGGCGGCCGAAGCGGTCGAGGAGATCGCCGGGATCTTCGCGGCACAGGGCAGACGGACAAGCCGGCTGCCGGTCAGCCACGCCTTCCACTCCGCGTTGATGGATCCGGCGCTCGACCGGTTCGAACGCGCGCTCGACGATCTGGTGTTCCGGCCCCCGCGTATTCCGCTCGTCTCCGGGAGCACCGGACGCCTCGCCGGGCCGGAGATCGCCGAACCGGCCTACTGGCGACGGCAGGCCCGCGACACCGTGCGCTTCGCCGACGTGGTCCGCACCCTCGCCGGCCACGGAGTGACCCAGGTGGTCGAAGCCGGACCGGATCCCTTGCTGGTGGGACTCGCCGCCGACATCGAGCCCAGGTTGGCGAACACGGCGTTGATGCGGAAGGGACGCCCGGAGGACCACACGATCGTCGCCGCGCTCGGGCAGATCCACCAGCACGGCGGCGCCGTGGACTGGGAGGCGTTCTTCGCCGGGTCCGGAGCCGAACGGATCGAGCTGCCGACCTACGCGTTCGAGCGACGGCGCTTCTGGCTGGACGGCCAGGGCGACCGGGGTGCGGACCTGTCGTCGGCGGGTGTCCGGCCGGCCGGACACCCGCTGCTGGGTGCTTCGGTGCAGTGGGCGGGATCCGGCGGCATGGTGCTGACCGGGCAGCTGTCTCCGTCGCGGCAGCGCTGGCTTGCCGACCACGTCATCGGCGGCCGGGTGCTGCTGCCCGGGGCCGCCGTAGTCGACATGGCAATCCGGGCGGGCGACGAAGTGGGCTGCCCGTTCCTGCGTGAGCTGATCATGACCACACCGATCATGCTCCCGGCCGGCTCGAAGGTCGACATCCAGGTTTCGGTGGGCGACGCGGACGACACCGGCGCGCGGGAACTCGAGGTTCACACCCGGCCGGCCGGCCGCACCGACCGGGACTCCTGGATCCGCAACGCCACGGGTGTCCTCGCACCGGCCGGGACCGGTCCGGTGGACTCGGGCCTGTCAACGTGGCCACCGGCCGGCGCACGACCGATCGATCTGGACGGCTTCTACACGCGTATGGAGGCGAGCGGGCTGGCGTACGGTCCGGCCTTTCAAGGTCTCCGCTCGGCCTGGTCGGCGGGGCACGACACGTTCGCCGAGGTCGAGCTGCCGGCCGAGGCGGCCGACGATGCCGACCGGTTCGGGATCCACCCGGCACTGCTGGACGCGGCCATGCAGTCCGGCCTGGTACGGGCGGGCGTCGGCGGGAACGGCGTCGAACTTCCCTTCGAGTGGCGAGACGTCACCCTGTCCGCGAGTGGCGCGACCGCGGTGCGGGTCCGGATCACCGGCATCACCGGCAAAAGGCTTTCGGTGACCCTCGCCGACGACTCCGGCGGGCTGGTGGCGAAGATCGGGTCGCTGACCGGCCGCCCGCTCGACGACGCGGCGCCGGCCGCGGCGGGCACCCTGTTCCGGCTCGGCTGGTCCGCGGCACCTTCGCCCGACGTCACCACCGCTGCCGACTCCTTGATGCTCGAAAACCACGACCTGAGCGACTTGCCACCCGGCTCGATGTTGCCCGGCACGGTGGTCGTGCCCGTCCGGGCCGGTACCGCCGACACGGTCGGGGAAACGACCGGCCAGGTGCTGGCGGTGCTCCAGCGGTGGCTGGCCGAACCCCGGTTGCAGAACGTACGGCTGGTGCTCCGCACGTCGGGAGCCGTCGCGGCGCGTCCCGGCGAGACTGTGCGCAACCTGGCGCAGGCGGCTGTGTGGGGGCTCGTCCGCTCGGCGCAGGTCGAGGAGCCGGGCCGGTTCGTGCTGGTCGACGCCGAGCCCGGCGCCTCGCTGGCCCGGGCGTTGGCGACCGGCGAGTCCCAAGTGGCCGTGCGGGACGCTGTCGTGCTGGTTCCCCGCTTGGTCCGGGTCGCGGCCGGCCGGTCCGCGGGCTGGGACCCCGAAGGCGCGGTCGTGGTCACCGGGGCATCGGGAGCCGTGGGCGCGGAGGTGGCGGCGCACCTCGCCGAGGCGCACGGCGTCCGCCGGTTGCTGTTGCTCAGCCGCCAGGGCACCATCACCACGGACCTCGCGCACCGGCTGGCCGTCTCGGGGACGACCGCCCTGGTGCGCGCCTGCGATGTCGGCGACCGCACCGCTCTTGCCGGAGTCCTGGCCCGGCTGCCCGAAGAATGGCGGATTCGCGGCGTGGTGCACGCCGCCGGAGTGCTCGACGACGGCGTGCTGTCCGCTCAGACGCCTCAGCGCCTCGGTCGGGTCCTCGCACCGAAGGCTGCCGGAGCATGGAACCTGCACCACCTGACCCGGGGCCTGCCCCTGGACCACTTCGTGCTGTTCTCATCGCTGTCCGGGGCCTTGGGATCAGGAGGACAATCGGGCTACTCGGCGGCCAACGCGTTCCTGGACGCCCTCGCCGATCAGCGGCGAGCCGAGGACTTGCCCGCGACCTCGATCGCATGGGGTCATTGGGCCGAGGTGGGCGGCATGACCGCGCACCTCACCCGGCAGCGGGATCGTCGCCGCCTGGGCGCCGGGATGACCACCGCGCAAGGCCTGGCCTTGTTCGACGCGGCCGCCGCGATGGGCGAGGCAGCGGTGTTGGCGGGCCCGATCGATCCGAGCGCGTGGGGAACGGGCCCGGTGCCGGCACCGTTGCGCGCGCTGGTGCCGGCCGCGGCCCGCCGTGCGGTAGAGGCGACGGAATCCACGCGCGTCCGGCTGGCCGGGCTCGCGGACGCCGACCGCGCCGAAGCCGTGAGCAAGGTCCTCCGGGCCGAACTCGCCACGGTTTTCGGGCACGGCCGCGCCGAGGACGTCGCGGCCGACGCCGTGCTGCGGGACCTAGGACTCGATTCGCTCACCGCGGTCGAACTGCGCAACCGCATCAAGGAGCTGACGGCCATCCAGTTGCCGGTGAGCGCGTTGTTCGAGCACGCGACTCTGCCCGAACTCGTCGCTTTCCTGGCCGCGAAGCTCGAGGAAGAAACGCCCCCGGCCCCGAGGTCGCCGGCACCGGCGGAGCCGGACACCCTCGTGTCGGTGTACCGGGACGCGGTCGAGGCCGGCCGGTCGGACGCCGGCCTCGCGATGCTGGCCGCCGTGGCGGAAGCGGTGGCGAAGGCGCCGGGGGAGTCCGGTGGTGAGCCGGTCGCCGAACCGCTCGGCACCGGCGTGGCCGGTCCTGCGCTGGCGGTGCTGGTGCCACCGGTGGTCCCGATCATCGACGACTTGTACGGCTTGCTGATGGGGAAATTCCCCAGCCCGCACCGCGCTTTCGCGCTCCGCTCCCCGGTTTTCGCCGCCGAGGGCCCGATCCCGGCCGATCTGGACGCGATGTTCCACGCGTTCGGCCGATCCGCGCTCCAGCAGGCCGGTGACGGTCCGCTGGTCCTGGTCGGCCATTCCGCCGGCGGCTGGATCGCGCACGGCGTGGCGGCCCGGTTGGCCGAAACCGGCTGCCCGCCCGCCGCGCTCGTCCTGCTCGACACCATCTGGCCCTCGGCTTGGTGGCCCGAGTTCGACCCTGTCCTGAAACCGGAGCTGGCCGAGATGTTCCGCGGTAGCGCGAAGCTGATCGACCTGGTGGACGACCGTGCGGCGCTGGGGCGCCGGCTGATCGCGATGGGCGCGGTCATGCGCCTGTTCGAGCGCTGGACCCCGGAGCCTGTGGCAGTGCCGACCCTGCATATCCGAGCGGCCGACTACATGTCGGGTGCTCTGCGTCCCGAGGTGATGCCGAACCTCAGTGGTGACGGCGGCGGGGACGTGGCGCGAGTGCCGGGAAACCACGAGTCGATAGTCTCCGCGCACGCGGAATCGACGGCCACGACCATGGCGAACTGGCTCGGCGAAGTCCTGAGATGAATCAACGCACCTTCAGGTGCGCATCGCCGATCCGGCGACGAGCCGAACGTTGGAGCCTTGGTTCCGCTTCGTTTCGAAACGCCATTCGAACTGGCCGCTGAGCCAGCTCCGCAAGAACTCGACACGATCGGCCGCGGCGGATCGCAGCGCCGGATCCGGTAAAGCGGCGATCTCGCCCGTCAGCAGATCCTCGCTCTGCCGCTCGAAGTCGTCGATCTTGGTCTGGATCATTTCCGAGGCCGTGTCCGCCGCGGTCTGCAGATCCGTTTCACGTTCCTTCTTAAGGACGACCACGAGATTGTGCACGTCTCCGAGGTTGTACTCCTTCTCGCAGGAGAAGAGGTCGTTCATCCACAACGAAGCAGCTGACAGGGAGGCGTCGAGTTCGCTGAAGTCGTCCGCGGTGCAGGGGCCTTCGGTGGGAAGCTCCCAGCCCTGTGCCAGTTCCAACAGGTCGAGATACGGCATCAAGGCGCACGAACGCAACTCGATGTACTCCGCGACCCCGGGCGTCCGGTCGTCGCGGCGGTTGGCCGCCTCGTGGACGCAACGCCCGAGAAACAGCGAAAAGTGCGCGACGAACTTGGTGCGCCAAGCGACGCTCGACTTCGTGCACGTCCGCGCCCAGATGTCCGCATAAGCGCGTGCGAACGAAGAGCCGCTGTGCGCGACTTCCCCGCCGTCCACTCGGAGCCACGACACGACTTCGTCGCACATCTCTCGCAGCCGGACCGGGTCGGCGCGGGCTTCCGACTCGTCGAACACGTCGTCCAGGAGCAGGTTGCACGCCATCCATTCGGTCATCAGGTCGAGGGTCTCGGCGTCCGCATGGGGGAATGTCCGGCCGATGAGCGTTCCGATGAGCGAATCGTCGTAGCGCTGCTTGTCCGCATCGGTGGTCACGAGCCCATACCTGCGAACGAATTCTCTCCCGTGTTCCTCCGCCCGCTGCGCGTGAACGTTCAGCCGAGAGGGAAAAGGCATGGTGAACCGGCGGTACTGCAACGACACGGAATTCCCCTTCGGCTTCAGCGAACGTGAATGCGGGCGGTGGAATCGACTCGTGCACGGCCGGTTTCAGGTGGCCGACCTTAGGGCGGGGCGCGACCCGCCCGCCAACGGACGTTCCAGCGGACGGAACGATCCTGCTGGCGGGTCCGTTCGCCGCGGACGGTGGGCGCGGAGACGTGACTCGCGTGCTTGGATGCCGCACATGCGAGTTCCGTCTCCAAACACGCGAGATCCGGGGCAGGTCGCCTTACCTCACGGGGCGCACGACCGGACCGGGATCGCCAGTACGTACCAATGCACGTCGAGGCCGTAGCGGCGTTCGCCGTGAACCACCGGTACCGGAGGAGTGTCGCGCCGGAGACCGAGAAGCGTGGCCGGCAGCCTCCGGCTTCCCAGGTTCGTTTCGAGCGATCGCCGGTTGACGATCGGCGGCTGGGCGAACCTCTCCAAAGCCAATCGGTCGCCGAAAACAGCTCGGTCGACGGGGTCGTGCAGGACCAGTCCTTGGATCGAGTAGATCCAGCCGACGAGGAACCGGATCTCGGCCTCGGCGCATCGCCGGATCACTTCCGTGAATCCGGTGTGCCTGGCGGCCCCCGCCGCGCCCCGCCCCGCCCATTCCGGCAAGACCCCGCCGTAGTCGAACGAAGCCGTGGAGAGTGGGCCGGCCTCGGCCATCTCGTCATACAGCTGGCGGTCGTAGATCTCGTTTCCCGGGGCATCGAGTACCGGGATGATCCAATCACTCCCGGGTAGCCGGTAGACCCGCTGTGCGACGGCGTCGAACCGGCCACCGTCGTCCGCCAGGTGTGGTGCGGCTTCGGCGACGACGTAGTCATCCGAAAGGACCCACCTCCCGATCTCCTCTGTGCCGAGCTTCTCCAGAAAGCCGCCCTCGTCCTCCCACTCCGGGCGTTTCATCTCGAACACGCGCCTCGCTTCGAGCGGGTCTTTGTCCCAGCCCGCGGCCAGATCCAGCATCGCCGAGACGATCGCCGGGGACCGGTGGACCGCGCGATACCTGTCCAGTAGACCTCGGGCGATCTCGCCGTCGTGGTCACGGGTGACTATCCGGGTGGCCCATCGCAAGGGCTCGGAATCCGATTTCATCGGTCATCTTTCTTCGCGGGCGTTGGAAGTGGACTTCATGGAGCGAACGCCAGGTACAGGCCCAGCGCGAGGAAGAAGCATCCCGACAGCAGGTCGATCGGGAAGACGATCCGGCGATACAGCCGTTGAAACGGTTCGCTGGAAAAAGCGATCGCGACGAGGCAATACCACGAAAACGCGGACAGTGCCAGCGCGGTGACCGCGGAAATGCGGGTGGTCAGTGGCACGGAAAGAGGCAACACGGTCGCTGTCAACGCGCCGAAGAAGAGCGTCGCCTTCGGGTTCGTGACGATGGTGAGTATTCCTCGCAGATATACCCGCGAGCCGGAGTGAGCGACCGGGTCCGGCGCGGAATGGTCGGTGGTGCGCAAACCGCGGAGGATTCGCAGCCCCAAGTAGCTCAGGTAAAGGCCGCACGCCAACCGCAAGAGGCGGTACGCCGCTCCCTGCGCGGGCAGGAGATCCCCGAGTAGCAGAACAGAGATCCCGGCCAGCGTCGTACTGCCTGAAGCGACGCCCATCGCGGCCATCAGGGCGGACTTGCGGGAGGTCGCCGAGGCGGTATGTGCCACGTAGAGCAGATTGGGTCCGGGGGTGACCGCGGCGGCGAAATAGATCCCGACCGTCGCGCCTACCGTGCCGAACAGGGACACGTGAAAACCGAAATGGACGAGTGGGGGAAGCTGGGTGTTGACGAGGCTGACATTTTCCCATTTTAAGGTTGATTTCACGGTTTTCGCCGAACGCTGAAGAATAGTAGGGACTTCACTCGCGAAGGCGGGACACCTGGGCGGTGGACCGTCGGCGACGTTCCAGGGCGTGGTACGCGAGGTGGGCCTCGGTGGACGTGGCCGTCTACCGTCCCGGAATCCGCGGGAATCAGTGAGGAGCTGGACAGTTGTCGAATATCGTCATCATCGGTGGTACTTCCGGGATCGGCCGTGAACTGGGCGAGTACTACGCGGGGCACGGGCACTCCGTCGTGGTGACCGGGCGGGACGCCGAACGGGCGGAGAAGATCGCCGCCGAGATCGGCGGGACGGTACGAGGCATCGCCGTCGACCTCGCCGATCCGCCGGGCATCGCCGGCGCGCTGGCCGAGGTCGGGCCGGTCGATCGGCTCGCGCTCGTCGGGATCCAGCGTGACCGGAATTCGGTGAAGGACTACGACGTCGGCGGCGCGGTCGATCTCGTCACGATGAAACTGGTCGGGTACACGACCGTCGTGCACGCTTTGCTGGACCGCCTCACCCCCGAGAGTTCGGTGTTGCTCTTCGGTGGGATGGCGAAGGACCGGCCGTACCCGGGGTCCACGAACATCTCCATCGTCAACGCCGGGGTGCTGGGGATGGTGCGCACCCTCGCCGCGGAGGTGGCGCCCGTGCGGATCAACGCGATCCATCCCGGCGTGGTGGGGGACAGCCCGTACTGGGTGGGCGCGGCCGGCCTGCTCGAAGGTGTGCGGGCCCAGACGCCCTCCGGCCGGCTCGTGACCATGGGCGAGGTCGTCGAGGCTTCGGTGATGTTGCTGGAGAACCGCGGGCTCAACAAGGTGAACCTGACCGTCGATGGAGGCTTCGCCTGACTTCCTGTGACAACGACACCGGTCACTCACGACCCCCGCCCAGGAACGCCACAGTTGCTTTACCTCTCAACAACCCCGGGCTTCTCGAGCGGGCGAAAGAACACAGCGGGGCACGCGTACCGTCCGGCAGGTGGGCTACTCGGCGACGCAGTGGCCCTCCAAGTCGAAAACGACGGCCCGGCCCACCTGGTCCATCGCGGCCGGCTGCTTCCTTTGACAGCCGCCCAGATCCGGTCGACGATGAAGCCGACGCCACCAACGGATGGAGACCGAACTCGGGAAGCACCTCCGGCAAGGTAGGAGCTGGTGACGATGCTGGTGTCATCCGGTACCAGCGAAGACCGCACCCCCGACACCCAGTGTCAGACCATGACGACCACCGGCCCCGTCAGCAGCGTCATCGGGTTGCACTGGGCGAATCTCAACGGGTGACGACTGTCGCCTGTGGACTTCACCTCGATCCGTTCAGACCGCGTCGACTCGGCGCGAACTGAACGTGCTGATCGAGCACAGGAAGGCTCAAGGGTAGAGCATCAGCCCTGTTCAATGACAGTACCTGCCGGTTGTGACCCTGCCGATTCGTCTTGCAGGAAGCCCGCCGCGATCTCGCGATGGCGCGCACGATCCACCCCGAGCACGACGAAAGCCGCCGACGCGGTCAGCGCACCCACGACGACAAAGGCCAGGGACAAAGATGCCAGTTGCGCCAGCACACCGATCATCGGTGGGCCGGCCAGAAACCCCGCATAGGCTATGGTGCTGACGAACGCGATCTCCCGTTCACCTCCGCCGCCGTCATGGCGTCGGCCCATCGCTCCAGCGAGGGTCTGGACCAGAGGGAACGAAGAAGCCAGACCGATGCCGGCGACCGCGAACCCTGCGAACGTCAGTCCGGTGACCGGTACCGCCGCGGCGACGACCAGACCGCATCCCGCCATTAGTGATCCGGCTACAAGGGGCCATTTCGCGCCGAGTCGACGTTGTACCAGGAGCAGGGAAAGCCGGGTGATCACCATGGCCAGCGAGAACACCGCGTACCCCAGTGCGGCCTTCTCCTCTCTTGCACCGCGCTCGACCACCAGCAACATCGCCGACCAATCCGCACAGGCCCCTTCCGCGATCGCCGCAAGCAAACCGATCGTGCCAAGCAGCCAGAGAGCCGGTCGCCGGAGCAGCGTGCCTCTTGAGACAAGATGTTCACGTGACATCTCGCGAGTCGCAGCATAGGCGACCGTGCCGGACAAGCCTCGAATCATCGCGAACAGAACGATCGCGACCACCACGGCCACGACGGTGAAGTGCCGGACGGGCGACCAGCCGACGGCGGCGGCGATACCCGCGAGGGCGGAGCCCGCCAGGCCGCCGATGCTGAAGCCGGCATGAAAGAACATCATGATCGGCCTTGCGGCCCGCCGTTCGGCAGCGACACCGCTGATGCTCATGGATACCTCCATCGCGCCAACCGACGCGCCGAGGCCCAGCAACACCCAACCCAACCCGAGCACCGAATCGGCGAGCCCCAGGAAAGGCAGTAGTCCGCACGACAGAACTGTCGAAACCACGACCATCGCGCGTGCGCCGAGCCGCTCCGCCAACCGCCCTGCCAACGGGGCGACGATCAGCATCCCGAGGGTCATCGCCAGCAGCGCCAGTCCGATCGCTCCGGGCCCGGCCCGCACCTGCTCGGCGAGCGAGGGCAGCCGAGGAGTCCAGGATCCGCTCAGCACGCCGCTCAGCACGAAGATCGCGAACACCGCGATCCGCTCTTTCATCATGGCCACCGCTTATCAGTGTTGTCAGGACTACCAGTTATCCGGCGGGCTGGCGGCCGCACCGATTCAGTTAACCGGACCTGAATAGAACGGCAACCCGCAGGAGGCGCAGATCATAGGGAATCGCGATCCGTGAGCGCGATCTCACCTTTGGTCAATGACCATCACGGATGGGCCACTTTGTTGCGGCTGCCCCTTTTTACATACTTTCCTCGCCTACAAGCGCAGTAATGAGCTTCCATTGCCACCCGCCGCCTAGAGTTCGACATCATGCTTCAAGAAGAGTCCCTACACTTGGCTGGCACTTCGGGTTCCGCCGACTTGGCGATCGACGGCATCGTGGTGCCTGCCTGGCGCCCGGCGGCAAATTTGCAATGTGCAATCGAGCTCGCCGAATCGATCGGCGCTCACCTCGTAGTTCTGTGCAGCGGAAATGTGGCGGCCCGGGAAATAGCTCTTCCTGCTTCGCATGCCGGTGTCGACGGATTCGCGCTGGACATCCCCGCAGGATATGAGCATTCATTATTCGACTTCACCAGCTCTGCGCATGAGGTGACACGCGATGCAGGATTCACCGATGTGCGGATCAAGCGGAACCTCGGGCTTGCCCTTGCCCGGATGATCGGCTGGCGACGGATTCTGTTCTTGGACGACGACCACCATCTCGACTTCGAGCAGGTCGCCGACGCCGCCGACGCGCTGCGAACTCATCGCATCGGCGCCTTCCAGGCCGAGAATTTCCCAGACAATTCTGTGGTCCGCCACGCCGAACGGTTGGCGGGCGGACGTCCCGGTGTGGCCCCCAGTATCGGGAGCGCGGCGATCCGGATCGATCCGGACACGACATTCTTTCCCGAAGTGTACAACGAGGACTGGCTGTTCATGTACGACAGTCTGATCAGCGGTGACCACGTTCTCCCTGTCGGAGAGGTCCGCCAACTTCCCTACGATCCGTTCGCCGATCCCGCGCGTGCCGCGTCCGAAGAGTTCGGTGATCTTCTGGCCGAAGGGCTCGTCCGGTTCGGACAGGACGGAAAGTTCGCGACAGAAGTCTCGGAGGCCGATTGGGACGCCGCCCTCGAGGACCGGGCAAACCTCATCAATAACCTCTCGTCCCGGCTACGCGGCCGGAACTCGGCCGCACTTCTTTCCTTGCGTGCGGCGAACGACCGGCTCTCCCGTATCTCGGCCCGCTCGCTCAAGGCATACGTGACGGCGTGGCGAAACGACGTCGAGGTCTGGCGGGAACGTCTGGGGGGAATCACCTCGACCGGGTCCGCCGTCGGAGCAATCCGCCAGCTCGGTCTCAGTGCGGAAGCCCACCACTTCGGACGCCGGCTACCCTGAGCCCGTTACGACAACGCGGTCGCCGAAGCCTTCTTCGCCATACTGAAACCGAGATCGGTGCCGCGATATGGCAGACCCACAGCGAGGCTCGCCAGGACATGTTCACCAGGCGCGGAAGCGCACTTGCTGTTCGGGTTCGAGGCCGACGTCTTCGCCCGTGATTGTCCGGCCGTTGTGGATGAGAATGGCGTGCTGGTCGGGAAAGTGAGAGGCGTCGAAGCCGAGCACGGTGCCGAGGAGCTTGGTGCCGATCCAGACTTCGTCGCCTCGGTCGAGCACGCCGGCCCGGTCTATTTCGGCGAATCCCAGGAAGCCGACGGGGCCGATCGGTGCTTCGGGGTCGGTATCAGTCGTGGTGACGAGTTCGTGGATCTCACCGGTACGGACGCATCGGCTCGTGAACGTTTCCAGGCACCTGCCCCGGTCGTCCTGGCGGTATGCCAGCACTTTGACCAGTGTGCCGGTGACCTCGCGCTTCGATCCGTTGTCCCGCAACGACGTTCCCTTCGACGTGGTTCGACAGGTCAGAGTGGGCTCACGGATCGGCTCGGAAATCGCCGCTCGCGAAACGGCAGAACCTCACCTCGACGGTCACCGCGCGAGCCTTCCTCCGGAGTGGCCGAGACAAGGGACTCGGCGAAGGCGGCGGCGGAGATGCGGGAGATTTCCCGGTGCCGGTGGAGATCCACGACCAGAACGTTGTGCTCGCGGGCGGCGGTCTCCTGCCGCCAGATCAGCTGGTCCGCGACGGCGAGATGCGTGTACCCGGATTTCGCGGGCAGGAGGTCCAGCAGATCCTCCGTGGTGACGCCGTCGTAGTCGGGCTCGTCCACCAGTCGGACCTTCGCCGAACGAACGTCCCGCGCCCGCTGGCGAACTAGTTCGCATAGGTCGTCCCAAGCCCATTGGTCCGCGAAATTCGTGCGTACCACCAGAGTGCCGCGGCCTCTCGGCAGCATGTGGAAACTCCCGTCCCGTCGTCGGTTCCGGTCGCGGTTTCAGCGGATCGCCGCGGCGAAAATTTGTAGCACTGTGGCCGGTGTGCAAAGGGTGTCCGGCCACGGAATGTCGGTCAGGTGGAGGGGATTTCTTCACGAACCCAGGCCGCTGAATATCACTGTGCGTAAACAAGGTCGGGGGCCTGTCGGGGTGCTATCTCCGTGTCGGGGGGTGATCAGCTCCTCGTCGCTGGACCGGAAGCTTGTTAGCTCTACAGGGCCGTGGCCAGGTCAGCCGGACCGCAACGGGCAAAGAGTGCAGTCCTGAGAGAATTTCGGACATTGGCGGCGGTTACGCCGGGTGACCCGTGCGAGGATCAAGCCTTCCCGCATCAGTGATCTTGCTGGAGCGTCTGCTGAACCTGCCGACCGAACCTCAGCGCCGGCGACAATTTCACTTTGTCGGCGAGTTCAAGAACGAGGCGAATTCATCATGACATCAGTCGTTGATCCCCAGGCACGATCGACTGACACCCTGCTGGAATCGGCAGGTCTGCCCGCCGGGGATCGTCGGCTTTTCCGGCAGTACGGATGGGGACCCGCTCGCGTGGTTCCCCGCGAAGCGGTGCACAAGGCGATCGAGCGGCACGCCGCCGTCGATCCGGCGGCCATCGCGGTCGAACACGAGGGCCGGGTTCTCACCTACGGAGACCTCGATCGGCACGCCGATCGGCTGGCCGCCCATCTCGTCACGCGAGGCGTGCGGGTGGGGGACAACGTCGCCCTGGTCCTGCGGCGGGGTATCCCGATGGCCGTCGGCATTCTGGCGATCTTGAAGGCGGGGGCCGCCTATGTTCCCCAGGACGGTCGTGTCACCCGTCCCGCCGCCCTGAAGCACATCCTCGCCACGACGCGCGCGCGGCTGGTGCTCACGCAGTCCGACGTGCCGGTGGCACTCCCGAGTGGACAGACCAGCCTCGACATCGACTCGTTCATGGAAGAATGCGGGGACTTCGCGCCCGTGAACGTGGACGTGCCGCCCGGGCGCGGTTGCTATGTCCTGTTCACCTCGGGCACGACAGGGATGCCCAACGGCGTCGTGATCACCCATGCGAACGTCGTCAACCTGCTTCACTCGGAGCCCGGTGACCTCGGCATCCGGCCGGGCACCGTGGTGGGGCAGATCCTCAGCATCGCCTTCGACATGGCGGCATGGGAGATCCTGGGCTGCCTCACCCACGGCGGCACCCTGCTGATCCGCGGCGACGACATCGAGGAGACGGCTCGCCGGGTGGACGTCCTGGTCGCGACGCCGACCATTCTCGCTTCGCTGGATCCGGATCGGTGCGAACGGGTGCGGACCGTCGCCGTCGCCGGGGAGCCCTGCCCGCGGCCGCTGGCCGACAGCTGGGCGCGGACGAAGACGTTCTACAACGGCTGCGGGCCGACCGAGGTGACGATTGTCAACACGATGCAGGCACATCGGCCCGACGCCGACCTGCTCACCATCGGTAAACCGTTGCCGAACAACACCGTCTACGTCCTCGACGAGGTCGGCCGGCCTTGCCCGATCGGGGAGATCGGCGAGATGTGGGCGGGCGGTGACTGTGTCTCGGCGGGCTACCTGGCCAACCCCGACCTCAACGCCGCGCGCTACGCGCCGGACCCTTTCCTCGGTGGCGGCCGGATGATGTTCCGCACCCGGGATCTGGCGCGCTGGACGTCCGACGGGCAGCTGGAGCCCTTCGGGCGCACCGACGACCAGGTGAAGATCCGTGGCTTCCGGGTGGAGCTCGACTCGGTGTCCGCGGTACTGGAGCAGGTGCCCGGGTGCACGAGGGCGGTCACGCTGAAACTCGACAGCCGGACTCTGGTGGCGTTCGTGCAGCCCGCGACGGTCGATCCTGGGGCCGCCCGGCGCGCTGTCGCCGAGACGCTGCCCTACTACTGCACACCGGAAGTCGTCTACCCGGTGCCGGAGCTGCCCATGACGTCGCGAGGCAAGATCGACAAGCGGCTGCTCACGGACCTGGCACGGAACAAGGAGAACGCAGGATGACCGCGCTGGGCGAGCACACGGGGAAGGTCGTGCTCCCGGAACCGCTCCCGCCGCTACGCCGGATGTTCAAACATCCGATGCTGATGCACCACAACCGGCTGGCCGTCTCGGTGCTGGTGATCAAC
The DNA here is from genome assembly GCF_002234405.1 of Amycolatopsis thailandensis. GTDB lineage: Bacteria > Actinomycetota > Actinomycetes > Mycobacteriales > Pseudonocardiaceae > Amycolatopsis > Amycolatopsis thailandensis. Next base: position 2,136 of record NZ_NMQT01000130.1, on the reverse strand, counting down.
CTGGTGGTGCTGGGCTTCGCGCTACCCGGGGGGATCACCGCGGATTTCGCGGCCGACGCCTCGTTGGCCAACTTCGCGCTCGCCGTGCTCATCCGGCGTCAGCGCCTGATCAACCTGCTGTTCCGGCTCGCCACCGCCGCGCCGGTGACCTGGCCGCTGAAGGTGCGCTGGACGCTGGGCAAGGTGTATCACTTCGGCGGTCTCCACGTCGGGGGCTCCGTGGTCGGATCGCTGTGGTTCGCGGTCTTCGTCGTGCTGGCCACCGTGCAGGGCGCGCCGACGGCGGTGCTGGTGCTGGCCTACACCTTGACGGCCCTGCTGCTCGGGATCCTCGTCACGGCGGCGCCGAAGATGCGCGTCAAATCCCACAACCGGTTCGAATTGACGCACCGTTTCGGCGGATGGCTGACCCTGGGTCTGCTGTGGGCGCTGGTCGTGACCCGGATCGTCCACAGTGGAGAACCGCTGCTGACCGAGCCGCAGTTCTGGGCGCTGATCGTGCTCACCGTGGCCATCGCGGCACCCTGGACCCGGTTGCGCCGGGTCCCGGTCACCATCGAGCGGCCGTCGTCGCATGTCGCGCTGACCCGGTTCACCCACGGCCGCAAACCCTTCGCCGGATCGTCCACCGCGATCAGCCGGTCACCCCTGAGGGAATGGCACTCCTTCGCCAACATCCCCGCGCCCGGCGAGCACGGTTTCCGGCTGACCATCTCCCGCGCGGGAGACTGGACGGGCAAGTTCATCGACGACATGCCGTCGCATGTGTGGGTGAAGGGCATCACGACCGCGGGCGTCGCCAACATCGAGACGCTGTTCCGCAAGGTCGTCTACGTGGCGACAGGCAGCGGGATCGGGCCCTGCCTGCCGCACCTGCTCGCACAGGAGGTTCCGGCGCTCCTGGTCTGGGCGACCCGGAACCCGCGGGTGACCTACGGGGACGGACTGGTCGACGAGATCCTCGCCGTGCAGCCCCATGCGCGGATCTGGGACACCGGAGCGCACGGGAAACCGGACATGGTCGAGCTGGCTTATGCCGCGTACCGGGATTTCGGCGCCGAAGCGGTCATCTGCATCTCCAACAAGAAACTCACCTGGCAGGTCGTCCATGGTCTCGAACGCCGGGGGATTCCGGCCTACGGCGCCATTTGGGATTCCTGATCCGGCCAACCACGAAGGACACATCATGCGAGTGAGGTTTGAACGCGCCGGGCGAGTGGTCTGGGCACATCTGGACCGCCCCGAGGTTCTCAACGCGCTCGACACCGCGCTGATGGAGGAACTGGTCGGCACCCTGAAGCCCCTGGACGAGGACCCGGAGGTCGGCTGTTTCGTGATCACGGGATCGGAGCGCGCCTTCGCCGCGGGCGCCGACATCTCCGAGATGGCGGGCAAGACCGTCTCCGACATGGTGGCGGAGGACTATTTCGGGGGCTGGGAAGCTTTCGCCGCCCTGCGCACGCCCAAGGTCGCGGCCGTCTCCGGGTTCGCCCTCGGTGGCGGCTGTGAGCTGGCGATGATGTGCGATCTCGTGATCGCCGCCGACACCGCGAAATTCGGCCAGCCCGAGATCACCCTCGGGGTCATCCCCGGTATCGGTGGCACCCAGCGGCTCACCCGGCTGGTGGGCAAGGCGAAGGCGATGGACCTGATCCTCACCGGACGGCTGATCGACGCGGTGGAGGCCGAACGCATCGGCTTGATCTCCCGGGCGGTCCCGGCGGGCACGCTCCTCGCCGAGGTCACCGAAGCCGCCACCCGGATCGCGGGGTACGGCAAGATCGCCGCGATGGCGGCCCGTGACTGTGTCGACCGGGCGCTCGAGACGGGGCTCGCGGACGGTATCCGGTACGAGCGCCGCGTGTTCCACTCGCTGTTCGCCACCGCAGACCAGAAAGAAGGAATGCAGGCTTTCCTGGACAAGCGGAAGCCGTCTTTCGAGGGACGTTGACAGGTTTTCCAGGCCCCGGCAAGTCGCGTAAGCGGGTCGTGAGTGGCGTTTCGGGTTCTCTTGAGGGGTAAGGCGAAGGTGGCGTGTGCCTGGCCTGCCCACGTGCCGGTTTCGGGTGTTGCGAAAGCCACGTTCGCAACGCTCAACGTTGCGAACGTGGCTTTCGCAACACCGCCGAGCCTCCG
>NZ_NMQT01000013.1 GCF_002234405.1 Amycolatopsis thailandensis | reverse complement strand
GCATCTCCAGCCGCGGCCCGACGTCGCCGGACGAGCGCGGCCGTCCCAGCGCGTCGAGATCCGTCACCAGGTCCGAAGCGGCCAGAACGTGCAACCGCGCCAGCGCCTGCAACGGCGCGCGCCGCCAGGTCGGGAGCAGGCCCTCCAGCGCTTCCGCGACCCGCAGCGCGCCCGCCAGCACCGGATCGGTCACCTCGCCGGATTCCGGCAGTTCGGGCGCGGCGCCCTCGATCCCGGCCGACGCCCGCGCCGATCGCACGGACGCTTCGGCGGCCGTCGCCGCGCCGCCACGCAGGTTGGCGGGCAGCCGGTGGACGGCGAACACCGCGTCCTGAGCCGATTTCGCGGCCGCCGCGACCCCTTCGAGGTCCAGCAGCGGCTTCAACGGATCCGTCACGCGTCCAGCACCTGCCCCGCGCGCCGCACGACCGGCGCCTGCACCGACCACGGGAAGTTGATCCACCGGTCCGTGTGCTTCCACACGTACTCGCACTTCACCTCGGAGCGCGGCTTCTCGTAGACGACAGCGCAGCGCACCTCGGCGACGTGATCGGCGCAGAAGTCGCGGACCAGCTTCAAGGTCGCGCCGGTGTCCGCGACGTCGTCGGCGACGAGCACCTTCTTCTTCGTCAGGTCGACGACGTTCGGCACCGGCGGCAGCATCACCGGCAGGTCGAGGCGCTGGTCGACGCCGGTGTAGAACTCGACGTTCATCACGTGCAGGTTCTTGACGTCCAGCGCGTAGCCGAGCGCGCCGGCGACGAACAGCCCGCCGCGCGCGATCGACAGGATCAGGTCCGGCTCGAAGCCGTCGTCGGCGACGGCCTGCGCCAGATCCCTGCTGGCCGTCCCGAACAACTCCCAGGTGAGCTCTTCCCGCTCCTCGGCCATGCTGCCTCGCCTTCGTCGATCGTTCCCGCGAGCATAGGCAACGCCGCAGTGGCCTTCTCGAATGCTTCGAAACTGGCTATCCAGCAAGGCCATTACCGGCCGTAAGTTCAAGATCGTGACCGACTGGAACACCCACGCGACCTTGACCGGCGAACGCGTCCGCCTCGAACCGCTCACCCGCGACCACGTGAAAGGCCTGTTCGAAGCCGGATCCGACCCGGCGATCTGGACCTGGCTCAGCCTCCGGCCGCCGGAAGACCTCGCCGCGGCCGAAGCCATGGTCGACGCCATCCTGGCCGACCCGGACCGTCGCGCCTGGGCGCAGATCGACGCGCGCACCGGCGAGGTCGCGGGCACGACGTCGTTCTACGCGATGAACGCGCGCCACAAGATCATTTCCCTTGGCTACACCTGGATCGGTTCCGCGTGGCAGCGGACCGGGCTCAACCGCGAGTCGAAACTCCTGTTGCTGCGCCACGCTTTCGACGACCTCGGCGCGAACCGCGTCTCGTGGGAGACCGACATCCGCAACCTGAAGTCGCAGAAGGCGATCGAACGCCTCGGCGCGCAGCGGGAAGGCGTACTGCGCGCGCATCGCGTCCGGCCCGACGGAACCATCCGTGACACCGTCGTCTACTCCCTCACCGGACCAGAATGGCCGGCGGTCCGTACCGCTTTGTCCTCAAGCGTGTGAATGCGGTCCGCAACCACGATGCAACCTTTTACTTCGCGTCGTAACGTCGATAGCGTGCCAACGGGCGTGAAGACACGCGAAACACAGGAGGCATCGCACCATGACCGAGCAGTCGCCGGCGCTGGACAATTTGCTCACGGAGAGCAGGACCTTCCCCCCGAGTGAGGCTTTCAGCGCGCAAGCGAATGCCACCGCCGACTTCTACGCCGAAGCCGACGCCGACCGGGAAGCGTTCTGGGCCAAGCAGGCCGACCGTCTCCACTGGGAAACGAAGTGGTCGCAGGTACTGGACTGGACCAATGCGCCGGTGGCGAAGTGGTTCGTGGGCGGGAAGCTGAACGTCGCGTACAACTGCGTCGACCGCCACGTCGTCGACGGGCACGGCGACCAGGTCGCCATCCACTGGGTCGGCGAGCCCGGCGACAACCGCGACATCACCTACGCCCAGCTGAAGGACGAGGTTTCCAAGGCGGCGAACGCTTTCGAGTCCCTCGGGCTCGTCGCGGGCGACCGCGTCGCCATCCAGATGCCGATGGTGCCCGAGGCGATCTTCGCGATGCTCGCGTGTGCCCGCATCGGCGTCCTGCACAGTGTCGTCTTCGGTGGTTTTTCCCCGACAGCGCTGCGATCCCGGGTGGACGACCAGGCGGCGCGGATCGTCATCACCACCGACGGCCAGTACCGCCGCGGCAAGGCCGCGCCGATGAAGGTCAATGTCGACGAAGCGCTCGAAGGCGCCGAATCGGTCGAGAAGGTCATCGTCGTCCGGCGCACCGGCGAAGAGGTGCCGATCGCCGAAGGCCGCGACCTCTGGTGGCACGAACTGGTCGACGGCCAGTCCGCGGAACACGCGCCGCAGGCGTTCGACTCCGAGCACCCGCTCTTCATCCTCTACACCTCCGGCACCACCGGTAAGCCGAAGGGCATCCTGCACACCTCCGGCGGATACCTGACCCAGGCCGCGTACACGCACCACAACGTCTTCGACCACAAGGCCGGCGAGGACGTCTACTGGTGCACCGCCGACATCGGCTGGATCACCGGGCACACGTACATCGTGTACGGGCCGCTGGCGAACCGGACGACGCAGGTCGTCTACGAAGGCACGCCGAACACCCCGCACGAGGGCCGCCACTGGGAAATCGTCCAGCAGCACAAGGTCTCCATCTACTACACCGCGCCGACGTTGATCCGCACGTTCATGAAGTGGGGCAATGAGATCCCGGAGAAGTACGACCTCTCCTCGCTGCGCGTGCTCGGCAGCGTCGGCGAGCCGATCAACCCCGAGGCGTGGATCTGGTACCGGGAGAACGTCGGCGCGAACTCGGCGCCGATCGTCGACACCTGGTGGCAGACCGAGACCGGCGGCATCATGATCTCGCCGCTGCCGGGCGTCACCGCCACGAAGCCGGGCTCCGCGCAGAAGGCGCTGCCGGGCATCTCGGCGAAGGTCGTCGACGACCAGGGTGTCGAGGTCGGCAAGGGTGGCGGCGGCTACCTGGTGCTCGACAAGCCGTGGCCGGGCATGCTGCGCGGCATCTGGGGCGACGAGGAGCGGTTCCGCGACACCTACTGGTCGCGCTTCGCCGACCAGGGCTACTACTTCGCCGGTGACGGCGCGAAGTACGACGCCGACGGCGACGTCTGGCTACTGGGCCGGGTCGACGACGTGATGAACGTGTCCGGGCACCGCATCTCGACCACCGAGGTCGAGTCCGCGCTGGTCTCGCACCCGACGGTCGCCGAGGCCGCCGTCGTCGGCGCGACCGACCCGACCACCGGACAGGGCATCGTCGCGTTCGTCATCCTGCGCGGCAACGCCGTGGACGGTGGCGACGCGGCCGTGCAGGAGCTGCGCAACCACGTCGCCAAGGAGATCGGGCCGATCGCGAAGCCGCGGCAGATCCTGGTCGTGCAGGAGCTGCCGAAGACGCGCTCCGGCAAGATCATGCGCCGCCTGCTGCGCGACGTCGCCGAGAACCGCCAGGTCGGCGACGTCACCACGCTGGCCGACTCGTCGGTGATGGACCTGATCTCTTCGGGCCTGAAGTCCGGCAAATCCGAGGAGTAGCCAAGCGCGATGAAGGGGCCTTTCATCGCAAAATTTGCGATGAAAGGCCCCTTCATGGCATCGGTCAGGCGGGTTCGACGGCCAGCCAGAGTTCACAGGTGGCGGTCCCGAAGTCGTCCGAGTGCTCCAGGATCGTGACGATCGACGGTCCCGGCCGCAGGCGCCACGGGTTGGACGGGAACCATTCGGTCGCCGTCGCCGCCCACACCTTCTGCAGTGCCTCCGGATGCGGGCCGTCGGTACGGAAGACAGCCCACCTCCCGGCCGGCACCTCGATGACGTCGAGATCACCAGGGATGTCACCGGTGACGGCGACCCCGTGCAGGTAGGTCAGCTCGGCGTCGTCCGGGTCAAGGGCGTCGCTGACCTGCAGCAGTCCCGGCGGTTCGGTGTCGCTGAGCGCTTTCAGCCGGGCGTGCGCCTCCGGCGGCAGCGCGGTGATGTGCCGCTGGATGTGCGGGTTGACGCCTTCGTGGACGAGCGGGACACGGGTCGCGTGCCCGGCGAGCCGGAAAGCGGGACGGTCGACGATACGGGTTTCCATGGGGACGCTCCCTTCGACGCTCAGGCGGAACCTGAGCCGCGGTTGTGTGCGAAGGGGGCCACCGTCACGGCGGACCTCACCGGGACCGGCGCCGTGGACCGCCCGGAACGCCCTGCCGAACGCCTCGGCCGAGCCGTAGCCGTACCGGACGGCGATGGTCAGCAGATCGCCCTCGCCACGGACGACGTCGGCGACGGCGGCGGTCATGCGGCGACGGCGGACGTACTCCGACAGCGACATTCCCGCCAACGACGAGAACATCCGGCGCAGGTGGTACTCCGTCGTGCCGGACGAGCCGGCCAGCCCGGTGACGTCGAAGTCGTCCTTGAGGTGCTCTTCGACCAGATCGACGAGCCGATTGAGTGCCGAGATCACGTGGCCTCCCTTCGCCGTCGACTCTGACGCAGCGCGACCGGACCGCGCCCGATCGTCGCGGACCGATGCGATCATGCGACACGCTTAGCACACCCTGCCGCGCGACAGTCGAACGCCTGTTCTAGGATGTGCCGGGTACCACCCCATACCCGGGCAAGGAGCGACACCGACGATGACCGTGGATGCCTTGACACGCACTGACGCCGTGTCCGAAGAAGCGGCTACCGAAGCGCCCGTCGACTCGACGCCGCAGGCGGAGACCACCTCGGAAACCAACTCGGAGACCACCGAGGCCAAGACCGAAGCCCCCGAGGCTTCCGCGTCTTCGGAGACCCCCGCCGAAGAGAACACGGCCGAGTCCCCCAAGCCCAAGCGTGGCCGCCCGAAGGTCGCCACCACCGCGAAGAAGACCCGCACCGTCGAGCTGACCCTCACGGTCACCGGCACCGCCGACGGCGAGTGGCAGGCCGAGCTCAAGAACGGCGCCAAGTGGGTCGCGAAGGGCCTGGAGATCCCGGCCGCCGCCGTGTCCCGTGCCGCCAAGGAGCTGCACGCGGATCTGTCGGGCCCGATCGACGAGGTCATCAACGCCGCCCGCGAGCTGCAGGCCGCGAAGGTGGCCCAGCTCGAAGCGGAGCTGGAGAAGGCGAAGCTGGCGCTGGCCGAGCTGGACGCCTGAGACTTTCCTCCTGACCGGGGCGGACGCTGGAAACTTCAGTGCCCGCCCCGGTTTTTTCATTCCGCGATCGGCGGCCGCGCGGGCAACGGCGTCTTGAACTCGACCCACTGACTGTCCACAATGGCCTCGACGCTGTGCGGGACGCCGCGCGGGTGGACGATCGTGCCGCCCGCCTCCAGCGTCACCTCACGGCCGTCGAGCGTGCCGCGCAGCGAACCCGAAATCAGGTACACGATGCTGTCGTGGTCGTGGCTGTGCACGGGAGAAGCGACACCGGCCGGATAGTGGATCTCGTACGCCAGACCGCCTTCCGCCGTCGCGAGCGTCCGGAACCGGCCCTTTCCGCCGAGCAGCGGCAGACCCTCCACTGTGGACATGGTGGTCCAGGTCATCGCACGGATTCCATGGCAGCGGCCTCCTCTTCGCGGTCCGGGTCGCGGGCGAGCACGACACCGATGATGCTCACCACCGCGGTCGCGAGCAAGTAGACCCCGATCGCCAGCCAGGTGTCGAAGCCGGCGAGCAGTGCCGTGAACAGCAGCGGCGCGGGCGCCCCGCCGATGACCCCGGCGAGGGTGTACGCCAGCGAGCTGCCGGTGTAGCGCAGGCGCGGCGAGAACTGCTCGGTGACGAGGGCGGCCTGCGGGCCGTAGAGCGCGGCGTGGATGACCAGCGCGAGCACGATCCCGATCGCCAGCATCGCGAACGAACCACCGCTGACCATCGGGAAGAACACGAACGGCCAGATCCCGGCGGCGATGGTCGCGACCAGGTACAGCTTGCGCCGCGACACCCGGTCCGAGAGCGCGCCGAACAGCGGCATCAGCACCAGCTGGAACGCGGAACCGATCATCACCGCGGCCAGCCCGGCGCCGCGCGAGAGGTCGGTGTGCGTGGTGACGTAGGTGAGGACGAAGACGGTGAACAGCGCGTAGAGCACGTCCGGGCAGACCCGGATCAGCACGGCCGCGACGAGCGCGCGGCGTTCGGTGCGGAAGACCTCGGAGATCGGCGCCGACGAACGCTCGCCACGCTCCTGGATCTTCTTGAAGACCGGCGTCTCCTCCAGCTTGAGCCGGATCCAGAGGCCGAATCCGACCAGCGCGCCCGAGAGCAGGAACGCGATCCGCCAGCCCCAGCTGTTGAACTGGTCCTCGGTGAGCAGCGCGGCCAGGACGGCGAGGACACCGTTGGCGAGCAGGTTGCCCGCGGGCGGGCCGATCTGCGCGGCCGACGCCCAGAACCCGCGTTTGCCCGGATCCCCGAACTCGCTCGACAGCAGGACGGCGCCACCCCATTCGCCGCCGATGCCGACGCCCTGCGCGAACCGCAGCGCCACGAGCAGGACGGCCGCGAAGCCGCCGATGTTCTCGTACGTCGGCAGGACACCGATGAGGAACGTCGCGACGCCGGTGAGCACGAGGGTCATGACCAGGATGCGCTTGCGCCCGAGCACGTCGCCGAGGCGGCCGAAGAGGAAACCGCCGAGCGGCCGGGCCAGGTAGCCGACGGCGTAGGTGGAGAACGCCGCCATCGTGCTCGCGAGCTGGTCTCCCGACGGGAAGAAGAGATGTCCGAAGATCGTCGCGGCCGCCACCGAGTAGGCCGCGAAGTCGTACCACTCGAGCGCGGTTCCCGAGAGGCTGGCCGCGAAGGCCTTGCGTAGCGAGCGCCGGTCACCGGCTGGTGAGGTCATGTCCACTTCCCGTCCGTAGAAGGTCCGCAACCCCGCCGGGAGGGGTTGAATTGCGGATATACTCCTTGTATACAAGCTGTATGCGCAACCCCCCAATCTCGGAGGACCGATGCCTGAGCTGCGTTTCACCCTTCCCGACGGCCAGGAGCGGCGGACCGAGGTCCGCACGCTGCTGAACGCCGGATACGCCGGTCGCAGCCAGGAGGACGTCGCCGCCCACGTGGCCGAACTGGCCGAACTCGGCGTCCCCGCGCCCTCGGTGATCCCGGCGCTCTACCCGGTCGCGCCGTACCTGGCGAGCCAGACCGAAGAGGTCCCGGTGCAGCACGAGAAGACCTCCGGTGAGGCCGAGTGGGCCATCGTCATCACCGGCCCCGCCCCCGAGGACGTCCTCCTGACCGCCGCCTGCGACCACACCGACCGCGCGCTCGAAGCGCACGGCGTCGCGTGGAGCAAGAACGCCGGCCCCGACGTCCTCGCCGCCAAGGCCTGGCGTCTCGTCGACGTCCAGGACCGGCTCGACGAGCTCACCCTGTCCGCCTGGGCGGGGGAAACCCTGATCCAGCAAGGAAAACTCGCGGAGCTGCTGCCGCCGTCGTACTGGCTGGACGTGCTGCGCGAACGCGACCTGTACGCCTCGGGCACCGTGCTGATCTCGGGCACGATCCCGATGGTGCACGGCGTCGACCAGTTCGCCGACTCCTGGCGCGTGGAACTGGGCGACCCGGCGACCGGCGAGACGATCGAACTCGCCTACAGCGTGCGGCGGCTGCCCGAACCGATCGGCTGAAGCAGTCCGCCGAGGAAGGCGCGGTACTCACCCTTCATCGGCAACTCCCTGTCGACGCGGAGGCGGCGGCGGGTCGCGGAGACCTCGATCTCCCGCACCGGGTCGAAACCGGTGCGCTCGAAGGACTCCCAGTACAGCCCGACGCCGCGCCGCTGCCAGGCGGGGACTTCGGCGAAGTTGACGCCGTGCGCGAAAAGCAGCTCGTTCTTCTCGGAGACGCCCGCGCCTTCGAGAGCCGCTCCGGCCTCACTCGCCGATTTCCCCGCCTTGCGCAGGATCCAGTAGCACCAGCCGTTGAGCGCGCAGCGGGTCGCGTCCGCCTGGCGCCAGGAGAAGTAGTCGACGACGTCGTCCACTTTCGTGCCGAGCCAGACCCGGCCGTCGAAGTGCGCGGGCACCCCGGCCGCGTGGGTGAACGCGGCCGACGCGACCCCGGCGGAGATCGACACGAGCTTCTCCACACCCCGGCCGAACAGGTCGGCGGAAGGAGGGAGCACGAGCGAGATCTCGTCGCTTTCCGTGTACACGTAAGGCGAAGCGAACTCCGTCGACAGGGCGCCCGCCGCCTCGGCCATACACTCGGCGAAGCGCGGGTCGAACGGCTTCTCGAACCGCGCTTCGGTGAACTTGGAGAAGCCCCGGCCGTCGACGCGGAGCACCGTCCAGGAGCCGGGCGGCACGGTCAAGCCGTGGAACCACTCGCGTTCCCGTTGCCGCGCCTCGAAATCACCGGCGTCCATGGTCACCCCGCTCCACGACGAACCCGCCCGCGCCGTCGAAACCGACGGTGTACAGCTCGTCGAAACCGTCCTCCGCGGTCGGTCGCCGCAGCCGCTTGAGAGTCGCATAAAGACCGACGTCGGGCACCCGGGTTTTGCCGTCCCGGCGGGCGTTGCGCTCCTGTGAACCTTCGAGATCCGGCGGGAACCAGTACCCGGCGACGCGCGCGCCATGGCGTCTGGCGACCTCGATCAGCGGCGCCCACTCCTCGGGCGACGGGTTGGTGTTGTCCACGACCACCGAACGGCCGTCTTCGAGCGCTTCGGCCAGCATCCGCAGCTGGCGGACCTGCCGTCGCCTGGCGTTCGGGAAGTGGTCCTTGCTGAGGTGGACGTGGGTGCCCGCGAACTCCCGCCGGGAGAACGTCGTCTTCCCGGACGCCTGGAGCCCGATCAGGATCACCACCTCGGCCACGCCCGACAACCTATCCGAGAAGTTAGGCAAGGCAATAGTCAATAAGGATTGCCTGCATTTACCGAAAAGATTTCCTCTCGCCGATTCCCGTTCTCCGTGTTTCACTGAAAAGGTGACCGAAACCGTATCGACCGAACATCCCCACGAACCGCACGCGGATCTGAGCGGCAAACTGAACTGGTTGCGCGCCGGGGTCCTCGGCGCGAACGACGGGATCGTGTCGGTGGCGGGCATCGTGGTCGGTGTCGCGGGCGCGACCACCGACTCCACCACGATCGCGACCGCGGGAATCGCGGGACTGGTGGCAGGCGCGCTTTCCATGGCGGGCGGCGAATACGTCTCGGTGAGCACTCAGCGCGACACCGAACGCGCGCAGTTGCGGCTGGAAAAGCGCGAGCTGAAGGAGATGCCCGAAGCCGAAGAACGGGAACTCGCGGAAATCTACGAGTCGAAGGGCCTTTCCCCCGAACTCGCCGCCAAGGTCGCCCGCGAACTGACCGAAAAGGACGCGCTGCAAGCCCACGCCGAGGCCGAACTCGGCATCGATCCGGACAATCTGACCAGCCCGTGGCAAGCGGCTTGGGCCTCGCTGGTCGCGTTCACCGTCGGCGCGCTGCTTCCGCTGCTGGCGATCGTGTGGACGTCGACCTCGGCGCGGGTCTGGGCGTGCGCTTCGGCGGTCGTGGTCGGGCTGGCGCTGACCGGGTTCATCAGCGCGAAACTCGGCGACGCCCGCGCCGGCCGCGCGATCGCGCGGAACGTCGGCATGGGCGCGCTGACGATGCTGGTGACGTACTACGTCGGCGTGCTGTTCGGAGTCAGTGTCGGCTAGCCGTGCTCAGACACGGAACTCACGTGATCAGAGACGGAACACGCGAGTTCCGTCTTCAATCACGCGAGTCACGTCTCTGATCACGCGAGTCACGTCTTCGATCACCGGACGGCCCTCGGGGACCCCGTGCGATGAAAGGCCCCTTCATCGCAAATTTTGCGATGAAGGGGCCTTTCATTGCACGTCCGAGGATCACTCGTCAGTGCGTCACGAAGAGCGTCAGTGAACGCCCTTCATCAGCTTGCGGATCATCGGCGTCGCCAGCAGGAGCGCCACACCGACCACGACGGCCACTCCGCCGACGATGCTGAAGTACGGCGCTTCGTCGTCCACCGTGTAGTACTCGGCGAGCTTCCCGGACATCGCCGTACCCAGCGAGATGGACAGGAAGTTCAGCGCCACCATCTGCGTCCGGAAGGCCTCCGGCGCGAGTTTGGTCGACAGCGAGAGGCCGACCGGCGAAAGCATCAGCTCCGCAATGGTGAACACGAGCAGGATTCCGGCCAGCGCGAGCAGCGGGCTCGCGTTCTTGCCGCTGCCGACCATCGGGAGGAACAGCAGGAACGCCGCGCCCATGGTGACCGTGCCGAGCACGAACTTGATCGGCGAGGACGGCTGCCGCGAACCGAGTTTCGTCCAGATCGCCGCGATCACCGGCGCGAACAGGATGATGAACACCGGGTTGATCGAGTTGACCCACGCGACCGGCATCTCCCAGCCGAAGACCGTCCGGTTCAGCCGTTCGTCGGTGTAGGCCGCGACCACGGTGAACTGCTGCTGGTACAGCGAGAAGAACGCGGCGCTCGCGATGAACATCGGGATGAACGAGTACACCCGGCTGCGTTCCTCGGAGGTGATCTTCTTGCTGCTAATGATCACCACGAAGTAGATCACCGAGATGATCGCGACGGCCCAGACGACGACGTCGACCAGGTTCGCCGGGTTGATCACGCCGAAGACCACGAGCAGCACGATCGCCGCGACACCGGCCGCGGTGCCGCCGAAGACCAGCGGACGCCGCGACGCGGGCAGCGGGTTCGGGATCTCGCTCGCCTTCTCGCCGAGGTTCTTGCGGCCGATCGTGTACTGGATGAGGCCGAGCGCCATGCCGAACGCGGCGAGCCCGAAGCCGACGTGGAAACCGATCTCGCTCTGCGCGAGCCCGGTCAGCAGCGGCCCGACGAAGCCGCCGAGGTTGATACCCATGTAGAAGATCGTGAAACCGCCGTCGCGGCGCTCGTCGCCCTTCGCGTACAGCGTCCCGACGATGGTGGTGGCGTTGGACTTCAGCCCGCCACTGCCGATGGCCACGCACGCGAGGCCGACGCCGATACCCGCCAGCCCCGGCAGCACGGCCAGGCTGATGTGACCGACCATGATCAGGATCGCGCTGTAGAACAGCGTCCGTTCGGAGCCGAGCACGCGGTCCGCGACCCAGGCGCCGATCACCGCCGACAGGTAGACCATTCCGCCGTACGCGCCGACGATGCCGAGCGCGGAGGCCTTCGGCAGCGCGAGGCCGCCCTGACTGACTTCGTAGTAGAGGTAGATCGGGAGGATGCCGAGCATCCCGTAGTACGAGAACCGCTCCCACATCTCGACGCCGAAGAGGTTCGCCAGCCCTCGTGGGTGCCCGAAGAACCTCGTGTCTTGCTGGACCTCGGTAGAGGTACTCACCATGCCGTCCTTATCGAAGACATCGTTGTCGTTTTCGGTTCACATGCTAAGAGTCCAGCATGTGGAACTGACACCGACGTCCGGATGGATCTTGTGGTCGCCGTCATGAAGAGATGAAGTCCGCAGCTCCGGACGTTAAAATCGAGTCAAGGTGCGCCGGGAAGTCTGGTCGGCAACAGTATTCGTTGTCGCCGAAAACCGGAGGATGCCGTGTCCGGCCCCAACCGTCCCGCCAAGGTCGTCGTCGCCGACTTCGCCCGCTATCTCCGTACGGAAACCACCGGCGGGTTGATCCTGCTCGGTGCCACCGCGGTCGCGCTCCTGTGGGCGAATTCGCCCATCGACGACATTTACCGCGCGATCCGCGATTTCCGGCTCGGTCCCGAATTCCTCCACCTGAACCTGACGATCGGCGACTGGGCGAAGGACGGCCTGCTCGCGCTGTTCTTCTTCGTCGCCGGGCTCGAACTCAAACGCGAGCTCGTGGTCGGTGAACTCTCCCGGTTCAAGCAGGCGATCCTGCCGGTGGTCGCCGCGATCGGCGGCATGATCGTCCCGGCGCTGGTCGCGCTTTCCGTCGGCTGGGGAACGCCGGGCATCGAGCGCGCCTGGGCCATCCCGGTCGCGACGGACATCGCGTTCGCGCTCGGCGTCCTCGCGCTGACCGCGTCGAACCTGCCGAGCAGCGCCCGGGTCTTCCTGCTCTCGCTGGCCGTGGTCGACGACCTCGGCGCGATCCTCGTCATCGCGATCCTGTTCACCGCGAAGTTCGACCTCGTCGCCGCGGGCGTCGCCGTCGTCGCTCTCGCGCTGTACGCCTACCTCCAGCACCGCCGCGTCCGCAGCGCCTGGATCTACGTGCCGCTGGCCCTGATCACCTGGGTCGCGGTGCATTCGGCGGGCATCCACGCCACCATCGCCGGCGTCGCGCTCGGCCTGCTGACCCGGGTCCGCGCCGACGAAGGCGAGGAGCACTCGCCCGCGGTCCGGCTCGAACACCGGCTGCAACCGTGGTCGGCGGCGGTCGCGGTGCCGCTGTTCGCGCTGTTCGCGGCCGGGATCAAAGTGGACGGCGAGTCGCTCGGCGCGGTGTTCACCACGGCGTTGCCGCTGGCCGTGCTGGTCGGGCTGGTCGGCGGGAAGCTGGTCGGGATCTTCGGCGCCAGCCTGATCGCGGTGAAGTTCAAGCTCGCGGAGAAACCCCGGGGCATGGGCTGGCGGGACATCGGCGCGCTTTCGATGCTCGGCGGTGTCGGGTTCACCGTGAGCCTGCTGATCGCCGATCTCGCGCTCGACGGGGAAGCCGTCGAACTGGCGAAGGCGGCGGTGCTGATCGCCTCGGGGATCGCGTCGCTTTCGGCCGCCGCGATGCTGCTGCACCGCAGCCGCGTGCACGCGCGTGAGGATCTCTGACGCGACACTCGCCGGTCCGCCGCGCCCGGGATGAGGGCACGTGGCACGATGGCCGTGTGAGCAGCCCCAAGCACGAACGTACCGGCCCCGACGGCGTGGGGGCCGTGCCCTACCTCCCCCTGTCGAGCGATGACGACGTGGTAGCGAGCGAGCAGTCCCTCGGGAAACTCGTCGGCGATGCCACGCAGCACGTCTCGACGCTGATCCGCGCCGAGGTCGAGCTGGCCAAGTCCGAGGTCGTCGCGGAGGCGAAGAAGGGCCTCAAGGGCGCCATCTTCTTCTTGGTCGCGCTGGTCATCGGGCTGTACAGCTCGTTCTTCTTCTTTTTCTTCCTCGGTGAGCTGCTGTCGGAGTTCCTGCAGCGCTGGGCGGCGTTCCTGATCGTGTTCGGGCTGATGCTCGTCTCGACGGCGGTCGCGGGCTTCCTCGGCTACCGCAAGGTGAAGAAGATCAAGGCGCCGGAGCGCACGATCAACAGCTTCAAGGACACCGCCGCCGCCTTCAAACCGCGGCACGGCGCCGAAGACCAAGACTGAGTGCAGGCGACACCGGACCCGTCGATCGTCCGGATCGACGGTCCGTGGACCCATCGTGACGTCTCGGCGAACGGCATCCGGCTGCACGTCGCCGAACTCGGCGACGGGCCGCTGGTCGTGCTGCTGCACGGGTTCGCCGAGTTCTGGTGGACCTGGCATCACCAGCTGAGGACACTCGCCGACGCCGGTTTCCGCGCGGTCGCGGTGGATCTGCGCGGCTACGGCGACTCGGACAAACCCCCGCGCGGCTACGACGCCTGGACCCTCGCGGGCGACGTCGGCGGGCTGATCAAGTCCCTCGGCGCGCGCAAGGCCCATCTCGTCGGACACGCGTGGGGCGGCATGCTCGCATGGACGGTCGGCGCGCTGCACCCCCGGCTGGTCTCCTCGGTGACGGTGCTGGGCGGCGCGCATCCGCTGGCGTTGCGCACGGCCGTCAAACGGCCGGGGCAGCTGCGGGCGTCGGGGCACCTGTTCCGTTTCCAGGTGCCGATGGCGCCCGAGAAATGGCTGGTCAAGAACGACGCGCTCGCCGTCGAGGAGCTGTTCCTCGACTGGTCCGGTCCACAATGGACGGGAACGCCGGACTTCGCCGAAGCCGTGCGGGCGTTCCGGCAGGCGATGCTCGTGCCGGGGGTGCCGCACAGCGCGCTGGAGTACTACCGCTGGGCGTTCCGCGCGCAGTTCCGCGGTGAAGGCCGCCGATTCAGCGAAGCGCTGCGAGGCCGCTTCGCGCCCCGAGTGCTGCAACTGCACGGAGAAGAAGACCGGTGCGTCCTGCCCGAGACCGCGGCGGCGTCGCGGCGCTGGGCCCCGGACGCCCGCCTCGAGCGCTGGCCCGGCATCGGGCACTTCCCGCATCTGGAGGCGCCGGACCGCACGTCGGCCGCCTTGCTGGAGTTCCTCCGTATCGTGGAGGCATGACCGAGCGCAAACCGACGGGCGTGTCGTTCGAGTCCTGGGTGGATCGGCAGATCAGCGCCGCGGCGGCGAAGGGCGAGTTCGACGACCTTCCCGGCGCGGGGAAGCCGCTGCCGAAGACCGACGGCAAGGACACGGCCCTGGCCTGGGTAGTGAACAAGGTCCGCGCGGAGGGACACGACGTTTCGGCGCTGCTGCCTCCGTCCCTGGCGATCGCGAAAGAGCTCGACGACCTGCCTGACACGCTGGCGCGAGTGCGCCGGGAGGCGCGGGTGCGGGAGATCGTCGAGGACCTGAACGAACGGATCCGAGCCGAGCACCGGCGTCCGGCGGGCGGTCCGGTGCTGCGGGCGCGTCCGCTGGATGTGGACGAGACCGTCGCTTCTTGGCGCGAAGGTCTCCCCTCAGACTCCTGATCCCCCCTGCCGCGCGTGTCATGAGGGGTCCCCATGGGACGAGTTTCGTCCCATGGGGACCCCTCATGACACTCCGCAGGGCGCGGAAGGACCTCAGTTCGCGCAGGGGCCGGTCGAAGTGTTCGCGCTCAGTGACGGAGCCGTCTCCACCACCGGCCGCACCTGTTCGGACGTCAGGGTGAAGCCGGTCTCCGGATCCTCGACGGCCGCGCCGAAGACGACCCCGATGACCTCGCCCTCGGGGTTGATCATCGGCCCGCCCGAGTTGCCGCTGCGGACCTGCCCGCGCACGGTGAACACGTCGCGCTGCACGGTGTTGGACTCGTAGATGTCCGGTCCGCGCAGGTTGATCCGGCCGCGCACCCTGGCGGGCGAAGCGGTGTACGGGCCGTCGAGCGGGTAGCCGAGCACGATCGCGTTGTCGCCCGCCCGCGCGACACGCGGCGTGAACGGGAGCACCGGCGCCTGCAACCTCGGCACCGCGAGCACGGCGACGTCGGCCTCGGGGTCGAAGTAGACGACCCTGGCCGGGAACTTGCCCGAGGTCGACTCGATGGCGACCTCGTCGGTGCCCGCGACGACGTGCGCGTTCGTCATCACGCGCTGCGGCGCGACGACGAATCCGCTGCCCTCCAGCGCCCTAGAGCACGAAGTCGCGTTGCCGCGGATCTTCACGACGCTGCCGTGCACCTGTTTGACGATCGCGCTCGACTGGAGCGCGGTGTCCGGCGGGCTGGTGTCCTGGACGTTCGGCTTCTGGAACGGGTCCACAATGGACGGGAAGCCCGACTTGTCCAGCAGTTTGCGCAGTTCGCTCGGGAAGCCTTGCGCCGCTTCCGGCATGACGTCGTTGACGCCGCCGAGCACTACCGAGCTGTTGATCGACTTCGCCAGCCCGGGCACCCCCGAGACGGCCGTGAGCGGCGTCGCGATCAGCCACGCCACCACGAACACGACGGCGGCCTGCACCACCGCGCCGAGTGTCTTGTCGACGCCGGAAAGCTTGTCCGGGTTGATCTTCTGGCGCAGTCTCCGCCCGGCCCACACGCCGAGGGTCTCGCCGAGCGCGACCAGGAACACCACGGTCGCCACCGCGAAGGCGACCTTCGCCGCGGGATGCTCGAAGAGTTCGACGACCAGCGGGGCGATCTTGATCCCCGCGAGCGCGCCCAGCACCACGCCGACCAGTGACGGCAGGGCGATGATCACCCCCTGGAACGCGCCGGACACGCCCGCCAGCAGCGCGAGCAGGATCACCAGTACGTCGACCCAGTTCACCGGCGACTACTCCTTCTCCGGCACTTGCCGCCCGTCGACGCGCGCCTGATGTTCGGCCAACGCTACGTCAAGCTCCCGGACGTCGCCGTGGTCCCAGTCCCGATCCCAGCCGCCGAGCGAAAGCGTCATCGACAGCAGGCCGCCCGTGAAGCCCCAGACGAACAGCCCGCCGACGTCGAACGCGGGCCCCTTCCAGCCGAAGCCCTTGCGCTCGACCTGGAACCGGTTGGCCGGGTCGGTGAGTTCGGCGACCGGCACCCTGGCCACCGCGGCCGTCTCGCCGGGGTCGACGGCGTGCACCGGGGACGGCGTCCGCCAATAGGCGAGCACCGGCGTCACCGCGAACCCGGACACCGGCACGAACAGTTCGGGGAAGACGGCCACCGGCAGCACGCCGGAGGGCACGACGCCGGTCTCCTCCTCCGCTTCGCGCAACGCCGTCCCGACCGGCCCGTCGTCGCCGGGCTCGGCGCCCCCACCGGGGAAGGCGACCTGACCGGCGTGCGAGCCGAGGGTGTCGGCGCGGCGCTGGAGGAGGACGTCCGGCCCGTGCGGGCCGTCGCCGAAGAGCATCAGGACGGACGCGGGCCGGTAGCTCGCGTCCGGCGGCACGCTGAACCGGCTGAAGGTCTCCGCGCCGACGTCGCCGCTGATCTTGACCAGCGATCGCAGCCAGGCGGGTACGTCGTCCGGGTCCACGAGAGGGCCGGTCATGGTGTCCCTTCCACAGCTGCGCGCACCTGGTCAGTGTTCAGGAAGACGCGTGGGTTCTCGATGAGCCGGACGTCGCCGGCCGCCGTGACCAGGTACGTCGCCGGAAGAGAGGAAGGGACCTTTAGTGCCGTCCGCGCCGGCCCCGACTGCCCGTCACCGTCGAACACGGACGGCAGCCGGACCCCCAGTTCGGACAGCAGCGCCAGTCCGTCGGCCCCGGAGCTCGCGACCTGGACGAGAAGCACCCGCGCGGCCCCCGGTTGCGCGGCGTACTCCTGGAGCAGCGGCAGTTCGGCGCGGCACGGCCCGCACCACGACGCCCACAGGTTGACCAGCACGGGACCGCCCGAAAGCACCTTGGCGAGGTCGACCCGGGAGCCGTCGCCGAGGCATTCGACGTCGACCCCGCGCAGCTTCGCCACCTCGCCCGGTCCGGGCGGTGGGCAGGGCGCGAGCGCGGCCTTCGCGCGGGCGGCCGTGAGATCCCCCGAAGTCTTGACCGGCGCCTGGCCGTCACGGGTCGTGAGCAATGCGACGATCAGCGCCACCACCAGCACGGCGGCGGCGAGAGCGAACTTGGTGACCCTCGTCACCGGCGGGCCGCCAGGTCGAGGATGTGGTCGCGTTCTTCGCCCTTGACCAGCTTCGCGGCCTCTTCGAACCCGGTCGGGCCGGTTCCGTACGAGGGGCACATCTTGGCCAGCGGACAGGCGCCACAGGCGGGTTTGCGGGCGTGGCAGACGCGGCGGCCGTGGAAGATCGTCCGGTGCGACAGGAGCGTCCACTCCTTGCGCGGGATCAGCTCGCCGACGGCGTGCTCGACCTTGACCGGGTCCTCCTCCTCGGTCCAGCCCCAGCGGCGGACCAGGCGGCCGAAATGGGTGTCGACGGTGATCCCGGGGACCCCGAAGGCGTCGCCGAGCACGACGTTGGCCGTCTTGCGGCCCACGCCGGGCAGCGTGACGAGGTCCTTCAGCTTGCCGGGCACCTCGCCGTCATAGCGCTCCACCAGCGCGGCACCCAGCCCGAGCACCGAGTTCGCCTTGGCGCGGAAGAATCCCGTCGGCCGGAGGTACTCCTCGAGTTCGGTGCGATCGGCGCCGGCGTAGTCGGCGGCTGTCCGGTAGCGCGCGAAAAGCGCGGGCGTGACCTGATTCACGCGGACGTCGGTGGTCTGCGCCGAAAGCACGACCGCGACCAGCAATTCCAGCGGGGTGGTGAAGTCAAGCTCACAGTGGGCGTCCGGGAACTCGTCGTCGAGGCAACGCTTCATCCGCCTGGCGCGTCTCACCAATGCGAGCCGGCTTTCACCCGCACCCCCCGCGCGGGGGGCATTGGTGAGGGCAGGAGGCACCCCGATAGCCTACGGGCGCCATCGGACGAGCCAGTGGGAGCACCCGCCGGTCGTCGCCCGACACGCCAGAGCACCACCTCGGCGCTTCGATCGAGGACGCCATGAGCGAGGATCTGGAGTAATGCACAATTTTTCGGAATTCCCAGGGCAGGGCTCATGACAGTCTGGTTCGTCATCCTCGTCCCCTTGGTGATCATGTTCTTCGCGCTGTTCATGGAACGCGTGGAGACCAGGCTCAAGCACGTCGCGGTGCAGGAGAACGAAGTCGAGGAGTTCCTCGAGCAGGCGCAGCCCAACGAGGTCAGGGCCCTCTACGGGCACGGGATCGGGCGCGCGCTCGAGCTGTTCCGGCTGCGCAGGCTGGGCGGGAAGGCGGCCAGGCTTCGCGCGCGACGCGTGCGGAGTTAGGCTCCACGTTCGAGCGAGATCGTTCACGGCCCGCGCGCGCCTGCGGCGTGCCGACGAGCGAACTCGCGCGCACGACCTAGACTGACGCGAAAAGTGATCGACGACACGATCCTCGACCGATGAGGATCGACGTCGTATCTCGATGAGGAGGCACCCGAGGTGGACGAAACCCTGGCCCGAGCGGGCATTTTCCAGGGTGTTGAGCCGGCAGCCGCCGAGGCGCTGGCACAGACCTTGGAATCCGTGGAGTTCCCTCGCGGGCATGTCATCTTCAACGAGGGTGAACCCGGCGACAAGCTTTACATCATCCAGTCCGGCAAGGTGAAGATCGGCCGCAAGTCACCCGATGGCCGCGAGAACCTGCTGGGCATCTTCGGTCCGTCCGACATGTTCGGCGAACTGTCCATTTTCGACCCCGGCCCGCGGACGTCCAGCGCGACGACCGTGACCGAGGTCCGCGCGGTGACGATGGACCGCCCGGCGCTGCGGCAGTGGATCTCCACCCGCCCGGAGATCGCGGAGCAGTTACTGCGCGTGGTCGCCCGTAGGCTGCGCCGGACCAACAACATGGTCGCCGAGCTGATCTTCACCGACGTCCCCGGGCGTGTGGCGCGCGCGCTGCTCCAGCTCGCGCAGCGTTTCGGCAGCCAGGAAGCCGGCCTGCTGCGGGTCACGCACGACCTGACGCAGGAAGAGATCGCCCAGTACGTCGGCGCTTCGCGCGAGACCGTGAACAAGGCTCTCGCCGACTTCGCGCACCGTGGCTGGCTGCGGCTCGAGGGCAAGAGCGTCCTGATCCTGGACCCGGAGCGCTTGGCCCGCCGCGCCCGCTAGGACCCCGCTTCACGTGCAATGAAGGGGCCTTTCATCGCAAATTTTGCGATGAAAGGCCCCTTCATTGCATCCGGGCCCAGACACAACGAAGAGCCGGGCGCCACCCCCGACGTGGCGCACCGGCTCTTCGCTGTGCGCGGACCATCCCCCGACGATCCGCGCTCCCCGCCCTCCGGAACAAGGCCCCGACCCGTACGCCGGAGGGAGCTGGAGACTGTGTGTTTGTCGTACAACCATCCACGGCCGTCGGCCGCGGATACAAGTTCTTTCACTCTCAAGGACGCCATCTGCGTCGATTTGTTGCCCCGAACGACCCAAAATCGACTGACTGTTACCTGATCGTGACGAACCCGGCTGCTTCAAGGCTCGTATTACCCAAAAGCCGGGGGTGACAAACCTTACCGGCACAGATCTGGTACTCGCGTACCAAAGTAGTTCATACTGGTACGCGTGTCCCAGTCTGTGTCCGCTTCCGCCGAGAGCCACCGCACCTCCCTCGCCGACTACCGGGCCGCGCTGACCGCGCCCGGATCCCGCGGGGCGGTGATCGCGTCCCTGCTCGCCCGCCTGCCGATCGCGATGATCGGCATCTCCGCGCTGCTCTACGTCCAGCGTGAGACGGGCTCCTTCGCCTCGGCCGGACTGGTGTCGGCCGGGTCGCTGGTGGGCGTCTCCGTCGGGGCGGTCGTGCAGGGGCGGCTCATCGACCGTTTCGGGCCGACGCGCCCGCTGCTGACCACCACGCTGCTCTTCGCGCTGGCGATGACCGGGCTGGTGTTCGCGATCGAGGCACACGCTCCGACGCTCGTGCTGGTCCCGCTCGCCTTCGGCACCGGCATCACCGAACCGATGGTCGGTTCGGCTTCGCGGGCACTGTGGACACGCCTGCTGCCCGCCGGGCCGACGCGGAACGCCGCGTTCTCCTACGAGGCGATCAGCATGGAGGTCTTCTTCATCCTCGGCCCCGGGTTCGCCGGGCTGCTGATCGCCGCGCCGTGGGCGGGCACCGGCCTCGTGACCGGCGCGCTGACGATGATCGCGGGCGCGGTGCTGTTCGCGCTGAGCCCGACGGTCCGGGCCTGGGGACCGGCGCCGTCGTCGGGCGGGAAACTGCTCGGCGCGCTGGCCAGCCCCGGGATGCGCACGCTCGCGCTCGCCGCGCTGGGCTTCGGCGCCGTGATCGGGTTCGTCGAGGTCGCCGTCCCGGCGGCCGCCACCGAAGCGGGGAACACCTCGATCGGCGGGCTGCTGCTCTCGGCCTGGTCGGTCAGCTCGGTCGCGTTCGGTGTCGCGTACAGCCTGCGGCCGTGGCCGCGCCAGATGGGTCTGCGGCTGCCGGTGCTGCTGGCCGGGTTCGGCGCGCTGGTGGCGCTGCTCGCGCTGCCGGGATCGCTCTGGGGCCTCGCGCTCGCCATGCTCGCCGCGGGCGCGCTCATCACGCCGCAGTCGACGACGCATTCGGCGGCCATCGAGATAGCCGCGCCGAAGGGCACGGCGGCCGAGGCGTTCGGCTGGGTGCTCACCGCGGTGACCCTCGGCCTCGCGTTCGGGCAGTCGATCAGCGGTTACCTCGTCGAGCACGCGGGGCACGAAGCGGCGTTCCTCGCCGCGGGCGCCGTCGGGTTCGCGCTCGCCGCGGTGGTGTGGCTGCTGCGCGGCACGTTCCGCCCGCAGCCGTCCGGAGCCGTCGCCGAAGCGCCCGAACTTGTCGGTGCCGCCCGCTAACTTGCGGGCATGGACCTGACTGCCGCCACCCGCTCCCTCTCGTCCGCCGTTTCCGCCGCCGCCCGGCTGCTCTCGGCCCGCTCCGGCCTGTTGCTGCGCGCCGGACGGGACGGCCTGACCGTCGGCGGAAACGACAGCGAACGAGCGGTCCGCCTGACGTGTGACGCCGTCGTGCACACCGACGGCGAGGTGCTCGTCCCGGCCGGGCCGCTCGCGGAGACGTTGCGCATGCTCGAAGACGATCTGGTGCGCCTGGTCGTCGAGGGATCACGGCTGGCCGTGCGGGTGGAGGGTGGCCGGTTCGCGCTGCCGCTGCTGAGCCGTGAGCTGCTGCTGCAGGAGATGCCACCCAAGGTGTCCGAAGTGGACGGTGCCGCACTGGCGTCGGCGCTGCGGACGGTCGCGGGCACGGCGGCCAAGGACGACGCGCTGCCGATGTTCACCGGCGTTCGCGTGCAGAGCTTCAGTCGTGAGCTGCGGCTGACGGCGTCCGATCGGTACCGGATGGCCGTGGCCACCCTTCCGCTGCGTTCCGAAGGCGAGCCGGTCGACGCGCTCGTCCCGGCCGGCCTGCTCGCCGAGACGGCGAAGCAGGCGCGCGGCACCGTCGGCCTGCACGGCGACGGGACCAGGTTCGGGCTGAGCTGGGCGGGCGTCACCGTCACCACCGCCGTACTCGACGCGGGGTTCCTGTCCGAGAAGCTGATCGAGTCGTCCACTGTGGACACAACGGTCGAGGTCTCCGCCGACGCGCTGGCCGCCGCCGTGCGCCGGGTGGGCGTCTACGCGGACGAGCGGCGAGTGCTGACGCTGGAGGTCGGCGACTCGCACCTGCGGCTGGCCAGTTCGAAGCAGGACACCGGGGAGGCCGAGGAGACGCTGAAGGCCGAGGTTTCCGGCGGCCGGACGTCGCCCTCGTTCCAGGCGCGCTATCTGCTGGACGCGTTGCAGGGTTTCGCGGGAGAACGAGTGCGGCTCGAGATCCAGCCCGGGATGCGGGCCTGCGTCATCCGCGCGGTGGAGCCGGGCGACGTGGAGCTCACCTACTACGTGATGCCGATGCTCCCGCGCTGAACCCGGTCTCGTGAGTGAGGGATGACTCGCCTCCTGGCTTTCGCGGGCGAGCCCAGGGCCTGTCGCGCTGTGTTGCGAAAGCCACTTTCGCAACGTTGAAGGTTGCGACAGTGGCTTTCGCAACGCGGTGGAGGGCGAGCAGACGGCCCCGCCGGATGGCCCGCCTGCTCCCTCCGGTCCCGGTGTCGCGAAAGCCACTTTCGCGACACCTGACGTCCCCAAAGTGGCTTTCGCGACACCGGCCTCCCCCACGCATCGCCCCCCCGCCAAACGCTATGAAAGGTCCTTTCCTTGCAAATTTTGCAAGGAAAGGACCTTTCATAGCGCGCGGGAATCAGGCGGAGGCGGCCTTCACGGCGGCCTCGATCTCGGCGAACGAAGGGTTCACCATCGCCGTCGAGCCCACGAAGACCGTCGGCACGACCTCGTTCCCGTCCGCGACCGAGCGCACCCGCGCGGCGGCGTCCGGGTCTTCCCAGATGTTGACCCGCTTCACGGTGAAGCCGCTCTTCGACAACGGCCGCTCCAGCGCGGCGCAGAACCCGCATCCGGGGCGCCAGTAGAACTCGACCTCGACGTCACTCATTCGCCGTCCTCCGACCTCAAGTAGTCCAACTGTGCCCGCACGCTCCACTCGGCGGGTGCCCACAAAGCCTTGTCGACGTCGGCGTAGACGACCTCGACGACCTGGCGCGGGGTGGCGTCCGCACCGAGCTTCTTCAGTGCCGAACGCACCTGGTCCAGCCGTTCTTCCCGGTGCGCCAGGTATTCGCGCGCGGTCGCGGCGAGATCGGGCAGTTCCGGGCCGTGTCCGGGCAATCCGACGGTGCCCTCGGGCAGTTCGATGAGCTTGCGCAGCGAGCGCAGATAGTCGCCGAGGTCGTGCAACACGGTGGTGCCGCGGCCGAGGATGGTGTCACCGGTCAGGATCTGGCCGTCGGACACCAGGCAGATCGAGTCCCCGGTGTGTCCCGGCGTATGCAGCACCGAGAGCCGCAGGCCCGCCGCCTCGATCACCTCACCGTCCACAAGGGACTTCCCGCCGACGCACAGCGACTCGTCGAACGCCCGCACCGGAGCGCCGACGCGCTCGGCGAACCAGGGCGCGCCCTCGGCGTGGTCCGGGTGATGGTGGGTCAGGACGATCAGCTCGACGTCGCCGGTTTCCGCCAGCAACGTCAGATGCTCGATGTCCTCGTGACCGGGGTCGACGACCACGGAGCCGGCCGCGCCCGCCCCCCGCAGCACCCAGGAATTGGTGCCCTCCAACGTCATCGACGACGGATTGTGCTCCAGCAGCACGGAAGCCGTCGGCGTCACCCGGCGCAGCACGCCGTACGCGGGGGCGCTCATGCCGGGTCCATGACGACGCGGACCTTGTCACCGTCGCGCACCAGCGTCGGCATGATCTTGACGATCTCGCGTTCGACGGCCTGCACCGCGGCGGCCGAGCCGAATTCGCCCAGCTCGGCGAGGGTGATCCAGGTCGGTGGCATGAGCATGCGGCGCCCTTCCTTGGCGTCGGCGATGGCCTCCTCCGGCCGCTGCCAGCCGGTGCTGACGGCCTCGGAGGTGGCGCTGTCCGCCTCCTGCCCCTCGGGCAGCACGGCGACGAAGAAGCAGGTGTC
This sequence comes from Amycolatopsis thailandensis, assembly GCF_002234405.1. GTDB lineage: Bacteria > Actinomycetota > Actinomycetes > Mycobacteriales > Pseudonocardiaceae > Amycolatopsis > Amycolatopsis thailandensis. The sequence goes on along the minus strand of NZ_NMQT01000013.1, from coordinate 62,324 downwards.
GTAGCGGCGCGGTTCCTGGGGCGGGGTCAGCCAGTTCGCCCACGGGCGCAGCAGATCCGCGCGCAGGGTCAGGCCGTTCGCTTCGAGGAACGCGGCGAGGGACAGTTCGCGGGAGACCAGCTTTTCGCGGGCTTCCTGGTACGGCGTCGTATCGGTGACGACGGCGTCGCCGATGCTCGCGAGCAGCACCCCGGACTCCTCGAACGTCTCCCGCACTGCCGCGCACACCAGGGCGCGGGCGAGCGATTCCCCGCAGCCGAAGCGTTCCGCCCACCAGGCGGGCTCCGGGCCGGTCCAGCTCACCGAGGCGTCGACGTCGCGGGAATCCACGCCGCCGCCGGGGAAGACGGTCATCCCGCCCGCGAACGGCATGCCCTTCACCCGGTGCTGCAGGAAGACCTCGACGCCTCGCGCGCCGTCACGGAGGAGGATCACGGTCGCCGCGTCCTTGGGCGTCACCGGCTCGCCGTCGGCGTTGGCGCGGGTGCCCACCCCGGCCCCCACCGGGATGTCGAATGTCAGTTCTTCAGCCACACCCGCAACCTAACACTGTGTCTGTCTGTCGAGCGCTGCCGCAAACACGCCGAAAGGGCGCCCTCCGCAGGCAACCGGAGTCGCGTGTGGATACGCCCTTTCATCGAGTTTCCGGGGCCTCCGGCCCAAAGAGGGCGCTCGACGAAGTCTCCGTCGGGCGCTGAGCGCCCTTGGGGAGACGGCGTTTCGTCCTCTGGTCGCGATCGTTGCGCGTGCAACTACCGCATCCAGAGGACGAAACGCGTGGGTCTTGCTAGGACCAGCTAGAGCCGCTAGAGCGCGAAGCGCCGTTCAGCCGGATCTTCGCCGCTTCGGCGCGCTCCCGTTCGGCGAGCTCGGCGTGCAGCTCGCGCAGGAGCGCGCGGTCGCGCTCGCTCAGGCTGGGGTCGTCCAGGTCGAGAGCGGGCAGCTCGACGACCTCGTGCATGCTCGGCTTGCCCGAGGCGATCTCGCGGCCCTTTTCGGGGTCCTCCTTGAGCGCCTGGCGCAGCTGGGCCACTTCGGCCGGGGTCAGGTCGGCCGTGCGCTCGGCACGGGTCTCCGCCCGCGACTTGCGCGGCGGCGCCGTCTCCGGCGAAGACACGGGCGAGGACGGCGGTGGCGTGGCCACCGCGGCCGCCTGCTGCACGATCGGCACCACCGGCGCGATCGGCTCGACCGGTTCGTGGCCACCGCTGCCGACCGGCCGCAGCCCATGCCTGCTCGGCTGCTCCTTGGCCGGCTCGGGAGCCGGGGCGGGAGCGGGCGGCGGAGTCATCGGTTCGGACCGAAAGTCACTGGAGTGGGTACTCCCCGTGACCCAGACCGGGCTCGCGGCCGAAGATGCGGCCTGGTGGTACGCGGACCGCGCGACACCGGGCCCCGCGACCTCGACGACCGAGCGGATACCCGCGCGGCGAAGCGCGGTGTCCACCCGGAACGCGACCGCGGGCGGGTTGCCCTCCGGGCCGATCTCGACCAGCACCACCCGCTGCGGCAGCGCGCCGGGCACGCTGCCGGCGGGCGTGTTCCGCCACACCGCGTGCACCGATCGGACGTCCGGCAGTACCTGCAGGGTGCGGTCGAGCGCCTCGGCGAGGCCGAATTCGGGCTGGTTCTCGCCGGTGAACCGGTGCGTCAGCACCGACTCGTCCTCTTCGACGAGCAGGTCGTTCGCCAAGGTGGCGTCGGACCGGCTCATTTCGAGGACGAGCGCGAGTTCACGCTGCTCGGACGAGCTCACCGGGATCTTCCCCGCGATCAGGGTTCCGGTGGTGAGCTCCACCGCTTCGTCGATGTGCGCACGCGCGATCAGCTCACGCGCTTCGGTCAAAGCACTGTCGTCGATTCGACCCGCCAGGGCCAGTAACAGGTTGTGCAGGCGCAGGGGCACCGAGAACCCGTCCATGGGCGGGCCGTCGTGGACCTCCACCATTGCTCTGCTCCCTCCCGGCTCGCCTGGTGGTGCGAGCGTTAAGCGGCGACCAGCCGACTTCCGGTGTCCACCGCGCCCACACAGACCAGCTCGGAGTTGGCGAGCGCGGTGCGGTGATAGCCGGTGAGGTCGATGCTCGGCGGGAGAACCTCGACGCCGGGCTCCTCGTCACCGAGCACGCGCAGGACGCGCTGCAGTTCGCCGGTCAGCCTCGGGAGCCCGTTCAGCGCCGTGACCAGGAGGACTCGTTTCGCCCCACCCTCGCCGACCACACCGAGGTGTCGCCAGCTTTGCCGCACTTCACCCACATCCGGCCGTCCCCGCAGCGTTGCGTGGATCAATACGGACACAGAGTCGACGGAGTTCACCCATTCGGGCGCACTCTGCGTGAATGTGTACCTGGTCTCGGTGACGTCGTCTACCCCCAGGGTGGAACTCACCTGATGCCAGTCGGCTCCGTGAGGAATGAGCCCGGCGACTAGCAGGCGATACTCGGTTTGATCCAGGTCGATCCTGTGCTTAAGCAAAGACCGGGGCAGGGTCCGCGCGAGCGTGCCCATCGCGCCCTCGCCCAGCCAGTCGCGGAACCGCCACAGGAGCTGGTCCGGCAGGCGTCCCGCCAGCCGGAGCAGGAGCTCGTGCGAGGACTTCTCGATGTCCGGATCCATCTACTTCACCTCCACGATCAGTTCGATCTCGACCGGCGCCCCGATCGGCAGCTCGGCGACCCCGACGGCCGACCGGGCGTGGATGCCCGCCTCGCCGAAGATCTCCCCGAGCAGCTCGGACGCCCCGTTGATGACCGCGGGCTGACCGGTGAAGCCTTCCGCCGACGCCACGAAACCGACGACCTTGACCACTCGCGCGATGTTGTCGATCCCGACGACCGAGTCGACCGCGGCGAGGGCGTTGAGGATCGACGTCCGCGCGTACTGCTTCGCCTCTTCGGGGCTGACCTCGGCGCCGACCTTGCCGGTCGCTTCGAGCTCGCCCTTGACGAAGGGCAGCTGCCCGGACGTGTAGACGTGCGAACCGGTACGGACGGCGGGCACGTAAGCCGCCAGCGGTGCGGCGACGCCGGGCAGTTCGATACCGAGCTCGGCGAGTCGATCGCTCCAGGTCATGGCTTCAATCCCTCAGTTCTTGGCTCGTTTGAGGTAGGCGACGTGCTGCTCGCCGGTCGGGTTCGGGAGCACGGTGACGAGCTCCCAGCCGTCCTCGCCCCACTGGTCGAGGATCTGCTTGGTGGCGTGGATCAACAGGGGGACGGTCGCGTACTCCCACTTGGTGGCGCTCATGTCCGGGAGCGTAGCCAAACCGGCAAGGGCGCCCGACACACATGCGGCAAACCCTCTCGTGACCGGCTCGCCGATTTCCCGCCGATGTGTTTCACTTCACACCTACTCGGGAGTAGATAGGACGTTGACATGCGGACAACGAAGTCCCTCGCCGTCGCCTGCCTGGCCGCGGCCCTTGCCCTGATCTGCGCTTCAGCGGCGTACGCCGACGAGAAACTCCCCGTTCCGTGGACACTCGCGGCGGCACTGCCCGCGCAGGCGGCGAACCCCGGCGGCCCGCCTCCCGGCGCGAACGACTTCGGCTGCCGTCCGGGCGAGGCGCATCCGAACCCGGTCGTGCTCACCCACGGCCTCGGCGCCAACCAGACGGTGAACTGGCAGACGTTCGGCCCGCTGCTCAAGAACGACGGGTACTGCGTCTTCTCCCTGACCTACGGGATAACCGGGAAGCCGCTGCCGATCTACCAGCCCGGCGGCCTCCTGCCGATGGAGCAGAGCGCGAAGGAGCTCTCGGCGTTCGTCGACAAGGTGCTCGGCGCGACCGGGGCGTCCAAGGTGGACATCCTCGGGCATTCCGAGGGCACGCTGATGCCTTCTTACTATGTGAAGTTCCTCGGCGGCGCGTCCAAAGTGGACAAGTACGTGAGCCTGACCCCGCTGTGGGACGGCACGACGTTGTTCGGCGCGTCACATCTCTACGCGCTCGCGAGCGCGCTGGGGCTGGCGCCCGGGTTCAACGGGATCCTCGACCCGGTCTGCGGCTCGTGCCGTCAGTTCCTGCGCGGCTCGGAATTCCTCACGAACCTGCACTCGGGCAACGGCGTCTTCCAGCCGGGAGTGACCTACACGAACATCATGACCCGCTACGACGAAGCCGTCGTCCCGTACACGAGCGGGATGGGCAAGGGCCCGAACGTGAAGAACATCGTCCTCCAGGACAGCTGCCTGCTGGACCTGGCCGAGCACGCCGGGGTCGCCGCCGACCGCAACGCGGCCGGGCACGTCCTCAACGCGCTCGACCCGGCGCACGCGAAGCCGGTGCCGTGCGTGCCCGCGACGCCCATCGGGAGCTGACCCACTCCAAGTACCTGAAGGCCCCCTTCCTCGCGCCTAACGCCAGGGTCTCGGCAAAGTCGCATAGGCGGGTGTCGTGAGTGGCGTTTCGGGTTCTGGCGGACCCGTATTTACCTACCCACTGGTGTGGACCTGCGAGTGTGGAGGATTTGGGACGTTGAACGTCCCGGATCTTCCACGCTCGGTCTGGTTGGTGTGGGAGTTGGGGCGGTGCACGTCCTGGGTCTGTCGTCGGTGGGGCCTGTTTCGTCGTGCTGCTGGAAGGTGGTGTGGTCGACGGGGGAGAATTCCGGCCGTTGAGCGTCCGGGATCTTCCCCCGTCACCTCGTCTGTCACTGGTCCTGGCCGACATGACCTTGATCAACGGAAGATCCGGGACACTCAACGTCCCCGATCTTCCGTTGATCAAGGTCCGAAGCGCCACTCACGACCACTGGGGCCGCTCTGTGCGTGGGTGTGGTGTCGGGATCGCGCCGGTCCGGCACCCGGGGGATTCAGTGGGCTCAGTGCACCGTGTCGCGAAAGCCACTTTCGCAACGTTGAAGGTTGCGAAAGTGGCTTTCGCAACCTCCCTGGCCAGCGGAGAGGCGACTTTTGCCGAGACCCTTGCGCCTAGGTACAGGAAGGGGGCCTTCATGTACCTAGGTCACCGCTACGGTGGGGTCCGTGGAGACCTGGCGTGTGGTCGCGACCGTCCTGCTCGCCGCGGCCGGGCTGCCGCTGGTGCTGGTCCTGATGGCCAAGGCGCGGGACCGCCGGAACAGCTCGGGAGCGGTCGCGATCACCGGCGCGGTGGCCTTCGTGGTCCTCTTGCTGCTCGGTGTGGTGATGCTCACGGTGCTGCCCACCGTCCTGACCTGGGCCATCGTCGCCGTGGTCGCCGCTGCGCTCGGCGTCATGATGCTGGCGAGCTGAGGGCTCAATTAGGGTGGGACCGGTGAGCACTCCCCTTGCCGGCTGGACCGACGAACTCGCGAGAGCCAGGCTGCATTTCGTCACCGGTAAGGGCGGGACGGGCAAGACCACGCTCGCCGCGTCCTTGGGCCTCGCGCTCGCCAAGGGCGGGCGCCGGGTTCTGCTGATCGAGGTCGAAGGGCGCCAGGGCATCGCCCAGCTCTTCGACACCGAGCCGCTGCCGTACGCCGAGCAGCGCATCGCGGCCGTCCCCGGCGGCGGTGAGCTGCGCGCGCTGCACATCGACGTCGAGGCCGCGCTCCTCGAATACTTCGAAATGTTCTACAACCTCGGCTTCGCGGGCCGGACGCTGCGGCGGATGGGCGCGATCGAGTTCGCCACCACGCTCGCGCCGGGTCTGCGCGACGTCCTGCTCACCGGGAAGATCAAGGAATGCGTCGGCCGCACCGAGTCGGACGGCCGCCACACCTATGACGCCGTCGTCGTCGACTCGCCGCCCACCGGCCGGGTCGTGAAGTTCCTCGACGTCACCAAGGCCCTGACCGATCTCGCCAAGACCGGCCCGATCCGCGGTCAGGCCGACGGCGTCGTCCGGCTGCTGCATTCCGGCGAGACCGCCGTCCACCTGGTGACGCTGCTGGAAGAGATGCCGGTGCGGGAGACCGTCGAAGCGGTCGCCGAACTCGACGGCGCGGATCTGCGCCCCGGCGCGGTGCTGGTCAACCGGGTCCGCCCGCCGCGACTGCCCGCCCGTTCGGTGCTGGCCGCCGCGGACGGCCGCGTCGACGCCTCACGCGTCCGCGCCGGGCTCGCGTCGGCCGGGCTGGACCTGCCCGAAACCACGCTCGACGCGCTGGTCGAGGAGACCGTCGAGCACGCCGTCCGGGTCGCGGCCGAGCAACGCGCCCGTGAACAGCTGTCCGAAGCGGACCTGCCGGGTCTCGAACTGCCGGATCTGACCGACGGGGTCGACGTCGCGGCGCTCTACGACCTCGCCGAAGCGCTGACCGAGCAGGGGGTGCGCTGATGCCGGACGACATCCTGGAGATCGACAAGCTGATCGACGATCCGGAGAGCCGGGTCATCGTCTGCTGCGGATCCGGCGGCGTCGGCAAGACGACCACCGCGGCGGCGCTGGCGTTGCGCGCGGCCGAACGCGGACGGCAGACGGTGGTGCTCACCATCGACCCGGCGCGGCGGCTGGCGCAGGCGCTCGGCCTGCGCGAACTGGGCAACCACCCGAAGCAGGTGAAGGTCGAAGGCTTCGAGCCCAAGGGCGAGCTCTGGGCGATGATGCTCGACATGCGCCGCACCTTCGACGACATGGTGCGCGTGCACGCCGGCCCGGAACGCGCCGAACAGCTCTTGCAGAACCCCTTCTACCAGACCATTTCCACGTCCTTCTCCGGCACGCAGGAGTACATGGCGATGGAGAAGCTGGGGCAGCTCGCGGCCACCGACGAGTGGGACCTGATCATCGTCGACACGCCGCCGAGCCGGTCCGCTTTGGACTTCCTCGACGCGCCGACGCGGCTTTCCAGCGCGCTCGACGGCCGGATGATCCGGCTGCTCACCGGGCCCGCGAAAGCGGGCGGCTGGGGTCTGCGCAAGGTCGTCAACGCCGGGTTCTCGATGTTCGCGAAGGCCGTCTCGACGATCATCGGCGGCCAGTTGCTGACCGACGCTTCGGCGTTCATGCAGGCCTTCGACAGCATGTTCGGCGGCTTCCGCGAACGCGCGCGCAAGACGTCCGAGCTGCTGCGGTCCGGCGGGACGTCGTTCCTGGTGGTGGCCGCGCCGGAGCCGGACGCGCTGCGCGAGGCGTCCTACTTCGTGGAGCGGCTTTCGGAAGAGAGCATGCCGCTGGCCGGGCTGGTCGCGAACCGGACGCATCCGGTGCTCGCCCCGCTGTCCAGTGCGGAAGCCGTCGCCGCCGCCGAGCAGCTCGCGAAGGGCAAGACCGGCGCACCGCTGGCCGAAGCCGTCCTCCGCCTGCACGCGGACCGGGTCGCGCTGGCCGAACGGGAGACGCGGCTGCTCGCCAGGTTCACGCGGGCGCATCCCGAGGTCCCGCTGGTGCGGGTGCCCGCGCTCCCCAGTGACGTGCACGATCTCGAAGGCCTGCGCGACATCGGCACGCGCTTGGCGACTCAGTCCTGATCCTCCGTGAAGGACCTCTTCCCCACCTTGGACTCGGGGAAGGGGCCCTTCACGGAATCATGATCACGAGACTCGGACGCGTACGTCTTCCTCTTCGTCGATCCCGGTGAAACTGCGCTTCGCCGCTTCAAGCAGGTCCGCCCAGCTGGAAACGTCCGGCCGCCGCCTCAGCAGCGCCCGCCGTTCCCGTTCAGTCATACCTCCCCAGATGCCGAAGTTGATCCGGCCATCGAGCGCTTCGGCGAGGCATTCCGTCCTGACCGGGCAACCGAGGCAGACCGCCTTGGCCCGGTTCTGTTCCGCCCCCCGGACGAACAAGCCGTCCGGATCGGTGTCGCGGCACGACGCATTGACTCGCCAGCTCGACTGGTTGGTTTCCATACCCCCAGCTCCCTACCCTGGTGTTCGACACACCACGGGAGGACGAAAAGCCTGCGCTCCTGCCCCCATGAGCGTGTCTCCCTGTTGCTCACGTCGGTTGAGCCGGCACCTCCCCGGTGCCGGGTGCCTCCGTTCGGTCGAATGCGACTGCCGCTCGCACTCACCCGTCTGTCGGCTTTTTCATACGTGAGACGTTGACGGACTGTAAGGGCCCTCGGTTCCCTCCGCCAAGCCCTAGAATGCCTCCGACTACCAGCCGTCACCCCATGGGGTCGGTTTCGTAACCGGATCCCCACCCACAGCGAGGTGACGTCACGGTGGGCTAACGGGATCCGCGTACCCTGGTCCGCGTGCGCAAAACGGACGGTCTGCTGAAGCTCATTGGCCTGTGTGTGCTCGCGGGAGTGCTGGTCGCGGGGATGTTGTTCCCGGTGGCGGGCGCCGCGGGCGTTCTCTCCAACCAGGCGAGCGAGACCGTCGACAAGACATCTTCGGACCTCGCGGACATTCCGCCGCCGCTGGTGACGACGATCACGGACAACACCGGCAAGCAGATCGCGACGCTGTACAAGCAGTTCCGCATCCCCACCACCGAGACGCAGATCAACGACGCCATGAAGTGGGCGCTGATCTCGGTCGAGGACAAGCGCTTCTACGAGCACAACGGGGTGGACTGGAAGGGCACGCTGCGCGCGGCGGTCAGCAACAGCACCGGCGGGGACACCCAAGGCGCGTCGACGCTGACCCAGCAGTACGTCAAGAACTACCTGATCAACGTCGTCTACCGGGACGACAAGCCGGGCCAGAAGCGCGCACAGGAGCAGTCGGTCGCCCGGAAGCTGAAGGAAGCCCGCATCGCGATCCAGCTGGAAACCAAGCTGAACAAGATGCAGATCCTGACCGGCTACCTGAACGTCGTCGAATTCTCGCGCGAGATCTACGGTGTCGGCGCGGCCGCGAACGCGTACTTCAACACGCCCGTCGAAAAACTCACGGTGCCGCAGGCGGCGTTGCTGGCCGGTCTGGTGAACAACCCGGCCGTCAACGACCCGTGGAAGAGCCCGGCGAAGGCGACCGAACGCCGGAACCTGGTGCTGGACCGCATGGTCGACAACAAGAAGCTCGCGAAGGTGGACGCGGACCGGTTCAAGGCCGAGCCGCTCGGCGTCGTCGAAGGCGGCCCGCAGAAACCCGCGTCGAACTGCGTCGGCGCCGGTACGGAGAACGGTTTCTTCTGTCAGTACGTCGAGGACTATCTCCTCAAGAACGGCATGACGAAGGACGACCTGTACACCGGCGGCTACCAGATCAAGACCACTTTGGACGAACGGGCGAACCACGAAGCCAAGATCTCGGCCGAAGCCCAGGTCAAGAAGACCCAGGACAACGTCGCGAACACGCTTTCCCTGGTGAAGCCGGGCAAGAATCGGCACGAAGTGGTGGCGCTGGCGGCGAACCGTGACTACGGGCTGCACGAAGATCAGGGCCAGACGACGTTCGCGTTGCCTTCCGGCGTCTACAACACCGGCGGCGCGGGCTCGGCGTACAAGGTCTTCACCGCCGCCGCCGCGTTGGAAGCGGGTGTGGCGGGGATCAACAGTCCGCTGCCGGTGCCCGACTTCTACACCTCAAGTGTGTTCGCGGGTGGTGGCAACAAATGCGCTCCGACCGGGCCGCCCATGCGCTCGCGCTGGTACTGCCTCGGCAACGCGGGCGACTACAACCCCGCCGGTGGGCAGATGTCGATGCAGCAGGCGCTGGCGACGTCGCCGAACACCGCGTTCGTGGCCCTCGAGGAGAAGGTCGGGAGCACCGGGCCGATCGTGGAGATGGCGCGGAAGCTCGGCATGCGCGACACCATGGCCAGCAACCTCGGCGGCGGCGCCGTCGACCCGAAATCCGACAACCCCGGTGCCAACGCCAGTCAACTCCAGGCGTTCGGCCCGAGGCCCGGCTGGCCCGGGAACGCCTCGTTCACCCTCGGCCCGGCTCCGTTGAGCGGCCTGGAATTGGCGAACGTCGGCGCCACGATCATGAGCGGCGGCGTCTGGTGCCCCCCGACCCCGCTGTCCGGTGTCACCGACCGGGACGGAAAGCCCGTGCCCGTCAAGGAAGCCGCCTGCGAGCAGGTGGTGCCCGAAGGTCTCGCCAACACCCTCGCCGTCGGCCTGAGCCGGGACAGCGCGCCCGGCGGCACGTCGGCCGGCGCCGCGAGCAACGCCAAGTGGAACCGGCCGGTGATGGGCAAGACCGGAACCACCCAGAGCAACGGCTCGGGAACGTACCTCGGGGCCACCCCGCAGCTCGCGGGCGCGGCGATGGTGTTCCGCCCGAAGGGTGGAAACGGCGGTCTCTGCTACCTCGGCCCGGGCAACGTGACCACCCGCGGCTGCGAAAACATGTTCGGCGGCAAGACGCCGGCGCAGACCTGGTTCGGGGCGATGTCGAAGATCCTCGAAGGCCAGGAAGCGCTGCCGTTGCCGCAGCCGGACCCGAAGTACATGGGCGGCGGCCGCTGATCCGGCCGACTGAGGATTCAAAGCAGAGCCCTGCTCCGGGCTAACGTTCGTCGACAGCCATGGCGATGAACAAACGTGACCGGGGCAGGGCTCGCTTACCTTCTCGTATTCCTCTTGTCCGGCTACCTCGCCAGCCGGTCGTACCCGACGCGGCGAACCGGGCTCGTCGTCCTGTCGGTCCATTCACTCCTGTCCGCTGTCACGGTGGCGTGGCTGAGCATGGCGACGGTCAGTCCCGGGAATTCCGGCATCATCGGGCTTTGGCTGGTGATCTTCGGCCCCGGCGCCGCTATCGCACTGTGCCGCCTGCTTGGCATACTGTGGCGCCAGATCTCCGGGTCTCCCGAGAGACAAAAGTGGGGTACACCGCCCAAGGGCGGCTGGTGACTCAAGGGCGGCATTCACCAGCTCAAATCACCATGCGTTACCTGAATCTAACTTTACGTGAGCATCTGGCGCCCTAAGAGTGGCCTGCGGTCGACGGGATCATGTCGTCTGATCACGACACCCCGCGCCGACCACGGAAAGTGAAGAAAAGAGGCCATTCCAGCGATTCTTCGGCATCGCCGGAATGGGGGCGGACGATCACCACCGATGAGCACGTAAACTGGACATTGTGAGCACGCTCAGTAACAACAGTACGTCGGGGGCGATGGTACGGCGCTTGGCCGTGGGAACCGTCGCCCTGGGAGCCGCGACCCTCGGTTACGCAGTCGGTATCGAAAGGCGCCGGTGGACGCTCCGCACGGCGGAGCTCCCGGTCCTCGCCGCAGGGGCGAAACCCTTCACGATCCTTCACATCTCTGATCTGCACATGCTCCCCGGACATGTGAGCAAGCAACGCTGGGTAGCCGCGCTCGACGAGCTGGAACCGGATCTCGTCGTCAACACCGGTGACAACCTGTCACATCACCAGGCCGTGCCGTCCGTGCTGCGCGCACTCGGCCCCCTGCTCGACAGGCCCGGCGTGTTCATCTTCGGCAGCAACGACTACTACGCACCGAAGCCGAAGAACCCCGCCCGCTACCTCATGCCGAAGGGCAAGAAGAAGCGGATCCACGGCGAGCACCTGCCCTGGCGCGATCTGCGCGCGGCCTTCGTCGAACACGGCTGGGACGACCTCACGCACGTCCGCCGCACCATCGAGGTCGCCGACCAGTACGTGTTCACCGCCGGCGTCGACGACGCGCACCTGCGCCGCGACCGCTACGCCGACATCGCCGGCCCGGCCGACCGGGGCGCCGCCGTCCGCATCGGGGTCACCCACTCCCCGGAGCCCCGCGTCCTCGACGAGTTCGCCGGCGACGGCTACGACCTCGTCCTCGCGGGACACACCCACGGCGGGCAGCTCCGCGTCCCCGGCTACGGCGCTCTCGTGACCAACTGCGAACTCGACCGCACCCGCGCCCGCGGCGCGTCCCGCTGGGGTGCCCAGATGTGGCTGCACGTCTCCGCCGGTCTGGGCACGTCTCCGTACGCCCCGGCCCGTTTCGCGTGCCCGCCGGAAGCGAGCCTGCTGACCCTCGTCCCACGGGGTACGACCAGCGACAATCACCGGAAAGCAGCCCCCCGCAAAGCCAGAAACACCGTCCGCTAAACTTCTCCTCGACCCGCTAAGAAGTATCCGGGGTGTGGCGCAGCTTGGTAGCGTGCCTCGTTCGGGTCGAGGAGGTCGTGGGTTCGAATCCCGCCACCCCGACGTTGGATCAAGAAGGCCTCGCTCGCAGAAATGTGAGCGGGGCCTTCTTGCGTTGCGTTCGGCCGGCACCTCGGCCGAAGGACACTTTCGCCCGCGCCGCATACGGGAATTCCCCCTTCGCTCGCCCCCGAGCAGCCCCCGCCACTCCCAGGGGGGCGACCCCGGGTCCAGCGTATCGACAGGGGGTGTCGGAACTGGCTGAGAGCGGGGCGACGGGGCTGGTTGTCCACAACGGCGGATGACTGTGGACAACCGGGGTCGCCGTGCCCCCAATGTGGCATTGGGGACGCTGAGTGTCCCCAATGCCACATTGGGGACACGGCAGCGAAGCGGCACGGCAGCGAAGCGGCGAGGCGGCAGGAGCGAAGCAGGGAGGTGGCGAAGCGGCGAGTGGGGAAAGGGGTCAGCGGGTGGCGAGTAGTTCGGTCCAGCACTGCGCGAAATCGCCGTCTCCCGAACGCGCCCAGGACCACGCCGAGCGGGCGGCCGAAGCGAGCTGGTCTCGATCCGGGGTCGTCGCGGTTTCCAACGCCGTCACCAGCCGTGCCTCCACGTACGTCGCCAGCGCACGATACGTCGTGTCCGTGCGGTAGCGGGTTTTCGTTCGCACGTCGCTGAAACCGGCGGCCGTGACCGCGGCGGGAATCGAGCGTCCGGCGAACGGGTCGCCACCCGCGCGACGGCACAGCAGATAGTGCCCGCGAAGAGCGGCATCGACGTTCGCCGTCTTCGGCCGCAACCGCGCCCGACTCCAGTCCGATGTGGACAGTGCGAGCGTGCCGCCCGGCTTGAGCACCCGCCGGAGCTCCGCCAGCGCGACACCTGGCTCCCGAAGGTGTTCGAAGACGGCGTGCGCGAAGACCACGTCCACCGACGCCTCGGCGAACGGCAACGCGCACGCCTCCGCCACCAAAAAGTCCACTGTGGACTTTCTGTGCCCGTTGTCGATACCGAGGGTGATCGATCCCGGCCCGCAGCCGACGTCGACGAACCCCATCCCCGGTCCGAACAGCGGTTGCGCGAACACGGCCCGTTCGACCGCTTGGCGCGCTGACCGCGCGGACACCGCGGCGCGCGGCGCGTTTCCCTCCAGCACCCCGCACACAGTACGGCTCCGGAGTGGCAGGATCGAGGGGTGAGCACGCAGCCAGGCAATGAATATCCGTCCGCGGCGGTCCCGGACCGCCTGTTCGACGACGCCGAAGCCGAGGCCAGGTGGCGGGCCCGCTTCCACGCGCCGCGCATCTCGGTCCCCGAGTGGGCCATCGACGCCCCCGACGCGAACATCTACGTCTCCAACGCCAGCGGCGTCTGGGAGGTCTACTCCTGGGACCGCTCGACCGGTGAGCACCGCCGCGTCACCGACCGGCCCAACGGCACCATGCACGCGACGCCGTCGCCCGACGGCCGCTGGATCTGGTGGTTCAACGACACCGACGGCGACGAATTCGGCTCCTGGGTCCGCGAACCGTTCGCGCCGGGAGCCGCCGCCGAGCGCGCGGTGCCCGACGTCCACGACGGCTACCCCGCCGGGCTCGAGATCGGCACCCGCGTGATCGCCGTCGGCGTCTCGACCGACGACGGCAGCGAGCTCTTCGCCCACATCGGCGGCGAGACCACCAGTTTCTACCGGCACCAAGACGACGCCGGAATCGCTTCGCTTTCCCGCGACGAATCGCTGCTCGCGATCTCGCATTCCGAGCACGGTGATTCGCGCCACCCCGCGCTGCGCGTCCTGTCGACAGACGGCTTCGGCACGGTTGCCGACAAGTGGGACGGCGAGGGCAAGGGGCTCGGCGCGCTGGAGTTCTCCCCGGTCGCGGGCGACCAGCGGTTGCTGGTGCTGCACGAGCGGCGCGGCCGCGAGGAACTGCTGATCTGGGACACCGCCGCGGACACCGAGCAGGAGATCGAGCTCGACCTGCCCGGCGAAGTGGTCGCCGGCTGGTACCCGGACGCGCGGGCGCTGCTGGTCGTTCACTTCCACCAGGGCCGCAGTTCCCTTCACCGGTACGACCTCGCGAGCGGCCAATTGTCCTCTTTGGACACTCCGCCCGGCCGGATCGGCGGAGCCGGCGTGCGACCCGACGGCACCGTCGAGTACTCGTGGTCCAGCGCCGCGCAGCCGACGGCGGTGCGCGCGCGGACCGCGGGCGGCGCCGACTCGGTCCTCCTCGAACCGCCGGGCGAGCGGGCGCCGGAATCCGCGCCCGTCACCGACGCGTTCGTCGACGGCATCGGCGGGCAGATCCACGCACTCGTCTCACGTCCGGCCGACGCGCCCGAAGGCCCGCTTCCGACGGTCTTCTCCTTGCACGGTGGTCCGCATTCGGCCGACGAGGACCGGTTTTCCGCGTACCGCGCGGTCTGGCTCGACGCCGGATTCGCCGTCGTCGAGGTCAACTACCGCGGCTCGACCGGCTACGGCTCGGCCTGGCGCGACGCCATCGAGGGACGTCCCGGCCTGACCGAACTCGAAGACGTCGCCGCCGTGCACGACTGGGCCGTCCAAAGTGGACTTTCCGACCCGGAGAAGTGCGTGGTGAACGGCGCTTCGTGGGGTGGTTACCTGAGCCTGCTGGCGCTGGGCACCCAGCCGGCGCGGTGGGCGGCGGGGGTCGCGGGAGTGCCTGTCGCGGACTACGTCGCCGCGTACGAGGACGAGATGGAGCAGCTGCGCTCGTTCGACAGGGCGCTGTTCGGCGGTTCGCCGGAGACGGTGCCGGCGGTGTACCGGGAATGCTCGCCGATCACCTACGTCGAGGCCGTGACGGCGCCGGTGCTGGTGCTCGCCGGGGACAACGACCCGCGCTGCCCGATCCGGCAGGTCGAGAACTACCTCGACAGGCTCGCGAAGCGCGAGATCCCGTTCGAGTTCTACCGCTTCGACGCGGGCCACGGATCGCTGGTGATCGCCGAGACGATCAAGCAGACGGCGATCGAGGTGTACTTCGCGCTGCGGGCCCTCGGGCTTCGCTGAAGTGTCATGAAAGGGGCTTTCAAGACAAAAAATGTCTTGAAAGCCCCTTTCATGACATCCGGTGCGGGGTCAGCGGTCCGAGAAGAGGGTGCCGCCGGCCGCCCAGTGTTCGGCGGGGATCTCGTTGATGGTCACCCAGACGCCGTCGGGGTTGCCGCCGCAGGTGCGGACGAAGGCATCGGTCACCTCGCGTACGAGGGCCTGCTTCTGTTCGGCCGTCCGGCCGGGGAACATCGAAACGCTGATCATCGGCATGACCGGACTCTAGAGGCCGCGATCGTGTTTCCGCAGACGGTCGACGGCGTAGGCGTCCCCTTCGAAGGTGATCCGGGCCGCGTCGCGGCCGAAGACGAACAGCAGCAGCTCGATCGGCGCACCGACCACGGTCACCGTGTCCGGGCCTTCCTTCACCCGGGCTTCGCGCCCTTCAGGCGTCTTCAGGACCACGCCGACCGGTGATTTCCGCAGGTTCAGCTTCGACGCCTGCTTCGCCGACTTCCACGCCGCCGCGTCCCGCGTGGACTCGGCCGGACGCGGTTCCCAGCCGGGCTGACCACGACGGACGTCCTCGTGGTGGATCAGGAACTCCGCGCTGTTCGCCAGCTCGTCGAGCGCGCCGATCGACGTCGGCCAGAACCAGGCCGGACCCGACCGCACCTTCCCGACGACCTCGGTCCACGGCCGCGCGGCATAGGAGTCCTGCACCCGCTGCGTGTACGACGCCAGAGCGGGCACCAGGATCCCCGGCGCCGCGTCCGGCCGCCGCTCCCGGACCAGCAGATGAGCCGCGAGATCCCGCGTCTTCCAGCCCGCGCACAAAGTCGGCGCGTCCGGGCCGACCTCTTCGAAAAGCTCGCTCAACGCACGACGTTCGTCTCCGGCGACTCCCATACCCCCCGACGTTACGCGCCGGTAGGGCCCGGGGAAATCCGGCGTGACGCAGGGCACCCGGCTCAGTGATGGAACGCCGTCCGCCGTCGCGGCCGGTGATCGAGCTCCGGCAGCAGCCGCCGCAGATCGTCCAGCAGCAGATCCGCGAGGTCATGCGTGAAACCGTTGCGCACCACGATCCTCAGCACCGCGAGATCCGTCCGGTTCTCCGGGAACGTATAGGCCGGGACAAGCCACCCACGCTCCCGAAGCCGTCGAGACACGTCGAAGACATCGAAGCCCTCGACGTCCGCCTTCGTCGTGAAGGCGAACACGGGCAGCTGATCACCGCGCGTCAGCAACTCGAACGGCCCGAGCTCGGCGATCCCGTCCGCCAGCTGGGTGGCCACATCTCGCGAAGCCTGTTGCACCGCACGGAAACCTTCACGCCCGAGCCGGACGAACGTGTAGTACTGCGCGGCCACCTCGGCACCGGGACGCGAGAAGTTCAGCGCGAAAGTCGGCATGTCGCCACCGAGATAGTTGACGTTGAAGACGAGCTCGTCGGGCAACGCCGCCTTGTCACGCCACAACACCCAGCCGACGCCCGGATAGACCAGCCCGTACTTGTGCCCCGACGTGTTGATCGACGCCACCCTCGGCAGCCGGAAATCCCAGCTCAGCTCCGGATCCAGGAACGGCGCGATCATCGCGCCCGAAGCGCCGTCGACGTGCACCGGGATGTCCCAACCGGACCGCTCCTGCAGCCCGTCGAGCGCGGCCGCGATCTCGGCGACCGGCTCGTAGCTGCCGTCGAAAGTGGACCCCAGGATCGCGACGACGCCGATGGTGTTCTCGTCGCACCGGGCGATCGCCTCGTCCGCCGTGAGATGGAAGCGGTCGCCGTCCATCGGCACCAGCCGCGGCTCGACCTCCCAGTACTCGCAGAACTTCTCCCAGCACACCTGGACGTTCGCGCCCATCACCAGATTCGGCTTCCCGGTGCGCCCCAACTTCGACCAGCGGCGCTTGAACGCCATCCCGGCGAGCATGCAGGCTTCCGAGGAGCCCGTCGTGGAACAACCCATGACCTCGGTGGGATCGGGCGCGTGCCACAGATCGGCGAGGATGTTCACGCACCGGCGCTCGAGTTCCGCCGTCTGCGGGTACTCGTCCTTGTCGATCATGTTCTTGTCGACGCATTCGGCCATCAGCTCGCGGGCCTGCGGCTCCATCCACGTGGTGACGAACGTGGCGAGATTGAGCCGGGCGTTTCCGTCGAGCATCAGCTCGTCGCGCACCAGCTGGAGCGCGGTGTCGGCGGGCAGCGGATCCTCGGCGAGGCTGTCGTGCGGGAGGCGGATGTTCGCGGCGAGCGCGGGATACGCGCCGGCGTACAACGGGTTGGCCCCGCTCTTGCGGTCCGGATCGGTCGCTTTCCCCTTGTGCAGCACCATGGACCCGAACCTAACCGCGGAAGCCTCCGGTGGCACCTCGGTCGGCCCTCTGACGTGCAATGAAGGGGCCTTTCATCGCAAATTTTGCGATGAAAGGCCCCTTCATTGCGCTTGCGCGCCGCGTGAGAGGGAGGGTCAGGCCTGCTGCGCCTGCCACATCCAGTGCGCCTTCTCGAGCTCCTGCGTGATCGCGATCAGGAGGTCCTGGGTGACCAGATCGCTCTTGTCGGTCTCGTCGATGCGCTTGCGCAGGCGCTCGATCAGCGCCGCGAGGATATCGACGATCGCGGCCACCGTGGACTCGACGGACTGCCAGTTGTCGGGATAGTCCGGCAGGCCGGAACTCTCCACGACGGCCTTCGCCTGGCCGTTCGGCGAGACACCGATGGCGTTGGCGCGCTCGGCGACCTCGTCGGTGTACTGGCGCGCGGTGTCGACCAGCTCGTCGAGCTGAAGGTGCACACTGCGGAAGTTCGCGCCGACGACGTTCCAGTGGGCCTGCTTCGCGATCAGCGACAGATCCACCAGATCGACCAGCGTGGCCTGCAAGGCGTTACCGGTGATCTCCTTGTCGGCGTCGCTCAACGGACTCTTGATCGGGGACTTGCCCATCTTCGGTCTTCCTTTCGGAAATCAGTCGGTTCGGGAGTGGACCTGCCTTGGACGGGATCAGACCGTCGCGGACAGCGCGACCTCGATGTTCCCTCGGGTCGCGTTCGAGTACGGGCACACCTGGTGCGCCTGCTCGACGAGCTGATCGGCCTGCGCCTGCTCCAGACCGGGCAGCGAAACCTTGAGTGCGACGGCGAGGCCGAAACCCTCGCCCTGCTTGAGCACGCTGACCTCGGCGGAGACGGTCGAACCGGCCAGCTTCACCTTGGCCTGGCGCGCGACGACCTGGAGAGCGGAATGGAAACAGGCGGAGTAACCGGCGGCGAACAGCTGCTCGGGGTTGGTCTTGTCCCCGCCCGGCCCGCCCATCTCCTTCGGGACCGCCAGCGACTCGTCGATGACGCCGTCGGAGGACGTGACCTCACCGTTGCGGCCGTCGCCGCGAGCGGTGGCAACAGCGGTGTACAGAGCCTCAGCCATTCTTCGCCTACCTCCTGGTTCAAGACACGCCCCGTTGAGCGTCTCTGTGGTGCCAACGTCCCGCAACCGCGAAACCTTGCCACCCCATGGCAGGCATCACGTCCGGGAATTACCCGGACGTGGGCCGAAACAAACGACTAGTGACCGGCGCGACTCAGCGCGAACCCGGCGACCTGGCTCCCGATCAGGCGAAGAGTGCGGACGGTCTTGTCGTCCGAGGCGCCGCCCGCCTCGTCGAACTTGGTCTCCGCGGTGTTGATCGAACCACCCAAAGGGGTGGCCCAGCCGCGCAGCGCGTGCGTGATCGTGCGCAGCTGCTCCAGCGTGGTGACGGCGGCCTGCCAGCCGAACGCGACGGCGGCCAGGCCGACCGCGCGGCCGTCGAGGTACGGACGGGCGTCGTCACGCAGGTCTTCGACGTAGTCCAGGGCGTTCTTGACCAGACCGGACAACGCGCCGTGATACCCGGGCGAGACCACGACGATCCCGTCGGCGCGGCGGATCGCCTCGACCAGACGAACGGCCCTTTCGTGCCGCTCCGCCAACGCGGTGTCGTAGAACGGCAGCACCAGTTCGGGACCGGAGATCAGTTCGGTGGTGACCCCGGCCTCGGCCGCGCCGTCCAGGGCGATGCGCAGCGCGCGCTCGGACTGCGAGCCCTCCCGCAGGGAGCCGCCGATACCGAGGACATGAACCGCGTTCGTCGAAGTCACGCTTTCGAGGCTAACCCCTCTACTTAAGTGGAGGACCAGGATCTGGAACGGAGTCCTGCGTCACACCCGTTCGCCTCAACGGCCGTCCGTTCCGCTGGACGGCCTACCTACTCGCAAGTAACCTGTCGGGAAGCCCCCAGGAGGAGACATGGCGATACCGCTCCAGATCCGTGCCGAGGCCGCGTTCTCGCAGCTGGCGTTCTGGCTCCCAGGGCCGGTCAGACGGGCCATCGCCGGGCCTCCACTCCGCCTGGACGGACAGGAGCTCGCCCTCGACGCCCAGCTGCTGCTTCGCCTCCAGAAGCTGGCGAAGGCATCCCTGGTGCGGGGAACCGTCGAAGAGTCGCGCCGCATGCTGCTGGCGAGCAGGCACCTGGTCAGTGGGCCGACGATCGAGCCCGTCGCCACCAGGGAACTGCTGATCCCGACGGGCGACGGAGACGTGCCCGCCACGCTCTACACGCCCGCCGGGCTGCCGGACCCGTCCGGGCTGCTGGTGTTCTTCCACGGCGGCGGCTGGGTGGTCGGCAGCCGCGTCTCCCACGACAACACCGTCCGCTACCTGGCGAAACAGGCCGGGGTGCGGGTCCTGTCGGTGGAGTACCGGCTCGCGCCCGAGACGCGGTTCCCCGGCGCCACCGATGACGCGATCGCGGCGTTCGAGTACGCCTTCGCCAAGGCGCGGGACCTGGGCGCCGACCCGGCCCGCATCGCCGTCGGCGGTGACAGCGCGGGCGGGAACCTCGCGGCGGTGACAGCGCAGCAGGCGGTGAAACGCGGCGGCGGGATCCCGGCGTTCCAGCTGCTGTTCTATCCGGCGACGGATTTCACCGTTCGCCGTCGTTCCCGGGAATTGTTCGCGGAGGACCTGTTCCTCACCGATTCGGATATGACCTGGTTCGAAGGGCATTACGTGCCGAAGGGCACCGATCTGTACAACCCGAAACTCTCCCCGCTGCACGGCGACGTTTCCGGATTGCCGCCCGCGTATATCGCGACGGCCGGTTTCGATCCGCTGCGCGACGAGGGTGAGGCTTACGCGGAGAAATTGCGGAAGGCCGGGGTGCCGGTGGCGCTGAGCCGCCAGCCGGACCTGATTCACGGGTACATCAACTTCCTCGGCGTCGGCCGCCGGTTCCGGGAAGCGACCGCCGAAGCCGCGGGTGCCCTGCGGCTGGGCCTCGCCCCGAAGTGACGGCCAGAGCCCGGGTGAGGAGGAATGTCCCCACCCGGGCTCCGGCCCCCATTTCATGGCCCGCCGCCCTGCACGGCGAACCCTGACGATCTTCTAACGACCCACGCCTGTCTCTCGGAAGCGCGTCAGCGCGACGAGAGACTTCACCCCGCGCGCCTCTTTTGGCCGAAGGCCACGGAAACCTTTTGTAGGGCGCCCCTACCTGCCTGCGTGAGCGGGCCTCGAACCCGCGCCCTGCGAAAGGTTTCCGTCAGCGCGCGGAGACAGCACAGCGCGGCGATATTAGGGCGTGGGAAGCGGTACGGGCGGCACCGGCAGCGGCGGGACGGGGAGTCCGCCGAGCAGGCCCGCGAGAATGCCGGTCACGGCCGTCAACAGGGCTTTCACCAGGTCGCTGACGATCTTCAGCGGTCCGGGAAGGTCCGGCAGCGACGGGATCGGCACTGGCAGCGGCGGCAGCTGGCGCGCCTTGGCCGTCGGGTCGGCCAGCAGCCTGCTGGACTCGACGGAGCGGCCCTGCGCGAGGTCGCCGAGCTTCTGCGTTTCGGTCTGGATCTGGTAGCGCTTGCCCGCCGCGATGTCACCGAGGACGGGGCTCAGCTTGTCCAAGTCCGCCCGCGTCTTGGCGACGTCGCCGCCGTACGCGACCTTGGTGAGGCCGTCTCGCATCTGCAGCACCTGCGCGGCGAGCGCCTGCGTATTCGACGAACCCTTTCCACCATCGGTACTAGCCGTCGCGGCGCCGGCTGAGGCCACCGCCAACAGACTGCCCGCGGCTACCGCGGCAATCGTCCGGGCAATGTTGCCTTTCATTCCCTTACCTCCTGGCCTCTGGGACCTGACGAGGTAAATCGATACCCGCCGTATCGGCCGAACACCACCCGATCACCGGTTGGAACCATTTTCTAACCCTTACGTGCCGGATTCATTCCCGGTGAAGACCCCCGCAATTGATTAACGTCGAAATCTTGTGCCTCCCCCTGAAGATCACCCTTTTCCCGCTGTTTTATGACTACCGGTGACCGGTCGACACCGTGGTGCGTTTCGTTCACCCACAGCGGTGTAAACGGTGATCGTTTGGCTTCATCACTCCGTCGGACAGGCGTGTCTTACTGCTCCACTCGGGGTGTCCCCCACGCACGCCACGGCGTCTTCTGGTTTCACATGCGAGTGGGGACATGGAAACGCACCCGGTGCGCGGGGGATGTCGCGCACCGGGTGCGTTCCGGTGGTGGGAGCAGCCTCTCGGAGGAGAGGTCGTTCTACTCGCGGAAGGCGTCCGCGACCTTGTCGCCGAGGTCCTTGTCCACGTTCCGCCAGTACTCGAAGACGCGCTCCAGCACCGGCCGCGAGACGTCGTTCGAAGCGTGGCCGATGATGTTGTTCGCGAGCCGCTCACGCTGCGCGTCGTCCATCACCTCGCGCACGAGCGTGCCCGGCTGGCCGAAGTCGTCGTCCTCGGCGTGCAGCTTGTACGCCGAGCGAATGACCTCGTCCTCGACGCCGTAGCCCGACGAGGTCTCGGAAGCGATCTCCGCGTTCGCGTGCGGGCCGCCCTTGGAGTTCGGCGCGTACACCGGGTCGCCCGGGTTGTTGTAGCGCATCGCGCCGTCGCGCGAGTAGCTGTTCACCGGGGACTTCGGCGCGTTGACCGGCAGCTGCGTGTAGTTCGCGCCGATCCGGTAGCGGTGCGCGTCCGGGTACGCGAACAGGCGGCCTTGCAGCATCTTGTCCGGCGACGGGCCGATGCCCGGCACCAGGTTGGACGGCTCGAACGCGGCCTGCTCGATCTCGGCGAAGTAGTTCGCCGGGTTGCGGTCGAGCACCCAGCGGCCGACCTTGATCAGCGGGTAGTCGCCCTTCGGCCACACCTTGGTCAGGTCGAACGGATTGAAGCGGTAGTCCGCGGCCTCGGCGTAGGGCATCACCTGGACGTACAGCGTCCAGCTGGGGTGGTTGCCCTTCTCGATGTTCTTGAACAGGTCGCGGATGTAGTAGTCCGAGTCCTCGCCCGCGATGCGGTCCGCGTCGGCCTGGGGCAGGTAGCCGATGCCCTGGTCGGTCTTGAAGTGATACTTGACCCAGAACTTCTCGCCGCCGGCGTTCTCCCACAGGTAGGTGTGCGAGCCGAAGCCGTCCATCTCGCGCCAGTTCGACGGGATGCCGCGGTCGCCCATCAGCCAGGTGACCTGATGCGCGGATTCGGGCCGCAGCGTCCAGAAGTCCCACTGGATGTCGTGGTCGCGCAGGTGGTTGTCGGCGCGGCGCTTCTGCGAGTGGATGAAGTCCGGGAACTTGATCGGGTCGCGGATGAAGAACACCGGGGTGTTGTTGCCGACGAGGTCGTAGTTGCCCTCGGAGGTGTAGAACTTCACCGCGAAACCGCGCGGGTCACGCCAGGTGTCCGGCGAGCCGTTCTCACCGGCGACCGACGAGAAGCGGACCAGGCTCTCGGTCCGCACGCCCGGCTGGAACAGGGCGGCCTTCGTGAACTGGCTGACGTCCTCGGTGACCTCGAGGAAGCCGTGCGCACCGCCGCCCTTGGCGTGGACGACGCGCTCCGGGACGCGCTCACGGTTGAACTGGGCGTTCTTCTCGATCAGGTAGTGGTCCTGGAGCAGGATCGGGCCGTTGGCACCCACCGTCAGCGAGTCGTTGTCGCTGGCGACGGGGATGCCCACGTTGTTCGTGGTCGGCAAGGTCACGCCGGTGCCTCCTGGTTCGTGGTGGTGGAGCGGTCAGCCACACCAGCTTCGCCCGAGTGCGCGCGCTCAGCACTTCGTGGACGACCTGGCTCACCCACCCTCTCGCGTAAAATGGAATCAGTCAAGAAAACACCCCGGCGCGGGTGATCGACCTCGCGAAAAAAACTTGCACGCGCGTACCAAGTTGGGTTCTCATCGGATCATGGCCCTAGCTCCGTACCGTTGCGTGTTGGCCGTGCCCGGAGTCCCCAGTTCGATGCTGCTGATGTTCCTGGCACGGCTGCCGATGACGGCCATGGGCGTGACGATGACGCTGTACGTCGTCAACGACCTCGGCCGCGGCTACGGGGCCGCCGGGCTGGTCGGCGCGGCCACCACGCTCGGCAGCGCGATCGGGGCGCCGCTCGTCGGCCGGTACGTCGACCGCTACGGGCTGCGGCCGGTGGTCGCGATCTGCGGCGTGGCGTCGAGCACGTTCTGGATCAGCGCGCCGCATCTGCCGTACGAGGCGCTGCTGGCCGTCTCGCTCCCCGCCGGCGTGCTGTCGGTGCCCGCCGGGACGCTCGCGCGGCTGGTGCTCACCGCGCTCGTGCCGCTGGAGCAGCGGCGGGCCGCCTACTCGCTGGACACGATCTTCGTGGAGGCGTCGTTCATGATCGGGCCGTCGGCCGGGATCATGGCGATCACGCAGCTGCCCGCGGTCTACGCGCTCACCGGCATCGGTGTCTGCTTCGCGCTTTCGGCGACGCTGATCTACCGGCTGAACCCGCCGATCCGCTCCGAAGCCGACACCGAGGTGGTCACCGGGGAGCGGCCGTCCGTGCGGAGCTGGCTCACCGGACGGCTCGTGATGGCGATGTTCATCGCCGCCGGTGCGCTGTTCTGCCTGGTCGGCATGGAGCTCGCCGCGCTGGCGACGCTGCGCGCGAGCGGCGACATCGCCTGGTCCGGGCTGCTGATCACGTTCATGTGCGTCGCGTCCGTGCTCGGCGGGGCGATCCACGGCGCGGTCCGGCGGTCGCTTTCGCAGGGCACGCTGATGCTGCTGCTCGCGGTGCTGACGCTGCCGGTCGGGCTGATCGACCACCCGTGGTGGCTGCTGGCGATCGTGCTCTTCCCGAGCAACGTGCTGTGCGCGCCGACGCTCGCGGCGAGCACGGAGACGGTCAGCGCGGCGGCGCCGGCACGGGTGCGTGGCGAGGCGATGGGCCTGCTGGACGCGGCCAGCCGGATCGGGCTGGCCGTCGGGAGCCCGATCATCGGGTTCGTGATCGACCACTCCAGCCCCGGGTGGGGATTCGCGGCGTCGGCGCTGGGCGCGCTGGCGATCGCTTCGGTCGGCCTGTTCTGGCGGCGCTCCCGGACCCCCGCTCAGGTGCCCGCGCTCACTTCCTCCTGACGCGTTTCGTCCTCTGAATGCGGTAGTTCGTGTCGCCAACTACCGCATTCAGAGGACGAAACGCGAGAGAGTCAGGCGCAGACCTTGCGGAGCGCATCCAGCCGGTCGATGTTGCGCTTGGTCCAGTCCGCGATCTTGCCCGCGTCGTGGATGTTCTCCTTCTGGGCCTGCAAGTACGAATCGGCCATGCCGGTGAGCGCGCCCGCCACGTCCTGCTCGCCGACGCTGTTCGCCAGCTCGCGCAGGCGCTTCTCCTTGTCCGCGGCCCGCTCCTTGAGCGTCGCCGGGTCCGGGTTGAGGTCGGCGAGGCTGAGCGCCTCGGCGCAGGCACCGACCTTCGTCGCGGCCTTGTTCGTCTGATCCACCGCGTTCGTGACCTCGGCGCAGCCGGCCAGCGTGAATCCGGCGGTCGCCAGGAGCGCCGCGAATACCAACCTCTTCATGCTTTCAGGGTAGCGATTTCGTGGGTGGTATGTCGGGTTCCCCTGACCACCACCCACGAATCGCCCGGTAATTCAGCCTTTCACGCAGACGACCTGCTTGAGGTGCGCGACCACCTCGACGAGATCCGTCTGCGCCTTGATGACCGTTTCGATGTCCTTGTACGCGGCCGGGATCTCGTCCACCACACCGGAGTCCTTGCGGCATTCCACCCCGGCGGTCTGCGCGGCGAGGTCCTCGGCGGTGAACAGCTTCTTGGCCTTGTTCCGCGACATCCGGCGGCCCGCGCCGTGCGACGCGGACTGGAAGGACGACGCGTTCCCGAGACCGCGCACGATGTACGAACCGGTGCCCATGCTGCCCGGGATGATCCCGAGGTCACCGGAACCCGCGCGGATCGCGCCCTTGCGGGTCACCAGCAGTTCGACGCCGTCGTAGGTCTCTTCCGCGACATAGTTGTGGTGACACGAGATCGCGTCGTCGAACGTCGTCTGCGGGACGACGTCCTTCAGCGCCTGCTTCACGAGCGCGACCATGGTGGCGCGGTTGCGCGCCGCGTAGTCCTGCGCCCAGAACAGGTCGCGCCGGTACGCCTGCATCTCCGGGGTGCCCGCGACGAACACCGCGAGGTCCGGATCCGGCAGGTCCGCGTTGTGCGGCAGCTTCCGGGCGACGGCCATGTGCCGTTCCGCGAGCTCCTTGCCGATGTTGCGCGAGCCCGAGTGCAGCATCAGCCAGACGCGGCCTTCGTCGTCGCCGCCCTGCTCCAGGCAGACCTCGATGAAGTGGTTGCCGCCACCGAGGCTCCCGATCTGGCGGGCGGCACGGTCGTGCAGCTCCTGGACGCCGGAATGAAGGTCGCCGAAGGACTTCCAGAACGCGTCCCAGCCACCGACACCGTGCACCTTCGCCGGGTTCACCGGCGTCTTGTGCAGGCCGAACCCGACCGGGACGGCCGATTCGATCCGGCGGCGGAGCTTCAGCAGGTCGTCGGGCAGATCGGCGGCGGTGAGCGAGGTCCGTACCGCGCTCATCCCGCAGCCGATGTCCACGCCGACGGCGGCCGGGGACACGGCGTCGCGCATCGCGATCACGCTGCCGACGGTCGCGCCCTTGCCGTAGTGGACGTCGGGCATGACCGCGACGCCGTGCACCCACGGCAGGTTGGCGACGTTGTGCAGCTGTCGCATGGCCTGGTCTTCGACCGACGTGGGGTCGGCCCACATCCGGATCGGAACCCGCGAGCCTTCGACCGCCGTGTACATGACTTTCCTTTCGTGGAAAACGTTTTGTCACCGCTGAGCATGCACGGGCCGGACGAACCGGACAACGCATTTACTGATATCCACAGTGGACAGTCCACAAGCGACCACCGCGCGTGAGGTGATGTTCATCGCGAAGCCTTCGATCGTATTCGAAAAGTGATCGGCCGGGGAGGGCGCTTCGGGCACAATGAGCGCTCGGTGTCGGGGGTACACCAACTCTGGGGAAGGTCAGTTTCACAGTGAAGTCTCTACGTGGGCTGCTCGCTGCCGTTTTGCTCGCCGGGTTCCCGCTGCTCGTGCTGGCTTTCGTGGGCGGGATCGTGGCGCTCGAAGTGCTGGCGCTGCGGCACAACGTTTTCACCGCGGCGAAGCTCGGCATCATCACCGTTCCGGTCGGCTGGATCCTGCTCAAGACCCTGCTAACGGTCGAGCGGGCGACCGACGACGACGTACCCGGTGTCGCCGTGACACCGGAGTCCCAGCCCGCCCTGTGGGCGCTGGTCCGGGAGCTGGCGGACGAGGCGGGCACCCGTCCGCCGGACGAGATCTACCTCGACGCCGACGTCAACGCGGCGGTCACCGAGCGGACGTCGTGGCTCGGGCTGCGGGTGCTGCGCCGCCGGATGATCATCGGCGTCCCGCTGCTCATGGGCCTGCGCCAGGACCAGTTCCGCGCGGTGCTCGCGCACGAACTGGGCCACTACAGCAACAAGGACACCCGGTTCTCCGCGCTGACCTATCGCGGGCGCAAGTCCATCGCGCGGGTGGTCAACGGCCTGGGCCGCGACGGCTACTTCGAGCGCTTCGTCGGCTGGCTCTTCAGGCAGTACGCGAAGCTGTACTTCATGGTCTCGATGAGCGTCTGCCGGGACCAGGAACTCGCGGCAGACGCCGTCTCGGCACGGCTCGCCGGCACCGACGCGGCGGCCTCGGCCCTGCGCGAGATCGAAGCTCTGGCCGTCACCTGGCGGTTCTTCATGAACAACTACGCCGCGATCGGCTGGGACGCGGGCTACCTGCCGGACCGGTTCGGCGAGGGCTACCGCGCGCTGCTCACCGACCCGACCAGGGCGGAGCAGATGGAGGAGATGCGGCGGAACCCGTCGGAGGAGAAAACCTCGCGGTGGGACACGCACCCGGCCACCCGGGACCGCGTCGCGACGCTCGAAGCGGGCGCCCGGTTCCCGGTCCGCCCCGGCGGCGAGCTTCCGGCGACCGAACTGCTGACCGGCGCCGAGAAGATGCTCGACGAGGCGCTGTTCACCGTCTTTTCCGACGAGGCGCACAGCAAACGGCGGACCGACTGGCAGTCCCTGGTCGCCATCGGCCGACGTCACGTCGCCGCCGAAGCGGCCGCCGAGGTCCTCGGAGAACGCACCCTGGACATGGCGCTGGACCTGCTCGACGCGGGCAGGCACGAGGAGCTAGCCGACGCTGCCGACGCTGCCTCGAAGTTGCCCGCCGGGGCCGGCTCCCGCGCCCGCCGGGAGTTCGCTTCGGCGTCGGTCCGCGGACGGCTGGCTATCGTGGCGCACGCGGCGCTCACCGACGTCGGCGCCGGTCGCTGGTCGCTGTCGTGGTCCGGTCCGGCCCCGTTCGTCCTGGACGAGCCACTGAAGGACGAGCTGGTGCCCGCGCTCGACAAGGCCGCCGCGGCCGAATCCGACACCGCGCCACTGCGCGCGCTGCTGACGGCCGCCGGGGTGCCCGCCGGCTACCGGCCGTCACCCACTCTTGTTCGTTCGTAAGGAGTTTCAATGCTTTGGCTGCTCAAATCCCGTGAACGCAAGGCCGTCTTCGCGCTGATGAAAGAGGCGAAGCGGCGCGGCATCGAGGTCGACGAGCTCACCGCGACCATGTCGCCGGAAGAGCTCGCCGCGATGCTGCCGCCGAAGAAGCCCAAGTTCAAGGGCAAGATCCCGGACGTCACGCGCTGGGGTCTTCCTGCCGACGGCGAGGTGTCGACCAAGGAGTACTGGACCGACGAAGAGGTCCTCGCCGTCCAGGAGTCGACCGCCCGTGGCGAATGGAAGGGAGCCGCCGCGCTGCTGGCGTCGACCTGGGGTGACTGGGACCGTCGCAACCTGGTGACCGGCGCGCTCGGCGAGGCCGCCGCGAAGGACGACGAGTGGCTGCGCGCGTGGCGCCAGGCCCGCCCCGGTGACGCGGATGTGGCGCTGGTCAACGCGGAATCGCTGGTGCACGTGGCGTGGGAGGTGCGCAGCGGGCTGATGGCGAAGCACGTCTCCGAAGAGCAGTTCGCCGCGTTCTTCCGGGTGCTGGAGCAGGCCGAGGAGGCGGCGCGCGAGGCGTCGGAGCTCGCTCCCGAGGATCCGACGCCGTGGGTGACCGCGCTCGCGATCGCGATGGGGCGGCAGTACGAGAACGACCAGTACCTCGAAGTCTGGGCGGAACTCGTCGAACGCGACCCGCAGCACCGCGGGGCGCACACCCGGGCGCTGCAGTACTGGTGCGCCAAGTGGTTCGGCTCGAACGAGAAGATGTGGGAGTTCGCCGAGACCGCCGCGGCGAAGTCGCCGAAGCTGGCTCCGCTGCTGCTGATCGCCGCGCACGAGGCCGAGTTCCAGGACGTTCCCGCGTGGCGTGACCCGCGGGTCACCGGCGCGCTCGACGGAATCGTGGCGTGGCTCGACGGCGAAGGGCGGGACCACCCGTCGACGCGCTCGGACCGGGCTTACGCGGCGAAGGCGCTCGTGGAGAACGGGCGCTTCGACGAGGCCGTCGAGCAGTTCCGGCACCTGGGGACGCGGGCCGACGGCGGGATGTGGGCCTACAGCGGGGACGCGCGGGCCGAGTTCCTCGCAACGCGGTACGCGGCCTGCTTCGGGGCTACGAAGCCCTGACGCGTTTCGTCCTCTGAATGCGGTGGTGGCCGGTGCCGCGCGTGCAATGAAGGGGCCTTTCATCGCAAATTTTGCTATGAAAGGCCCCTTCATTGCAGCCGGCCGGTCCCCGCACCGCGCCGGTCCGTGAAGGCCTCCTTGCCTACCCTCAAGGTAGTGAAGGAGGCCTTCACGGACTTGCGGGCAGGCACGGAGGCCCCAGGCGTCACAACCGCGTCGCGCGAGGGCTCCGCGTTTAGTCCTCTGAATGCGATGCTTTCCCGGCCCGCGCGTGAAGGCCCCCTTCACGCGCTTGACGCATTCAGAGGACTAAACGCGTGAAGCTGGTCAGGAGTTCGCGGCGAGAAGTTCCGCGATCTGCACGGCGTTGAGCGCCGCGCCCTTGCGCAGGTTGTCGTTCGACAGGAACAGCGCCAGACCACGACCGCCGTCGACGCCCGGGTCCGTCCGCAGCCGCCCGACGTACGACGGGTCCTGGCCCGCGGCCTGCAGCGGCGTCGGGATGTCCGACAGTTCCACGCCGGGCGCGCCGGTCAGCAGCTCGGTCGCGCGCGCGACCGAAAGCGCCTGCGAGAACTCCGCGTTGATCGAGATCGAGTGCCCCGAGAACACCGGCACCCGCACACAGGTGCAGGAGACGCGCAGCTCCGGGATGCTCAGGATCTTGCGGCTCTCGTTGCGGAACTTCTTCTCTTCGTCCGTCTCGAACTCGCCGTCGTCCACAATGGACCCGGCCATCGGGAGGACGTTGTGCGCGATGGTCCGCGCGTACTTCTTCGGCTCGGGGAAGGTCACCGCCGCGCCGTCGTGGGTCAGCGCGCCCGCGTTCGGCGCCGCCGCGGCCAGCTGGCCTTCCAGCTCCTCGACACCGGCGAGCCCGCTGCCGGACACCGCCTGATACGTGCTGGCGACCAGCCGCACCAGGCCCGCTTCGGCGTGCAGCGGCTTGAGCACCGGCATCGCGGCCATGGTGGTGCAGTTGGGGTTCGCGATGATCCCCTTGCGCGCCTCCTTGACCGCCTCCGGGTTGACCTCGCTGACGACCAGCGGGACCTCGGGGTCCATGCGCCAGGCCGACGAGTTGTCGATCACCGTGGCGCCCGCGGCGGCGAACCGCTCCGCCTGCGCCTTGGAGGTCGAGCCGCCGGCGGAGAACAGCGCGATGTCCAAACCGGACGGATCCGCGGTCGTCGCGTCCTCGATGACGATTTCCCCGTCACCCCAAGGAAGTTTCGAGCCCGCGGACCGCGCCGAAGCGAAGTACCGCATTTCGGCGACCGGGAAACCCCGTTCGGCCAGCAGACGGCGCATGACGCCGCCGACCTGACCGGTCGCCCCGACGACCCCTACTCGCAAACCTTCAGCCATCAGCGACCACTCCCCGCGTAGACGACGGCTTCTTCGTCGCCGCCGAGTTCGAATGCTTCGTGGATCGCGCGCACCGCGTCGTCGAGCTGCGCGTCCCGGATCAGGACCGAGATCCGGATTTCGGAGGTGTTGATGATCTCGATGTTCACGCCCGACTGCGCGAGCGCCTCGCAGAACGTCGCCGTGACACCGGGGTGCGAACGCATCCCCGCGCCGACGAGCGACACCTTGCCGACATGGTCGTCGTACAGGACCGACTCGAAACCGATCTCGCCCTTGATCTTCTCCAGCGACTGGACGGCCTTGGCCCCGTTGGCCTTCGACAGCGTGAAGGTGATGTCGGTGCGGCCGGACGACGTGCTCGACACGTTCTGCAGCACCATGTCGATGTCGATCTCGTTGTCGGCGATCACGCGGAAGATCCGGGCGGCGGCACCGGCGGTGTCGGGCACGCCGGTCACCGTGATCTTGGCCTCGGAGCGGTCGTGCGCCACACCGGTGATCAACGCTTGTTCCACGGGGATCTCCTCGATAGAACCGGTCACGGTGGTGCCCGGCTTGTCACTGTAGGAAGAACGGACTCGGATCGGGACGCCGTAGCGGCGCGCGTACTCCACCGAGCGCAGGTGCAGGATCTTCGACCCGCTCGCGGCCAGCTCCAGCATCTCCTCGTAGGCGATGGTGTCGAGCTTGCGCGCGTCGGGAACGACCCGGGGATCGGCGGTGTACACACCGTCCACATCGGAATAGATCTCGCAGACGTCGGCGTTGAGCGCCGCGGCCAGCGCGACGGCGGTGGTGTCCGAGCCGCCGCGGCCGAGGGTGGTGATGTCCTTGGTGTCCTGGGACACGCCCTGGAACCCCGCCACCAGCGCGATGTAGCCCTGGTCGAGGGCTTCCGTCACGCGGCTGGGGCTGACGTCGATGATCCGCGCGTTGCCGTGCACGGACGTCGTCACCACACCGGCCTGCGAACCGGTGAACGACCAGGCCTCCGCGCCCTGCGCCGAAATCGCCATCGCCACCAGCGAGTTGGAGATGCGCTCACCGGCGGTGAGCAGCATGTCCATCTCGCGTTCCGGCGGCGCCGGGTTGACCTGCTGAGCCAGGTCGAGCAGCTCGTCCGTCGTGTCTCCCATGGCGGAGCAGACGACGACGACGTCGTTGCCCGCCTTCTTGGTGGCGACGATGCGTTCCGCGACGCGTTTGATCCGGTCGGCACTTTCCAGCGACGAACCGCCGTACTTCTGGACCACGAGGGCCACGCCCGAACCTCCTCGACGGGCCGGGCGTGCTCCTGGTGGGCACCGAGGAGCCCCCGCGTCCCTTATTTGGGCGAAAGCCTACCGGGGTCACGCACGCCCGCCACCCTCGTAAGTGGGCCTGACCACCACTTCAGGGACTTCTCGAAGTAAATCTTCCTTAACACCAACGAAATAGTCGGAGGGCTTTCACTTTAGTGACGGAGAGCACCCCTTGTTATCCATCCATGCCCCCGCCGCCACCCTCAAACGAGGAGCTTCGCTCCGCTGTATCTTCCCGAGCCATGCACAAGCCCGCCGATACGAGTACCCCGATCGCGTCGATCATGGCCGCCAGGTGGAGCCCTCGCGCCTACGACGAGACCGCCACGGTCACCGAAGACCAGGTCCGCGCGCTGCTCGAAGCGGCCCGCTGGGCGCCGTCGTTCGGCAACACCCAGCCCGCCCGCTACCTGGTCGGCCTCCGGGGCACGCCGTCGTTCGACCGGATCCTCTCGACGCTCAACTCGGGCAACAGCGCGTGGGCCCATCGCGCCGGTCTGCTGCTGATCGGCGTGATGGTGACCACGAACGAGAAGGGCGAGGTCCCGTACGCCGAGTACGGGCTGGGTCTCGCGACCGAGAACCTCGTGCTCCAGGCCGTCGAGCTCGGCTTGATCGCGCACCAGATGGCCGGTTTCTCCGCCGAGGCGGCGACGGACTTCTTCGGGCTCCCCGACGACGTCGTCCCCAAGGTCGCCATCGCCGTCGGCCACCCCGCGGACCCCTCGGTACTCGAAGAGGACTGGCGGATCGAGCGTGAGAAGGCGCCGCGCGACCGCGTCCCGCTGGCGGAATTCGCCTACGCCGACACCTGGGGCGCGAGCGCCCTCTCCGACTGAGGGAGCCAGCGCAGGGCGAGGACACCGAGCCCGGCGTGAAGCAGGCTCAGCACCGCGACGGCGGTGTGCAGACCCGCGACGAAGGCCTCCTTCGCGTCAACGATGTCCGTGGGCGCGATCCCCGGACGCTGGAGGGTTTCGCCGAGCGTGGGCGCGAGGCCCGGACCGGCCAGGCGGAACACCAGCGCGGCGAGCGACCCCATGAGCGCGATTCCCAGCGCGTTGCCGATCTCGTTGCTGGTCTCGGCGATCGCGCCCGCCGCCCCGGCCCGTTCGGCGGGCACCGCACCGACGGCCGTGTCGGCCACCACGCTGAACGAGATGCCGTAGCCGACTCCGGCGACCACGGTCGAGGCGACGTACCAGCCCGCCACGCCCGTGACGCCGGTCATGAGCAGCAGCGCCAGCCCGAGGGCGATGGAGAAGTGGCAGGCGACCAGCGCCGCGCGCTTGCCGACGCGGTCGACCAGGGCGGGCGTGACGACGCACAGGGTCGTGAGCACGGCCGCCCCGGGCAGTGCCAGCAGCGCCGCGTGCAGGACGGGCAGGCCGAGCACGGACTGCAGATGGATCCCCGACAGGTACGCGGCCGCCGACCACGCGGCGAGGGGCAGCAACCCGGTGACGACCGCGATCGTGAAGACGCGGTCGCGGAACAGGGAGAACTCGATCAGCGGGTGGTCGAGACCACGTTGGCGCCGGACGAACCACCACAGCAGCCCGGCCCCGGCGATCCCCGTGGAGACCGCGACGACGGACAGCCCGTCGGCGGCGGCGTGCTTGATCCCGTGGATCGCGAGCAGCAGACCGGCGGCGGAGAGCACCACGCTCAGCGCGTCCACCCGTCCGGGCCGGGTGGCCCGCACCTCCCGGAGCAGCACCGGCGCGAGCGCCAGGAACACCGCGATCACCGGCAGATTGACCAGGAAGACCGAGCCCCAGGGGAACCGCTCCAACAGGACACCGCCGACGACCGGGCCGATCGCGAAACCGGTGGCGAACGCGGCCGCGAAGACGCCGATGGCCCGCGCCCGTCGTCGCGGATCGGGGAAGAGTTCGCTCAGTACGGCCAGCGCGGACGGCAGCAGGGTCGCGCCCGCCAGCCCCATCAGGGCACGGAACGCGATGAGCAGCTCCGGGTTCGGGGCGAACGCCGCGCCCGCCGAACCGAGGCCGAACACGGCGGCGCCGATCATCAGCAGCTTCAACCTGCCGTACCGGTCGCCGATGTTGCCGAACGCGATGAGCAGCGAGCCGACCGCGAAGCCGTAGACGTCCAGGATCCACAGCGCCTGATCGGCCGTCGGCGTGAGCGCCTGGCTGATCCTGGGCATCGCCAGGAACAGGATCGACCCGTCCATCGAGACCAGGAAGACCGGGCAGAGGATCACCAGCAGGCCGAACCAGGCCCGGTTGTGCTGTCTTGTCATGCCCTCGACGGTCGGTCAGTCCCGTCGTGGCAACCATCCCCGTGCCGTGGGTACACCCAGCGGGTACACCCACGCGGCCGCGAAGGAACTTAGGCTCGAAGTCATGGAAAGCCTCGGCGTGTACCTCAAAAGCCGTCGTGACCGGGTGACCCCCGCCGAGATCGGCCTGCGCACCTACGGCACCTCCCGCCGGGTGCCCGGTCTGCGCCGCGAGGAACTCGCCCAGCTCGCCGGGGTGAGCGCCGGGTACTACACACGGCTGGAGCAGGGACTCGCCGAGACCGCTTCACGGCAGGTGCTCGACGCGCTCGCCCGCGCGCTCCGGCTCGACGACGTCGAAACCGGCCACCTGCACAACCTCGCCCGGCAGTCCGCCCTCCCGAAGCTGTCCGACCCCGGCCCGGAAGACCCGCATCCCCGCGTCCTCGCGCTGCTGGAGAACCTCGGCGAGACCGTGCCCGCCGTCGTGCTCGGCAGACGCGGCGACGTCCTCGCCTGGAACCGCGCGGGGCACGCGCTCACCGCCGAACACGTCGGCTTCGACTCGCCCCAGGACCCCGCACGACGGCCGTCCGTGCCGCGGATGTTCTTCCTCGACCCGCTCACCAGGAACCTTTTCGGCAATTGGGCCGAACTCGCCCGCGTCCACGTCGCCTACCTGCGGCTGACCGCGGGCCGTCATCCCACGGACGCCCGCCTCGCCGGGCTCATCGGCGAACTGACCATGCGCAGCGACGAGTTCGCGACGCTCTGGGCGACCGGTGACGTCGCCGACTGCACCGTCGGCACCATGCTTCTGCGGCATCCGACGGTCGGCTCGGTCGACGTCGACTACCAGGTGTGGCTCCAGCCCGACAGCCCCGACCACCGGCTGGAGATCTACACCCCGAACGACCCGGGATCCGCCGACGCGCTGAAGATCCTGACCCGTTTCGATCGCTAACCTGGGGTCATGGGGGCTTTGCGCAATCTCGTCCGCAACGAATCCCGCACGATGACGGGGCTTTGGCTGTATGTGCGACGCCGCGAGGACGGTGTCGACGGGGACGCCGTGGCCGTGCCCTACGGCGCGAACGGCAAGGCGATCTTCGTCGTCATGGCCGTGGTGAGCGCGGTCGAAGCCGGTCTCTTCTGGCTGATCGACTTCGGCATCGTCGT
Source organism: Amycolatopsis thailandensis (assembly GCF_002234405.1). Taxonomy (GTDB): domain Bacteria; phylum Actinomycetota; class Actinomycetes; order Mycobacteriales; family Pseudonocardiaceae; genus Amycolatopsis; species Amycolatopsis thailandensis. Next base: position 27,250 of record NZ_NMQT01000013.1, on the reverse strand, counting down.
CGACGTGGTGCTGCTCGTCCTGGGCGTGTACTCGGTGCTGCTCGTGTTCGGGGTCTACGCCGGCACCGTCGTGCGGCCGCACGTCGTCTCGTCGCGTGAGGTCCGGGTGCGCTGGAGCTCGTTCTACGACGTGCGGATCCCGAGGGAGAACGTCGCCGCGCTGCGGCATCTGAAGGAGAGCCACGACCCGCTCAAGGCGCAGAAGTTCCGCGACGGGACCTGGCTCAGCCACGACAATTTCTACGAGACGAACCTGGTCGCCGAACTGCGCGAGCCGATCACCGTGACCCGTCCGCTCGGCAAGGCCGAGACCGTCCGCGTCGTGAAGTTCCAGGCGGACGACCCGAAGGCCGCCGTCGAGGCCTACGAAAGGCTCGGAGTCAGTTGAGGGCCGTCGTCCGGTTCACGATCATGCGGGCGACCTCGATGACGCTCTCGTCCAGGGAATAGGCGTGCGCGCGGATGAGGGCCAGCGCGTCCGTGGCGGTGCAGTGATGGGTGGTCATGACCATTCCCGTGGCCTGATGCACCACCACCCGCAGATCGCTGTCGCCGAACAACGGATGCACGGGCAGCCCGTCCTCGACGTCGAGCCGCGTGCCCGGATGCAGCGCGGTGTCGGTGAGGACGTCGGCCACCACCTTCGTCGAACGGGCGATCTCCGCGTCCGGTTCGGGCTCGGGCCGATACGCGATGAGGGTTCCCATCGGGGATTCCAGCAGCCCCAGCCGAGCCGAAACCACCGCCCGGACTCCGAGTTCCCGCGCGGCGGGACCGAACCGGGGCCATCTGCTCACCAATTCACGCTCGCCGCAGACCCCCGTTTCGAACGGGATTCCCAGTGAGGGTCCTTCGCCGAAGACGTACTCCAGATCGTTCACCTTGGCGGCGACGAGATCGGAGACGACGACCGCGGCGCCGCCATCGCCCTTGGTGAACAAGGTCACCGCGAGGCTGCGGATGCCGGACGCCTCGGCCACCGCCGCCATGAACGCCGGGGGAAGTCCTGCCCGCTCGGGCCCCTCCGCCCAGCTTTTCACCGCGTCGGCGTAGCCCGTGTGCAGTTCGACCGCGGCGCGATGTCTCTTCTCCGTGGCACGGTGCAGTTCCGCCATCCGCAGATGGAACGGGCGCATGATCTCGATGGCCGCTTCCAGCAGGTTTTCGTGGCGCAGAGCCACGCGCGCCGCGCGATTCGCACGTCCTCGTTCGGTTTCGACCAGATCGCGCAGGGTCGCCTGGTCGTATCGGCCACCGGTGCGATCCCACATGAACCGAGCGTACGCTCGCGATCCTCCCGCGGATGTGACCCGGATGGCTGAGTGAGGCGCCTTTCCCGGCCATACCGAGAGGACTAGCGTTGACTCTTCCCCAAGCACTCCGGCGGTCCCGTCCGGAAGTGCCTCTCGATACTGCAATCCGCGGGAAGGCCGAATTTTCATGCAGAATCGCGAAAGATGGGTCACCGACACCTTGGTGGAGCTGGCGGACACGCTCGTGCCCGCTCTCGATCCGACGAAATACTGGCACTGCGTGGCGGATCGTTACGCCCAGCTCGTCGCCTCGTCGGCGGTCCACCTGGCAGCCGTCGGCGACCACCCGGTCGTGATCAACACCGACGACCGGCTCGGGACAGCACCGCTCGACCGGATCCTCGCCGAGGAAGGCCCCGGCGTCGACAGCCGGGACGGCGGGGAGCAAGTCGTCAACGTGCTCCTCGCCGAGGCGACGACACGCTGGCGCCGGCTGAGCCAGGCCGCGGTTTCCCTCGGCTATCGGTCGATTCACGCGTTCCCGTTCAGCCGCCGCGAGGACGTGCTCGGCGCGGTGACGGTCCTGACCTCGGAGACCACGCCGCTCCCGGTGGCGGATCTGAGGATCGCGGCCGCGCTCGCCGACGTCGCGACGATCGGCATGCTCAACCACCAGGCCATCGCCAAGCTGACCACGACGACCGGGCAGCTCCAAGGCGCGTTGACCAGCCGGGTGATCATCGAACAGGCCAAGGGCCTGGTGTCCGCCCGGCTGGAGATCAGCCCGGAGGCGGCCTTTCTGCTGCTGCGCCGGTACGCCCGCGGCCACAACATGAAGATCGGGGAGCTGTGCGCGTCGCTGATGAGCCGGCGTCTCACGGTCGGCGAGCTGACGGTTTCACCTTCGAAAGCCGTCAAAGCGGGCCGTCGCCGGTGATCGCGCGCGGCGCGGAGCTCACTCCCGTCGCTTCTCCATCAGCAGTACGACGCCGCTGCCCGGTCCGCTCAACGGTGAGCAGCTGACGGACGCGACGAACGGCCTGCCCTTCCGGTCCACCGCGTCGGTTTCGACCGGGAGTGCGCGATGGCCGGTCTCGTTGCAGATTTCGACCATGTCGCGAAGACCTTCCGTCGGCAAACCGAAGTCGAGGGTGAAGAAGTCGGCTCCGTAGACCTCGTCGGCGCGCATTCCCCACAGGTCTTCGGCTCCGCGGTTCCAGCTTCGCACCAGAAGGTCGCTGTCGAGGACGACCACTCCGGCAGCGACGCTGGACAGCACCCCTTCGAGGAACGTGCGTGCCTCGTCCAGCTCCGCGGTGCGGATCCGCATCTCCTCGTTCATCGTTTCGAGTTCTTCGTTGCCCGACTGGAGTTCCTCGTTGGTGGTCTCGAGTTCCTCGTTGGTGGACTGAAGTTCCTCGTTCGTCGTTTCGAGTTCCTCGATGCTGGACTGAAGTTCCTCGTTGACGGTTTCGAGTTCGGCGTTGGTCGACTGGAGTTCCGCGTAGGCCGTGGCGAGGTCCTCCTGCACCCGTTTGACTTCCTGTTGGAGACGGGTCGCCTCGGTGGTGTCGATGAAGGTGATCGCGACACCGAGGTCCTCACCGTCGCTGGTGAGCAAGGGCTTGACGATGATGTCGAAGTACTGGACCTCGCCGTCGCCCTTTTCCCGGCGCACGGCGTTGACCCGGACGCTTCGACGCTCGTTGTGGGCTCTGTCGATCAAGGATCTGAGTTCGATCGGCTGGTAGGAGATCTCCAGATCTCGGAAGGGCGTGCCCGCGATGTTCGCGGAGAGCCCGAATTGAAGCCTCGCCGCGCCGTTGACGACCGCGACCGTACCGTCGCGTTCGATGCCCATCACCGCGTCGGGTGAAGCAGCCAGGGCCAGCTCCACCACCTGACGCCTGCTGATCTTCTCCATCCCTGCCGCCGCCCGGAGGTCGAAGCGTGCCGATCGCGCCGCCGCGCTCGCCTGGACCTTGAACACCCGGTTGCGCATGTCGGTGACTTCGAACCGGGAGCCGTCGGCGAGCAGCATCTCGGCCTTGCCCAGGAAAAGGTGGCCGCCGTCGTTGAGCGCGAAATGGAACCGCTCGATGATCTTCGCCTGCGCTTCGACGTTGAAGTACATCAGAGTGTTGCGGCAGACGAGCAGGTCGACCCGGGAGATCGGGGCGTCGCGGGTGATGTCGTGCCTGCCGAAGATCACCCGCCGGCGGGTGATCGCGGCGAAAGGCGAACAGGGCGCCGTTCGGTTCGAAGTACTTCGCCTTCAACTCGTCGGGGAGCTTCTCGAGCGATTTGAGCGAGTACACACCGGCCCTGGCCTCGCGCAAGGCTTCTTCGTCGACGTCGGTGCCGTAGATCTTGACCTGCTTGGTGGACGCCTCGACGCCGAGCTGTTCGGCGAAGAGGATCGCGAGGGTATAAGCCTCTTCCCCGCTCGAACAGCCGGCGCTCCAGATCCGGATGTCACCGCCGGGGCCCGCCTTGGCGATCAGCTCGGGAACGACCACCGTCTGGAGGTAATGCCAGGCGGCGGGGTCCCGGAAGAAGCTGGTGACATTGATCAGAATGGTATTGAAGAGTTCCTGGAACTCGTCGGCGTTGCTTTCCAGGAAATCGCGGTAGTCAGGATATTTCTCGAAGCCGACGGTCTGCATCCGCTTGCGGATCCGGCGGCCGAGAGAGGTTCGCTTGTACCCGGTGAAATCGAAGCCACGGGAATCGTCGATGAACGTCAGCAAGGATTCGAGCTCGCGCTCGTCTTCCGCCTCGCCGTCATGCGCGGTCACAGTGACCTCGTCCTTTCGGTCAGGGCCACCAGCGCACCCGCGATGTCGTCCAGCGGCAGCACCAGGTCGACCGCCACGGCATTCGCCACAGCCTGTGGCATACCTTTGAATTCCGCGGTATCCGGATCTTCGGCGACTACGGTACCGCCACGGGCGGTCACCTCTTTCGCTCCCGTCGAGCCGTCGAACCCGGTTCCGGTGAGCACGCAGACCAGGGCCGCGGCCCCGTAGACCTCGGCGACGGACGCGAAGAGCAAATCGGCCGACGGCCGGACGAACCGCACTTTGTCACCTTGCGACAGCACGAGCTTGCCGCCGGGGGCGACCAGGAGATGCCGGTCCGGCGGCGCGAGATAAGCGAGGTCGGCGAGAATCGTGTCGTGGTGGGGGTCGAGATGCTGGACGATGACCAAGGGCACGGGGAAATCGGCGGGCAAGGCCCCCAGCACCTTGACGAGTGCTTTGACTCCGCCCGCCGAACTCCCGATCGCGACGATCTCGTAAGGCACCGCCCGAGGTCGGCTGGCGCCGAGCATGTTTCGAGCGTAATGCTCCGAAGCTAGGCGGAACCGCCCACGCGCCGGATGATCTTGGCGAGAATTCCGGAGACCACCATCCAGAAGATCGCGGCGATGCCGTAGTTGACCAGCACGCGAAGCTTGGCGTCTTCAGGCATGAAGAGATCCTTGAAGCCCAAGAGGAGTCCCTCGGCCCAGCCGCGGACGAACGACACGATGCCGTTGTCGGGATTCGCTTCGCCGATCACGAAGACCACGTGCAGCACCAGGATGGCCGCGAAGACCAGGCCGACCCAGCGGACGACACTCGCCAGTATCCCCGCCGCGCGTCCGCTCCCGGCGCGCCAGTCGACCTTGCGCCGGGTCTTCTGATCAGCGGTTTCCTTCTCTTCAGCGTGCTCGCCCATGCCGGGCAGTGTGGCACGCTCCCTGGTCCGATTGCTACCCGTGAGTAACCCGAATGGGCGCCACTCTGGTCACGGTTCGATCGCGGCCCGGGTTTCCTTCCGGGCGATCTCGCGGTTAAGGTGACCTCGTGGCTCGAGCTCTCCTGCTTCGCTGCCGCGACGGGGCCTGATCGGACCGGCTCCCCGTCGCGGGGCTTCGTGGTGCCGGTCGTCGCACCCGATTCTTCAGGAGAACCGTCCCCTCATGAGCATCCGTAAACCCACGCGCCCGGCCCCTTCCGAGCAGGCCTCGTGGAACACTCAGCGCGGCACTTCGATGCCCGTACACCGCTATCGCCCCTGGTACGACCTGGTCGAGGACATCTCGCTGCCCGACCGCACCTGGCCGGACAAGCGCATCGACACCGCCCCGCTGTGGTGCGCGGTCGACCTGCGCGACGGCAACCAGGCCCTGATCGACCCGATGTCGCCCGCGCGCAAGCGCAAGTTCTTCGACCTGCTGGTCCGCATGGGCTACAAGGAGATCGAGGTCGGCTTCCCGGCGGCGTCGCAGACGGACTTCGACTTCGTCCGCGAGATCATCGACGAAGGCGCCATCCCGGACGATGTCAGCATCCAGGTGCTGACCCAGTGCCGCCCGGAACTGATCGAGCGCACCTTCAAGGCACTCGAAGGGGCGCCGCGCGCGATCGTCCACATCTACAACTCGACGTCGATCCTCCAGCGTCGCGTGGTGTTCCGTGAGGAGCGCATCGGCATCACGAAAATCGCTTCGCAGGCGGCCGAACTGGTCGTCGACTACGCGGCGAAGCAGCCGGACACCGACTTCCGCTTCCAGTACTCCCCTGAGTCCTACACCGGCACCGAGCTGTCCTACGCGCTCGAGGTCTGCAACACGATCACCGGGATCTGGCAGCCGACGCCGGAGAAGCCGGTCATCCTGAACCTGCCCGCCACCGTCGAGATGGCGTCGCCGAACGTCTACGCCGACTCGATCGAGTGGATGCACCGCAACCTGGAGCGCCGCGACTCGGTGATCCTGTCGCTGCATCCGCACAACGACCGCGGCACCGGCATCGCCGCCGCCGAGCTGGGCTTCCAGGCCGGCGCGGACCGGATCGAAGGCTGCCTGTTCGGCAACGGCGAGCGCACCGGGAACGTCGACCTGGTCGCGCTGGGCATGAACCTGTACAGCCAGGGCGTCGACCCGCAGATCGACTTCTCCGACATGGACGAGATCAAGCGGACCGTCGAATACTGCAACCAGCTGCCGGTGCACGAACGCAGCCCGTGGGCCGGTGACCTGGTGTTCACCGCTTTCTCCGGCAGCCATCAGGACGCGATCAACAAGGGCCTCGACGCGCTGAAGGCCGCCGCCGACAAGGCGGGGACGCCGGTCGACGAGCACCCGTGGGAGGTCCCGTACCTGCCGATCGACCCGAAGGACATCGGCCGCAACTACGAGGCCGTGATCCGGGTGAACTCGCAGTCCGGCAAGGGCGGCGTCGCCTACATCATGAAGGCCGAGCACCAGCTCGACCTGCCGCGGCGCCTGCAGATCGAGTTCTCGAAGGTCGTCCAGCGGCACACCGACACCGCGGGCGGCGAGGTCGACCCGGCCACCATGTGGAACGCGTTCTCGGCCGAGTACCTGGAGCTGAAGACGCCGCTGGAGCTGGTCCGCCAGCACGTGCGGGACAACGGTGACGGCGAGTACGACATCACCGCCACCGTGCGGGTCGAGGGCGACGAGCACGAGGTCACCGGGCGCGGGAACGGCCCGATCGCGGCCTTCTTCGACGCGCTGTCGACCGTCGGGTTCGACCTGCGGCTGCTGGACTACAGCGAGCACACGCTCTCGCCGGGCGACGACGCGCGGGCGGCGTCGTACATCGAGTGCGCGATCTCCGACAGGGTGTTCTGGGGCATCGGGATCGACCCGTCGATCGTGACCGCTTCGCTGCGGGCCGTCGTGTCGGCGGTGAACCGGGCGAACCGGTAGCCGTCGCTGTTCCCAGGTACATGAAGGCCCCCTTCCTTGCGCCTAGATACAGGAAGGGGGCCTTCATGTACCTGTCGCGGCTAGGCGTGGGCCGCTCGTGACCGTGTCACTGGCGACAGTCCGTGAAGGCCTCCTTCCCTACCTTCAAGGTAGGGAAGGAGGCCTTCACGGACTTCCGGCTTTACGTACCCGCCGCAGGTTGCGAAAGTGGCTTTCACAACGTTGAAGGTTGCGAAAGTGGCTTTCACGGCACCTCCCGACTTCAGCCGCCGGACCGACGGGGCAGGACACTCCCGCCGGCCCCAAGTACATGAAGGCCCCCTTCCTTGCGCCTAGGTACAGGAAGGGGGCCTCCATGTACCTCTACAGGGCTTTCACCGCGGCCAGGACGTCGGCCGGGTCGGTGCGGGTGGTGTAGTCCGGGTGGACGTCGATGTAGCGGATGACGCCTTCGCCGTCGACGACCAGGACGGTCGGGTACGGCAGCTCCCATTCCGCCGCCCCGTTGATCTTCTCGACGTCGCCGATGAGCGCGTCGAAGGTCGGCTTGAGCTCCGGGTCCTGGCGGAACGTGATGCCGAGCGCTCGCCCGAGCTCGTTGTCCACATCGGACAGGACGGTGAACGCCAGGTCGTTCGTGGACAGTGAACCGTCCGGCAGCTGCGGGCTGACCGCGACCAGCTTCACCCCCAGGTTCTCCAGCTCCGGCAGCAACTCCTGCTGATACGCGCGCAAGGCGAGATTGCAGTACGGACACCACGCGCCGCGATAGAACACGACGACCGCGGGCCCGTCCGCGACCCGGACCCGGGCACCACCGGCGTCCGGCAACGTGAAGTCCGGCATCGCCACCCCCGGCTTCACCGCAGCCTCGACGGCCAGCCCGACGAACTTCTCCCGATCGGCCTTGAGCACCGGCGCGACCTCGGCCGGCACCTGCTCCGCGACGGCGACACGCAGGTCGGCGAGGTCGGTGTCGAGATCCCCCATCGTCAGCTCCTTTTGTTGTACTGATCGGTACAGTGCGGCCGACTGTACTATTCGGTACATGAGTGGTCAACCGGCGAAGACCCCGCGAGGGCGGATGACTCGTGACGCGATCGTCGACGCGGCGGCCGAGCTGATGTACGTCAACGGCGTCGCCGCGACGAGCGTCGACAAGGTGCTCGCGGCCAGCGGCGCCGGGAAATCGCAGATGTACCACTACTTCAAGAACAAGGACGAACTCGTCGGCGCGGTCATCGACCGCTGCCTCGAACTGATCCTCGGCAACCAGCCCGCGATCTTCGAACTCCGCGAGTGGGCCGACTTCGACCAGTGGGCCCAGGAGATCCTCGCCATCCAGAGCACCCCGAAAGGACCGGTCGCCTGCCCGCTCGGCAACCTCACCGGCGAACTCGGCGACGATCCGAAGCTGGCGCCACTGCTGGACAACGCCTACCGCACCTGGGAGTCCCATCTCGAACGCGGCTTGAAGTCCTTGCAAGATCAGGGAAAGCTCGCCGCGGACGCCGATCCGGCCCGGCTCGCGCAGACCGCGATGACCTGCCTCCAGGGCGGCCTGCTGATGGCACACCTCCGGCACGACATCACGCCGATCACCGACGCGCTCAAGATCGCGCTGGACCACCTGAAGAGTCACGCTCGCCCGTGAGCGCCTCGACCTCGTCGGCCAGCGCGTCGAGCACCTTCGCCACCGCGGGCCGCGAAGACGCGCCGAGCCGGCAGACCGCTTCGACGTGCCGCGCCGCCTTGATCCCGGCGAGCGGACGACAGACGATCCCGCTCCCGCGCCGGGTGTCCACTGTGTACCGGGGCAGCAGCGCGATCCCGTGCCCCGCGGCCACCAGCCGTTCGATGATCCGGAAGTCGTTGATGCGCTGCACGACCCGCGGCCGCACGCCGGTGCGGATGATCAGCGACTGAAGGATGTCGTCGACCGGGAACCCGGCGTTGACGCTGATCCAGCGCTCGTCGGCCAGTTCGGCGAGTTCGAGGCGGCGCCGCTTCGCGAGCCGGTGTCCCGCCGGGAGCGCGACGTCGAGCGGTTCGCGCAGCAGATGCCGCGACTCCAGCCGCTCCGACCCGAGCGACTCCGCGTGCTCGTCCCGGTGCGCCACCACGATGTCGTAGTCCGCGACGAGTCCCGGCACCTCGGGTGGCGTCATGTCGACGTCACGCACGATGACGTCCAGCCCGTCGAACTCCGCCGTCCGATGCAGCAGTCCGGGCAACAGCATCAGCCCGGCGGACTGGAAGATCGCCACCCGCACCCGGCCGCGCGGGGCGCTGCGGTAAGTGTCCAATTCGGACTCCGCGCGGTCGAGCGCGGCGAGCACGTCGTCCGCGCGGGCGACCAGCGCGCGGCCCGCGTCGGTCAGCCGCAGCCCGCGCCCGGCGGGCTCCGTCAGCGCGAGACCGACGTCACTCTGCAAAGCGCGCAGCTGCTGGGAAACCGCGGACGGGGTGCAGTGCAACGCCTTCGCGGCCGCCGTCACGCTGCCGCGGTCGGCGAACTCCCGCAGGGTCCGCAGCCGGCCGATGTCCATACCGCCAGCATATGTGAAGCGAAACTGAACGGTCGCTGCAAATATTCTCGCTGGTCCTAAATGGTCATCCACGTCAGAGTGAAGACATGCCCGCCCGCGACCGTCTGCTCGCCCTGCTCGTCGTCGTCCTCTGGGGCTGCAACTTCCTCGCCATTCACGCCACCCTCGGACAGTTCCCGCCTGTTTTCGCCGGCGGGCTGCGCTTCGCGGTCATCGCGATCCCGACCATCCTGTTCGTGCCGTGGCCGAAGGTGAAGATCCGCCACCTGCTCGGCTACGGGCTGGGCTTCGGCACCGGGCAGTTCGCCTTCCTCTTCATCGCGATGGACACCGGCATGCCGACCGGCCTCGCGTCGCTGGTGTTGCAGGCTTCGGCCCCGTTCACCGTCCTGCTCGGCGCCGTCTTCCTACGGGAGCGGGTGTCCGGACGGCAGCTCGCCGGGATCCTGCTCGCCGTCGCCGGGATGGCGACGATCGCCTGGCAGCAGGCCGGGAACGCCGCCCTGCTGCCGGTGATCCTGACCCTGCTCGGCGCGCTGAGCTGGGCTTTCGGCAACCTGAGCACGCGACAGGCGGCACCGGACAATCCGCTGAACTTCGTCCTCTGGATGTCCGTGGTGCCGCCGCTGCCGATGTTCGCGCTGTCGCTGGTGATGGAGGGCCCCGCCGAGATCGGCCGCTCGCTGAGCACCCTCGGCACGACCACCGGGCTGATCGGCCTCGGCGGGCTCGCCTACGTCGTGCTGTTCGGCACCATCGTCGGTTCCGGGATCTGGACATCACTGATGCGCCGCAACCCGGCGGGCGTCGTCGCGCCGTTCTCCCTGCTGGTGCCGGTGGTCGGGCTGTCGATGGCGTTCCTCGTGCTCGACGAGCGGCCCTCCCTGGTGGAGATCGTCGCCGCGGCCGTCGTCATCGGCGGCGTCCTGTTCGGTTCGACGAAGCGCCGCGTCCGCGAGCCGGATTTCCTCGCCGAGGCCGAAACGCCTCAGCCCACTGGCGTGCGGTGAGCCGTTTGGGCACGACGTCCCTGCCGGGGCTGGTGAACACCCGCCGCACGAAGTCCTGGTAGCGCTCACGATCCGCGTCGTCGACGAGCGGCCGCTCACGGCGGGTCATCGTGAGCAGACCGCCGTCGACGCCGGGCCTCGGGCGGAACGCCTCCGCGGGCACCCGGCCCGCCAGCCGGAAGTCGAACCACGGCCACCACTGCGCGGTCATCATGGTCGCGCCACCGACCCCGGCCCGGCGGCGCGCCACCTCCCACTGCATGAGCAGAACGGCGTCCGTCCACCCGGGAGCGGCGAGGAGGTGGCGCAGGGTCGCGGTGGTCAGGTGGAACGGCAGGTTTCCGACCAGCACGTGGGGTGTCTTCGGCAACGGGAACCGCAGGAAGTCCGCGGTGACGATCTTCGTCGGCGGCTGGACGCGGCCCGCCAGCCGGGCGGTGCGGCGGTCGTCGATTTCGACGCCGGTCAGTGGCCTGCCGAGCCGTTCCAGCGGCAGGGTCAGGGCTCCGTCGCCCGTGCCGAATTCGATGATCGGCCCGGTCGTGCCGTCGACGAGCCGCACGACGGTTTCGATGATGTTCCGGTCGATGAGGAAGTTCTGGCCGAGTTCATGGCGGCCAGGACGGTGTGTGCGCAAGGGATCTCCGCGGCTTCGAGGTGAGCCGGGCAGCACGAGGCCTGCCCGGCGATGACTCGCTCGGGCGGCGGTTCCTTGCCTGAAGCGCTGGATCCGCCGCTAGGCGCGGCGGGTCCTGGTGAACGCGGAAGCACACATGGCGGCGAAGCTACCTCGGGCTCGCGTGCTTCCGCCAACGGTTTTTCACCCGGCGATCCGGCTGGTGCCGAGCTGCTCGACCGGACCGGACAACGCGGCCTTGACCCGGCGGGTGAGGTCGTCGGTGAGCACCTCGGTCTCGCCCTTCTCCAGCCCGTCGACGACCTGACGGGCGACGTCGCGCGGGTCGTTCTTGGGGATGTCGAGGCCCTGGGTCATGTCGGTGTCGGTGTAGCCGAGGTGGACACCGACGACCTGGGTGCCCTGTTCGGCGAACTCGATACGGAGCGAGTTGGTGAGCGACCAGAAGGCCGCTTTCGAGGCGCCGTAGGACCCCGAGCCCGCCGCCCAAGACAGGACGGAATGGACGTTGACCAGCGCCCCGCCGTCCTTGAGCCGTGGCGCAAACGCTTGCGCGACGCGCAGCGCCCCGAAAACGTTCGTCTCGAAGACCGGCCGGTGCGCGTCGACGTCTTCGGCGAGCAGCGAGCCGAGGCCGAGGACACCGGCGTTGTTGAAGACGATGGTCGCGTCGCTCGCTTCGGCGGCCAGCGCGCGGACGGACTCCGGGTCGGTGACGTCGAGCGGGAGCGGCACGATCCGCGGATCGGCCTCCGCGCGCGGCGTCCTGGCCGTCGCGTAGACCTTGGCGGCGCCGCGGTCGAGCAGTTCGGCGACGAACGCCCTGCCCAGTCCGCGCTGTCCGCCGGTGACCAGGACGACCGCGCCCTCGATGGAGGTCATGACTTGCTCCCTTGACAGAAGTGTTCGGCTTTTGCCTCTGTCGTCAGCATGGCGGCGCGCACTGACAGAGTCAAGTACGCTTGACCTATGTCATGGACCGCGACGGACCGATACCGGTTACGCACCGCCCCCTCGGGGCTGGCGCTCGTTCAGGACTTCCTCAACACGAAGGCGATCAAGACGCACGGCCTCGACCTGCTCAGCGACGCCGATCTGGCGCGACCGTGGGCGGCCGAGGCGCTGGCGGAATGGTCTCGCGTGCGAGGCGCCGAAGTGCCCGGCTTCACTCCGGGCTCGGGTGACCTTCGCCCGCTTCGCGATCTGCGGGAGTCGTTCGTTTCGCTCTTGGACGGCGACGAAGCGGCCGTCGAGAAACCGATCAAGGCGGACCTGGCCGTGCGGGACGGCGTCGTCCGGCTGTTCCCGTCGGGCACAGGAAGGCAGTGGCTCGCTTCGGCACTGTGGACGGAGACACTGCTCGCGCAGCAGGCCGGGATCTGGCAGCGGCTGAAACTGTGCCGTCTCGACGGCTGCCGCTCGGCGTTCTACGACGTCTCGCGCAACAACAGCGGGGTCTGGCACGACGTGCGGACCTGCGGGAACGTCGCGAACCTGCGGGCCTCTCGGGAGCGGAAGAAGGCGCTCAGCTGAGTGCGGCGAGCGCCGACGGGATCGGGATCTCGCCGCCGATGACGTCGAAACCCTGGTTCTCCGCGAGCGGCTCGTCGAGGACGGCGACCAGGACCCCGGCGACGTCGGCGCGGGAGACGTGCCCGGGTTCGAGGTGACCACCGAGCTTGACGCGGCCGGTGGGCGGGTCGTCGGTGAGAGTGCCGGGGCGGACGATCGTCCAGTTCAGGCTGGAGCGCCGCAGGACGCTGTCGGAGATCTGTTTCGCCATCAGGATCGACCGCACCAGCCGATCGCCCTGATCCGGCGAATCCGCGAACTGCGCGGAAAGCTGCACGAACCGCGCTACCCCCGCCTTCTCCGCGGCGCGGATCGCGGTGATCACGCCGTCGCGGTCGACGAGGTCGACCGAGGCCTGATCCGGATCGGGCGCGCCGATCGCGTTGATCACCACCTCGGACCCGACGAGTGCCTCGACCAGGTCGTCCGCGTCGGCGGTGACGTCCGCGACCACGGTTTCGGCGCCGAGCCCGGCGACCTCCTCGGCGCGGCGACGGCTGCGCAGCCCCGCCCGCACCTCATGTCCCCGCTCCAGCAGCAGCCGGACCACGTGAATCCCCGTCCGCCCCGACGCACCCAGCACTGTGACCCGCATGACAGGAGAGTCTGCCCGATCACGGCCACCCCCGCCGGTCACGCGTCCTCCCCCGCATTTCGTCCTCTAAATGCGGGCTTGGGCGGCCGCGTCGCCACAGGTGCCGGAAGTACATGAAGGCCCCCTTGCTTGCGCCTAGCTCCGTGAAGGACCCCTTCATGCACTTGGACCGGAGCTGTGATGTGTCGAGTTACTGAGGCGCTTGAGGCGATCCGGCGGTCCGTGAAGGACTCCTTAAGGGACCCAGGGTCCGTGAAGGGCCCCTTCACTACCTTGAGGGTAGGCAAGGAGGCCTTCGCTACGGGCGGCCCGCGCCCCCCGCATTTCGTCCTCTAAATGCGGAAAGTACATGAAGGCCCCCTTCCTGTACCTAGGCGCAAGGAAGGGGGCCTTCATGTACTACAGCGGGGCTAGAGGATCTCCGCCGCCGAGCCCACGTCCGGCAGTCCGCCGACGTCGGGGTTCAGGTCCCCGGCTCCGACGAGTTCCGCCTCGACCGCGTGCGGTTTGATCCGCCCGTCGCGGATGTCCTCCGCGTAGTGGCACGCGACCCGGTGACCGGCGCCGATCTCCCGCAGCTGCGGGCGGTCGGTGTCGCACAGGCTCTGCTGCTTCCACGGGCACCGCGTGTGGAACCGGCACCCGGACGGCGGCCGCGCCGGCGAAGGCAGGTCACCGGCGAGCAGGATCTGCTCCCGGCTGTCCTCCACCGTCGGGTCCGGCACGGGGATCGCCGAGAGCAGCGCCCGCGTGTACGGGTGCAGCGGGTTCTCGTACAGCGTGTCGGCGTCGGCCTCTTCGACCAGCGAGCCGAGGTACATCACGCCGATGCGGTCCGAGATGTGCCTCACCACCGCGAGGTCGTGCGCGATCACGAGGTACGTGAGACCGAGCTTCTCCTGAAGGTCCTCCAGGAGGTTGACCACCTGCGCCTGCACCGAGACGTCCAGCGCCGACACCGGTTCGTCCGCGACGATCAGGTCCGGCTGGACCGCGAGCGCCCGCGCGATGCCGATGCGCTGACGCTGACCGCCCGAGAACTCGTGCGGGTACTTCCGCAGCGAAGACTCCGGAAGACCGACGGCGGCGAGGAGTTCCCGCAACCGCTTGGCGGTCGCTTCCTTGTCCTTGTCGAGGCCGTGCGCCTTCATCCCTTCCGTCAGAATGGATTCCACCGACTGCCGAGGGTCCAAAGAGGACATCGGGTCCTGGAAGACCATCTGCATCCGGCGGCGCGCCTTGCGCAGGTCCTCGCCCTTGAGCCCGGCGACGTCGGTGCCGTCGAAGACGACCTTGCCCGCCGTCAGCTCGGTGAGCCGGAGGATCGCCCTGCCCAAAGTGGACTTGCCGCAGCCGGATTCCCCGACCAGGCCGTAGGTCTCACCCTTGCGGATGGCCAGATCGACGCCGTCGACGGCGAACACGTGCCCGACCGTCTTGTCGACCACAATGCCGCGCTTGATCGGGAAGTGGACCTTGAGGTCTTCGACCTCCAGGAGCACTTCCTGCTCCGGTACCGCGTGCGTCATCGGGCCCCTCCTTGTGCGGCCACGGCCGGGATCACCGGGTTGTGGCAGCGCAGCAGCCCACCGCGATCGGGGGTCAGCTGCGGTGAAACCTCCCGGCACACGCCGAGAGCGTTCGGGCAGCGGGGCGCGAACGCGCAGCCGCCGTCCCACGGGATGTTGTCGGCGACGGATCCCTTGATAGGGATCAGTTTCTCGCCGCGGCCCGCGTCGAGACGCGGGATCGAGGCGAGCAGGCCGTGCGTGTACGGGTGCCGCGGTTCGGCGAACAGCGAGTGCCGTTCCGCGCGCTCGACGATCTTGCCGCCGTAGAGCACGTTGACCTCGTCGCAGAGACCGGCGACGACACCGAGGTCGTGCGTGATCATGATCAGCGCGGTCCCGGTGTCCTGCACCAGTTCCCGCAGCAGGGCGAGGATCTGCGCCTGGATCGTCACGTCGAGCGCGGTGGTCGGCTCGTCGGCGATGAGCAGCCGCGGACGGCACGCCAGCGCGATCGCGATCAGCGCGCGCTGCCGCATCCCGCCGGAAAGCTGGTGCGGGTACTCGGAAAGCCGCCTCGACGGGTCGGGGATGCCGACCTTGTCGAGCAGTTCGATGGCTTCCTTCGACGCCACCTTGCGCGACATCCCGCGGTGCCGCTCCAGCACCTCGGTGATCTGCAGCCCGATCGGGATGACCGGGTTCAGCGAGGACAGCGGGTCCTGGAAGACCATGCCGAGGTCGCGACCCCGGCGGTCCCGCATTTCCTTGTCCGACAAGCGAAGCAGGTCCGTGCCTTCGAACGACACCGATCCGCTGACCTGGTTGCCGCGCTTCGCGAGCAGCCGCATGATCGCCAGCGAGGTCACGGACTTGCCGCAACCGGACTCGCCGACGAGGCCGACCGTCTGGCCGGGTTCGACGTCGAAACTGACCTCGTCCACCGCGGTGAACGGCTTCTCGCCGCGTCGCTGGAAAACGACCTTGAGGTCGCGTACTTCAAGGAGAGCCATGAAAGATCACCGCCTGTTCTTCGGATCGAGGGCTTCCCGCAAGGACTCGCCGAGCAGCGTGAAGCCGAGCGCGACGATGATGATCGCGATGGCCGGGTAGTACGCCAGCTCTGGGCGGATGTCGAGGAACTGCCGAGCGCTGCGGCTCAGCATGATGCCCCATTCCGCCCGGTTCGGGTCCGGGTCGCCGAGACCGAGGAACGACAGCGCCGCCGCCTCGAGGATCGCCGTCGCCAGGGTCAGCGTGGCCTGCACGATGACCGGGCCGAGCGAGTTCGGCAGCATGTGCCGCAACACGATCGTCCCGCGTTTGACGCCGAGTGACGTCGCCGCGAGCACGTGGTCGCTGTTTCTCTGCGCGAGCATCGAACCGCGCAGCAACCGCGCGAAAATCGGCACGCCGACCATCGACACGGCCACGATCACGGTCCACTGGCTCGGCTTCTGGAACAGCGCGGCCACCGAGATCGCCAGCAGCAACGACGGCACCGACAGCATGACGTCGACCAGGCGCATCAGCACCGTGTCGACCCAGCCGCCGAAGGCACCGGCGAGCCCGCCGATGATCATGCCGACCACGACGCCGATGACCGTCGCGAGCACGCCGACCAGCAGCGTGTTCTGCGCGCCGACCAGCAGCCGCGAAAGGTAGTCACGGCCGAAGTCGTCGACGCCGAGCGGGAAACCGGCCTGCGCGCCGGGGATGATGCCCTGGCCGAGGATGACCTCGCTCTGCAGGTACCGCTCGTAGGGGTCCTTCGGCGCGAGAAGCGGCGCGAAGATCGCCACCAGCAGGAAAAGGCCGGTGATCACGGCACCGGTGATGGCCACCGGGCTCCGCAGCATCCGGCGCAGCGCCTCGCCACCGAGGCTGTGCCCCTTGGCCGTCGACGCGGCGAGCTTGTCGATCGGTTCCTTCTTCTTGTTCAGCAATGTGTTCATCGGACACGCACCCTCGGGTCGATGAGCCCGTACGAGACATCGACCAGCATGTTCACCAGCACGTACACCAGCGCGCCGAACAGCAGCAGCGCTTGCAGGCGCGGGTAGTCACGCCGCTCGATGCCTTCGGCGAGCAGGAAGCCGAGGCCGCGGAAGTTGAACACCCGCTCGGTCAGCACCGCGCCGCCGAGCAGCGCGCCGGTCTGCAGGCCGATGGTGGTGACCACCGGCAGCAGGCCGTTGCGGAGCACGTGACGGCGCCGGACGATCGGCTGGGTCAGGCCCTTCGAGTTGGCCGTGCGGATGAAGTCCTCGTTCAGCACGTCCAGCACCGACGCGCGGGTGATCCGGACGATCACCGCGAGCGGGATGGTGGCCAGCGCGAACGCCGGGAGGATCAGGTGGAGGATCGCGTCCCAGGCGGCGTCCCATTCCTGGGTGATGATGCCGTCGAAGACCGCGAACCCGGTGACGGTGGTGGCGTCGAGACCGGCCATCTGACGGCCCTGCGAGGGAAGTCCCAGCGGGGCGGCCAGCAGGTCCTGCATCATGTAGCCGAGGAAGAACACCGGCACGGCGACACCGACCAGCGAAAGCACGATGATCACGTTGTCGACGGCCCCGCCGCGGAAGCGGGCGGACAGGTAGCCGAACGGGATGCCGAGACCCACCGCGATGAGCATCGCGCAGAAGCCGAGCTCGATGGTGGCGGGGAGGAAGTTCCCGATCTCCGACATGACCGGCTGGGCGGAGACCAGCGAGTTGCCGAAGTCGCCGGTGATGGCCCGGCCGAGGAACTTGAAGTACTGGACGAAGATGGGATCGTCGAGGCCGAGGATCCGGTTCAGGTCGGCGATCTTCTCCGGGGTCGCCTTGTCACCCAGGAGGGCGCCGGCGGGGCCGCCGGGAAGGGACCGGAGCCAGGCGAAGATCAAAATGGACAGGATCAAGAGCGTCGGTATCGCTTGTAGCAGCCGACGCACGAGAAAACGGAGCACGTGCGTTCCTTTGTTGCCAGCCCGGGAATGGGCCACAGGGGGCGGGCGCGGTAGCGCCCACCCCCTGGTGGCTTAGTGGTGGTGGATCAGTTGACCGTGACGGTGTAGAAGCGCTCGTCGGTCAGCGGGCTGGCCACCAGGCCCTTCACCTTCGGGCCGACGACGATCGCCGGGGGGCCGTAGGAGATCGGGATGGCGGGCAGGTATTCCATGATCTTCTGGTTCACGTCCTGGTACGCCTTGGTGTGCGCCTCGCCGGCGGGCGCGGCGTCCGCGGCGGAGATGGCCGAGAACAGCTCGGCGTTGGTGAAGCCGAACTCCGGCTTCTCGCGGCCGAAGAAGGTGCCGACGAAGTTGCCGGCGTCGTTGTAGTCACCGGTCCAGCCGAGCAGGTGGACGTCCTGCTTGCCGGCCTTCTGCACGTCGTCCTTGTAGCCACCGTTCCACGGCTTGGCGATCGGCTCGACCTTGATGCCCAGGGCCTTCATGTCCTCGGACAGCGACGTGAAGATGTCCGCCGGGTTCGGCATGTACGGCCGGGAGACCTCGGTCGGGTAGTAGAACTTCAGCGTCATGCCCTCGGCGCCGGCTTCCTTGAGAAGCTGCTTGGCCTTGTTGAGATCGTACGGGTACTTGGTGACGTTCTCGTTGTAGCCGTCGATCGCCTTCGGCACGAACTGCGTCGCGGTCTCGGCGCCCTCGGGGAGCTTCGACTTCACGAACTGGTCGCGGTTGAGGCCGTAGGCCAGCGCCTGGCGGACCTTGAGGTCCTTCAGCTTCGGGTTGTTCGCCTGGTTGATGCCCAGGTAGAGGATGTTGAACGACGGGCGGATGAGCACCTGCTCGCCGTCGTTGCGCAGCAGGCCGTAGTCCGCGGGCGACGGGTAGTCGTAGCCCTGGATGTCGCCGGCCTTGAGCGCCTGCTTGCGGGCGTTCTCGTCCGGGATGACCTTGAAGACCAGCTTGTCGAGCTTGGCCGTCTGGGTCGGGGAGTCGGTCGCCTTGGAGAGCGTGATCTCACCCTTGGCCTGGTCCCAGCTGTCGAACTTGAACGGGCCGGTGCCGGTCGGGTGCTGCAACGCGTACTCCGGGTAGGAGAACGAGTCACCACTCTGGGTGACGTTGTCCGCGTTGTACTTCTTCAGCGCGTCCGGGCTCTGGATCGAGAACGACGGCAGCGTGAAGGCGGCCGGGAACGCGCCCTTGGCCTTGTTCAGGTTCAGGACGGCTGTCGACTCGTCCTTGACCTGGCAGTCCTTGAACACCGGGGCGCCGGAAGCGTCACCCTCGTTCTTGGCGAAGCCCTCGAAGACGTCGCCGTAGTAGATCATCTGGCTCTGGGCCGCCGCGCCCTTCATGTTGAACATGCGGTTGAAGTTGAAGCAGACCGCTTCGGCGTTGAACGCGGTGCCGTCGTGGAACTTCACGCCCTTCTTCAGGGTGAAGGTCCACGTCTTGCCTTCGTTGCTGCCTTCCCACTTCTCGGCAAGGCCGGGCTCGAGGTCCGCGGTCCCCGGCTTGTTCATGATCAGGGTGTCCATCATCTGGCGGATGATGCGGAAGGTCTCACCGTCGTCGTTGAAGAGCGGGTCGAAAGTCTTCGGGTTACCGGCGGCGCCGAAGACCATGGTGCCTCCCGAGCCACCCCCTGCGCCTTCTTCACGCTTCGAATCGGCACAGGCGGACATGGAGACCGCGAGTGCGCCGGCAAGCCCGATCAGGGCCACACGGCGTGCTCGGGTCACCCGCAGTTGCTGCATCTGGCACCCCTTGAGGAGAATTTCGGTGTTTAGGCACCGTCGGCGTCGGTCGAAAACTCGAACTCCGCGGACGATCGGTGTGCTCGCCGACACTAGCGGGAACTCAGCCCGCACTTAAGCACGCGAGGTTACGATCGCGCTACACGAAGGCCAATACGACCGCAAAGTGTCCACAATTCCGCACTTAGTGTAATCAATTCCGGTCCACTAACGCACAGAGTGCCGGTCCACTAACTCAAATGGGTGTCCACCACTAGGCTCATTGGATCACTGACAGAAGTGGACATCCGAGGGGTTCAAGGCGCGTCTCGTGAGTGGTAAGGACGGTTAGAACCGTCCTTACCACTCACGAGACGAGACCACGGAATCCGCGGCGGCCTTGGTGCCGTCCACGGTGAACCAGCCTCGTTCGAACAGCTGCCAGCGCCGCAGGTCCGCCCGGGACTCCTCGCCGTCCCGCCCGGCGGCGCGGTCGAGGCGTTCGGCTTCGGTCCCACCGTCCAACCAGGTCAGCAGGGACAACGACGGCCGCATCCGCGCCCTGCCACTGGAAACGCCTTCCAGGACCAGGACTTCCGGGACCGGGATCTCGACTTCTTCGCCGGGCGACGGGACACCGGTGGACCAGTCAACGCGGCGATAGCGGCCGGTCCTGCCCGCGCACAGCGGTGCCAGGACACCGGTTTCGAGCCGTGGCCACCAGGAAACGGGCTCGTCCCAGGTCGCGAACTCGTCGGTGCTGACCAGCGCGACCGCGACGTCGCGACCGGCGAGTCCGGCCACGATCTTCCCCGCCAGCGTGGATTTTCCGGAGCCTGAAGGCCCGTCGACGGCGAGGACGCGGACGGCCCCCAGCTTCGGCGGGGCCGCCAGGAGCGCGTCGATCAGCGTGCGCGTGCGGGGCTCACTTCGGGGAGCCCTTTGACGTTGTCGGGCGTGGCCGTCCGGGCTTCGAGCGCGGCGACGCGTTCTTCCAGGTCACGCTGGGCGTCGGCGAGTTCGCAACGGAGCAGCGCGATCTCTTCGACGGAGGTCCGGACCTCTTCTTCGAGGTGTCCGACCTCGGTCGACAGATGCAAGGCGACCAGTGCGAGAACGACACCGGCCAAGAGGAATACGAAGTTCGACGGCGTTTGCACGCCGGTTACTCGCGCCAGGAAGTCGGCGGCCTGCGGAACGAGGGCGAGCACCACCACGCCGATGGCGAGGACGAGCCAAACACCCGCGTACTTTTCCCGCAGTTTCCGTCGTCGCATCATCTCGAGGACGACGAACAGCACCAGACAGGCGACGACGATGCTGAGAATGCGCCAGCCAGCCATAATCAGCTCCTTTTACGCCGAATCCGACGAGTCGACCGCGGGGCGGCGGCGCACCAGCGCCAGCAGCAGGGCGAGTCCGGCGCGGCCGAGGTAGACGGCCGATTTCACCGGGGAATGGCTCGGTGTGCCACCGGCCCGTTCCCGCATGATCACCGGGATTTCCTTGATCTTCAGTTCGGCGCGGATCGCCATCACCAGCGATTCGACCGTGTCGCCGAGGTATTCGGCCGGGTAGTACGCGGCGAACATTTTGATCGCGCGCGGGCCCATCGCCTTGAACCCGGAGGTCACGTCGGTGAGCTTGGTCTTCCCGAGCCGGGAGAAAACGAACGAGAGCACGACCATCGCGTATTTCCGCGGGCCGCTCGCCTTGTACGCGCCCTTGCCCGCGAAACGCGAGCCGATCGCGATGTCGGCGTCGTCGAGCGCGTCCAACAGCGCGGCGACCTCGTCGGGATCGTGCTGGCCATCCGCGTCCACCTGGACGACGACGTCGTAGCCGCGGGCGGCCGCGTACCGGAAGCCGGTGCGCATCGCCCCGCCGACGCCGAGGTTCACCGACAGGCGGGCCACCTCCGCGCCAGCCGCGCGGGCGAGCTTGGCCGTGTCGTCGGACGAACCGTCGTCGACCACCAGCACGTCCATGCCCGGCAAGGACTGCTTGACCTGGGAAATGACCGCGCCGACGCTGGCCTGCTCGTTCAAAGCAGGCATCACGATGAGCACTCGACGGGTGGTCACGGACGTACTGGACACTGGATCACTCTATCTTCTTACTGGCCGTGAGCGGTGTCGGACCCGGTGGTGGCGCCGGCGGCGACCACACCTTGCTGACCTTCGATTTCGTAGACAGACGCGTCGAGGTTGTGGAAAACGCGCTTGAAACCCGGAGTGATGTCGAGGCGCTGGAGGCCCACCGCGGACTGCGCGTTGGGGGCCACCTTGCCCTTGCCGACGAGCACGTAGCGCACCTTGAGGTCGGTGAGCGCCTCGCGCACGCGCGGGTCCCGGTTGAGGTCGTTCAGGAAGACGCTGAGCCAGCCCGCCTTGGTGGTGAACTCGGCGCCGTAGTTCGTCCACTCGACCGGCTGGGCGCCAGAAAGGGCGTACAGCCACACCGAGCCGTCGGCCTTGTCGTTCATGACGCGCTCACCCGGCACGACGTGCTTCCCGAGCCACGCGTAGGCCTCTTCCTCGCCCTTGCTGACCGAGGGGCCGTCCGGACCGTAGTTCATCGCGAGCCGCGCGGAGTTGCGGCCGATGTAGCCGCCTCGGCTCAGCACCGCGACCACCAGGCCGATCACCAGCGCGCCCGCGATGGCGGCGGTGAACGGGTTCAGGTTCGGTTTGCGCTCGCCGATCTTCTCGGCGAACTTGCCCGACGCGGTGTGCACGAACTCGCCGAACGCGACGGCGCCCGCCAGCGGCACGAGCGCGCCGATCCGCCAGTGGTCGTTGTAGAACACCCCGGTCAGGGTGTGGATGAGCGGCGTCTCCAGCGAGATCGTCGCGGCGAACAGGCCGCCGAGGACGACGTACGCGCCGACCATCCAGAGCATCCGGCGGTGCTTGACCAGGAAGAACACCCCGATGATCGCCGGGATGCCGATCCACCACTGCGGGAACGACGCCATCGGCGAGAAGGTGATGGTCTGCCCGAGCGCGCCGGACACGCTGGTCTCCGAAGCCCAGAACGCGCTGGTCACGCCGCCCGCGTTGTAGAGCGCCGGCAGGACCTGCGGCACGCCGAGCACGACGGCCATCACGACCGTGGCCACCAGCGAAGCGGCGCTCCGGCGCCAGTCGATCTTCTCGAAGCGGAACAGCACCGCGAGCAGGATCAGCAGGAAATAGACCATGATCACGAAGATCAGGCTGGTGTGCAGGCCCGCCAACCCGGCGACGCCGACGCCGATCGCGATCGGCCCGGCGACGCCGTTCGGCTTGAGCAGCAGGCGGGCGAGCGCGAGCATCGCGGGCACGAGCGCCACCCCGGCGACGTACGGCCAGAGCGGGCCGCGCCACAGCGAGTCGTATGGGAACGCGGTGAACCAGGTGGACACGGCCGCGGCGGCGGCGGTCGCGAGGACCGGCATGCGCCAGGCGCGGCACATCGCCGCGACGCCGACCGGGACGGTCAGCACGACCATGAGCGCCGCCAGGTTCAGCGTCGGCATCATCGTCAGGCCGCCCTTGCCGAAGACCAGGGCGAGCAGCGCGTGGTAGGTGTCCGGGTAGAAGTAGTCGGTCTGGTTCGGCAGGTTCGCGATGGTGCCGACGGTCGACGCGCGCGCGTCGCCGTGCTCGGCGATCCAGCGCACCAGGTTGCCGTGGAACGGGGCGTCCCAGCCCTGCTGGACGTTCTCGAGGCTGTGCGAACCGCGCAGGAAGGTCACCGTGCCGACGCCGAGGCCGACCACGACACCTGCGCCGATCAGCAGGTGGTCGCGCAGGGAGCGCTTCGTCTCGTCGTCGTCTTCGTCCTCGGCCCAGTCCGCGTGCCGCTTCGCGGTGAAGCGGAGGACGAGGAACGAGAGCGCGAAGCCGATCACGGACAGCAGCAGCACCCACAGGCCGACGTTCAGCATGGTCCAGCGGATGCCGAACCGGCCGAGGATCGGGATGCCGATGGCGACGAGGCCGAAGGTCAGCAGCGGGGCCGCGGCGGCGAGGGTCCAGCCGCGCAGCCTGATCGCGGCGCCGAAGACGAGACCCGGCAGCCAGAACGCCAGCAACACCAAAAGAACGTTCATCGAATTCGCTGTCCAACCCTATTCGGCGTCAATAACGCCAACCCGTTCGTGGCGCGGCCACACTATCGAGACGTTTCGGACGGCTTCGGGTTGCCCGTCTCCGGCGTGCCCCTCACCACGAAACCCATGACGACCAGCAGTCCGACCGTCGGACCGGCGGCGAGCCCGACGACGGCGCGCACGACGGTGTCACCGGGGAAGAACAGCAGGACCAGCGCGGTCGCGACGACGACGGCGGCCCAGGTGATCAGCACCTTCTTGGCCTTGGCCTGCGCGACGAGGACGGCGGCGAGCAGCTGCATCGCGGCCAGCAGCACCGACGACCAGACCAGCCCGGCCATCCACCAGGCCTGGGGATCGTTCTTCGCGCCGTAGACGAGGCGCACCACCCACGGGCCGATCAGCCAGCCGATCAGCGCGCCGAGGGCCGCGAGCGCCAGCGCGCCCACGGAGCCGAGCGCGAGCAGCCTGCGCAGCCGGTGCTTGCCCTCCTCGGTGCTGGACAGGCGCACCACGGTCGGGACCGCGAGGGCCTGGACCGGCGCCATCAGCGTGAGCGGGGTCCTCGCCACGAACAGGGCGAGGAAGAGCACGCCGAGCGCGTCCTTGTCGCCGCCGGGCGCGAGCAGGCTGACCAGCGCCGGATAGCCGGTGATGACGCTCGCGGTGAGCCCGGCGCCCGCCAGCAGCATCAGCATGTTCGTCACGATCGGCTTCGCGGGCTCGTCGGCGTCCAGCTCGGGGTCGACCAGCCGGGCCGCGCCGCGGGCGAACAGCAGCCAGGCGAACGAGCCGGTCGCGGCGGCGACGGCGAACCAGTACAGCTGGGTGAGCCCGGCGACCACCAGCGCGGCGACCACGAGGATCCGCACCGCGGCCTCGACCAGGATCAGCCACGAGTAGGACCGGACGTGGTCCTGGCCGATGAGCAGACCGCGCGCGGCGAACTGGAAGGCGAACGAAACCCCGCCGGCCAGCACGATCACGGCGAGCGCGAACTGTCCGCCGTAGACCTTCTCGGTCACCGGCGGGATGAGCGTGATCAGTGCGACGACCACCACGGCGATCGCGCTGGTGACGAAGGCGATCACGGCCGGTCGCCCGGCCTTGCGGCCGTCGAGCGCGGCGTGCGCGGACTGGCGCGAGATCTCCTGTTCGAGCGGGGACAGGGCGGCGCCCAGCCCCATCAGCATGCCCCAGAAGGACAGCAGGACAGCGTTGTCGGCCTTGGACAGCGTCCGGCCCCAGACCACGGTCAGCGCGTAGCCCAGCGCGATCGCGATCAGCAGGTAGACGCCGATGCGGCCGGCGGACTTCCCGGTGCTCTTGGCCAGTTTTTCGTCGCTCACCGCGTTGCTCATCGTTTGCGCCGGGACCGCAGCGCCATGAAGAGGCCGCGGATCGCCCCGGCCCCGAACCCGGCGGCGAACACCGGCGTGAGCTGGGCGACGGCCTTGGCCTCGGCCTTGGTCGCGCCGAACTTCGTCACCGCGAACCCGGCGGCCGTCGAACCGGCGGCGGCCAGTGCGACGGCGGTCTTCGGGCGCTTCGCGGCGACACCGAGCCCGAGCACCCCGACGGCCATCGCGGCGAACAGGCCGTTGCGCGCGGGGCCGGGCGACGCGAGATACGAATCGACGAACGTGGTGCCGCGGAAATACGACTGCCCGATGAACTTCTTGAAGGAATCGCGGCCGTGGTAAGTCGCGGAGAACTCCGGGGCCAGGAAGATCCGGTGCCGTTCGGCGATCCAGCGCAGAACACCCGTGTCGTCACTGGCGAAACGGACGTCTTCGAAGAGCGACTCGAACGCGTTCGAGGAATCCTCGAGAACGTCCTTCGGCGCGGAAAAGAATCCGGTTCCTTTGGGGAAGACGTCGAACTCCTCGATACCGAACGACATCAATCTCGGGTTCGCGCAATAACGGCGCCACGGGATCTTGACCAGTCCCGCCATGAATCCCGCATACGGATTGTGTTCGGACGCGACGTTGATGTGACCGTTCCACACCGTGCGCTCGGGGTGGTCGACGAGCTGGTCGCGCAGGAAGGTGAGCGAGCCGGTGTCCACGATCACGCGGCTGTCGAGCAGGAGGATCTGCCGCCCGGAGGCCTTCGCGATCCCCGCCCGGCGGGCCTCGAACCGGCCGCTGTTCGGCTGGGAAAGGACGGTGATGCCGTAGAGCTCCTGCAGCCTGGTGAGCTTGTCGCCGGTGCCGTCGGTGCTGCCGTCGTCGACCACGACGACCTCGACCGGCCAGTTCGCCGCCTGTGCCGACGCGATCAGCGCGCCCACACTGCGGTCGATCCAGTTCTGCTCGTTGTAGACCGGGATCACGACGGACAGGGCCGGGAGGAGCGAATTCGCACTCACCCCGGCGAGGCTACCTTGCGCGGCCCACCAGTATCCTTCGGGCACCGCAGACCCCGACAGAATGGCTCTTCCGGTGATTTCCTTCATTCTCGGCACCACGGCGGAACTGATCAAAATCGCGCCGGTCTACCACGGCATCCTCGAACGCGGGGTCCGGCCGAAGATCTGGTTCACCGCGCAGCACGTCGACGAGGTCTCGGACGTTCTCGCCGACCTGAACCTCCCGGAGCCCGACGTCTGGCTCGTGCCGAAGGAGAAGGCGCACAACCTGGAGTCGCCCGCGCAGGTGCCGGGCTGGGCCGCGCAGGTGCTGCGGACCGCGTGGAGCCGCCGGGCCGAACTGAAGGCCGCGCTGGTCGAGGACGGGCGCCCGCCGCTGGTGCTGGTGCACGGCGACACCTTCACCACGCCGTACGGCTCGCTCATCGGGAAGCGGATCCTCAAGTCGCGGGTCGGGCACGTCGAGGCGGGTGCGCGGTCGGGCAGCATCATGTCGCCGCTGCCGGAAGAGCTGAACCGGAAGATCGCCGCGAAGATCGTCGACATGCACTTCGCGCCGAGCGCGCGTGAGGTGAACAACCTCCGCAACGCCCGCGGCGTCGTCGTCGACACCGAGGCGAACACCGCGATCGACGCGATGCGGCTGGCCATCAACGGCCCGCTCGACATCGAGGGCCTGCCGGAGAAGTTCGGCCTCGCCACCCTGCACCGCTTCGAGCTGGTCTCGCGCGCGGACAAGTACCGCGAGGCGCTGGAGATCCTGCGCGAGCAGAGCAAGCAGATGCCGATCCTCTACATGGCGGGCGCGCCCGAGCGCGAGAAGATCCGCGCGCTGGGCCTGGCGAACCTCTTCGACGAGAAGAACTTCATCATCCAGCCGAAGATGCGGTACCTGAAGTTCCTGCCGCTGGTCGCGCGCGCGGAGTACGTCGTCACCGACTCGGGCGGCCTCTCGGCCGAGTGCTACTACCTCGGCCTGCCGTGCGCCGTGCACCGCGAGCGCACCGAGACGCCGCAGCACCTCGGCGAGACCGTCGTGCTGACCGAGATGCGCGGGGACAAGCTGCAGAACTTCCTCGACACCTACCAGAACCGCCGCGGCGAGTCGTGGGTCGAGAAGTTCCACCCGTCGGAGATCATCGTCGACACTCTCGCTCGCCTGGGTTACTGCTGACCTTTTGCGCGTGAAGGCCCCTTTCCCTCGGCTGAGCCGAGGGAAAGGGGCTCGGACGAGCGTCG
>NZ_NMQT01000129.1 GCF_002234405.1 Amycolatopsis thailandensis | reverse complement strand
CGAGTGTGGAGGATTCGGGACGTTCAACGTCCCGAATCCTCCACACTCGACCGCCGATCACACCAGTGGGGTAGGTAAATACAGGTCCGCTAGAACGACACTTACCACTCACGAGGATGAGGTCGGGGCGGCCAGCAGGCCCCGGTCGTAAGCGATCGCGACGGCCTCGGCCCGGCGGCTCGCGCCGAGTTTCGCCATCACGCGCGAAAGATGGACACTCACCGTCTTCTCGCTGATGTACAGCTCTTCACCGACCTGCCGGTTGGTCCGGCCGAGCGCGACCCGCTCCAGCACGTCCCGTTCGCGGTCGGTGAGCGGGTCGACGACGTCCCGGCGCGGGGCGGGCTCCCCGGGAAGCTCGACACGCGCCCGGTGACCGAGTTCCCGGACGGCTTCACGCAGCGGACACGCGCCCAGTCGATCGGCCACCTCGTGCGCGGCCAGCAGCTCCGACGCGGCGAGCGCGGTGTCGCCGTCCGAAGCCAGCAAGGACTTCGCGTGCTGCAAGCGGCACATGGCCTGCTCGTACACCGCGCCGTACCCGAACGCGTCGACAGCCTTGGCCCACAACGCCGGATCGCCCGCGCCGCGCAGGCAACCGCCGAGCGCTTCCAGCCGGGCGAGCCACGCCAGTGCTTCCGGCCCCAGTGACACCGAACGCGGGATGCCGTGTTCGGCACAATGACGTCCGTGGGCGAGCAACTTCTCGCCCGCCGCCACGGCGGCCTCGGCCGTCGCCAGATCCCCGCGCACCCTGGCTTCGGCCGCCTGCGCGACAGCGGCCGCGAGGCCGTGCACGCTGATGCGGATCCCGCCGAGAACCGCGGGCTCGACCTCTTCCAGCCAGTCGATCAGCTCACTCGCCTGCCGCACCGCGCCCGCGTGGTCCCCTCGCCACGACGCGAGCTGGATGGCGGCGTCCCCCGACGCGAGCGCGATCGAGTAGTCGGCTTTCCAATGCTGCCGCAGGCTGGGCAGGATCTTGTCCGCGTCCGCGAACCGGCCGCGGGCGACGACGAACTGCGCCCAGATCCCCAGGAACCGCCCGGCGACGAGACTCGAAACGCCGCGACCCGCGCGCCCCGCGTCGTCGTCGTCCGGCCAGTCACCGCTGACGAACCGCAGCATGAGGTGCTTGGTCCGCAGCTCGATCCCGAACGAACTCCAGGTCAGCCCGGTTTCCTTGGCCCTGTCGATGCCCTTGGCGTAGTACTTCAGCGCGGAGTGGATCTCGGCCCTGTCGTCGTAGCTCAGCCCGAGGAAGTGCAGAGCCCGCAGCTCGCCGTTGAGGGCGCCGGAATCCCTGGCCTTCCGCTCGGCCTGGCGCAGCCGCTCCCGCGCCTCTTCGATGTCGCCCGCCGAATCGGCCAGCGTCCCGAGTGACACCAGCGCGGCCGCTTCGGCCCCGCCCGCGCCGACGGCCCTGGCGTCGGCGACCGCGGCCAGCGCGCACTGCAGCGCCTCTTCGTGCCTGTCGATCAGCCGCAGGATCCCGGCGCGGGTGGCGAGTACCCAGGCCCGCGCGGAACTCGCGTCGGTGTGCTCGACCAGTTCCCAGGCCTTGTCGATCGCCTCGACGACCTCGTCCAGCGTGCCTTCGACCGAAAGCAGGGCCTCCGCGTGGCGCCGCCAGACCTTCGCGGCCCGTTCGCTGCCCGTTTCCGGGCCGAGTGCCTCGGTCGCGGACCGCGAGTAAGCCACCGCCCGCTCCGGCTCTCCCGACGTGCTCGCGAAGTACGACGCCTCGTGCAGCAGCCGGAGTTCGTCGACGTCCGGCGGCCGGTCCGCCGCGGGCACGGCGTCCCAGATGGACAGTGCCTGCTCGACATGCCGCAGCGCGGACCCCGGCGCGCCCAGCTTCTCCGCCTCGTCCATCGCGCGCAACAACGCGGCCAGCGCGGTGACGAAGTCCTTGCTCTCCAGGCTGTGGTGCGCGAGCCGCGCGTCCTGACCGCGGCCTTGCGTCCTGGTGCGGATCCGCGTCGCGTAGGCGGCGTGCATGCGGACGCGCTCCCCCGGCAACAGGTCCCCGTAGACCGCTTCTTGCAGCAGCGCGTGGCGGAAGGTGTAGAAACCGTTCTCGATCACCAGGACGTGATGCTGCACCGCCTCGCGCAGTGCCTCGTCGAGTTCGAGCTCGTCCAGCCCGGAGATCTCGGCGAGCGCGGCGTGCGCCACCGAGTCCTTGGCGACCGAGACCACGCGCAGGATCCGGCGCGTGATCGGCGAAAGCTGCTCCACCCTGGCGAGCAGCACCTCGGCCAACC
Source organism: Amycolatopsis thailandensis (assembly GCF_002234405.1). Taxonomy (GTDB): domain Bacteria; phylum Actinomycetota; class Actinomycetes; order Mycobacteriales; family Pseudonocardiaceae; genus Amycolatopsis; species Amycolatopsis thailandensis. The sequence goes on along the minus strand of NZ_NMQT01000129.1, from coordinate 61,297 downwards.
CTGCCGGAAGCTCGCGGCAGTCCTTCGCGGACGCGAGCAGCTCCTCGACGAAGAACGGATTGCCCTCGGACCGGGAGACGATGTCGGCGATCATGTCCTGGCCGATCGGCTCGTCGGCCAGCGCCTCGACGAACGCGCGCGCGTCCTCCGCGCCGAACGGCTTGACCTCGACGCGTTCGACCGCCCCGAGCCGCACCACCTCCGACAGCAGCGCGCGCAGCGGATGCCGCCGGTGGACGTCCTCCTCGCGATAGCTCGCCACCACCAGCAACCGCTGGGTGCGCAGCCTCGTCAGCAGGAAGGACAGCAGGTTCCGGGTGGAGCCGTCGGCCCAGTGCAGGTCCTCCAGCAGGATCACCACCGGCCGGCGCTGCGCGATGACGGTCAGCACCCCCAGTACCGCGTCGAACAGCTGGAGCTGGCCGAGGTCCTGTTCGGGCCCGAGCCGTTGCGTCGACACCTGTTCGCTCGCGGTGAGCTGACCGTCTTCGATGGCGGGGTACTCCTCCGCCTGCTGCATCTGCGGGAGCAGCCTGCCCAGCGCCGGCCGGGCCCGGACCGCGGCGGTGACCGCGGGATCGGACGTCGTCGCCAGCGGCGCGAGGGCCTCGGCGAACGGAAGATAAGGAAGACCGCCCTCATGGACGTCGATACAGCGCCCTGTCAGCACCAGGGCGCCCGCGCCGGCGGTGAACTCGCCGAGCGCGGTCAGGAGGCGGGTCTTGCCGACGCCGGCGTCACCGGAGAGCAGCACCGCGCCGGCCTCGGCCCGTTCGGCACGGGCGAAGGCGGCACGGAGCTGCCGCATCTCCTGAGTGCGGGCGACGATCGGGATACCGGAGCCAAGACGGGGCACGAGGTGCATTCTTGCCTACCGGACCGACAACTTCGCCTGGGTTTTCGCCGAGAGCTTCATCGCACTCGACCTCTACCGGGTGATCTCGCCGCTGCGGGCGGGCACCTGTCCGGCCTCGCGGCGCTGCTGGGCGGGCACCTGGACGGCGGTGCGCTGGGCGCGGATCCGCCTCCCCGCCCGGCGGGCCCTGTCGACCCATACGCTGCGACCGGCTCGCTGCAGCTCCTCGCGGCGGTACTCGACCTCGGCCAGTACACCGGTGAGAAGAGCGTCGTTCGTGTTCATCGTTTCCCCTTAGGAACTCACTGCCTTGTTGGTAGTGATGAGATTCGTCCTGAGGGGTGCCCTGAGGCATCGGGTGATCGCCTACACCCGGACGTGATTCGACCCCTTACGCCGGCCCATCCCCTGCTCGGGGGGCGTAAGGGGTCGAGTTTCAGCGTGTCTAGGCGTGAGCCGGGCCACTCGGGCGCACCGCGCCGAGCAGCCCCCGCCAAGCGTTCGGCGACAGACGGAAGGCACCACCCTCGGGGTCCTTGGAGTCCCTCAGGGCGGCACCGGAACCGGTGAAGGCGACCTCGACGCAGTCGTTGCCGCCGCCACTGTGGCTGCTCTTGAACCACCGGGCCTGGGAAAGATCATCGTTGGGCGTCATGCTCCCCACTCCTTACTCGTTTCCGGGGACTTTCTCCGGCAGGGCCGCCTGTTCGGCGAACCTCCCGGCTGCCTCGGCGATCAACTCGACCGAGTCGTCCGGTTTCAACGCGGCGGCACGGAGATGGTCGAACATCAACGCGTATCGCCGGACGTCCGGGGGTTCCTCCAGGTAGAGCCCGCTGGAGGTGCTGTCGACGTAGACCACGTCGGTGTCGGCCAGTTCGGGGAAGCCCATGATGAGGAACGGACCCTCCATCCCGGGATGGGCACCCGCGCCGAACGGCACGATCTGGACGGTCACGTTCGCCCTCGCCGCCATGGTGACCATCCGGTACAGCTGCTCCGCCATCACCTCGGCCCCGTCGACCGTGCGATGCAGGACCGCCTCGTCCATCACGGCCCAGTACTCCGGGGGCGAGGGGTCGGTCAGCAGCTCCTGCCGCGCCATCCGCGCCGCCACCCGGCGCCGGATCTCGGCCTCTTCGGCGTCGGGCCGCATCGCCCTGATCACAGCCCTGGCGTAGCGCTCTGTCTGCAGCAGGCCCGGCACGAGCAGCGCCTGGAAGGCCCGCAACGAACTCGCGTCCGCCTCCAGGCCGACGAAGGTGCCGGTGAACACCTCGTTATACGCGTGCCACCAGCCGCGTTTGCGGGCTTCCCTGGCCAGCTGGACGAGCGCTTCCTGCTCGTCTCCCGCGATGCCGTACAGCTCGAGCATGTCGCGCGCGTCGCGCGGGGTGACCCCGACGTGCCCGGTCTCGATGCGACTGACCTTCGACGCCGAGCATTCGAGTTTCTCGCTCACCTCGTCGATGGTGAGGTCGGCCGCCTCGCGCAACCGCCTCAGCTCGCTCGCCAGCCGACGGCGGCGCACGGTGGGTCCTTGACCCCTCGTCATCACGGCACCTCCACAAGCTGTCCGAGCAACACCGATCACGACGCGGCGAGGAGAACAGTGTTCAGTTACCCCGCCGAAGCACATCTAACCAGCCCGAGACACATTCGGTGAGATGGTCACACGACCATTTTCCGACACGTCCGATTTTCATCCTGCAATTTGCAGATTGCCGTTGTAGGTTGAGCATTGTGCAACGCGGTACGCCCGCCTTCATCGGCGGTGGCGGATCCGCTCGCGGCACGGGCGCGGGGCCGCGAGCTGCACCGATAGGCATTCGCGAGGATACCTGTCGAGCCGGATTCATCCCCGGTGCAGGGCCGGAGCCGTCCCCCGATCGGTTCCGGCCCTCCCTTTATCCGCGACTATTCCGCAATACTCTGGTCCCAGATGTTATTGCGTTTCACCATTCCCTCTAAAGGGTGGACAAGACGGTTCTCGGATGCGGAACGTCACCGTTCACACCACCCGAAGAAGGCCTTCCTGCACAACGGTGGCGATGTGCGTTCCGTCCGCGGCGAAGAACCGGCCGGTGGCCAGACCGCGGGCACCCGACGCCGTCGGGGACGCGCTGTCGTAGAGGAACCACTCGTCGGCCCGGAACGGGCGGTGGAACCAGAGCGCGTGGTCGAGGCTCGCGCCGATCACCTTGTCTAGATCCCAGTAGACGCCGTGGCGGGCGAGGACCGAGTCCAGGAGTGTCATGTCGGAGGCGTAGGTCAGGACGCAAACGTGCAGCAGCTGCTGATCCGGGAGCTTGCCGTCGGCCCGCATCCAGACCTGGTTGCGGGCGGGGAGCTCGCCGGATTTCCGGGTCACCCACGGCGGGTCGTTGACGTAGCGCAGGTCGATCGGGCGCGGCCGGTCGTGGTGACCGATGAAGTAGCCCTCGGCCCGCTCCTGCAATGTCGGAAGCGACTCGGGCTCCGGGACGTCCGGCATCCCCTCGGAGTGCTCGATGCCGCCCTCGTCCTTCTGGAACGACGCGGAAAGCGAGAAGATCGCCTTGCCGTGCTGGATGCCCACGACACGGCGGGTGGTGAACGAGCGGCCGTCGCGGATGCGGTCGACCTCGTAGACGATCGGGACGCTCGGGTCGCCGCCGCGGATGAAGTACGCGTGCAGCGAGTGGACCTTCCGCTCCTCGGGCACGGTGCGGCCGGCGGCGACCAGCGCCTGCCCCGCGACCTGCCCGCCGAACACCCGCACCGGCGAATGCGCCGGTGAGACGCCGCGGAAGATGTTCTCCTCGATCTTCTCCAAGTCCAGCAGGGCGACCAGCTTGTCGAGCACCGGCTGACCGCCGACGCCGCCGGTGCTGTCGAAACCGGCCGCGGCTTCCCTGGCCATCTCAGTCATGACCTGAACTTTAGGCCGTAAGGGTGCTTTGGGCCTCCGTGAGGCGGGACGTTTGTCGCGAAGGCCACCTTCGGGACGTTCTCCGGCCCGCGAAACGTCATGAGGGGTCCCCTTAGGACGAAAAACGTCTTAAGGGGACCCCTCATGACACGCGCTCAGAGACCAGCGTCAGGCGTGGTCGTCCTCGCCCAGGCGGTGCACCCGGATGAGGTTGGTCGAGCCCACGGTACCGGGCGGGGAGCCGGCGACGATGACCACCAGGTCACCTTTGGCGTACTTGCCCATTTCGAGCATCGCGTGGTCGACCTGCTGGATCATCTGGTCGGTGGAGCCCACCTTCGGCACGATCCGCGTCGTGGTGCCCCAGGTCATCGCGAGCTGGCTGCGGACGCTCTCCTCCGGGGTGAACGCCAGCAGCGGCAGCCGCGTGTGCAGCCGCGCGAGCCGCCGGACGGTGTCACCGGACTGGGTGAAGGCGACCAGGGCCTTGGCGTTCAGCCGCTCGCCGATGTCACGGGCCGCGTAGGAGATGACGCCGCGCTTGGTGCGCGGGACGTGCGACAGCGGCGGCACGACCGGCGAGTCGGTCTCGACGGCCTCGATGATCCGGCCCATGGTCTTGACCACGTCGATGGCGTAGCGGCCGACGCTGGTCTCGCCCGAGAGCATGAGGGCGTCCGCGCCGTCGAGCACCGCGTTGGCGACGTCCGAGGCCTCCGCGCGGGTCGGGCGGGAGCTGTTGATCATCGATTCGAGCATCTGCGTCGCGACGATGACCGGCTTCGCGTTCTCGCGGGCGATCTGGATGGTGCGCTTCTGCACCAGCGGGACCTGCTCCAGCGGAAGTTCGACACCCAGGTCACCGCGGGCGATCATCACCGCGTCGAAGGCCAGCACGATGGCTTCGAGGTTGTAGACCGCTTCGGGCTTCTCGATCTTCGCGACCACGGGGAGGCGGCCCTTGCCGACGCGGTCCATCACCTGGTGGACCAGGTCGATGTCGGCCGGCGAGCGGACGAACGACAGCGCGATGAAGTCCACGCCGAGTTCGAGCGCGAACTCGAGGTCTTCGATGTCCTTTTCGGACAGTGCCGGCACGGAGACGTCCATGCCCGGCAGGGACACGCCCTTGTTGTTGCTGACGGGGCCGCCTTCGGTGACCTCGCAGACGACGTCCGGGCCCTCGACCTGCTTGACCACGAGGCCGACCTTGCCGTCGTCCACGAGGAGACGGTCGCCGGGCTTCGCGTCGTCGGCGAGTCCCTTGTAGGTGGTCGAGACGCGGTCGTGCGTACCCGCGACGTCCTCGACGGTGATGCGCACGATGTCGCCGTTGTGCCACTCGACCGGGCCGCCCGCGAAGGTGCCGAGACGGATCTTCGGCCCCTGAAGGTCGGCGAGGATGCCCACCGCGCGGCCGGATTCGGCGGCGGCGGTGCGGATGAGGTCGTAGACCTGCTTGTGGTCGCTGTGCGTCCCGTGGCTGAAGTTCATCCTCGCGACGTCCATCCCGGCGTCGACGAGTTGCCGCATCTTCTCCGGCGTAGCGGTCGCGGGGCCCAGGGTACAAACGATCTTCGCGCGTCGGCTCACGTTCGCACAGCGTAGTCCCTCATCGGACGTACGTCTTTACCGATACCGAAAGTTCAAGAAAAGTGTCAGTTGACCTGGGAGATGGGCAACCGGCGAACCAAGTTCGGTGGTTATCGGCGCGGCTTCTCGCTCGGTCCGACGCGGTCCCGGACCCATTCGTTGAACACCCGCAGTTGCCGCCACGACTTCCGCACCCGGTCGAACGTGCCTCGTTCGTGCAGGACGTCGTCCGGCTCCCAGCCACGGACCGCGTACACGGAGCGGTACTTCAGCAGGTCGATGCGCGGGTGGTCTTCCGCGAACCCGCGCGGCTTCGACTTGAGCCTGTCCCCCTTGACCTCCCAGCCCGCCTTCTCCAGTTTCGCGAGGATCTTGGCCAGTTCGGTGCCGTGCACTTCGGTGTCGACGGCTCGGCGGAAGCGGGCAAGCTGATCGGACTCGAAGTGGAAGCCACCACCGCCGACGCGCAGCCCGGCCGGGCCGACCTCGACGTAGTACGCGCCACCGCCCCGGCCCTGCTCGATCACGGCGCCACAGTGGGTCTTGTACGGCGTCTTGTCCTTGGCGAACCGGACGTCGCGGTACGGGCGGAAGACCTTCCCCTCGCCGAAGCCGTCGCCGAACTCCGGGACCAGCTCCGCGAGCAGCGCCTCCATCGGCGCGCGGACGTCGGCCTTGTAGGTGGCCAGGTTCGCGTCCCAGTAGGACTTGGAGTTGTCGGCCTCGAGACCGTCGTAGAAGTCGATCGCGTACTCGCCGAAACCCTCGAAACCCATGCGGTGACGTTAATCCTCACCACCGACAAGTACATGAAGGCCCCCTTCCTGTACCTAGGCGCAAGGAAGGGGGCCTTCATGTACTGAGGAGATTACTTCGCCAGAGCGGTGATCAGCTCGCCGTCGGCCGTGTCACCGGAGAGCTCCCAGAAGAACGCGCCGCCGAGACCCTGATTCTTGGCGTAGGTGACCTTTCCACCGATGGTCGCCGGGGTGTCGTAGCTCCACCAGTCGCTGCCGCACTTGGCGTACGCGGTGCCCGCCACGGTGCCGGTGGCCGGACAGGTGGTCTTCAGGACCTTGTAATCCTGGATCCCCGGTTCGGTGCCCGCGGCCGGGCCGGTCGCGGTGCCGCCCGGGGCTTCCTGGGTGACGCCGGTCCAGCCGCGGCCGTAGAAGCCGATGCCCAGCAGCAGCTTGCTCGCCGGGACACCCTTGTTCTTCAGCTTCTGGATCGCCGCGTCGGAGTGGAAACCGGCGGTCGGGATGCCCGCGTAGTCGTTCAGCGGCGAGTGCGGGGCCGTCGGTCCCTGCGCGGCCCAGGCGCCGAAGTAGTCGTAGGTCATGACGTTGTACCAGTCGAAGTACTGCGACGCGCCGCCGTAGTCCGCGGCGTCGATCTTGCCGCCGTCGGTGCCGTCCGCGGTGATCGCGGCGGTGACCAGCTTCGAGCCGAACTTCGCCCGCAGGGCCTGCGCGAGGTCCTTGATCGCGGCCGCGCCACTGGTGTCGCAGGAGAGCCCGCAGGCGTTCGGGTACTCCCAGTCGATGTCGATACCGTCGAAGACCCCGGCCCAGCGCGGGTCGTTGACCAGGTTGTAGCAGGACTCGGCGAACTTGGCGGGGTTCTTCGCCGCCTCGCCGAAGCCGCCGGACCAGGTCCAGCCACCGAAGGACCACAGCACCTTGAGGTTCGGGTACTTGGCCTTGAGCTTCTTCAGCTGGTTGAAGTTCCCGCGCAGCGCGCCGTTGTCCCAGCTGTCGGCCACCCCGTCGACACTGCCCGCGGCGTCGTAGAACTTGCTGGTCGCCGCCTCGGCGTCACCGAGGGCGCAGCCGCCGCCGGTCACGTTGCCGAACGAGTAGTTGATGTGGGTCAACTTGCTCGCCGAACCCGAAGTGTCGATGTTCTTCACGTGATAATTCCGCTGGTAGACGCCCCATTCGGCGAAGTACCCGAGGACCTTGCCGACCGAGGCGTCCGTCGCCTCGGGAGCGGCGGTCGCCTGCTGCGCCGGCGCGGCGACGGCCAGCGCGCCCAGCGCGACGGCCGCGGCACCCACGATCGCGGTGATCCTGCTCAGACGGGGCATGCGTTCTCCCTTCGACGTCACCATCGGTGACGAAAGGACTGCGGCGGGACACGCACAAGCTAAGTGGACTAGACCACTCCGTCAATGGTTCAGACCAAGACTTTCGGATGGACATTTTCGAACATTCCTTGACGGAAATATGCCACACAAGGCACATTTCCCGGATGATGCAGACTTTCGAGATCCTCGCCGAGCCGCGGCGGAGGACCATCCTCGACCTCCTGCGCGACGGCGAACGGTCGGTCAACGAGCTGGTCGAGGTCCTCGAATTGAGCCAACCGGCCGTATCGAAACACCTGCGTGTCCTACGCGAGGCGGGTCTGGTCACCGTCCGCGTCGCGGCCCAGCGCCGGTGCTACCGGCTCCGCCCGGAACCGCTCGCGGAGGTCGACGCATGGCTCGCGCCGTACCGCCGGTTCTGGGAGGGCCGGATCGACGCACTCGAACGACACCTGGACGACGACAGTCAGTGAATAGGTAACGGCTCGAACGTGATGCCGCGTTCGGCCGCGCGCCGTGTCCCCCAGTCGTAGAGCGCTTCGAGTGCGGGGCGTAACCGGTCGCCGTCCTCGGTGAGCCGGTATTCGACATGCGGCACCCGGCCCTCCCGGCTCTCGCGGAGCACGAGGCCGTCCGCCTCCAGTTCACGCAGGTGCTGGATCAGCATCTTCTCGCTGACGTCCGGCATCCGCCGCCGCAGTTCGCCGTACCGGTGCACGCCTTCCTTCAGATGCGCCAGGATCACCGGCTTCCACTTGCCGCCGATCACGTCGACGGCGAGTTCGACCGCGCAGTGGTACCGCTTCATGACCACTCCCGTTGGCACGCACCGAAAAGTAAGCGGTTGTCCCGCGCGATCCGAGGTGGTTGCCTTGCCGGACCTGGAGAACAGTGCCGCTGGGAGGACATTACGTGACCGAGACGCCGACGTTGTACGAATGGGCGGGCGGGCTGGACGCCCTGCGGCGGCTGACCGCTGTCTTCTACGGCCACGTGCTCAAGGATCCGTTGCTGGAGCCGGTCTTCCGGAACATGGATCCCGGCCACCCCGAGCACGTCGCGATCTGGCTCGCCGAAGTGTTCGGCGGCCCGGAAACCTACAGCGGCGAGCACGGCGGGCACCGGCACATGGTCGGGCGGCACCTCGGCCGGGCCATCACCGAGGAACAGCGCCGCCGCTGGGTGAACCTGCTCTTCGACGCCGCCGACGAGGCCGGGCTCCCGGCCGATCCCGAGTTCCGCTCCGCGTTCGCCGCGTACGTCGAATGGGGCAGCCGGCTCGCGGTGATGTTCTCGCGGCCCGGCCGCGAGGTCACCGTCGAAGAGCCGATGCCGAAGTGGGACTGGGGCAACCGCCCGCCCTGGCAGCCGCCCGCCGGCTGAGGCGCCATAGTGGGGCGGTCGTGAAAGGAGGCCGCCGTGATCCGGGTGGACGGCCGGACCCTGCGCTGCGCGGACGTCGTGACCGCCGCGAGCACCGAGGGACCGCTGAGCATTGACGTCTCGATCGCCGCGCTGCGCGGCGCGGAAAGCGCGTGGAAGCTCGCCGAGGAACTGAGCACGCGCCGGATCGTCTACGGCCGCACCACCGGCGTCGGCGCCAACAAGGAGGACCCGGTCGGCGAGGGCGAGTCGCCGGATCACGGGCTGCGGCTGCTGCGCAGTCACGCCGGTGGCAGCGGCGACGTCATGTCCCCCGGCCAGACCAGGGCGATGATGCTGATCCGGCTCAACCAGCTGCTGGCCGGGCGCGCCGGGCTCAGCCCCGAGCTGATCGGGGCGCTGGCCACCGCGGTGCGGACCGGGGCGCTGCCGCTAGTGCACCGGCTCGGCGCGATCGGCACCGGTGACCTCGCGCCGCTCGCCGAGACCGCGCTCGCCCTCACCGGCGAGCGGCCGTGGCTTTCGGGCAGCGTGCCGCCGGTGCCGGTGCCGGTGCAGGCGGGTGACGCGCTCGCGTTCATGAGCAGCAACGCCGCGACGCTGGCCGAGGCGACCCTCGCGGCGATGCGGCTCGACACCTTGACGAGGGCGAGTCACGTCGTCGCGGCGCTGACGTACATCGCGCTCGACGGGAACCCGGAGGCATACGCGACTCCGGTGCACGAAGCGCGTCCGCACGCCGGGCAGGTCGCGTGCGCGGCGGAGATGCGGCGGCTGCTCGGGATGGAGGGCACGCCCAAACCGGGCAGGCGCATCCAGGACCCGTTCGGGTTGCGGGCGTTCCCGCAGGTGCAGGGGCCCGCGCTGGACGCGATCCACTACCTGCGCGACGTCCTCGCGGTGGAGATCAACGCCAGTACCGAGAATCCGATGATCTCGACGGCGCATCAGGACGCCTACCACCACGCGCACTTCCACACGGCATACGTCTCGACCGCGCTCGACCAGGTGCGCGCGACCGTCCATCAGGTCGCCGAGCTGTCGGTGGCGCGGCTGGGTGACCTGGTGGAGCCGGAGTTCACCGGGCTGCGGCCGTTCCTCGCGGCCGGGCCGTCGGGCAGTTCGGGCGTGATGATCCTGGAGTACGTCGCGCACGACGCGCTCACCGAACTGCGGCAGGCCGCGCTCCCGGCGACTCTCGGCACCGCCGTCGTCTCACGGGGGATCGAGGACCACGCGAGCTTCTCCACGCAGGCCGCGCGGGCGGCGACCGCGGCCGGGGCGGCGTACCAGCAGGTGCTGGCGTGCGAACTGGTCGCGGCCGTCCGGGCGCTGCGGATGCGGAAGGCCGAGCTCGTCGCGCTGCCCGCGCGGGACGCCTACGAGACCGCCGCGGCCGTGCTCGACCCGAGCGTCGAGGACCGGCCGCTCACCGAGGACATCGCGCGGGCCGTGTCGCTTCTGGACACCCTCGCGCTCGTCTGACCCCTCGCGTTTCGTCCTCTGGATGCGGTGGTGGCGACGCGAACCACCGCATTCAGAGGACAAAGTGCGGGGGAGGATGTCGAGAACGGCGAAGCGGCGGCGTCCCCGGGCCGGAAGCACCACAGCGAGGAGACCACAGCATGAGCATCAAGCGGATGGACCACGTCGGCGTCATCGTCAGCGACCTCACGGCCGCCATCGAGTTCTTCGTCGAGCTCGGCTTCGAATCGGAGGGCCGGATGACGATGGAAAGCGAGCTGGCGGACCGCATCACCGCGGTCGACAAGGCCAAATCGGAGATCGCGATGGTGAGCGTCCCCGGCGGTGGCGGGCGGCTCGAACTCATCCAGTACCTCACCCCCGAGGCCCACCCCGGCGACTCGCGCGCTCCGGCCAACACGCGCGGCCTGCGCCACCTCGCCTTCGAGGTCGACGACCTCCACGCCACCCTCGACCGCGTGCGCCCGCACGGCGCGACGCTCGTGGGCGAGATCGTGGACTTCGAGGGCAGCTACCTGCTCTGCTACCTCCGCGGTCCCGACGGGATCATCATCGAGCTGGCCGAAAAGCTCGGCTAGCAGCAGCAACCCCGGCGGGCCAGCGACCGTAGCCGGGTGGCCGAAGCGGGCACGGTCCGGTTCGCGGCGGTCTCGACGGCGTCGAGCATCCCGCGCCGCGCCGTCTTGTCGAGGACGCGGCCGCGGGTGATCACCAGGTCGATCTTCGACACGTTGCGGATGTCGGCGGCCGGGTTCGCGTCCAGCAGCACGAGGTCCGCCTCCTTCCCCGCCGCGATCGTGCCCGACGTCGCCTCCCGGCCGAGGAACTTCGCCGCGTCGCCGGTGACCGTCTTCAGCGCGTGCACCGGCGAAAGCCCCGCCTCGACCAGGAAGGCGAGCTCCTCGTGCAGCCCGCTGCCGGGGAAGGTGTACGGGTTGAGGCAGTCGGTGCCACCGATGAGCCCGACGCCCGCTTGGTGCGCGACCCCGACCAGCCGCAGCGTCTCCTGGTAGTACCGCTCCTGCACGACGATCTCCGCTGGGGTCTTCGGCGCGAACCGCTCGATGCCCACGGCCCAGCTCTTCCGGATGTCGGCGGGCAGGTACTTCAGCCGCGCATCCTGCTTGTGGGTCTCGGCGGGCTGCGTGACGACCCGGTTGATCGTGAGTGTCGGTGAATGCCAGGTGCCGTTGCGCCGCAGCCTGCCGAAATAGGCTCGCGCGGCACCGGGGCTGTAGGTGGAGACCGACTCGAACTCCAGCTGCCGCGCCAGGTTGAAGAAGGCACGGGGCGCCGCCGGGTCGTAGGGCGTCGCCTTCAGCCTGGCGAGGATCTCGTCGCGCCGGGACGAGCAGTGGATGGAAACGCCGAAGAAGTGCTCGAAACTGTGCTGGCCGAGGTCGCTCGTCTCGAAATGGGACAGCTTGTACGGCCAATGCCCGGAGAACCGCAGTCCCAGGTCGCGGCTCTCGTCCGCGACCGCGCGCACCTCGTCGGGGCCGAGGTAGGAGTAGATCTTGACGAACTCGGCGCCCGCGGCCTTCTCCGCGCGGACGGCAGCGCGTGCCTCGGCCGCCGTCGACACCTGGAGCACCGGCGGTTCCAGGAGGGTGACCGGTCCGTCCACGATCCCGCTGCCCAGCACGACGCGCGGGCCGAGCAGCTCACCGCGCTCGATCTTGTCCCGGGTCGCGCGGTTCTCCGCGTAGCCCCACATCTCGCGGGCGCCGGTGACGCCGTACGCGAGATGCAGCGGCGGGATGATCTCTTCGAGGTCCAGGCCGTGGGTGTGCATGTCCCACAGGCCCGGGATGAGGTACTTGCCCCGGCCGTCGATCACCCGCGCGCCACCGGTTTCCGGCATCTGGCCGGAACCGCCGACCCAGGCGATCCGATCCCCGACGAGCACGACCGAGACGTCGCGCCGCGGCGCCGCGCCCGTGCCGTCGATCAGCGTGACCTGGGAGATGACGACGATCTCGCCGGTGGCCGCGGCGGCCGTACCGGGCAGCAGTCCGGCGAGCGCCACCCCGGTCCCGCTCGCGGCGAGCCATTTCAAGAACTCGCGCCTGCTCGATCCCGCACCCACCATGAGAATCCCGCCCCTTCCACCCAAGATCCCCCGGGTGGCCGATTCAACTCGCCGCGACGGCGGGGCCGCAAGGAATGGGAAGGCCCCTTACCCGAGCACAGCACAAAGTAAGGGGCCTTCTCCTGAAACACAGCTCAGCCGAAGAAGACTTCGGCCTCTTCGTACCGCTCGGCCGGGACGGTCTTCAGCTCGGCGGTCGCCTCGGAGAGCTTGACGCGGACGATGTCCGTGCCGCGCAGCGCCACCATCACGCCGAAGTCGCCGTCGGCCACCGCGTCGACCGCGTTGAGACCGAACCGGGTGGCGAGCACGCGGTCGTACGCCGTCGGCGTGCCACCTCGCTGGACGTGCCCGAGCACGACCGCGCGGGACTCCTTGCCGGTGCGGGCGGCGATCTCGTCGGCCAGCCAGGTGCCGATGCCGCCGAGCCGGACGTGCCCGAAGGCGTCCTTCTCACCGGTCAGCAGCTTCTCCTCGCCGCCTTCGGGCAGCGCGCCCTCGGCGACCACGATGATCGGCGCGAACTCCTTCTCGAAGCGACGCTCGACCCAGGAGACGACCTGGTCGACGTTGAAGTGCCGCTCCGGCACCAGGATCACGCTCGCGCCGCCGGCGAGACCGGAGTGCAGCGCGATCCAGCCCGCGTGCCGCCCCATGACCTCGACGACCAGGGCGCGGTGGTGCGATTCGGCCGTGGTGTGCAGCCTGTCGATGGCCTCGGTGGCGATCGAAACGGCCGTGTCGAAGCCGAAGGTGTAGTCGGTGGCGCCGAGGTCGTTGTCGATCGTCTTGGGCACCCCGACGACGCCGACGCCGTCGTCCGTGAGCCGCTTCGCGACCCCCAGGGTGTCCTCGCCGCCGATCGCGATCAGCGCGTCGACCTGCTGCTCGGCGAGCACGGCCTTGATCTTGTCGACGCCGCCGTCGACCTTGTACGGGTTGGTCCGCGACGACCGCAGGATCGTTCCACCGCGGGTGAGGATGTCCTCGACGTCGTTCAGGCCGAGCGGGCGGCTGTCCCCGGTGAGGGGACCGTTCCAGCCGTTGCGGAACCCGACGATGTCCCAGCCGTGCACCTCGATGCCCTTGCGCACCACACCGCGGATCACCGCGTTGAGCCCCGGGCAGTCCCCACCGCCGGTCAGCACACCGACACGCATCAGAAGCCTCCGTCTTGTGTTCCGTAGAGATGACAGTCACATGTCCCGACGCCAGGGTAGCGGCAGTTCTCTGGATCGGTGCAGGGCGGACCACCTCGGGAATCGGTACACGTGATCGATGTGCTAGCTTGGCGTCGTGCAGCGCTATTTCTGGTTTACGAAGCCGGCCCCGGGTGGGCACGGCGGCGTGAACCTGCGCTGACCAGACCACCCCGAGCCGGAATTCACACCGGCTCGGCGAGTTCCCGCGGGTCGGTATCCCTTCGAAAGGAACCAGACCCGCGATGTCTCCCTCCGCTGACACCCTGATCGCCCTCGACGGGCACCGCACGGCGGCCATCAACCCGCTGCTGTCGCCCGCGATGCTGCGGCACGAACATCCGATGACGGCGGAAACCGCCGATACCGTCCTAGCCGGGCGGGCCTCGGCCGTCGACATCCTCGACGGCCGGGACGACCGGCTCCTCGTCGTCGTCGGGCCCTGCTCGGTGCACGACGCGGACGCCGCGCTCGACTACGCCCGCCGCCTCGCCGCCAAGGCCGAAGAACACCGCCGCGACCTGCACATCGTCATGCGCGTCTACTTCGAGAAGCCGCGGACCACGCTCGGCTGGAAGGGCCTGATCAACGATCCGGGCCTCGACGGCACCTACGAGGTCAACCACGGTCTCCGGATGGCGCGCAAACTGCTGCTCGACATCTCCGCGCTCGGCCTGCCGGTCGGCTGCGAATTCCTCGACCCGATCACCCCGCAGTTCATCTCCGACACCGTGACCTGGGGTTCCATCGGCGCACGGACCGCGGCGAGCCAGGTGCACCGGCAGCTGTGCAGCGCGCTGTCGATGCCGGTGGGCATCAAGAACTCGACCGAGGGCGACGTCCAGGTGGCCGTCGACGCCACCCGCGCGGCCGGGGCGAGCCACGTGTTCGCCGGCATCACCCCCGACGGGCTCGCCGCGCTGATCACCACCGCGGGGAACGAGGACTGCCACGTGATCCTGCGCGGCAGCTCCGCCGGTCCGAACTACGACCCCGCGACGGTGGCCGACACGCTGGCGCGGCTGGCGAAGTCGGGGCTGCCGGAGCGCGTGATCATCGACGCGAGCCACGGCAACAGCGCGAAGGACCACGTGCGCCAGGCCGCGGTGGTGCGGGAACTCGCCGGGCGGATCGGTGCCGGTGAGCGGGGCATCGCGGGGCTGATGCTGGAAAGCTTCCTGGTGGCGGGGCGACAGGATCTGACGCTGGGCTCGGCCGCTTCACTGACTTACGGGCAGTCGATCACGGACGCCTGCCTGGGGTGGGACACGACCGCGGAGCTGCTGGACACCCTCGCGGAGGCTGTCGACTCGCGGCGCTGACTTCCTCCCCCGCGGGCGGCGTGTGTGTCATGAGGGGTCCCCATGGGACAGATTTCGTCCCATGGGGACCCCTCATGACACTTCGCGGGTCCTGCGGCTGGGGCCGGGGCCGGGGCCGGGGCCGGGCCTGCCACGAGTGTCATGAAAGGGTCGTTCAAGACGAAAAACGTCTTGAACGACCCTTTCATGACATCCGGACCGAGCGGCCTACCGGTGCCAGTAGGACTCGATGATCCCCCACCGCTGGAAGTTGTGCCGCGCGTCCGCCAGAGCGTCGTGCTGGTCGTCCGGGGCCGCCGGCAGCTTCGGCTTGCCCGCGTCCTCCCAGCGTTGCCGCAGGTCACGGGTGAAGCGAGGCAGCTGGCGCGGCAGCGCGGGCATCGGCCCCCACAGCTGCGCCAGCGCGACGTGGTCGTAGGCGGCGAACCAGGCCCACAGTTCGATCCCGCCGGGCGGCTTGCCGAAGAACTCGAGCAGATCCGTGCGGATCTTCTCGCGGCTGCGCCACGCCGGGTCGGCGGGCGACGGGAGTTTCGGGAGCACGTTGTCACGGACCCAGGGGCCGGCCTTGCCGGGATCGAAATCGGTCGAGACCGCGTAGAACTCGCGGCCTCTTTCGTCCACGACACCGATCGACACCAGATCGATGGTCACGCCGTCCTCAATGAATTCGGTGTCGTAGAAAAAGCGCACCGCAGAACCCTAGTGGGGCCTCAGCCGACCTTGGTGTCCGGGATACGGGCGACGTCCTGGGCGGAGGGCTGCGCGGGCACCTTCGGGCGGAGTCCCGCCTCGTCGGCGGCGAGCAGTTCCTTCGCCTTGGCGGCGTAGATGTCGACGTACTCCTGGCCGGAAAGCTCCATGAGCGCGTACATGATCTCGTCGGTGATGGACCGCTCGATGAAGCGGTCACCGGCGAGACCCTCGTAGCGCGAGAAGTCGAGCGGCTTGCCGAAGCGGATCTCGAGACGGCGCGGCCACCACATCTTCGAGCCGATCGGGTTGACCTTGTCCGTGCCGACCATGGCGACCGGGACCACGAGCCCGCCGGACTCGAGCGCGATCCGCGCGACGCCGGTCTTGCCCTTGTACAGGCGGCCGTCCGGGGAGCGGGTGCCCTCGGGGTAGATGCCGAGGAGGTGCCCCTCGCGGACCAGCCGGGTCGCCGTGTCGAGCGCGGCCTGCGCCGCGTTGCCGCCGGAGCGATCGATCGGGATCTGGCCGACACCGCTGAAGAACCACTTCTTCAGCCGGCCCTTGATGCCCTTCTCGGTGAAGTACTCCGACTTGGCCGGGAAGGTCACCTTGCGCTTGACCCGCAGCGGCATGAAGAAGGAGTCCGCCACCGCGAGGTGGTTGCCCGCGAGGATCACGCCACCGTCGTCGGGGATGTTCTCCGCACCGACCACCTTGGTGGGCCACAGCGCCTTGAGCAGTGGCCCGATAAACACGTGTTTCATGAGCCAGTACAGCACTGCGAAAACTCCTCCTAGCAGCTCAACCCCTGTGCCCGATGGTCAAGACTACGAACCGCGCACCCCCGGCACAACGAAGTCCACCCGGTTACCCGCACCCAGCGACGGATCTCACACCCGATCCGGCCCGATTCCGGCAGTGGCCGGGGGCCCACAAGCCGCTCCGGTCGTGCGAACATAGTAGACCTACCCAGCTCTCACGGAAGGCGATCGCATGGCCGTCCTCGCCGGCGCGGAACCGTTCGCTCATACCGGTTCGACCGAAGCAGGGTTCCTGCTGTGCCACGGGTTCACCGGTACCCCCGCGAGTATGCGGCCCTGGGGCGACCACCTGGCCGAGGCCGGATACACCGTGCGCTGCCCGCTGCTGCCCGGACACGGGACCCGATGGCAGGACATGAACCGGACAGGCTGGGAAGACTGGTACGGCACGGTCCGCGAGGAGCTGCTGGCGCTCTTCTCGACCTGTGACTCGGTCTTCGTCGCCGGGATGTCGATGGGCGGGACGCTGACCCTGCGGCTCGCCGAGGAATTCGGCGACCGGATCGCCGGGATCGTCCTGGTGAACCCGTCGGTCCTGACGCTGCGGTGGGACGCCAAACTGCTGCCCGTGCTGTCGCGGATCCTGCCGTCGGTGCCGGGCGTGGCCAACGACATCGCGAAGCCGGGTGAGAAGGAGCTGGCTTACTCGCGCACGCCCGTGCGCGCGGCGGCGAGCCTCGCGAAGCTGTGGAAACTCACCCGCGCGGACCTGCCCAAGGTGACCCAGCCCGTGCTCCTGCTGCACTCGGCCGTCGACCACATCGTGGAGCCGGTCAACTCGCAGGTGATCCTCGACGGGATCGGCAGCGAAGACGTCACGGAGGTGGTGCTGGAGAACAGTTTCCACGTCGCCACCCAAGACCACGACGCAGGCCTGATCTTCACGCGTACGGTGGACTTCGCCCGGTCCGTGCGCCGGGCGGGACAGGTGGACGCCGGATGAACAGAGGCAAGGACGGGCCGGAGGACGTCGACGCGACGTTCGCCGAGATCGTGGCCGACCTCCGTGCGGAGGGCGTCGGGCTGTTCCCCGAAGAGGACCTGGAGAGACCGGCCGGGAAATCCGCGGAAAAGGCGGAGAAGGCTGAGACTTCTTCGGAGAAGGCACCCCGCCCCGAGGCGACGGAACCAGAACCCGAACCGGGCTGGCGAGGCGGCGGCACCAGCTGGGACAAGACCGTCTTCGAGGGCGACCCGGGGTCGAGCGACGACGAGGGCCACTTCGTGCCGCCCGAGCCGCCTCCCCTGCCGCGTCCGCGCAAGGGTGCGTTCGTCGTCCTGCTGTTCTTCTTGCTGGGACTGCTGCTCCTGATCGCGCCCACCCTGATCGGCATGGGCACGCGGCTCGGCACGCCGCTCGGCATCCTCGCCCTCGCGACCGCGATAGCGCTGCTCCTGCTGCGGGTGCGCCAGGGGCCGCCGCCCGGTGCGGACCCGCACAACGGCGCACAGGTCTGAGCTGCCGGACAATTCCGACCATGAAGATCGACTTCACTCCCTCGCGCCGGTCGACGGTCGGCGCGGAATGGGAACTCGCCCTCGTCGACCGGCGGACCGGTGAACTCTCGTCCGTCGCGGAGCAGGTGCTCGACGCCGTCCGTCCCGACGGCGAGGAGGAGCACCCGAAGATCAAGCAGGAGCTGCTGCTCAACACCATCGAGGTGATCAGCGGGATCTGCGACACGATCGCCGAGGTCAAGGCCGATCTGAACACCTCGCTCGACGTCGTCCACTCGGTGCTCGACCCGCTGGGCGTGGAGCTGTTCTCGGCCGGGTCGCATCCGTTCTCGACGTGGTACCAGCAGAAGGTCACCGACAAGGAGCGGTACGCCAAGCTCATCGACCGGACCCAGTGGTGGGGACGGCAGATGCTGATCTACGGCGTCCACGTGCACGTCGGGCTCGACCACCGCGACAAGGCCCTGCCGATCCTTGACGCGCTGCTCAACTACGCGCCGCATCTACAAGCGCTTTCGGCGTCGTCGCCGTACTGGGGCGCGGAGGACACCGGGTACGCGTCGAACCGCGCGCTGATGTTCCAGCAGCTGCCCACGGCGGGATTGCCGTTCCAGTTCCGGAAGTGGGAGGAGCTGGAGAGCTACGTCGACGACATGTTCACCACGGGCGTGATCGACCACTTCTCCGAGATCCGCTGGGACGTCCGGCCCGCCCCGCATTTCGGGACGATCGAGATGCGCGTCTGCGACGGGCTGCCGACGCTGGAGGAGGTCGGCGCGATCTCCGCGCTGACCCAATGCCTGGTCGACGACTTCAGCGCCCGCCTCGACGACGGCGAGATCCTGCCGACGCTGCCGCCGTGGCACGTCCAGGAGAACAAGTGGCGGGCGGCGCGCTACGGCGTCGACGCGATCGTCATCCTCGACGCCGCGGGCAACGAGCGGCTGGTCACCGATGACACCTACGACCTGCTGAACCGGCTCGAACCGGTGGCCCGGCGGCTGGACTGCGCCGACGAGCTGCGGTCGGTGGAGACGATCCTGCAATACGGGCCCAGCTACCTGCGGCAGCGCGCGGTGGCGAAGCAGTACAACGGCAGCCTGCGCGCCGTCGTCGCTTCGCTCATCTCGGAGATGCGAGAGGGCACGATCCCGCGCTCCTAGCCCTCGCGTTTAGTCCTCTGAATGCGGTAGTTCGGCGTCGAATTACCGCATCGAGAGGACTAAACGCGGTCGAGGTGGCCCAAGAGGGTGCCGGGGCCGAAGGCGGAAGCGCCCGCGGCCTCGACGCGGGAACGCAGTTCGCGGTCGGCCGTCACCACGACGACGTGGTCGTCCGGGCCGGCCTCGCGAGCGGACCGGGCGACGGCGACGATTTGGGAGTCCCCGTCCGTCTCGGCCTCGACGACCTCGACGCCGGGCACCGTTTCGACTCCGCGCGCCTTGCCTTCGACGACCAGCACGATCTTCGGCCACCACGACCATTCGTCGCCGCCGGGGAGCGCCGGATCGGCGAGCCCGGTCTCCGCCAGGATCGCGAGCTTGTCCCGCAGCCGTTCCGCGGCGCCGCGCCGATCGCGCCACCAGCCGTCCGGCCGCGAACCGACGACGTTCGCGCCGTCGACCACCAGTACCAGCCTGCGATCCAAGTGTTCCCTCAATCCCGGCCACGCCACCGCGAAATCCCGGTGCAACCGGAAGTCCGCGACCTCTCCCGCGCGGACCCAGCGCAGCTCGGCGCTCTCCGCGTTCTTCACCCTGGCCGCGAGCGTGCCGATCGGCGCGGCCAGGATCGTCGTGTAGCGCCAGTTCCCGTGGTCGACGTGCGACGCCGACAGCGGCCGGACCCGGGCGGGCGGGATGTCGGCCTCCTCGTGCGCCTCGCGGGTGGCGGCCTCTCGTGCGCTCTCCCCCGCCTCGACGGCGCCTCCGGGCAACGCCCAGGTGCGTCCATGATGGACCCACCACGCCCGGCGTTGCAGCAGGACACCGCGCGCGGGATCGGACAGCAGCAACCCGGCGGCGCCGTTCAAGCCCCAGTGAAGGTGCCCGAAGTCGCACTTCACGAAGCCGTTGCCGTCTTCCCGGGTCACGCTTTCAGCCTGTCACACCGACCTCGGCTCCGGGCGCCTTCGCCGCGTCGACGGCGAGTGCCGCGGCGCCCACGATGGCGGAATCGTCGCCGTGGTGCGCGGCCCGGATCCGGGCCAGCGGACGGTGCCCGGCACCGGTGATCTTGCCCGCGTAGCGTTCCCGCGCCTCGTCGAGGAACAGCGGGGCCGATTCGGACACGCCGCCGCCGATCACGATGATCTCGGGGTCGAAGACGTCGGCGACCAGCGCCAGGCCCTCGGCCAGCCATTTCGCGAGTTCGGTCATCGCGCGCTGGGCGATCGGGTCGCCGTCGCGGGCCGCGCCCGCCACCCGGCGCCCGGTCACCGAACCCGGGTCTCCCCTGGTCTCGCGAGCCAGCACGGTCGAGCGGCCGGGATGCCGCGCGAGCAGCTCCACCGCGGTCGCGGCCAGCGCCGTCCCGCTGCAGTACCGCTCCCAGCAGCCGTACTTCCCGCACGGACAGGGCCGTCCGCCGGGGACGACGGTCAGATGCCCGAGTTCCGGCGCGACCCCGTGCGCGCCCCGGTAGATCTTGCCGTCGAGCAGCAGACCCGCGCCGATCCCGGTGCCGAGCGCGATCAGCGCGGCGACATGGGCGCCGCGGGCGGCCCCGAACCGGTACTCGCCGACCGCGGCCGCGTTCACGTCGTGTTCCAGGGTCACCGGCAGGCCGACGCGCTTTTCGATGCGTTCGGCGACCGGCGCGGCACGCCAGGACAGATGCGGCGCGAACATCACCGTCCGCCGGTCCTTGGCGACGAAACCTGCGACAGCCAGCCCGACACCGGAGACGTCGTGCCGGTTGCGGAGGTCTTCGACGACCCCGGCGATTGCGTCTTCGAGCGCGTCCTCCTCGCCAGGCGTTCCGACCCTGGCGGTGTCCATCAGCGAGCCGTGCTCGTCCACCACGCCGGCGCGCACACTCGTGCCCCCGACGTCCACCCCTATCGTCAGCAACTCAGTTCTCCCGGTCCGGTTGCCAGGCGTCGCGCCTGGTCACCGTGATGTGCTGGACCCGCGAAGCTCCCACCGGCGCATCTTCCCGCGCGGGCTCCTTCCGCGCAGGCTGGAACCCCGGCATGTGCACCCCGCCCTCGGGCTCCCAGCGATCGGCCAGCACCGCCCGCAGCAACGCGACGAGCTGCGCGGCCTGCTCCATCAGCCGGGCCACGAACTCGGGCCGTTCCCCGCGGAAGACCCCGACGATCGCGCAGAGCGGGCACCAGCCGCCGTCGGTGTCATGTTCCGAACAGCCGTGCCCGGCGGAGATCAGGCCCTCCAGCCACGGCGCGGCGTGCTCGACGACCAATTCGACCAGCAGCCTGATCTCTTCGGCCAGCTTCAGGCCGTCGGACGGCGTGTGTCCACTGTTCTCGCTCACCCGGGTCCCCGGTTCCCGGCCAGGCTCACGACCAGGCCGTGCGCGTCGGATTCCGCACCGGTGATCCGGCACGGGCGCAACATCTCCGGCAGCGCGATGAGCCGCCGGAAACCGTCCACGGTGACGGCGAGATCATCGTCCACTCTGGCGAGGTCCACTTCGGAATCCCGGTGCAACGGCACGGCGATCCGCAGTTGATAGCCGTTGTCCGATTCGGACACCTGCAAGAGCGGGGTGACACCTTTTTCGGTTCCGGCCAAGGGATCCAGCCCTCGGTAGAGCTCGTACGCGATTTCCTGCAACGCCTCCAGGCCCACGGGCTCCACGGCGCGGTGCTCGACGGGCTTCACCTGATCGGGCCCGAATCCCGCGTCGCCGAGTTCGGCGAGGACGGCGTTCTGCTGGGTGCGCCTGGTCCGCATCCACGAGGCCGCGGCGCCGCGCCAGAACCCGGGCGCGGGCATCAGCCGGTTGACGATCAGGCCGTCGACCAGGATTCCGCGCAGGGCCAGGGAACTGAGCGTGCGGCGGGCTTCCGCGACGACGACACGTTCCGGCGTCAGGACGAGCCGCACGGTGGTGGTGGCCGGATCGGTCAGCAGGGTGCGCAGCGACTCCAGATGCGCGCCGAGCCGCCGTACCGCGGCCGCCGTCCGCCGGGCGCCCGGTTTGAACATCCTCGACAGGTAGCCCGAGACGGCTTCGGGCAAAGCCAGCAGGCGCAGGGTTTCCGCGGTCGGCCCGCAGTCGACGACGACCGTCTCCCAGGGACCGTGCTCGGCGAGCCGCTGGACCTCGGTGAGGGCGAGGAGTTCGTCGACGCCGGGCACCACGGTGAGTTCTTCGGCGTCGAGCGAGTCGAGGCCCGC
The DNA here is from genome assembly GCF_002234405.1 of Amycolatopsis thailandensis. Lineage (GTDB taxonomy): Bacteria > Actinomycetota > Actinomycetes > Mycobacteriales > Pseudonocardiaceae > Amycolatopsis > Amycolatopsis thailandensis. The sequence continues at coordinate 39,028 of NZ_NMQT01000129.1, read as the reverse complement.
GCCCGCGAGCGCGGACTGCAGTTCGTGCCGGAGTTCGCGCCAGGTGCTGTCGACGAGGCCGCGGGTGTCGATCTGGACGGCGTGGAGAAGCGTGTCTACTTCGGACGGTTCGGCGCCGAGCGCGCGGCCGAAGGCGTCACCGAGGGAATGCGCCGGGTCGGTCGAGACGACCAGTGTCTTCCTGCCCCGCCCGGCCAGGGCCGCGGCGGTCGCCGCGGCCAGCGTGGTCTTGCCGACACCCCCTTTGCCGGTGAACAGCAGGATCCGCATGCCTACCCTTCGACTCAGGATGCCTCAGCGCGCTTCTTGAGCTCCTTGAGCGCGGTGTCCATGACCATCTTCTCGGCCTTGCGGCGCAGCAGCCCGATCATCGGCAGCGCCAGCTCGACGGACAGCGTATACGTCACCTTCGTGCGGCCGCCGCCCAGCGCTTCGAGGGCGTAACGACCGTTCTGGGCCTTCTGCATCTGCCCCTTGACCAGGTGCCAGCTGACTCCCCGGCCGTCGGCGTCCCAGTCGTACTCGAGGGTGTAGACGTCCTTGATCGGCCCGGCGTCGAGGGTGAGTTTCACCTGCTTGGCGCGGCCGTCGCCGTCCTCGCCGAGCACTTCGGTCTCCCGGACGGCCTTGGCCCATTCCGGGTACGCGGGAAAGTCGGCGATGACGGCCATGACCCGCTCGGGCTCGGCGTCGACCTCGATGGATTGCGTGGACTGCTCGGCCATGCCCCGAACTCTAGCCGGGCCCGCGTGTCACCAGCGAAGCACGTACGGCTGTGCCGTCTCTTTGAAGTGACCGACGTTACGGCATTCGGTCCTGCCGACCCTCGTCCGCGCGGACAGCGGCTGGTGGACGTGCCCGAAGACCGACCAGCGCGGCCGCTGTTCGCGGATGAGGTCCACCAGCGCCGCCGACCCGATCTCGGACCGCCGCGCGACCACGTCGTAGGTCAGTTCCGGGATGGCGGGCGGGATGTGGGTGCACAGGACGTCGACGTCCTCCAGCGTGCCGACCGCGGCGTCGTACTCCTCGCGGGTGCGCAGGTACGGGCGCCAGAAGCCGTTGCGGCGCGGGACCACGTTCGGCGGGAGCAGCGCGCCGCCGATGAACCCGAAGCGCAGCCCGCCGAACTCGGCCACGCCGCCGTCGAGGACGGAAATGCCGTCGCCGGCGAACTCGGGCCACAGCGAGGGGTCGTCGACGTTGCCGGGGGTCGCGAACGTCGGCGCGGTGAGGGCACCGAACAGGACGGCGTACTGGTCGTGGATGGCCTCGCCGACGGCCGCGGCGGGATCGGCCAAAGTGGCCCACAACGATCGCGAGAAGGCAACGGTCTCATCACGAGTGCCTTCACGCCGCAGCCGCGCGAACTCGCCGACCTTCTCGGCGCCGAACAGCGCGCCCATGATGCCCTTGTCGTGCTCGCGGTAGTCGACGAAGTCCAGCAGGTCGCCCAGCACGATCAGCGCGTCGGCGCCGTCGCCCGCGCGTTTGAGCGCGTCGGCGTTTCCGTGCACGTCCGACACCACGTGAACCCGCATGCCCACCCCTACTCGCTCCGGGGACCGACCCCGGGTTCGCGCCCGTCCTCCAGGACTTCCTTGAGCCCGAGCGCGATCGCCTTGGCGGCACGGGCGCGGCGGTCGAACTCCCGCCGCAGGTCCCGGGCCTGGAGCGCACGCGGCTCCCCGTCCGGACCGGCGGGAGTGGCACGCAGGAAGTAATGCAGCAGAGTGCCGTCGAGCACCGGCTCGAGCCAGACCTCCATGGTACCGATCAAGGCGCCGCGCACGGTCCAGCGCAATCCTTCGTCGCCGCGGTCGGTGTAGACCTCGAGAACGAGGTCCGGCCAGTAACGTGACCAAGATCGTGGATCGGCGAAAGCGGCGGCCACGGTGGAGGGCGGGACCACGAGGAAGGTCTCGTCGACGATGTCGAGAGCTGGCGGCGCCTGGTTCACAAGCGGCAGAATGTCATGCCCTCGGTATGGCCGATTCGTCAGCATGGTCTTAAGGTGCACGGCACGCTAAGTTGACTGGCGGGTAACACCGGTCACACCACTTTGCACGCGAACACGGAGGTTCCTCGTGCGCGAATACAGCGCCCCCGCCGCCAATCCGGTGACCGACGACGAGAACCTCGCGGACGTCGTCTGGGCGAACGCCGAGCGGTTCTCCGATGTCGTGAGTTTCCGCCGCCAGGTCGACGGTACCTGGTTGGACGTCACCGCCAAGGATTTCGCCGCCCAGGTTCTGGCCGTGGCCAAGGGAATGGCCGAGGCGGGCATCGCACCGGGCGACCGGATCGGGCTGATGTCCAAGACCCGCTACGAATGGACCCTGATCGACTTCGCGATCTGGGCCGCCGGCGCGGTCACCGTCCCGATCTACGACACCTCCTCGGCCGAGCAGGTCCACTGGATCCTTTCGGACTCGGCCGCGAAGGGCGTGTTCGTCGAGACCGACGAGCACCTCGCGACGCTCGAATCCGTCAAGGGACGCCTCGGCACGCTGGAGCACACCTGGCAGATCGAGGCCGCCAAGCCCGCCGTCGACGCCCTCACCACGCAGGGCGCCGAGCTGAGCGACGACGACCTGCACGAGCGCCGCCGCACCGTGAAGGCGGGCGACCTCGCCACGATCGTGTACACCTCGGGCACGACCGGCCGCCCCAAGGGCGTCGAGCTGACCCACCGGAACCTCCTCGCCGAGATCCGCGCCGACATCGCCGCGTTCCCGCAGCTGATGGAGCAGGGCAACTCGCTGCTGGTGTTCCTGCCGCTCGCGCACGTCCTCGCCCGCGCCATCGCGGTGACCGCGCTCAGCGCGCGCGTGACCCTCGGGCACACGTCGGACGTCAAGAATCTCGTCGCCGACCTCGGCACCTTCCGGCCGACGTTCGTCGTCGCCGTGCCGCGCGTGTTCGAAAAGGTCTACAACAGCGCGAAGCAGAAGGCGCACGGTGACGGCAAGGGCAAGATCTTCGACGCCGCCGAAGCCACCGCCGTCGCCTACAGCCAGGCACAGGACACCGGCGGCGCCGGGCTGGGCCTCAAGGTCAAGCACGCGCTGTTCGACAAGCTCGTGTTCAGCAAGCTGCGCGCGGCGCTGGGCGGCCGGTGCGTCGCCGCGGTGTCCGGCGGTGCCCCGCTCGGCGTACGGCTGGCGCACTTCTTCCGCGGCATCGGCGTCCCGGTGTTCGAGGGCTACGGCCTGACCGAGACGTCGGCCGCGGCCTGCGTCGGCACCCAGGACGGATTCCGCGTCGGCACCGTGGGACGGCCGGTCGCCGGCACCTCGGTCCGGATCGCCGACGACGGCGAGATCCTGCTCAAGGGCGACGTCGTGTTCGGCGGCTACTTCAACAACGCCGAGGCGACCGCCGAAGCGCTGGAGGACGGCTGGTTCCACACCGGCGACCTCGGCGAACTGGACCGCGACGGGTTCCTCAAGATCACCGGGCGCAAGAAGGAGATCATCGTCACCGCGGGCGGCAAGAACGTCGCGCCGTCCGGTCTCGAAGACACCATCAAGGCCAGCCCGCTGGTCAGCCAGGCGATGGTGGTCGGCGACCAGCGGCCGTTCATCGGCGCGCTGATCACCATCGACGAGGAGTACTTCCCGTCGTGGAAGTCGCAGCACGGCAAGGCTTCCGACGCCTCCGTGTCGGATCTGGCCGACGACGCCGAGCTGCGCGCCGAGATCCAGGAAGCCGTCGACCAGGCCAACAGCGCGGTGTCGCAGGCCGAGGCGATCAAGAAGTTCACGATCCTGTCGAAGGACTTCACCGAGGCGGGCGGGGAGATCACGCCGAGCCTGAAGCTGAAGCGCAACATCGTGAACAAGAACTACGCGAACGACATCGAAGCCCTGTACAAGAAGTAGCCCTTGGTGCGTGAAGGCCCCCTTCCCTCGGCTGAGTCGCGGGAAAGAGGCCTTCACGCGCGTTCGGGTCGGGTGAGTCGCGGCTGGGTTCGGCGGGCCGACGTTGCGAAAGCCACTTCCGCAACGTTGAAGGTTGCGAAAGTGGCTTTCGCAACATCCGCGCCGGCTCGGTGAGTGTCCACAACGGACTGAGATGTCCCGAAGGCCACCCTTGAGACATTGAGTGTCCTGAAGGGGCATTCGGGACACTCGCGTGCTTCGAGCCTGCCGTGAAGGCCTCCTTCCCTACCTTCAGGGTAGGAAAGGAGGCCTTCACGGACTTGCGACCCGTGTCAGCCGATCGTCGCGTCCCAGTCGATGTGGTGCCGGTAGAGCCAGTTCCGGTCCCGGTCGGACGTCGTCGACGACGACACGGCGGCACTGTTCGCCACCAGCTTCTCGACCCGTGTCCGCCGCAGCCGTTCGTAGGCCGCGAAAGCCGTTGGCGCGTCAGGAAGATCCCGCAGGCACTGCGCCAGCACGACACTGTCCTCCAGCGCCATCGACGCGCCCTGCCCGGCGGCGGGCGAGGCCGCGTGCGCCGCGTCGCCCACGAGCACCATCGACTCGTTGAACCACACCGGCGTCGAGGGGACGTCGTAGGAGTGACCGCCGAAGACGTCGTCCCCCGTCGACTCGATGATTTCCGCCGCGGGCAACGGTTCCCCGTCGAAGGTGACGAAGGCCGCCGTGCGCCATTCCTCCGGGGTCAGCCCGGACCGGACTCCTTCGGCGGAGGGAAGCCGCGCGAACCAGTACGTCGAGCCGTCGGGAGCGCTCGTGTAGCCGAAGAAGGCGTGCAGGCTCTGGATCATCCGGTACAGCGACGGCGCCTGCGGGACGCTCGCGTCGGTCGTGTAGCCGTAGACGACGTCGAGGCCCGTCGAGCGCGGCGGCGGGCACGACGGGTCGATGACGTTGCGGAGGACAGACCGCAGGCCGTCGGCGCCGATCAGGATGTCGCCCTCGGCGAGGGTCCCGTCCTCGAAACGGGCGACACCCGGCGACGCGGAAACCAGCCGCTTCCCGCGTTCGACGGTGATCCCGCGCGAGATCGCTTCCTCTTGCAGCGCACGGTAAAGCGCCGCGCGCGTCAAGGTGCGCGGCCCAGCGAGACCGTCCACATCGAACGACCGCCGCTCGACGGTCTTCCCGTCCGGCGTGACGAGCTCCAGCCCATCGGCGGCGAAGGAGTTCGCGATCACCGGCCCGTCGGCGCCGATCGCGCGCAGGGCGTCCATGCCGTTGTGCATGATCGTCAGGAACGCGCCCGCGTCCTCGCCGCCGGACGCGTGCGCCTCGTGCACGCTTGCCTCGATCCCGGCCCGCCGCAACGCCATCGCGGTCACCGTGCCCGAGACGCCGCCGCCGATGATCACTGCCTTCACCGCGAACCCCCTGTCGTGTCGCCGACACCCGACGGTACCGGGGAATCGGCGACACGACAGAGGGGAATCACGCGCCGCCGCTGGCGACGATGTCGCCGTTGACCCCCTTGGGGAAGAACCCGCCTTTCTTCACCGGGCCCGGGTTCAGGTAGACGACGTTGAGCACCCGATCGGCGCCGCGGCCGAAGCAGACGCCGTTGTTGTCGGTGGGCACGATGTTGGCCTGGTTGCCGAGCAGGATGCCCTGATCGTCGTCGCCGGGCCCGTCGAGCGCGTCGCGGGCGTTGGAGATCTTGGCCGCCGCGTCGCCGAGGTCCCGGTCGAACAGGGACGTCCGGATGGTGGCGGCGTGGTAGGCCTCGGCGGCCAGGATGCCGGCGGCCGCGTCCAGGAACGTCTTGTTGGTGATCAGCGGGGCCGCGCCCTTGTACGCCGTCACACCGACGTCCTCGAACAGGAACGCCGCGAGCAGGAAGTTCTTCTCATTGGCGAACGGGTCGAACTGCTGGTACTCGCTGATCAGCCCGGCCGCCTTCGCGGCGGCGGTGAAGCTGTCCTTGAGGTCGATCGCGGGCCGGGACACCGCGGCCTCGCCGAGCGCGCCGCGCAGGAACTTGACGTGCGCGACCTCGTCGCCCGCGATCTCCTTGGCGAACTGGTGCAGCGCCTTGTCGTGGAACATCACCTTCTTGCCGCCGGCCACCCCGCCCTGGGTGCCGACGCCGCCGGTGAGGTCGTCCGGCAGCCCGCGGCCGTGGACGGCGAAGGAGTAGAACTCGGCTTCGAGATACTCCAGGTTGAGCGCGAAATTGAGCACGGCCGCGTCACTGGGAGCGCCCGCGGCGGCAGCGGCCTCACCCGTCGCCGAAGCGGACGACGTGGCCTGCACCCCGAGGTACGTCGCCCCGACGACACCGAGGCCCGCCGCGCCGGCGGCCTTCAAGAACCGGCGGCGATCCGTGCGGTTCTCGGCACTGCGCGATATCAGGGTGCGAACAAAAGGCTTTCCGAACACGAGTGGTTCCTCTCGTCTTTGCGGTGCACACCCACCCACTCGGACGTTCGGAACCACTCGTGGCCCGGATTGGAGAAGATCTCGGACCTGTTTTCAGGATACGTCCACCCTGTCACGGACGATGTCACGTGATTGGACGGACGACACCCGTGATCAGACGGACGACACGCGTGTCCAGGCAGACGGCTCGGCGCGTGACCCTGGCCGTGCGCGTGTCGTCCGTCTGATCACACGTGTCGTCCGTCTGAGCACGGGTGTCGTCCCCTTGATCACGCGTGCCCGCCTGAGCGGCGCCCCCGGCGGGCCACGTTGCGAAAGCCACTTTCGCAACCTTGAAGGTTACGAAAGTGGCTTTCGCGACACGCACTCTTCGCCTGGACCTCTAACTAGTTCTTCGTCGCCGCGGCGAGGCGGACGCAGACGGCGAGACCGCGGATGGCCTCTTCGACCTCGGCCAGCTCCGGGAAGGTCGGGGCGATGCGGATGACGGCGTCGGCGGGGTCGTCGCCGTATGGGTGCGTCGCGCCGGCCGGGGTCAGGGCGATACCCGCCTCCTTGGCCAGCCGCACGACCTCCTTGGCGGTCCCGGACGGCACGGTCAGCGAGATGAAGTACCCGCCGGTCGGCTTGGTCCAGGACGCGAGGCCCGATTCGCCGAGCTCCTTGGTCAGGATCTCGTCGACGGCCGCGAACTTCGGCCCGATGAGCTCGGCGTGCTTGCGCATGTGCTCGCGGACGCCGTCCTCGTCGCGCAGGAACTGCGCGTGGCGGAGCTGGTTGACCTTGTCCGGGCCGATGGTCCGCTTGCCGATGAGGCCGGTCCACCAGGCCAGGTTGGCCTCGGACGCGCCGAAGAAGCCGACGCCGCCACCGGCGTAGGTCACCTTCGAAGTCGAGCCGAAGACGAACACGCGGTCGGCGTTGCCCGCCTCTCCCGCCAGCGCGAACAGGTCGGCCAGCGGCGCCTCGACGTCGGTGAGGTGGTGCACGGCGTAGGCGTTGTCCCAGAAGATCCGGAAGTCCGGGGCGGCCGTGGTCATCGTGGCCAGGCGGCGCACGGTGTCGTCGCTGTAGGTGACGCCGGTCGGGTTGCTGTACTTCGGCACGCACCAGATGCCCTTGACCGCGGCGTCCTCGGCGACGAGACGCTCGACGACGTCCATGTCCGGGCCGGTCTCGGTGAGGGGGACCTGGACGAGCTCGATGCCGAAGCGCTCGGCCAGCGCGAAGTGCCGGTCGTAGCCGGGCACCGGGCACAGGAACTTGACGCTCGGCTCGTCGGCCCACCGGCGTTCGGCGCCCGGAAGCTTGCTGAGGAAGGCCTGCACGATCGAGTCGTGCATGAGCTCCAGGCTGGAGTTGCCCGCGGCCAGCAGCTGCTCGGCCGGGACCTGGAGCGGTCCGGCGAAGATGCGGCGGAGCTCGGGCAGGCCCTTGAGGCCGCCGTAGTTGCGGACGTCCGTGCCGTCCTCGGCCTTGCGCACGTCTCCGGGGAGGGCGAGCAGCCCGTCGGCGAGGTCCAGCTGGCGGGGGGACGGCTTGCCGCGGGTGATGTCCAGGGAGAGGCCACGGTCGACGAGGGCCGCGTAGTCGCGGCGGGCGCTCTCGACATCGACAGGTGCAGTGGTCATGCCTAACGCTAAACCCGGCGGTGGATCGGCGTGAGACGAGGGTGGCCCTCGGCCCGCGCGCGCAAGATCGGATAACGGTTCCGGCGCGTTTTTCACCATTCGTAACGAGGCCAAATCCCCTAGTGACGCCCCCGCGTTTTCCCGCATTTTCGGTATCACGAGGAAAAGGGGAGAAAATGGAAGCGCAGAAATGGGCGGCGATCACACTGATGGCGGCGGGCGCCTTGGCCGCGTGCGCGGTACCCAATCAGGGAACGGCGACTCCGGCCGTCGCGGTGGCCGCTCCGCCGAACACGATCGTGATTCAGCCACCGGTCGCCGCGGCCCCGCCGCAGACGGTTTATGTCGCACCGCCCGCGACGCAGACCGTCTATCCCGCACCGTCGGTTCCCGTGGCGCAAACGGTGATCGCCTTCTACGACGCGCTCAACCGGCGTGATTTCCTCACCGCATGGAATCTCGGGGGTCAGCGGCTGGCGAAAGGCGGCACTTATGCCTCCTGGAGCAACGGATACGCGACGACTTCGTGGGTGGCGCTCACCGTGCGGAGCACGATCGGGAACACCGTGTACGTCGACCTCTCGGCCCGGCAGACCGATGGTTCGACGCGCGTTTTCTCCGGCTCTTACACCGTTTCCGGCGGCGCAATCACCGCGGCGAACATGAAACGCGTCTCCTGACCGGAAATTCAGAGCGCGGTCAGTTGCGAGATCTTCCACCGGCCGTCGACGCGCCGCGCGGTGACCGAGAGCTGGGAAACCGTCGACTGCGGGACGCCTCCCCCGGCCGCGATCGTCTGCTGGTCGAGGAACAACAGCACCTCGGCCTGGTCGCCGCGCAGGGACCGGACGCCGAGCGAGCGGACCGTCGTCGTGCGTACCAGCTTCTGCTCTTCGGCCCGTTTCCGCGCCGAGGCGAACTGGTCCCGGTACTGCCCGGTCGCCTCGCCGGTCAGCACGTCGGCCGCGGCCCGCTCGGTCCGTGCCAGGTTGCTGTAGTCGTAGGAGAAGACGGCTTTCACCCCGGCGCCGACCTGGTCGGCGACCTCGGCCGTGGCTGCCTGGTCCACGAGCGCCGCGTTGCCGTCCGAGCCCAGCGAGGACGCCTGGAGGCCGAACCACACCGCGCAGCCGGTGGCCAGGACGATGATCGCGATCAGCAGCCGCGGGGTGCGCGCGGTCACGAGCCCGCCGCCTGTACCGCGCTGACCTTCCAGCCGTCCTCGACGCGCTGGTAGTCGACGGTCAGCCTGCTCACCTTGGGCGCGGCCGATCCGCCGCCGGTGCTGACCTGCACGTCCAGCACCGCCATGAGCCTCGCCGTGCCGGCGGTGGCGTCGAGTTCGGTGACCGCGGCCTGCTTGAGCTTGGCGGTGGCGACGGTCTTGCTCGTGTTCGCCCGGTCGATCTGGATCTGCCGGTCGCCGGTGAGGTCCTTGCCGAGCCGTCCGGTGGTGACGCCGAGCCAGCGGTCGACGTCCTGGGCCCCGCTGCGGTAGTCGATCGTGTTGAGCACTTCGAGCTGACCGGACGCGGCGGTGAGGACGGCCTCGCGTTCCCGGCCTCTGGCCAGGCCGTCGTCCCGGGCGGCGCTCCACCACGACCAGCCGGACCAGGCGGCCGCGAGAACCGCCAGCACGGCGACGACGGTGAGGGCGCGAGTGAGCACTACTTGCCGCCCAGCAACGCGCCCAGACCGCCCGGCGCGGATCCGGTGAGCAGGTTCAGCACTCCCGGCAACTGGGCCGATTCCGCGGCCTGCGGGGTCTGCTTCGGCTTCTCCGGGACCGCGGGCGGCTTCCCGGCGTACGGGGCGTTCTGCGAGCCTCGCACGCCTGTGGGGCTTCCCGGCGGCTCGGCGCAGTAGGCCTGGGTGTTCACCGGCGCTTCGGTGGTGTCGTTGGCGGGACGCTGTTTGGTGCCCTCGTAGCCCTTCGTGCACGAGACCGGGTCGAAGAAGTTGAACACGACGCCGAGATGGCCCGTGCCGTCCGGCGACGTCGACCGCGAGAACGCCGAGATGATCGGGTACGCGACGAGGAGTTCCTCGATCGCGTCGGTGCGGGCGGAGGTGATCTGCGCGGTGGTGAGCGTGTTCGCGAACAGCACCCCGAGATCCGTCCCCGAAACCGCGAGGACGTCGCTGATCTGGCGGCTCAGCTTGGGCGCCTCGTCGATCACCCGACGCAGATCCGGGTCGGACGTCTTCAGCTGCGCGGCGATCGTCTTGAGCCCGCTGGAGAACTGGGTGATGTTGTCCGCTTGGCGCCGCTGGGTGTCCAGCACCGTCCGCGAGTTCGCCAGCAGGCCCTGGGTGTCGGGCAGGTACTGGGTCGCGGTCGCGGTGAGCGAACCGGTACTGTCCAGCAGCTGCCGCAGATCCGGGCCGGCGTTCGCGAACGCCTCGTAGGTCTCGTCGACGACGGTCTTCAGCGATTCCGGCTTCACGCTCGACACCAATTTGTCCAAATTGGACAGCACGGTGTCCGGCGCGAGCGGGATCGACGTCTTGTCCCGTTTGATGACGGAACCTTCGGCCAGGTACGGACCGTTTTCGTGCATGGGCAGCAGATCGACGTACTGCTCGCCCACCGCCGACCGGTTCGCGACCGCGGCCTTGGTGTCCGCGGGGATCTTCGGCGCGCCCGAATCGATGTCGAGACCGAGGTCGACGCCGTGCTCGGTGAGCGTCATCGACGCGACCTTGCCGACCGCGACCCCGCGGTAGGAGACCTCGGCGTTGACGAAGATCCCGCCCGAGTCCACGAGCTGCGCGGTGACGAGGTAGCCGCGGGTGCCGAAGAGCCGGTCCAGCCCGGCGTACTTGCCGCCCGCGTAGACGACCGAAACCACCGCGATGACGAGGAACACCGCCATCTGGATCCTGGTCTTGCGCGTGATCACCGGCCACCTCCCAGGATCGGCCCGAGGATCCCGCCGAGCACGCCGCCCAGGACGTCCCCTTGAGGCGTCTGGGCCTGCGGCGCCTGCGGGAGATCGCCGGGCAGCGGCAGCACCGGCGGCGCGGCGCCGCCAGAGAACGGGATCGCGCCGGGTGTGCCGGTGCCCTGAGAACCCGGCAGCTGGATGATCGGCTGCGACGAGTTGTTCATGTTCTCCAGGAACGTGTCCAGGTTCAGGTCGATCTTGGCTTCGACGTTCGCGTAGTCGCCCTTGATCACGTTGCCCGCGTAGTCCGGGAACGGGTACGTGAGCAGGATCCGCAACGCGGTCGGCAGGTCCTGTCCCGCCTCGGTCAGCTTCTTGAGCGTCGGCTGCAACGCGCGGAGGTTGGCCACCAGTGAGTCCTTGCTGGCGTTGATCGTCTCGGTCGCGACCCCGGACAGCGTGTTCAGCGACTGGAGCATGCCGACGAGCTGATCACGTTGCTCGGTCACGACCTTGAGCCCCGGCGAGAGGTTGTCGAGCGCGTTCGTGAGGTTCTGTGTCTGGCCGACCAGGGTCTTGGACAGCTTGTCGACGCCGTCGATGGCGCGCAGGATCTCGCCCTTGTGCCCGTCGAGTTCGGTCGCCAGCTTGTCCACCTGGGACAGCAGCCCGCGGACCTCGGCCTCGTTGCCGGTGAGCGCTTCGTTCAATTCGTGGCTGATCTTCTGGATCTGCTCGACCCCGCCGCCGTTGAGCAGCAGGGAAAGTGCGCCAAGGACCTCTTCGACCTCGGGGTTGCGGTTCGTGCGGTCCAGCGGGATCTTCGCGCCCTCGGCGAGCGCTCCCTGCGGCTTTTCGGGAGCGTGCAGGTCGACGAACTTCTCCCCCAGCAGGCTCGACTGCCGCAGTTCGGCCCGCGCGTTCGCGGGCAGCGCGATGTCGCCGTTGACGACCATGTTCACCCACGCCGAACGCGTGTCCGGCGCCAGGTCGATGTTCTCGACCCGGCCGACCGGGACGTCGTTGACCTTCACACTCGCCTGCGGCACGAGGTCGAGGACGTCGGAGAACTGCGCGGAAATCCGGTACGGGTGATCGCCCAGATCGGCGCCGCCCGGCAAGGGAGTGTTGTACAGCCCCGAGAAACCGCCGTCACTGCAGCCGGCGAGCACCAGGACGCCCGCCATCACTCCCGCGATCTTCTGCCGTTGCCGCCTCATTTCGGGAGTCCCTTGGCCATGACGTCGATCAGCGGGAGCGGCAGCGGCGGCAATTCGCCACTCTGCAAAGAAGCGAGCACCTGCGGGATCGACGGGAGTTTCAGCGTGCCGTCGAGGACCGGCGCGAGCTGCTTGCAGATGTTGCCCAGCGCGTCCGGGATCGGCTTCGGCGTGCTCGCGCTGATCAGGCGGCACACGGTCAGGATCGGCGGATGTGTGAGCTCGTTCAGGTTGTCCCGCACCGCGATCGTGCCGGACGCCGCGTCGTAGGAGTTGATGAAATTGGTCGCCCCGGTCGGCGCGATGTCGATCACCTCGGCGAGCGAGGCCCGCTGGTCCACGAGCACCTTCGTCAACCCCGCCAGCTTGTCTACATTGGACGAGAGCAGGTCCTTGTTCTCCGCGACGAACTTCTCGACGTCGCCCATCGCCGTCGCCAGCGAGTTCAGCGCGGCGCCCACGTCTTCGGAGTCCGCGGCGAGGAACCCGCTCACGTCCGCCGCCCGGCGGTAGAACTCGTTGAGCTGCTTGTCGCTTTCGGCCAGCGCGCCGGTGAAGGAGTTCAGGTTCTGGATCGTGGTGAACAAGTCCCCCTTGGAGCTGTCCAGGGTCTTGGCCAGTTCGGACAGCCGGGTCACCGTGGTGTTGAGGTTCTTCCCGTTGCCGTCGAGGTTCGCCGCCGCGGTGTCGAGCACGTCGGACAACGCGCCGTTCTTGTTGGCACCGTTGGGTCCCAGGCTGGTCGAGAGCTTGTCGAGGCTCGTGTAGAGGTCGTCGAGTTCGGCCGGTGTGGCCGTCTTCTCCTTGGCGATCACCGTGTCCGTGGCCATTTCCGGACCGCTCTCGTAGGCCGGGGTCAGCTGGACGTACCGGTCGCTCACCAGGCTCGGCGCGACGACGACGGCGCCCGCGTCGGCAGGAATCGGGGTGCCGTCGTCGATCCGCATGTCGACCCGGACCGCCTCGCCCTGCGGCGTGACCCCGGTGATCTCGCCGACCTTCACCCCGAGCACCCGGACCGACGATCCCGCGTAGAGCCCGACGGTCTTCCCGAAGTAGGCGCTGATCCGCGTCCCGCCGGGTTCTTTGAACACCAGCCACAGGCCGGCCGTCGCGATCAGCACGAGGACGCAGGCGAACGCGACCCAGGTGTAGACCGTGCGGGGTTTGCCGCTCATCGTCCGCCCACCCCCTGGTTCGGCGCCGCGATCGGCGGGGTGCAGCCCTCCGGGTTGACCTGGAAGGCGCCCGCGATGATCGTCGGCGGCAGCAGCCCGCACAGGTAGCCCTCGAACCAGCGCCCGTTCCCGGTCGCGTTGGCGCCGACGCGGGCGAACGGCGCCATCAGCGCGAGGCTGCGGTCGAGGTTGTCCTGGTTGCGCTGCAGGATGTCGGTGACCTTCCCGAGTTTTTCCAGCGTCGGCTTCATCTGCTGCCGGTTGTCGGCGACGAGCCCGGACAGCTGCGCGGAGACCTGTTGCGTGCCCTTGAGCAACGTGCTGATCGCGTCCTTCCGGTTCTGCAGTTCGGCGAGCAGGAGATTGCCGTCGTCGAGGATCCGTTTCAGCTGGGCGTTGCGGTCGGACAGTGTCTTGGACACCTTGCTCGTGTTGGCCAGCAACGTCTTCAGGTCACCGTCACGGGAGGAGACCGTCTTGGACAAGGAAGAAAGACCGCCCAACGCGTCCTTCAGGTACTGAGGACTGTCCTTGAGAGCGTCGGAGAGGACGGTGAAACTCTTCGCCAGCTGCGCGGTGTCGATGTCGCCGACCGTGCCCGAAAGCTGCTGGAACGCGTCCTGGAGCTCGAACGGTGTCCGCGTGCGGTCGAGCCCGATCGTGGTGTTCGGATCCTGGCTCCCCTCGCCTTTCGGGGTCAGCGCGAGGAACTTCTCACCGAGCAGCGTCTTGATCTCGATCGACGCGGCGGTGGCGTCGCCGACCCTGACGTCCTTCACCCGGAACTTCACCAGCACCTTCTTGCCCGCCAATTCGACCGAGCTGACCTGGCCGACCTTGACCCCGGCGACCTGGACCTCGTTGTCCGGCGCCAGCCCGGCCGATTCGCCGAAGTACGCGGAGTACGTCGTCCCGCTGCCGAACAGCGGGATCCGGTCGGAGAAGTACGTCGTCGCCGTGACCAGCACGATCAGGATGAGCGCCACTCCGCCGACCACGGCCTGGTTGCGTTCCTTGAGTGGCTTCACGGCCCGCACCTCTCCGGTCGCTGCGTGCCGGGCAGCGGCGTGATCGGCAGTTCGATGTTGAGCGACTTGATGCCGATGCTGCCGGAGATCCCGCACAGGTAGTAGTTGAACCAGCTGCCGTAGCTCAGCGTCCTGGTGAACTTCTGCAGGTTGCCCGGCAGTACCTGCAGCAGATGGTCGATCAGCTGCTCCGAATCGCCGAGGTTCTGCGACAGCGCGCCGAGTTGCGCGACGTCGTCCTTGATGGCGGGCCGGGCGTCGGCGAGGAGTCCGGTGGTGGTGACGGTGAGGTCGCCCAGCGCCTTGACCGCGTCCCCGATCGGCTGCCGCTGCTCGGACAGCCCCGTGACCAGCCGCTGCGTCTGGTCGATCAGCTCGCCGAGTTGTGGCGAACGCTTCTCGACCGTGCCGAGCACGGTGTTGAGGTTCGCGATGACGTCACCGATGATCTTGTCCTTGCCCGCGATGGCCGAGGTGACCGACGCGGTGTGCGCGAGCAGGCTGGTGATCGTGCCGCCCTCGCCCTGGAAGACCTGGATGATCTCGTAGGAGAGCTTGTTGACGTCCTCGGGGTTCAGCGCGCGGAAGAGCGGTTTGAACCCGTTGAAGAGGACGGTCAGGTTCAGGGCCGGTTTGGTGCGTTCGGGCGGGATGATCCCGCCGCGCGGCAACGACTTCTCGTCCCCGATGTCCGTGCCGAGCGAGAGGTACCGCTGCCCGACCAGGTTGCGGTACTTGATGGTCGCGGTCACCGACGCCGGCAGCCGGTGACTGGTCTGGACGTCGAAGTGGACCTGGGCGAAGTTCTTCTCGCCCTCCTCGACCTCGATCTCGCCGACCTGCCCGACCTTCACGCCGACGATGCGGACGTCGTCGCCCTCCTTGAGCCCGGACGCGTCGGTGAACTTGGCCGTGTAGCCCGAGGTCTCGCCGAAGTTGGTGTTCGCGATGGTGGCGCCGAGGATCGCGGTGAGCAGCACGGTGACCACGGTGAAGACGAGGATCTTGATCAGATCCGGAACGAAGGACCTCATCGGACCGCCCTCCCGCCGGCTGCGGCCCGGGGGCTGAAGGACGCTTTCCCCTCATCAGACGCGGTGAAAGCTCCCTTCACCGCGTCGCATGCGGTGAAGGGCCCCTTCAGCCCGCTCCCGGCTGACGTTGTCCTCATCGGAGCTCCACCTCCGCACCGCGGTACAGCGGTCCCACCAGCAGGCTCCCCCAGTTCGGCA
The DNA here is from genome assembly GCF_002234405.1 of Amycolatopsis thailandensis. Classification (GTDB taxonomy): domain Bacteria; phylum Actinomycetota; class Actinomycetes; order Mycobacteriales; family Pseudonocardiaceae; genus Amycolatopsis; species Amycolatopsis thailandensis. The sequence continues at coordinate 23,525 of NZ_NMQT01000129.1, read as the reverse complement.
CCTGGTCCGGCGTCGTCCCCATCGCCGGCGACACGAGCAGGTCGATCAGCCGTTGTTCGTCCGGCGTGTTCACCACCGAGCCGCCCACGTTCCCGCCCGCCGGAATGGTCCCGTTCGAGGGCAGCCTTCCGTCCGGGTCACGCGGAGGAGCGGGCTTCGAGGACCCGTCGTCGATCGCGCCGTCCGGCGGATACTGCGGCCAGCGGCCCGGCGGCGGAACCTCCGGATAACACCGCGGGCCACGTTTGTCGTTGTACTTGGGCTCGTCGACGCCGGGCAGGTACTTGCCGCGGCTCGGCGTGAACTCGATGGTCACCCGGCTGACCTCGGGATGCGCGGTGCCCTTGCCGAAAGCGAGTTCCGCGCGGGGCACCGACCCGGCGAGCTGCTTGAGCAGGCACGGGTACTCCGGCGCGTACTTCGCGAGGACGTCCAGCGTGGGCTGGAGGTTGGTGGTGAGGCGGATCAGGTTGTCCTGGTTCACTTTCAGGAAGCTCGTCAGGTCGAGCGACGCGGCGGTCACGGTCGAGTAGACGTCGGCGAGCCCGCGCTGGCTCTCGACCAGTGTCTTGCTCGTGGTGGTCAGATCCGACAACGCGGCCAGCAGATCCGGCGCGGCCTTGTCGTAGATCTCGGCGGCGTCGGCCAGCCCGGAGATGTCGGCCTTGAGGTCGGGCAGCGACGGGTTCACTTTCCCGAGGTAGTCCGAAAGTCCCGCCATCGTCGCGCCGAGCTGTTTGCCCTGACCGTCCAAAGCGGACGCGACGGCGTTCAGCGTGCTGGCCATCTTCTCCGGCTGGACGGCCTGCAGCAACGGCATCACGTTGCCGAGCACGGTTTCCAGCTCGATCGCGCTGCTGCTGCGGTCCTGCGGGATGACGTCGCCCTCGCCGATGTGCCGCTCGGGCCGCTCGGGGATCTGCAAGGCGACATATCGCTCACCGAACAACGTCTTCGGCAGCAGCCTCGCGGACACGTTCGACGGGATGACCTTGGTCTTGTCCGGTTGCAGCGCCAGGTCCATCGTCGCGTGGTCGCCGTGGGCCTGGATCGACCGCACCTCACCGACGACCATCCCGCGCACCTTGACGTCCGCGCCCTCGCGCATCTGGTTGCCGATGCGGTCGGTCTCCAGTTTCACCAGGGTCACCGTGGTGAAGGCCTTCTGGTAGAAGGCGATGGTCGTGACGAAGAACAGCACGACCACCACGAGGAAGACCAGCCCCAGCACCTGGTGCCGGAGCCGCCGCAGCAGAATCCCCCTGTTCACCCGGAAATCCTCACCGTCGTCGTCGCGCCCGAGATCGCGAGGCTCAGGAAGAAGTCGAGAACCGAGATCAGCACGATCGACGTCCGCACCGCGCGGCCGACGGCGATCCCCACCCCGGCGGGCCCACCGCTGGCGGTATAGCCGTAATAGCAATGGGAAAGGATGACGAGCACGCTGAAGATGATCACCTTGACGAACGACCAGAGCACGTCCTCGGGCGGCAGGAACAGCGTGAAGTAATGGTCGTAGGTGCCCGCCGACTGGCCGTAGAGCCAGATGGTGATCTGCCGCGAGGCCAGATAGGACGAGAGCAGGCCGACGGCGTAGAGCGGGATGACCGCGCTGACCCCGGCGATCACCCGCGTCGTCACGAGGTAGGGCAGGCTCGGCACACCCATCACTTCGAGCGCGTCGATCTCCTCGGAGATCTTCATCGCGCCGAGCTGCGCGGTGAACCCGCAGCCGACGGTGGCCGAGAGCGCGAGCCCCGCCGAAAGCGGCGCGACCTCGCGGGTGTTGAAGTAGGCGGAGATGAACCCGGTCAGCGCGGCCGTGCCGAGCTGGTTCAGCGCCGAGTAGCCCTGCATGCCGACGATGAGCCCGGTGAACAGCGTCATCCCGATCATCACGCCGAGCGTGCCGCCGATCACCGCGAGCGCGCCGGTGCCGAAGCTGACTTCGGTCAGCAGCCGGAAGATCTCGCGGCCGTAGCGCCGGATCGTGCGCGGGGTCCAGGCCAGCGCACGGAAGTAGAACGACAGCTGGCCGCCGAAGCCTTCCAGCATCGCGCCGGGACGCGCGATGATCTCGAGCGTCCGGTCCGAAACAGCGGGTTCGCTCGCCATGTCACATCGCCTTCGGCGGCACGATCCGCAGGTAGATCGCGGTCAGCACGACGTTGATCAGGAACAGCAGCAGGAACGTGATGACCACGGCCTGGTTCACCGCGTCGCCGACGCCCTTCGGCCCGCCCGCCGGGTTCAGCCCGCGGAAGGCCGCGACCACCCCGGCGACGAAACCGTAGAGCAGTGCCTTGATCTCGCTGACCCACAGGTCCGGCACCTGCGCGAGCGCGTTGAAGCTGGCGAGGTACGCGCCCGGGGTGCCGCCCTGCATGACGACGTTGAAGAAGTAGCCGCCGAGCACGCCGACGACGCTGACCAAACCGTTCAGCAGCACCGAAACCACGATGGCGGCCAGGACCCGGGGCACGATCAGGCGCTGGATCGGGTTGACCCCGAGGACCTCCATCGCGTCGATCTCTTCACGGATCTTGCGGGCGCCGATGTCGGCGCAGACCGCGCTGCCGCCCGCGCCCGCCACCAGCAGCGCGGTGATCAGCGGGCTCGCCTGCTGCACGATCGCGAGCGCGCTCGCCGCGCCGGTGAACGACTGCGCGCCGATCTGCTGGGTCAGCGATCCGAGTTGCAGGGCGATGACCGCGCCGAACGGGATCGCCACCAGCGCCGTCGGCAGGATGGTGACGCTGGCGAAGAACCAGCACTGCTGGATCCATTCGCGGAATTGGAACGGGCGTTTGAAGATCGCCCGCAGGACCTCCCACGACAGGGTCGCGAGCCTGCCGACCTGTGTGAGCGCACCCATACCCGGGACGGACACCGTCGCTCCCACAGAACCTCCCAGTCGCCTGCCCGAGTTTCTACTCCACCTGTCAACGCCCCATTGCGTCGGCGGTGTTCACCTTGCTCTCGGCACCTCCGCGCTAAATCTTGAGGGCGTGCGTCGCGGTCGCGCCGCCGTCGGCGACGAACTCCGAGCCCGTGCTGTACGAACTGTCGTCACTGGCCAGGAACAGCACGAGTTTCGCGATGTCCTCCGGCCGCCCGACGCGGCCCAAGGCGACCTTCTTGCCCACCCACGACATGTCGATCTTCTGCCCACCGGCCGCCGCGGCGACCATCGGCGTGTCGATCGCGCCGGGATGGACCGAATTGACCCGGATGTTCTTCGCGCCGAGTTCGAGCGCGGCGACCTTGGTCATCCCGCGGATCGCGAACTTGCTCGCGGTGTAGGCGACGAGATACGGCATCCCGGCGAGTCCTTCCACAGAGGACACGTTGACGATGGAGCCGCCTCCGGCCCCGGTCATCGGTTCAACGACCGAGCGCATGCCGAGAAACGCCCCGATCTGATTGACCCGCATGACGCGTTCGTAGTCGGCAAGCGTGGTCCTCCCGAGTTCCGAGAAGTGCAGGATGCCGGCGTTGTTGACCAAGACCGTCGGCGGGCCGAACTCCGAGACGGTGCGTTCGATCGCGGCGTCCCATTCGGCCTCGTCACCGACGTCGAGATGCTGGTAGACGGCGGATTCGCCGAGTTCGGTGGCGAGTTTCTTGCCGTCGAGGTCGTTGATGTCGGCGATCACCACGCGCGCGCCCTCGGCGACGAACAGCCGCGCGGCCGCCTCGCCTTGCCCGCGGGCGCCGCCGGTGATCAGGGCTACCTTGCCGTCGAGCCTGCCCATCGTCATCTCCTCACGGCAGCGACATGATTTCGGATGCGGAGAACATGCGTTCCGGGTCGCGGTCGGCGAAGTAGCCGCCCACGCTTCCGGCGAGCTCGTCGACCGTCCAGGTCCCGTTGACCGTGTCGAACCGCTGCTCCACCGACGGCGGCCGCATGAGCGCGACCATCCCGCCGTAGACGAGGAAGACCTGACCGTTGACGCGGTCGGACTCGGGCGAACAGAGGAAGGAGACGAACGGCGCGACGTGGTCGACCGAAAGCGGGTCGATCCCTTCCGGCGCGTCGGCGCCGAAGACGGCTTCGGTCATCGCGGTGCGGGCGCGCGGGCAGATCGCGTTGGCGCGGACGCCGTAGCGGGAAAGACCGCGCGCGGTGGAGACGGTGAGCGCGGCGATGCCCGCCTTGGCCGCGCCGTAGTTCGGCTGGCCGGGGGCGCCGAGCAGGAACGACTCCGACGCGGTGTTGACCACGCGGCCGTACACCGGCGCGCCGTCCACTTTGGACTTGTCACGCCAGTACGCCCCGGCGTTGCGGGAAAGCAGGAAGTGCCCGCGAAGGTGGACCCGAAGCACCGTGTCCCATTCTTCGTCGGACATCGAGAAGAGCATCCGGTCGCGCAGCACGCCCGCGTTGTTGACCAGGACGTGGAGTCCGCCGAAGTGGTCGACGGCGGCGGAGAGCAGCGCGTCCGCGGTCGAGGACTCCGACACGTCGCCGGTGACCGCGACGGCCTTGCCGCCTTCGGCCTCGATCTCGTCGGCGACCACCTGCGCGGCGGTCGACACGTCGTTGACCACCACCGACGCCCCCGCCGCGGCCAGCGCCAGCGCCTCGGCCCGGCCGAGTCCCGCGCCGGCCCCGGTCACGATAGCCGTCTTGCCGTCCAAACTCACTCCGGGCCTCCTCGCCTCACCGCACACACTAGAATCTGTTCTCGCTACATGCAAGGTCCAAATAAACGGTGCTAACCGCGTATGAGCAGGGCGTTTTTCGGACAGCTCGCCACAGCTTGAGTAACACGTTCTACCTGATTCTGCGGAACTTCGGTCGATTCGAGGATCAGCTCCTCGTCGTCGTCGAGATCGAAGACCTCGGGCGCGAAGCCGACACAGATCGCGTTCGCCTCGCAGAGCGAGCGATCGACGTCGATCTCCATATTCCCTCCTCGCCGCCACACCTGGTACAACTAGAACAGGTTCTACCCTACCGCCGCGAGCGGCCATGGCACCAGTAACGAGCACCGACGGCAGAGGTGACGGATGCGGATCGACTACACGCCGGAGCAACGGGCACTGGCCGGGGAACTCCGGGAGTACTTCGCCGGGCTGATGACCCCCGAACGCCGTGAAGCCCTGGCCGACGACGGCGGCGAGTACGGCGACGGCCTGGTGTACAAGGAAATCGTCCGGGATCTGGGCAGTGCGGGCTGGCTCGCGATCGGCTGGCCCCGCGAGTACGGCGGGCAGGACCGGCCGATGCTCGATCAGCTCATCTTCACCGACGAAGCGGCCGCGGCGGGGGTGCCCGTCCCGTTCCTCACGGTGAACACCGTCGGGCCGACGATCATGCGGTACGGCACCGAAGAACAGAAGGCGTTCTACCTGCCGAAGATCGCCGCCGGCGAGCTGCACTTCGCGATCGGCTACTCCGAGCCGGGCGCGGGCACCGACCTGGCGTCCCTGCGCACTCGCGCGGTCCGCGAGGGCGACGACTACGTCATCAACGGCCAGAAGATGTGGACGAGCCTGATCGAGTACGCCGACTACATCTGGCTGGCCGCCCGCACCGACCCCGGGGCCCGCAAGCACAAGGGCCTGAGCATGCTGATCGTGCCGACGTCGGCGCCCGGTTTCTCCTGGACGAAGGTGCGCACGGTCGCCGGGCCCGGCACGAGCGCGACCTACTACGACGACGTGCGCGTCCCGGTGACTTCGCGGGTCGCCGGGGAGAACGAGGGCTGGCCGCTCATCACGAACCAGCTCAACCACGAACGGGTCGCGCTGACCTCGGCCGCGCCGATCCAGACGTCGTTGCGCGACGTGCGGACCTGGGCGCAGACGACCAAGCTGCCCGACGGCTCCCGCGTCATCGACCAGCCGTGGGTCCGGCTGCACCTGGCGCGGATCCACACGCACGCCGAGTATCTGAAGCTGCGGAACTGGCGGATCGCCTGGGCGGCCGCGAGCAGCGACCTCGGCCCGGCGGAGGCCTCGGCGACCAAGGTGTTCGGCACGGAGTTCGCGACCGAGGCGTACCGGCTGATGATGGAGATCCTGGGAGCGGGCGCCGTGGTCCGCGAGGGCTCCCCCGGCGCCCTGCTGCGCGGCCGGATCGAACGGCTGCACCGTTCGTCGCTGATCCTCACCTTCGGCGGCGGCACCAACGAGATCCAGCGGGACATGATCGCCGCGACCGCCCTCGGCCTGCCCGTCACGCGCTAGGAGACACGATGGACTTCACGCTCACCGAAGCGCAGCAGGATCTCGCGTCGCTCACGCGCCGGATCCTGACGGACAAGGTCACGCCCGACGTGCTGGGGCCACACGGTTCCGGCGGGTTCGACGCTCCACTGTGGACTTCCCTGGCCCAGGCCGGAGTGATCGACGCCGCCCTGCCGCAGTCGGTCGGCGGCGGCGGGTTCGGGCCGCTGGAGCAGTGTTCGGTACTGGCCGAGATCGGCCGCGCGGTCGCACCGGTCCCCTATCTCACGTCGGTCGTGATGGGCGCCGCGGCCGTCGCCGAATTCGGTGACGGGCGGCTTGCCGAGCGCTGGGTCGTCCCGGTGCTGCGCGGCGACCACGTCCTCGCGGTGGCGCTGCCGGACTACGGCGTGCCGTGCGGGTTCACCGCCGAGGCCGACGGCGACGGCTGGCGGCTGACCGGCGCGCAGACCGCGGTGGCCTCGGGCGCGTTCGCGCACGGGTTCCTCGTCGAAGCCGCCATCGACGGTGGCCGTCAGGTGTTCCTGCTGGACCGGGACGCGGTGACCGTCTCGGCGCAGCGGACCGTCGACCACGCCGACGCGGCGCTCGTGGAACTGTCCGGTGCCAAGGCCGAGGTCTCCTTGGGCGACATCGGCGAATGGCTGCGTCTGCGCGGCACGATCGGTGCCTGCGCGCAACAGCTCGGCGTCGTCGAGCGGGCACTGGAGCTGACCGCGGAGTACGCGCGGGAACGCAAGCAGTTCGACCACCTCATCGGGAGCTTCCAGGCGGTGCGGCAGCGGCTCGCCGACGCCTACGTCGACGTCGAAGCCGTCCGGCTGACGTTGTGGCAGGCCGTCTGGCGGCTGAGCGAGGGCCTGCCGTCGGCCGAAGAGGTCGCGACGGCGAAGTTCTGGGCGGCGGAGGCGGGTCACCGCGTGGCGCACACCGCCGTGCACATCCACGGCGGGGTCGGCATCGACGTCGATCACACGCTGCACCGCTACTTCGTCGCGGCGAAACGGCTCGAGTTCACCTGGGGTGGCGCGACCGCGCAGCTGCGAGGTCTCGGCGACCTCCTGGCCGCGGACCCGGCATGACCCCCACGGTCACGGAGCTCCTGCTCGCCAGAGCGGAGGACCGCTCGACCGGGCTGCTGTTCGAGGACCGGCGCTGGACCTGGGCCGAACACGTCCGGGCCTGCGCCGGACACGCGGCCGCGCTGAACGGGATCCTGCGGCCCGGCGGGCATTTCGGGCTGCTGGCCGACAACATCCCCGAGTTCTCGTTCCTGCTCGGTGGTGCCGCGCTCTCGGGGCACGTGCTGGTCGGCCTGAACCCGACGCGCCGGGGCGCGGCCCTGGCCCGCGACGTCGCGCTGGCCGACTGCGAGCTCGTGTTCGCCGAGGAGAAGTACCTTCCCCTGCTGTCCGAGGCAGGCGTCCCGGTGCGGCCGCTGAGCGAGCTCGAACCCTCGCCCGAGACGGTCGTTCCCGTGGCCGCGAAGCCCGAAGACCTGCTCATGCTGATCTTCACCTCCGGCACCAGCGGCGATCCGAAGGCCGTCCGGTGCACCCACGGCAAGGTCGCCTACCCCGGCGAGATGCTGGCCTCCCGCTTCGGTCTGTCCACAGAGGACACCGCGTACGTGGCGATGCCGATGTTCCATTCCAACGCCATCATGGCGGGCTGGTCGGTCGCGCTCTCCTCGGGCGCGGGGATCGCGCTGCGGCGCCGGTTCTCCGCCTCCGGTTTCCTTCCCGACGTCCGGAAGTTCGGGGCGACCTACGCCAACTACGTCGGCAAGCCGCTGTCCTACGTGCTCACCACTCCCGAGCGGGACGACGACGCCGACAACCCACTGAAACTGGTCTACGGCAACGAAGGCGCGGAGGCCGACCTCGCCGTTTTCGCCAAGCGCTTCGGCTGTCACGTGGTCGACGCGTTCGGCTCGACCGAGGGCGGCGTGAACTTCGGCCGGGACGCCACCACCCCGCCCGGCTCACTCGGCCGGCTGCTCGACGGCGTCGCCGTACTCGATCCGGAGACCGGGGAACCCTGTCCCCCGGCGGAATTCGACGCGGCCGGGAAGCTGCTCAACGCCGCCGAGGCGGTCGGCGAACTGGTCAACACCGGCGGGCCGGGCTTCTTCGCCGGGTACTACGGCGACCCGGCCGCCGAAGCCGACCGGATGCGCGACGGGATGTACCACACCGGCGACCTGGCCTACCTCGACGCGGACGGCTACTGCTACTTCGCGGGACGGCTCGGCGACTGGCTTCGCGTCGACGGCGAAAACCTCGGCACCGCCCCGATCGAACGCGCGCTCCTGCGGCATCCCGCCGTCCGCGAAGCCGCCGTGTACGCGGTGCCGGATCCGCGCGTGGGAGACCAGGTGATGGCCGCGCTGGTCTGCCGGTCTCCGGTCGACGCCGGTGAGCTCGCCGCTTTCGTCGCGGCGCAAGGCGACCTCGGTCCGAAACAGCGCCCTCGGTTCGTGCGGGTGATCGAAGAGCTACCGCGCACGGCGACGCACAAGGTGCTCAAACGGGAACTGGCCGCGGACGGCGCCGGAGACGCCTGGGAGCTCCGCTACCCCCAGGACTGATCCCAGGGTCGGCACCGGTGATCTTCCCGATGCCCGGACAGCTGATCGCTCCCTAAGTTCGTTGCCATGAAAAGAATTCCACAGAGGATGGGTGTACTGGCCACGGCTCTCGCCCTCCCCGCCGTCCTTCTCGCACCGACCGCTTCGGCGGCCCCTGTCCGTTTGAGCCTGCCGGCGCCGACCGGCCCGTACGCGGTCGGCAGTACCGACCTGCACCTGATCGACCACTCCCGCCGGGACCCGTGGGTTCCCGGCACCGTCAGGGAACTGATGGTCACCGTGCGGTATCCGGCTCTGCCGAGCGGGAAACCGAAGGCGCCGTACATGGCGCCGGGAGTCGCGAAGGTCGTGGCCGAGGGCGACGCCGTCAAACTGGGCGTCGAGGCGGACACCCTCGACTACCGCTTTCCCACGAATTCCCGGCTCGGCGCGCCCGCCATCGTCGGGAAACGGTCTGTCGTGCTGTATTCACCCGGCGGCACCTTGTCCCGTTCGCACGGCACCGTCCTGCGGGAACAGCTCGCGAGTGAGGGGTACGTCGTCGTGGCGATCGACCACACCCACGAGGCGGAAGCGGTCGAGTTCCCCGGTGGACGTGTCGAGAAGAAAGCCCTGCCGCCGTCGAGCGTCGAGGTGTCGAAGCGCGTGATGGAGACCCGTGTCCAGGACACGCGATTCGTCCTCGACAGGCTTCGGCTTTCCCGGGTCGGCATGTTCGGCCACTCCGCGGGCGGGTTCACCGCGGGCGAGACGATGGTGGAGGACCCGCGCGTCGTCGCCGGGGCGGATCTCGACGGCAGCATGGCGCACTCGCAGTCGCGGCGGATCTTCGGCCGCGTCGCCGACGAAGGTCTCGACCGGCCGTTCCTGCTGATGAGCGCGGGTGACCACAGCGCGGCGTCGGACGCGTCCTGGCAGGAGTTCCAGCGCAACCAGCGCGGCTGGACCCGCGAGACGCGCCTGCCGGACGGCGAGCACTTCAGCTTCACCGATTACCAGACCCTGTTGCCCCAGCTGGGCAACGCCCCGGCCGCGTTCGTCGGCACCATCGACCCGGCGCGGAGCGTCGCGATTCAGCGAGCCGAACTGAGCGCGTTCTTCGACAGGTACCTGCGTCACCGAAGCAGCGACGCCACCAGCGTGCCCCTGGGCAACGCCTCGTAGTCGTCGTGACTCCACCCGGCCTCGGTGACGGGGCCGGGTGGAGGTCACGCAACCGGACGACTCCTTGAAACGTCTTTCCCAGCAAGGGGTAGTCGCCACGAGGGAGGACAGCGATGACCACCGAGGAGATCATCACTTCGCTGGAACGCGCCTGGAACGCCGGTGACGGTGAGGCGTGGGCCGCGAACTTCGCCGAGGACGTGGATTTCGTCGACGTCGTCGGCCGCATCCAGCGCGGCCGCGCGACGATCGCCCGCGAAAGCCAGAAGATCTTCGACACCATCTACCGGGGCAGCAGGCTGGAACTCCGCCAGGTGTCGAGCCGCCCGCTCGGCGGCGGATTCGACCTCGTGCACTCCGAGACGGTGATGTCCATCCCGGCGGGTCCCCTCGCCGGGGAGCAGCGCGCGGTGCAGACGATGCTCGTCCACGACGGGCGGGTCGCCGCCTTCCACAACACGATCAAGGGTGATATCGCGTCGTTCACCGGCCACGACCCGGATCTCGCCGCTCGCTCGCCCCAGGAGTGGGATTCCTGACCGGCGCCGTTCCCGGCAGACTCACGGTGCGACGCGCCTGAGGAAGCACTGGCGGACACCGGCGAGTTCGGGGTGTGGTCGGTGCTGTTCGCCTTCCCGTCACGGCGGCGTTCGGGATCCTCGCGCCACTGGCCGTGAGCGTGTTCGCCGTGGTGCTGCCCGGACTCAAGCAGGGGCGTTGATCGGCCTCAGCCGTCGCGGTCCGGTGTCGGGGCGGGTCGGCGGCGGGCCCAGCACGATCCGGGCGTTGGCGACGAAGGCGCCGTCCGGCGAGGCCAGGATCGGGTCGAGCGTCATCGAGCGGACCTCGGGGTTGTCCTCGGCGAGCGCCGCGACGCGCAGCACCATGTCCTGGAGCGCGGCCAGATCCGCCGGTTCGTCACCGCGGTACCCGGTGAGCAACGGCGAGGTCCGCGGTTCGCGCAGCAGGGTGGCGGCGTCGACGTCGGTGAGCGGGACGGCGCGGTAGGCCCGGTCCCCCAGCAGCGTGCTGACCAGCCCGGAGAGCCCGAACGACACGAGCGAACCGAACGACGGGTCGTCCTGCAGCCCGATCACGCACGACAGGCCCTTGGGCGCCATCCGCTGGACGTAGACCTCGTCGTCGCCGGAGATCTCCCGCAGATCGAGGTACGCCCGGCGCACACCGTCCGAAGAGGACAGATCGAGCCGCACCCCGGCGAGGTCCGGCCTGCCGCGCAGCCGCTCGTCGACTGCCTTGAGGGTGACCGGGAACCCGAGGTCCTCGGCCGCTTTCACCGCCTCTTCCGCGGAGGTCACGACCTGGAACGGGACGACGTCGATGCCGTAGCAGCCCAGGAGCCGGACCACGTCGTCGTCCGACAGCAGCGTCGTCTTGCCGTCCTCGCCCGCCAGGAGTTCACCGACGATGACCTGTGCCTGTTCGGCGTGCAGACCGGCGGGCCGCACCAGGTTGCCCTGCGGCCGCTGCCGCCAGGCGGCGTAGCGCACGACTCGCGCCAGCGCGTTCACCGCGCGTTCGGGGCTGGGGTACGACGGGACCGAACCCCGCGTCGGCACGCCGTCCTCGGACGGGACGGCCAATTCATCCGGGACACCCTCGACGGCGAGGAAGGTCGACACGATCGGCTTGTTCTTGTCCATCTCGACGACGGCTTCCCGCAGCGCGCGGGCGTACGCGGTACCCGGGATCGCGAGCGGGGGCACGAAGACCACCACGAGCGCGTCGGTCTCCGGGGAGTTGAGGGCTTCGCGCACGGCGGCGGCGAATTCCTCCGGGCTCGCCTGCGGCCCGACGTCGACCGGGTCCGAGGTCAGCCGGAGACCGTGCGCCCGCGCGGTATCGGCGGCGAGCAACCCGATGGCGCTGGAGTTGCCCACGATGGCGATCCGCGGCCCGGCGGGCAGCGGCTGGTGGGCGAAGACCAAGGCGGTGTCGAAGAGTTGCGCGAGCGTGTCGACGCGGACGACGCCCGCCTGCTCGAACAGGGCCTGGACACTGGACTCGTCGACCTCCGCCGAGGTCGCGGCGAGCTGCGGGCGGACCGCGTGCCTGCCGGATTTCACCGCCACCACCGGTTTCGTCCGCGCCAGCCGCCGGGCGAGCCGCGCGAACTTGCGCGGGTTGCCGAACGATTCCAGGTACAGCAGGACGAGGTCGGTCGCCGGATCGGTCTCCCAGTACTGGAGCAGGTCGTTGCCGGAGACGTCGGCCCGGTTGCCCGCCGAGACGAACGTCGAAAGCCCGAGGCCGCGTGCCTCGGCGTCGGCGAGGATCGCGGTGCCCAGCGCGCCGGACTGGCAGAAGAACCCGGTGTGGCCGCGAGCGGGCAGACGGGGCGCGAGGGTGGCGTTGAGCCGGACCGAGGCGTCGGTGTTGAGCACGCCCAGCGCGTTCGGGCCGACGACGCGCATCCCGTGCGCCCTGGCCTCCCCGACCAGCCTCAGCTCGGCGTGCAGCCCGTGCGGTCCGGCTTCGGCGAACCCGCCGGAGACGATCAGGAGAGTCTTGACGCCCTTGGCCAGCGCACCGTCCAAAACGGACTCGACGGCCTCGGCCGGAACGGCCACCACCGCGAGGTCGACGGCGTCGGGAATGTCCACGACGGACGGATACGCGCGGACGCCGCGCACGGACTTGTGCTCGGGGTTGACCGGGTAGACGGTGCCCGCGAAGTCGGCGCTCAGCAGGTTCGTGAGCGCGACGTAGCCGATCTTCGTCGGATCGGTGGACGCGCCGATCACCGCGACGGACTTCGGATGCAGCAGGTTGTGCACGCTGCGCGCCTCGGCGGCCTGCTCCCGGGACCGGGCGACCGCGAGGGACTCCTCGGTCGGGTCGATGTCGAATTCCAGATGCAGCACGCCCTCTTCGATCTCGCGGCTGACCTGGTAGCCCGCGTCGCGGAACACGCGGACCATCGCCGCGTTCTCGGCGAGCACTTCGGCGACGAAACGCCGCAACCCGGATTCCGAAGCGGCGGCGGCCAGATGTTCCAGCAGGATCGACCCGAGCCCGCGGCCCTGGTGGGCGTCGTCGACGACGAACGCGACCTCGGCCGACGGCCCTTGGTCGAGCCGCTCGTAGCGGCCGACCGCGACGATGTCGTCGCCCAGCAGCGCGACGAAGGCGACCCTGTCGTGGTGGTCGACGACGGAGAACCGTTCGAGGTCCCGCTGCGGGATCCGCGGATAGGCGCCGAAGTACCGGAAGTACCGGGTGCGTTCGGACAACCGGCCGTGGAAGGCGACGAGGCCTTCGGCGTCGCTGGGGATCACCGGGCGCAGGTGCACCGTGCCGCCGTCGGAGAGCAGGACGTCGGCCTCCCACTCGCGCGGGAAGTCGTACGGGTCGCGCTTGGCATCCGCGGTGTTTCCAGTGGCCATGTCAGTCCCTCGGATCGTCCGGATCGAGGCCGTGCAGCGGGAAGATCGCGCGGCGGGTGTCGCGGATGGCGATGTCGACCGGTTCGTCCGCCCCGTCCCCCCACGGGACGAAGGTGGTGTCACGGCCATCGGACATGCCGGGCGGGATCTCGGCTTTCGGCGCCGCCCGGGAGATCGACGCGACCCAGTCCGGCGGCAACGCCGTCGCCGGGTCGACGTCGCGATCGAGCACGGTGGCGAGCAGATGGGTCCAGGACCGCGGCACCACCCGGATCAGCTGGTAACCCCCGCCGCCCACGGCGATCCAGCGGCCACCGGCGTGCGCTTCGGACAGTTCCCGCAACCGCCGGTAGATGGCGCGATGACCGTCCACCGAGAGCGAGAGATCCGCCAGCGGGTCTTCCTCGTGCGAGTCGACGCCGCACTGGGTGACGAGGATCTGCGGCTGGAACTGCTCCAGCAGCGACGGCACCACCGCCTCGAACGCCCTCAGCCAGCCGCCGTCGCGGGTACCGGGCGGAAGCGGGAGATTGACGGCGGTGCCCTCGGCCCCGCCCTTGCCGATCTCCGCCGAATAGCCCGTGCCCGGCCACAGCGTGAACGGGTGCTGGTGCAGCGAAACGGTCAGCACCCGGGGGTCGTCGTAGAACGCCGTCTGCACGCCGTCGCCGTGGTGGACGTCGGTGTCGACGTAGGCCACGCGGTCGAAGCCGTGGTCCAGCAGCCACGAGATCGCCACCGAGCAGTCGTTGTAGACGCAGAAGCCCGACGCCTTGCCCGGCATCGCGTGGTGCAGCCCGCCGGCGATGTTCACCGCCCTGGTCGCCTCGCCGTCGGCGATCTTGCGCGCGGCCAGCAGCGTCGAGCCGACGACCAGCGCGGAAGCCTCGTGCATGCCGGTGAACACCGGGTTGTCCTCGGTGCCGAGCCCGTGCGCGAAATCGGCACCGGTCATCGGCGCCCGCCGCACGGCCTCGATGTACTCGTCCAGGTGGACACGGCGCAGCTCGTCTTCGCCCGCGGCGTCGGGGACGAGCAGCTCGACCCCGTCGAGCACGCCGAGTCCGGTGGCGAGCCGGATGGTCAGTTCGAGCCGCACCGGGTTGAACGGATGCTCGCCGCCGAGGTCGTAACCCAGCAGCGAGGAGTCCCATACGACGGCCGGTGCTCGCATGGTGCGAACTCTAGTGCCCGATCGCGGCCAGTGCCCCCGTTCCGGACGCCGCGGGTCAGCCGGGGAGGTCCCCCGTGGCCACCGGGCGCTCCGGATCGCGGGACCAGTGCGACCACGAACCCGCGTACAGCGCCGCGGGCTCCGGGTGACCGGAGACCTCGAGCGCGAGCACGACGGACGACGCGGTGACGCCCGATCCACAGTAGACACCGACCGGCGTCTCCGGCGTCACGCCGAATCCTTCGAACCGCTCGGCCAGTTCCGAGGCGTCGCGCCAGCGGCCGTCCTCCGCGAGATGCCCGGAGAAGGGGGCGTTGACCGCGCCGGGGATGTGCCCGGCGCGGGGGTCGATCGGCTCGGTCTCCCCCGCGTACCTCGGCTTCGCCCTGGCGTCGAAGAGCAGCCCGTCCCTGGCGAGCGTGGCGGCCCCTGCCGCGTCCAGCACCGGCATGCCACCGGGTTCGACGACGAGGTCCCCTTCCTCCGGCGAGGGGACCTCGGTGGTGAGCGGGCGCTCTTCCTCGGCCCAGGCGGCGAACCCGCCGTCCAGTACGGCGACCTCGGCGTGCCCGGCCCAGCGCAGCAGCCACCAGGCGCGGGCCGCGACCGATCCGTCGGAGTCGTCGTAGACCACGACCGGGTGCCCGGCGCGGACCCCCGCCGCCCTCAGATGCCGCTGCAGGGTCTCCGCTTCGGGCAGCGGATGACGTCCGCCGTCACCCGGCTCCCCGGCGAGCGCCTTGTCGAGGTCGACGTACACCGCTCCCGGGAGATGCGCCTCACGATAGGAATCGGCGCCGGGCGGGCCCGCGAGCCGCCAGCGGACGTCGAGGACTACGGAGCGTGCCGAATCCGGGCCGGAGAGCTGCGCGGCGAGTTCGCTGGTGGTGATCATGGGGCGCATGCGGCCATCTTCCCGTGCCTGACGGCTCCGTGCCCAGCTTGGGGGACTTTTCCCGGCACGGCGCTTGTTGTCCCCACGCCTGCGTCGCTGTCAGTGCCAGCGACTACGATGAGCAACGCGGACGAAGGGGACAGCGTGAACGATCTCATCGACACCACCGAGATGTACTTGCGTACGATCTACGAGCTCGAAGAAGAAGGTGTCGTCCCGCTGCGGGCCCGGATCGCGGAGCGGCTGCAGCAGAGCGGCCCGACCGTGAGCCAGACCGTCGCGCGGATGGAACGGGACGGGCTGGTCGTCGTCGCGGACGACAGGCACCTCCAGCTGACCGAGCACGGGCGCGAGCTCGCCATCGCGGTCATGCGCAAGCACCGGCTGGCCGAGCGCCTCCTGGTCGATGTCATCGGCCTGGAATGGGAGCACGTCCACAACGAGGCCTGCCGCTGGGAACACGTGATGAGCGAGGCCGTCGAGCGCAAGCTGGTCAAGCTGCTCGACCACCCCACCACCTCGCCCTACGGCAACCCGATCCCGGGACTGGACAAGCTCGGCGACGGCGATCCCGCCCCGCCGGCCGAAGCCGACCTCGTGCGGCTCGACGAATTCGCCCGGATGGGTGGCGGCGAAGTCGAGATCCGCCGCATCGCCGAGCACGTTCAGCTGGACGAGACGCTGATGACCGAGCTCAAGTCGGTCGGCATCGTGCCCGGCAGCCGGGTCAAGGTCGGCAAGGCGGCCCCCGGCGGGACCATCGAGGTCACCGGTGGCAGCAACACCGCCCTGGTGGCCACTTCGGCCCTGCACGCCGTGCTGGCGCAGGCCAGGTGAGCGCCGCGTCCGACGCCGCGGCGACCTTCCGGACCCTCCACGGCCGGGCTCCGGCCGGGGTCTGGTCGGCGCCTGGCCGGGTGAACCTGATCGGCGAGCACACCGACTACAACGACGGGTTCGTGCTGCCGTTCGCCCTCCCGCACCGGCTCGCCGCCGCGGCGACCCCGCGCGAGGACGGCGTGCTCACCGTGGCCACGCTCGGCTCGGACGGCCGGGTCCAGGAATCGGGCCCGCTCATCATCGGCGATCTGAAGCCCGGCTCGGTCGAGGGGTGGGCCGCGTACCCGGCGGGCGTCGCCTGGGTGCTGCGAGACCAGGGCCTCGGCGCCGGCGCGGACGTGGCGATCGCGGGGGACGTGCCCTCGGGGGCGGGACTGTCCTCCTCCCACGCTCTCGAATGCGCTGTCGCTCTCGCCCTCCTCGGGCTGGCGGGCATCACCCCGGGGACCGGCGCGGGGGCGCCGAGCCTGCACGAGGTGGCCCGCTGGGTGCAGCGTTCGGAGAACGACTTCGTCGGGGCGCCGACCGGCCTGCTCGATCAGACCGCGTCCCTGTGCTGCACGGAATCGAACGTGCTGTTCCTCGACGTCCGTTCCGGCGAGCTGGAACAGGTGCCGTTCCCGCTGGAGGAGTCCGGCGTCCGGATCCTGATCATGGACACCCGCACGAAGCACTCGCACGCCGAGGGCGGCTACGGCGAACGCCGGCGGGGCTGTGAACGCGCCGCGGAACTGCTCGAAGTGAAAGCGCTGAGGGACATCGGCGTCGACGGGCTCGACAACGCGCTCGCGAAGCTGCCGGACGAGCTGGTGCCGCTGGTGCGCCACGTGGTGACGGAGAACCAGCGGGTCCTCGACACCGTGGACCTGCTGCGCGCCGGCCGGATCACCGAGATCGGCCCCCAGCTGGACGCCTCGCACGTCAGCATGCGCGACGACTACCGGATCTCCACCCGCGAACTCGACCTCGCCGTCGATTCGGCCCGCGAGGCCGGGGCGCTCGGCGCGCGGATGACCGGCGGCGGTTTCGGCGGCTCGGCGATCGCCCTCGTCCGGGAGTCCGATGTGGATGTCGTCGGACGCGCGGTGAAGGCGGCGTACGAGGCGGCGGATCTGCGCCACCCCAGGCTTTTCACCGCGGTGCCCTCGCGCGGCGCGGGCCGCGACGAGCTGTAGGGCTCGCGGTCGCGAGACCCCCGGGCGTGCCGGGTGCCCGGGGGCGAGGACACTGGGCCGCGACCGGATCCGCAGTAGAAAGGCGCCAACGTGACCGACGAACCGACCAAGACCCTGAAGCTGATGGTGACGGGCGGAGCCGGTTATGTGGGCAGTGTCTGCGCGGCCCGTCTCATCGAGGCCGGGCACGACGTCACCGTGGTCGACGACCTCTCCACCGGGCACGCCGACGCGGTGCACCCGGACGCCACCTTCATCGAGGGTGACGCCGCCGAGGTCGCTCGGCGCCTCCTCGGCGACGGCTTCGATGGCGTCCTGCACTTCGCCGCCAAGTCGCTGGTCGGCGAGTCGATGACGGATCCGGCGAAGTACTGGGAGGGCAACGTCCTGACCACGCTTCGCCTGCTCGAAGCGATGCGCGACCACGGCACGAAGCGGCTGGTGTTCTCCTCCACCGCGGCCACCTACGGCGAGCCTGAGTCCTCCCCCATCCCGGAGACGGCGCCGACGCGGCCGACGAACACCTACGGCGCGACGAAGCTGGCCATCGACCACGCGATCACCTCGTTCTCTCGTGCCCACGGCATCGCCGCCGTCAGCCTGCGCTACTTCAACGTCGCCGGCGCCTACGGCTCCTTCGGCGAGCGGCACACCACCGAAACCCACCTGATCCCCCTCGTGCTCCAGGTCGCCACCGGGGACCGCGAGCGGATCCAGGTCTTCGGTGACGACTACCCGACGGCGGACGGCACCGCCATCCGCGACTACATCCACGTGGTCGACCTCGCCGACGCGCACCTGCTGGCCCTGCAGCACGCCGTCGACGGCGAGCACCGCATCTACAACCTCGGCAGCGGCACCGGCTTCTCCGTGCTCGAGGTGATCGAGGCGTGCCGCCGCACCACCGGTCACGAGATCCCCGCCGCGGTCGCGCCGCGCCGCGAAGGTGACCCGTCGGTGCTGGTGGCCTCCAGCGAGCGGGCGGGCGAAGAACTCGGCTGGAAGCCGGAGCGCACCGACCTCGACGGCATCGTGGCCGACGCGTGGGCGTTCACTCAGTCCCGCCAGGCGGTCTGAGCCAGAACGCGGGCGGCTCTTCTTCCTGTCGCCGCAGCACCATTTCGGCCACTTCGGACGGAGGCAGCATCCCGTCCAGGGCGGCTGTCAGCAGTCTGACCATCCGGTGTTCCGGATCGACTTCGCGGGCCCTGGCCAGCGCCATGTTGGCGATGGTCAGGTCACCGCGGACGTAGGCCGCGTGCCCCTTCAGGCACAGTGCCTCGGCGGACTCCGGTTCGGGCAGCTCGCGTGCGAGACGGAGCCAGAGGTCCTCCGCGGCGCGCGCCAAAGGTGAGCCCACAGGGGCCGCGGTGAGCAGGCAGGCGTCCCGGACCTCGACGAGGGAGAGCGCCCACGCCAGCCGGACGGCCTGCTCGTCGGTGATCACCTCGTCGCCCCGCCCGGCACGGGCCAGCGCGGCGCTCACCTCGGCGAGCCCCGCCTCGACGAGATCGTCCTTTCCCCAGGGCGGATCGGCCATCCTGCTCAGGATGTCGCCACGGCGCGCGAGCGTCTCCGGTGGACCGGCCGCGAAAAGGCGCTCCAGATCCGCCCTGCTCTCGTGGGTGACCTGGCCTTCGCTGGTGGTGACCGCGGCGGCCATCGACTTGCGCGGGTCGGGCAGGACGCCGCCGCAGTCCGTATCGCGATAGCACCGCCATCGCGCTCCCTCGGTGATGGACGGTGCCCACAGCGAGTGCAGCAACGGGATCCCGTAATCGGCGAGCGAGGATTCCAGGCGACGGAGGAAACGGCGGCGAGGTGGCCGCCCGGACGGGTTCGGGGAACCGCCGCCGACGACGGCCACCGTGGCACCGGTGTGATCGGTGACGGCGAGCCGGACAGCGAGGTCTCGCGCCTGGTCTCTCTCCAGGCCGGGTGGTGGAAGGTCCACGCGCATCGTGAGGCCTTGGCTCTTGCGGTCCGGCCCCTTCTGCCCGAAGACGACGACGGAGTTCTCGGGGTGGAACCCGAGGATGTACGGGATCGCGGCGAGCAGGTCCGCCGGATCCTTCAGATCGACCTTGGTCCTGCCGGTCGTGGTGGTTGTGGTCATGCCCCCACCCTGCGGCGGGAATGGGGCCGCTGGGTGGGGGCATGACACATCTGTGGACAGCCGGGACCGTTGTGGACAACCGCCACCGGGACCGGCCCCGGGGGCGCCGGATTGTCGGTGGGGTGATCTACAGTGCCCGGCCCCGCGGGGTCAGTCGCAGTGTTCGAACGGGCTCTCGTAGGCGTTCGCCCCGACCGAGCCGCCCCACTTGACGCAGGTCGAGGCGGCCGTCTTCTTCACGGGTCCGGCGTAGTAGGTGAAGCTGCCGGAGTCGGTGGTGCGAGCCGAACCCTGGACTTCGAGGAAGGCCGAAACCGGCGACGCGGTGCCGAGCGAAACCGCCTTCAACGTGGTCACGCAGTTGGACTTGGTCGAAGCGTTGTAGAGCAGGTACGCGGTGCCGGAGCCACCGGCGAGCGCCTGCGAGTCGACGACGGAGAACCCGCTGCCGCACACCTCGGTGGCTTCGTACGGGTTGCCGCCGCACGAGTTCTTGCTGGTGAAGTTGGTGTGGCCGTAGTAAGGCACCGCGACGCCGTTCAGCTTCGCCTTCTGGGCGACACCGTTGAGCCGCTCTTCGAAGTGCAGGTGCGGGCCGGTCACACCGCCGGTGGCGCCTGCCGTGCCGAGCTGCTTGCCGAGGCTGACGGCCTGGCCGACCGACACCGACTGCGTCGAAAGGTGCGCGTACCGGGTGGTCCAGCCGCCGCCGTGGTCGACCTCGACCCAGCGCCCGTAGCTCGTGCTGCCTTCGTTGGCGACCCGGCTGACGGTGCCGCCCGCCGCGGCCACCACCGGCATCCCGGTGATCCCCGACTTCTGGAAGTCGACCGAGTTGGCCGGGCTGTGCCCGCTGAACGTGGCGGCCGTGACCGTGACACCGCATTTGAACGGGACCTGGAAGTTCGGGGCGGCCGACGCCTGCGTCGTACCGGCGAGGGTCAGGCCGAGCGCGGGGACGACAGCCGCCGCGGCGAGCACTGCGAAGCGGCGCAACCTGGACATGGAGACCTCCATCGGGTGGGGAAGCCGGACTCGCCGAGCAAAGCCGGAGGAAATACATTTTCCATACAAGCGCGAGGTCCGGTGGGCATTTTCCCCGAAAACGCCGGATGCCACGCCCCGGGCGGGACGTGGCATCCGGAGGACGGACGGACTCAGCCGAAGGCGGCGCGCAGCGCGGGCTTGCCTCCCGCCACCGGCAGCACCAGCGAAGTCCGGTTCAGCTCGACCGAGACACCCGCGCCCGGCTTCGGCCGGAGCGTGTAGTCGTGGTCGCTGGAGGCCACCAGGAACTCGATCTTGTGCCCGGCCGCGAGCAGGTAGTCCTTCGCGACCAGTTCCACCTCGACCTTGTAGTTCTCACCAGGGGTGATCGGGTCGGTCTTGGCGGGATCGCGCCGGTTCTGCGGGTCGGTCCAGCCGCGGGTGATCACCTTCGCCGACCCGTTCGGGGCCCGGTCGACGAGCACCGCCGTCACGTTCGCGGCCGGCTTGTCGAAGGACAGCGAAAGGTCGGCCTTCACCGTGCCGGAGAGGCGGACGGGCTGGCTCGCCGCGGTGGTCGAGTACAACAGCCGGTTGCCCGACGAGGCCGCGTTGGCGAGCTGTTCGACGGTCTTGCTCGCGTCGTCGGCCAGCTTCTCGACAGTGGCCTTGCCCGGCACGGGGTTGCGAGTGTCGAGCTTGCCCTTCGAGGAGCCACCAGGCCACGGGTAGAGCTTCACGTCCTGGGTGCCGGGAAGCGGCCACTCGGGCTCGTCCACCCACGACTTGTCCTCGCGCTGGATGGTGGCCTTCGGCTCGCGCTCGATGCCGTTGTCGATGCCGTAGAGGTAGTGCGACATCCACTTGTTCAGCGTGGTGAGCCAGACGTCGCGGCGGAGGCTCATCGGGTCGGCGTGCCCGGCCTGGTGCAGCCAGATCTTGTGCTCGACGCCGTGCGCCTTGAGCATTTCGTACCAGCGGGTGCCCTGGTCGGTCTTGACGTTCCAGTCGCCGAGGCCGTGCACCACGAGCACCGACGCGCGCACCTTGCTCACGTCGTTGCGGTAGTTGCGCACGTCCCAGAAGGGGCTGTAGTCACCGGTCACCCGGTCCTGGTCGACGGCGATCTTGTCGATGAGGGGACGGCAGACGGTGCGATCCTGACGGGTGTGGACGTAGTCCGCGAGCACGTCGGCGTCCTCGCCCTGGAAACCGCCGGCCGCGACGACGGCGCCGTCGTTGCGGTAGTAGTCGTACCAGCTGGAGATGGCCGCGATCGGGACGATCGTCTCCAGTCCCTTGACGCCGGTGCTGGCCACCGCGTTGGGCAGCGTCCCGTTGTAGGAGACGCCCATCATGCCGGTCTTGCCGGTGCTCCAGTCGGCGACCGCGGCCTTGCCCGCCGCGTCACGCGCCGTCGCGCGGCCGTTCAACCAGTCCACAATGGACTTGGCGCCGATGGTCTCGTTGACGTCGCCGGTGCTCGGGCAACCGGTGGACTGGCCACTGCCGAGCGACTCCCCGTACACCACGGCGAAACCGCGGGCGACGAAATAGTTCTGGTAGCTCCAGTTGATCGGCGCCGGGTTGGGGCCGACGGTCCTGGTCGCGATCTTCGGGCCCGCGGGGGCGCGCTTGGCGCCGGGCACGTACAGCTCCACGTCGACGTTGTGGTTCGCGACGTCGTTGCCGCCCGCGTAGTACGGGCTGGCCTGGTAGACGACCGGGACCTTCATGCCCTGCTGCGTCGCGCGGGGCCGCACGACCTCCGCGTGCACGAGGTCGTCCTTGCCGTCGTGGTCACTGTCGACCGGCGCGGTGACCCAGACGTTCTCCCGGATGACGTCCGCCGGGTCGAACACCGGTTGTGCCTGACCGTCCTTGAAAACCGGCGCCGGTGGCGCGTCGGCTTGAGCGGGCAGCGCCGTCGCCGGCAGGACCAGGACGGCGGTGAACAAAGCGGCGAGTCTGGCGACTCTCACGGGACCCCCAAAAGGCGGGCGGGCAAGACCCAGCTGAGGTTTCCGGCCCCCCGAACGGGTGTCAAGAGACTAACGTCGGAGGCATGCCGAGCACCGTGGAAGCCCCGATCGTCGCCGTCACCGTCTATCCGCACCATGCCCGGATCACGAGGCGGGCGTCGGCACGCCTCGACGGGGAAACCCGCTTCGCCTTCGCGGGCCTGCCGTGGAACCTGGACACCGATTCGGTCCGGGTCACCGGTTCCGGACCGGCGGTCATCGCCGGGGTCGACGTCACCGTCGAGCGCCACCCCGTGCCCGCGGACGCGTCGCTGCGCACACTGACGGAGCGACGGCGGACCGATCAGGCCGTGGTCGACGAGGTCGCGGACGCGGTCTCCGCGGAGACCGCGAAGGTCGATCTGCTGACCGGGCTGGCCACGCGCAGCGGGAAGAGTTTCGCGAAGGCGCTGGCCGCGGGCACGGCGGAACCGCCCCGGGTCGCCGAAGTAACCGACGCGCTCGGCATCCAACTGGCCGAGGCACTGGGGAAACGCCGAGAACTCGGCATCCGTCTCGCCCGGCTCCGTGACGACCTCAAGGCGCTGGACCGCGAGATCGAAGCGAAACAGGGGACGTCCGAAGTGGACAGCGCGACGGTCACGGTCGAGCTGGAAGGCCAGGAAGACGGCGCGGAAATCGGTCTCGAACTGTCGTATGTGGTCGCCAACGCCAGCTGGGAACCGGGCTACGACGTCCGCGTACGCGGGGAAGACGTCGCGGTGACCTGGTACGGGCGGATCACCCAGCACACCGGGGAGGACTGGCCGGAATGCGAGCTGGCCCTGTCGACGGCACGGCCGGCGAACACCGTGGAGGTGCCGGAACTCGAACCGTGGTTCCTCGACCGCGTGCGGCCGATCCAGCCGCTGGCGGCGCGCGCCGCGTACGGCAGCGCGTCACCGGCGGGCGGCGGGATCCCGGAGTCGGCCCGGATGCCGGCGCCGAGCGGTCGGCC
>NZ_NMQT01000128.1 GCF_002234405.1 Amycolatopsis thailandensis | reverse complement strand
GGTCGAACGAGCACACCCTCGACAAGGTTCGTTTCGAGGACTTCTACCTCGACTTCCGCACCGCACCGCCCGCCGCCCGCGCCTGGCTGGACACCGCCCGGCCGACTCGCACGATCGGCACGCTGTTCCCCGTCGACCCCGTGGCCATCTCGCTCGGGCGTTCCTACGACGTCGTCATCCACCTGCACGACGTGCGCCAGGCCGATCTGGGAAGGTAGTGACGCCGCGCCCGTTTAGGGGTTTTTAACCCGGTTTGCCTGGCGTGCCGCGGCGGATCTCGGTAGTAGTCGAAGTGTTCGCTTTCGCGGCACCCCAGTTCCAGTACCCAGCGGAGGAAATCCCTGATGTTCAAACGGATGCTCAGCGCCTTCGGGGTCGGCGGCCCGTCCGTCGACACCGTGCTCGACTCGCCGCACGCCGTCCCCGGCGAGGTGATCACCGGACAGGTCCGCATCCAGGGCGGTTCGAGCGACGCCCAGATCGAAGAGATCCTGCTTTCGCTGGTGACCCGGGTCGAGGTCGAGCGCGGCGACCACGAGCGCGCCGGGACCGCGGAGTTCCTGCGGGTCAGCGCGGGCCGCAAGGTGAAGGTGGCGGCGGGGCAGCTGACCACCGTGCCGTTCCGGATCGCGCTACCTTGGGAAACGCCGATCAGCGCCGTCGGCGGGCGTGAGCTGCCGGGCATGGTCGTC
>NZ_NMQT01000127.1 GCF_002234405.1 Amycolatopsis thailandensis | reverse complement strand
TTCCGGCTGGACACGGGGGCTTACCGGAAGCGCGTGTGACCGGGGGTAAGGGGGAAGTGGGCTTTCCTCGCGGCGACGCGAGGAAAGCCCCCTTCAGCTTGCTTCGGAGCTCACCCAGGAGAGCACCTCGGACCTGGGCAGTCCGGCGTCCTGCGCGAGCAGTGCCTCGTACCGTTCCGCACCGAAGTGTTCACGGAGGTCCTCGATCAGCTGCCGGATGCCGGGCTCGCCGAGGTCCAGCTTGCCGCGGATGAGTTTCGCCGCGCCGAGCAACCGGACGGCGCTCTCGGGCCGACCCTGGCGGAACCGGATCAGGGCGAAGAGCTCGACGATCCGGCCGAGGTCGGGCATGTCCGCGCGCTCCGTCGTGGACTTCACGACGATCGCGGCCCCTCGCTCGGCCTCCTCCAGCTCTCCGGCCGCCAGCGCCACCTCCGCGTCGATGAGCCCGCCGAACTCCTCGCCGAACAGTCCCGGCAGCGGCACCTCCGCCATCAGCTCCCGGAACCTGGCGGCGGCCGCGCGTGCCTCGGGCACGCGTCCGGCGCGGCTGTACAGGTCGGCCTTGCCCACCAGCACCATCACCGCGAGCTGGTTGTTTCCCGTGTCCGTCGCGTACTGCTCCGCCTCGCGGATTTCGCGCAGTGCCGTGTCCAGGTCACCGGCCCGCGCGTACTCCGTGGCGAGCCGCCAGCGCTGCTGGATCACGTCGTCCTGCGAGCCCAGTTCGAGCGCGAGGGCGAGCCCTTGCCGGTACAGCGCGAGCGCGGCCTCGTGATCGCCCGACATCGAGATGTCACTCGCCTTCATCCCGACAGCCATCGCGGTGCCCCAGCGGTCGCCCACGGCCGAGAACCCGGCCAAGGCGTTGTCCCTCGCCCGTTCGGCGCCTTCGGGGTCGCCCTGGTCGGTGAGCACGAAACTCTGCGCCCACGACCCGGCGGCGCGCGCCCACGGGTCTTCGCTCGACAGCACTCGCTCCACCTCCCTCAGGGCGAGTTCCCTGTTCTGGCAGAAGAACGCGAGCATGGGCAGGCCGATGGCCAGGCCGGCGAACCGGGTGTGCGCGTTCGTCCGCACGCATTCGTCGATGAGTTCCTGCACAGCTTCGGGGTCGCCGACGCCGGGGATCATCGCGGTGATCTCGCGCATCGCCCGGAACGCGGCCGCGAAGTCCTCGTCGAGACGGTCGCCGAAAGCGAGCACTTCGGCGACGAACGACTCGACCCGGTTGCTGTCCCCCTTGATCAGCCAGTACCAGAAGACGCCGCCGAACAGATGCGTCGCCATTTCCACGTCACCGGAGTCGATGGCCTGCCGGAGAGCCGTCACGATGTTGCCGTGCTCGGCGTCGTAGCGGGAAATGGCGGTGAGCTGGTCCCTGGTCCGCAGCAACGGCTCCAGCCGCTCGGCGAGCTCGGCGTAGTAGCGGTGATACGCCTTCGTCAGCTGTTTTCGTTCGCCGGCCTCGTCGAGACGCTCCGCTCCGTACGCCCGGATCGTCTCCAGCATGCGGTAGCGCGGCTCGCCGTGATCACCCTTCGTAGCGTCCACAATGGACTTCTCGACGAGCGAGCCGAGGACGTACATGACGTCTTCGGCGGGCAGACCGTCCCCGGCACAGACGCTTTCGACCGCTTCGACTTCGGCACCGGCCCCGAAGACCGAAAGCCGCCTCGCGAGGACGCGTTCGGCGTCGTCGAGCAGGTCCCAGCTCCACTCGACGACCGCGCGCAGCGTGCGCTGCCTCGGCAAAGCCGTCCGGCTGCCGGAGGTCAGCAGGCGGAACCGGTCGTCGAGGCGCCGCGAGATCTGCGCGACGGTCATCGACCGCAGCCGCGCGGCGGCCAGTTCCAGCGCCAGCGGCATCCCGTCCAGCCGTCGGCAGATCTGCGCGACGTCGTCCACAGTGGACTCATCGAGGACGAAGTCCGGGCGCACGGCCACCGCCCGGTCGACGAACAGCCGGATCGCGCCCGCCTCGGCGGCCTGCGGGACGGTCGGTTTCCCTTCCGGCACGGACAACGGTCCGAGCGGGCACAACGTCTCGCCGTCGATGGCCAGCGCCTCACGGCTCGTCGCGAGGATCCGCAGGGTCGGCACCCGGCGCAGCAGGGTGTTCGCCAGCTCCGCGGCCGCGTCGACCACATGCTCGCAGTTGTCCAGCACCAGCACCGATTCGCCGGCGCCGAGCGTCTCCACGACCCGGACCAGCGCCTCCACCGGCCGCCGCATCGGGTCGCCGCCGTGCGAGAGACCGAGATCCCACAGCTCCAGCGCGGCGAAGACCGCGCCGGGCAGGTCACCCGGGTCTCGGACACCGGCGAGCGGCACGAACCACACCCGCCCACGCGTATGCGCCGGATGCCGCGTCGCCACCTCGGTGGCCAGCCGTGTCTTCCCCGCGCCGCCGGGCCCGACGAGCGTCACCAGCCGCGCGCCCGCGAGGAGTTCGGCGACCAGTTTCAGCTCGTCGTCGCGGCCGACGAAGCTGGTCAGCCGCACCGGGAGATGATCCGCGGCCGCGGGTGGCGGGCCGAGTTCGCCGCGCAGCGCGGCGAGGTGGATCTCCTGGAGTTCGGCCGAGGGGTCGACGCCCAGCTCGTCGGCCAGCGCCGTCCGCACCTCCTCGTAGAAGGCGAGGGCGTCGGACTGCCGGTCCGCCGCGCACAACGCCCGGATCCACAGCCCGGCGAGCCGCTCGCGCAGCGGATTCCGCGCGGCCGCCTCCTTGAGATCGGCCAAGACCCTGTCGTGCCCGCCGAGGCGGATCTCGGCCTCGAAGCGGTCTTCTTCGGCTTCGAGGCGCAAATCCTCCAGCCGGGTGGCCGGCGCTTGCGCGAACGGAGCGTCGAGAACGTCGGACAGCGCTTGACCCCGCCAGAGGCCGAGCGCCTCGGCGAGGATCGCGGCCGCACCGGCGTCCCGGCCCGCCGTCAGTTCCGCGCGCCCTTCGGCGGCGAGGCGCTCGAAGCGGCAGGCGTCGACGTCCTCACGGGCGACGTCCAGCCGGTAGCCACCCGGACCCGAGTCGAGGGCGACTCCCTCCGCACGCAGAACCTTCCGCAACCGCGAGACCAGTGATTGCAGCGCGTTCGCGGCGTCGGCGGGCGGTTCCGCGCCCCAGAGACCGTCGATGAGCGCCGTTGCCGGAACGGCGCGGCCGGGCTCCAGCGCGAGCCTGGCCAAGAGCATGCGGAGGCGGGCACCGCCGATGTCGACCGGGGTGCCGTCACCGGCCTCCGCTCCGACCGGACCCAGCAGCGTCACACGCACGGACCCCAGCTTTCCAGAACACGCAACCGGATACCCCGTCCAGGCTGCGTCTCGCGAAGCACGCGGCCGGGTTCCGTACCTCTTCCAGGCGACGGAAGTGGGGATTATCCGGGCACGAGGGAGCTTTCCGGGCGACCGGCCGAGGTCACGGCGTTACGTTCGGGGCCTGAACACAGCCGATCGACTGGGAGCGTGAATGAGGTACCGGAGTGCGGCAGTCATCGCCGCCGTCCTGGCCGCGAGTGTCCTCGGTGGCGGGACCGCCCTCGCCGACACCGGCAAACCCGGCGCCGACGGCGCGGGCGACAGCTACTACCCGCAAGACGGCAACGGTGGCTACGACGTCGCCGACTACAACCTGAAGGTCGGCTACGAGCCCGCCACCAAGCAGCTCACCGGCCTGCAGACGATCACCGGCCGGACGACGCAGTCGCTGAGCTCGTTCAACCTCGACCTGCGCGGGCTGACCGTCGACTCGATCAAGGTCAACGGGCGGAAAGCGACCTTCACCCGGACCGGCGACCACGAACTGGTCGTCACCCCGGCCCGTCCGCTGCGGAACCACGAGCGATTCACCGCCGAGGTCGCCTACCACGGCGTCCCGGAGCCGATCCAGGATCCGCTGCTGGGTGAGAACGGCTGGCAGTACGCGAAATCCGGCGGCGCTTTCGTCGCGGGCGAGCCGAAGTCCGCGACGACCTGGTATCCGGTCAACGACACCCCACGCGACAAGGCGACCTTCCACCTCGCGATCACCGTTCCGTCCGAATGGGGCGTGATCTCGAACGGCGTCGAGCGCGGACAGGTCAAGAACGGCAAGAACACCACCTACACCTGGGCCGAAGAGACCCCCGCCGTGCCGTACATGACGACGGTCGCGATCGACAAGTGGGAGTTCGAGCGGACGAAGCTGTCCGACGGCACCCCGGTCGTCAACGCCTACGCCCCCGGCACTCCCGCCTCGACCAAGCAGGCCGAGGCGCGGCTGCCGGAGATCATCGACTTCCTCGCGTCGAAGTTCGGCCGGTACCCGGTGGACGCGGCGGGCGGCATCTTCCTCGCCGAGCCGATCGGGTTCTCGCTGGAGACGCTGAGCAGGCCGATCTACTCGGGCGCGGCGGGCAACGTCCCGACGATCGTGCACGAGAACGCCCACCAGTGGTGGGGCGACTCGGTCGCCGTCGACAAGTGGAAGGACGTCTGCCTCAACGAATGCTTCGCCTCGTACGCGGAGTGGATGTGGTCAGAGGCGAAGTCGGGCCAGGACCTGAAGGCGCGCTACCTGAGCGCCGTGCAGAAGGCGACGGACCGGTTCTGGGCCGGGAAGCTCTACGACATGGGCCCCGGCAACGAGTTCACCTACGTGTACTCGAAGGGCCCCGTCGCGCTGCACGCGCTGAAGAACTACATCGGCGCGGCGCCGTTCGACCGCATCCTGAAGACGTGGCCCGCCCTGCACCGCGACGGCAACGCGAGCCTGCCGGAGTTCCAGAAGTTCGCCGAGCGCGTCGCGCACAAGAACCTGCAGGGCTTCTTCGACGCGTGGTTCTACGGCAACACCAAGCCGGCGCCCGAGTACCTCTACCCGGGGGACCTCAAGCCCGCGGCCTGACGCGAGTGGTTCTCGTGAGTGGCAAGACCCGAGGTGAAGGGGACTTTCCTCGCATGCAATGAGGGAAAGTCCCCTTCACATCACTCGTCACCGCCGAACGCCGGTCCGTGAAGGCCTCCTTGAGGGAGTCTGGGTCACTCAAGGAGGCCTTCACGGACTTGGCACCCGACCGGACGCACCTTTGCCTCACCCCTCAAGAACCGGCTTTGCCACTCACGAGCCCCAGCCGGAGGTGTGTCACACGTTAGGGTGAGGGGCATGACGTCTGTGCTCCTCACCGGCTTCGAACCGTTCGGCGGTGAGCGGGTGAACCCGTCGTGGCAGGCGGTTTCCCTGCTCACCGGCCGGCGGCGCGACACGGTGGCCGTCGAACTGCCGTGCGTGTTCTCGCGTTCGCTGGTCACCTTGCGCGACGCGATCGACGAGTACCGGCCGGAACTGGTGATCTGCGTCGGGCAGGCGGGCGGCCGCGCCGACGTCACCCCCGAACGGGTCGCGATCAACCTGATCGACGCCCGCATCCCGGACAACGCGGGTTCGCAGCCCGTCGACGTCCCGGTGATCCCCGGCGGGCCCAGCGCCTACTTCACGACTCTGCCGGTGAAGGCGAGTGTCGCGGGGATCAAGAACGCGGGGCTTCCCGCGTCGGTCTCGCACACCGCCGGGACGTATGTGTGCAATCAGGTCTTCTACGGGCTGATGCACTTGCTGGACAACGATTTTCCCGGCGTGCGCGGAGGTTTCGTGCATATTCCCTACACGCCGGAGCAGGCCGCGCGGACGACGGCGCCGAGCCTGGCCACGCATCGCGCGGCGGAGGCGCTGGAGATCATCGTGGACACCGCGCTCTCGGTCACCGAGGATCTCTCGACGCCGGCGGGCACCCTTCACTGATCACGGTTGGCCTCCGGAAATGTCATGAAAGGGTCGTTCAGGACATCATTTGTCCTGAACGACCCTTTCATGACATCCGGTCAGGGCTTGAGCTGCGCGGTGAAGAACTCGACCATCTCCGCGGTCGTCCGCGTGGTGCCGTCGTTCCGGGTCGAGACGAGCATCGCGGTCAGCGGCGCGTCTTCGGTCCCGAAGAGCACGATGCCGCTTCGCTTGCCGACGCCCGCCAAGTAGCGCCCTCGCAGCCCGTCGGCCGCCCAGGTGCCTTCCACGGGCTTGCCCTTGGTCATCTGCTGCCGGACGCCGTCCTCCAGCCCGGTCATCGCGACGCCCTGGTAGTAGTTGATCGCGTTCGACGCCTTGTCGTCCTTGAACACACAGGTGACCGCGGTCGCCGCGCCCACCGTCGTCGCCGCGTCCGGCGCGTCCCGGCAGTCGTCCCGCTGCGGGATGACAGCGGCGATCCGGCGAAGGCAGTCCGTGAACCCCTGCGCGTCCTTCACTCCCGGCTGATCGCAACTCACCTGCTTCACCGGGGCGGGCCCCTGAGCCGCGACAGGCTGCTCTTCGCCGCCGCTGAGCAGGACGATCGTCGTCACGATCGCCGCGAGGGCGAGCCCGATGACGCCGTACGTCGTGGGCTTCTGCCAGTTCCGGCCCGGTGGGGGCGGCGTGGGTGGCGTCCAGCGCGGTGGCTGCGGGCGGCTGGGCGGCTGCTGTTGTACGGGCTGTTGCTGAACGGGCCGCTGCCGCACGGGCGGCGCGACCGGCGCGAAGGCGGGCACCGTCAGCTGGGAGTCCTCGCCGCCCGCGGGCACGTGATGCAGCCCGAACGCGACCGCCGTCTCCGGCTGGTCCTGCGTCGTCGGCGCGACCCTGAGCTGGTTCGCCAGCAGGCTCGCCAGCAACGGCATCCGGCTCGGCCCGCCGACGAGGTAGACGCCGCCGAGCCGGTCCGGGGACAGCCCGGCGCGGTGGATCGTGGCGGCCAGGAGTTCGGCGCTGCGCAGGAAACTCGGCCGGACGAGCGCCTCGAGCTCCATCCGCGTCACCCGCACGTCGCCGAACGGCTCCGGCATCGGGATCTCGGTCTGCTGGTGCCGGGACAGGCTTTCCTTGGCGTCACGGACATCCTGCAGCAACGACCGGCGCGTCCGGCGGTCGCTGACCGACTGCGGGCGCAGGATCCGTTGCCACCGCGCGGGTTCGGAATGCGACACCTCGCGGCCGATGTGCACCAGCAGCGCTTGGTCGATGTCGAGGCTGCCGAGATCGGGCAGGCCGTCCTCGGCGAGCACCGCGAACCCGTGGGCGCTGACCCCGACGACAGCGCAGTCGAACGTGCCCGCCCCGAGGTCGTACACCGCGATCGGACCGGGCGGCCGGTGACCGTGGTTCAGGGAGGCGTAATGCGCGGCGGCGGCGACCGGCTCGGGGATGAGCACCGTCGTGCCGAATCCGGCCTTGAGCGCGGCATCGTGGAGGATCTGCTTGCGATCCTGGCCCCAGCCCGCGGGGTGGGAAATGCGCACCTGGGCGGGCCGGCGCTGGAGGATCAGCTCGGCCTCTTCGCCGACCCGGCGCAGGACCGCGGCGAACGCGTCGGCGATGGGGAGCGTGACGTCACCGAGCTGGAGCGCGCCCTCGTCTATGCGCCGCTTCGGATTCGCCTCGAACCGGCTCGGATCCAGCCTGGCCCGGCGCTCGGCGTCGCGGCCGACGAAGACCGTGCCGTCCTTGTCGACGTAGATCGCGGACGACATCGTCACCGATCCGTCGATCTCGACGACCTGCGTCCCTCTGCCGTGGATCGAAAGCACCCCCACCGTGCTGGAGGTACCGAAATCGATCGCCAGAACGTCCACCTGACCCCCTCCCGGACCCGAGGGCATCGTCTCACGCGATGATCAGGCGGCCGGGACGGGTCAGACGGCGGTGGAAACGGTGACGTCGTGATCGTCGAAATCGGCCACTACCCGCATCCGGCCGCCCAAGGCGCCGATGTACCTGCGAAGGGTGTCCAATTCCATCTGGCTCGGATCGCCCTGCTCGAGCTGGCTGATCCGCGGCTGGCTCACGCCCATTCGCTTGGCGACCTCGGTCTGGCTCAGCCCTACTTCTTCGCGGAGTTGCGACAAGCGAAAGCCGAGAACGTAGGCCTGCGTGGCTTCACG
The DNA here is from genome assembly GCF_002234405.1 of Amycolatopsis thailandensis. Lineage (GTDB taxonomy): Bacteria > Actinomycetota > Actinomycetes > Mycobacteriales > Pseudonocardiaceae > Amycolatopsis > Amycolatopsis thailandensis. Next base: position 9,414 of record NZ_NMQT01000127.1, on the reverse strand, counting down.
CGCCTCGGCCCGCGCGGCTTCGACGTCGCGGCCCGCGTCCAGATCCGCGGCGAGCTTTTCCGCCTTGACCTCTTTCCAGGACCGACCCATTTCAGCCTTCCTCCATCGCGTCCAGATGCCGCCGGTATCGCTCCTCCGCGATCGGGATGTTGATGTCGGACCACCGTTTCCAGTTTCCGGCCTTGTCACCGGCCACCAAGAGCACTGCATTCCGCGCCGGATCGAAGACGAACAAGATCCGGATCTCGGACCGTCCCGCTGACGCCGGGCGCAACTCTTTCAAGTTGTGCCTGCGCGAGCCGCTGATCCGATCGACCAGTGGCCACCCGAGCCGCGGTCCCTCACAAGCGAGCATGTCGATCGCCTCTTCGACTCTGTCGGCCGTAAGCGGTTCTTCCCGGCACAGCGCTGTGAACCAGCGATCCACCTCGTCGTGAAGTTCGATCTCCCACATCATGGGTCGACCATAATGTAGACCTTATATCGATCGGGCTTCAAAGACCAGGGTTCCCACGAGAGCGCGCTTTCGGTCGCTAGAGACGAGCGGGTCCTCCGCAGACGCGAGTCCCGCCCCTGATCACGCGAGTCCCGGCCCCAAGCACGCGAGTCCCGCGCCTCATCACATGTGTCGTCCGTCTGATCACACGTGTCGTCCATCCACGCACACGCGCTGTCCGTGCGGAAAAGGCGAACTCGCGTGATTGGACACGGAACTCACGTGATTGAAGGCGGAACTCGCGTGATCAGAGGACGATCTCGCGTGCTTGGAGGCGCGACTCACGTGATCAGACGGACGACACGCGTGACTGGATGGACGACACGGCCCTGGACGCGAAAGTGCCCGCCGCGGCGAACCCGCGACGGGCACTTTCGGAACCAGAGAGCCTTACTCGCCCTCGGCTTCACCGTTCTCTTCGGTCGAGCCGGCGCCGATGCTGACCGGCGGGGCATCCGGGACCGACGAGGGACGGGCTTCGCCACGGAAGACGAAGTGCGCCTTGTCGTCCTTCTCGCCCTCTTCGTCGTTCCAGCCTTCGACGTCGACCAGGATGATCTGCCCGGCCTGGACCTCGCCGAACAGGATCTTCTCCGACAGCTGGTCCTCGATCTCGCGCTGGATCGTGCGACGCAGCGGCCGCGCGCCCAGCACCGGGTCGAAGCCGCGCTTGGCGAGCAGCGACTTGGCCTTGGGCGTGAGCTCGAGCTCCATGTCCTTGGCCTTGAGCTGCGTCTCGACCCGGGCGATCATCAGATCGACCATCTCGATGATCTGTTCCTTGGTCAACTGGTGGAAGACGATGATGTCGTCGATCCGGTTCAGGAACTCGGGCCGGAAATGCTTCTTCATTTCCTCGTTGACCTTTTGCTTCATCTTCTCGTACCGGTTGGTGCTGTCACCGCCGGACGAGAACCCGAGCGAGACGGACTTGGAGATGTCCGAGGTACCCAGGTTCGAGGTGAAGATGAGCACGGTGTTCTTGAAGTCGACCGTACGACCCTGACCGTCGGTGAGACGGCCGTCTTCGAGGACCTGCAGGAGCGTGTTGTAGATCTCCTGGTGGGCCTTCTCGATCTCGTCGAACAGCACCACCGAGAACGGCTTGCGCCGCACCTTCTCGGTCAGCTGGCCGCCCTCTTCGTAGCCGACGTAGCCCGGAGGGGCACCGAAGAGCCGCGAAGCGGTGTAGCGGTCGTGGAACTCGCCCATGTCGATCTGGATGAGCGCGTCGTCCTCGCCGAAGAGGAACGCCGCCAGCGCCTTGGACAGCTCGGTCTTACCGACACCGGACGGACCGGCGAAGATGAACGAACCGGAGGGGCGCTTCGGGTCCTTCAGGCCGGCACGGGTACGACGGATCGCCTGGGAGACGGCCTTGACCGCGTCCTCCTGGCCGATGATCCGCTTGTGCAGCTCGTCCTCCATGCGGAGCAGACGCGTGGTCTCCTCCTCGGTGAGCTTGAACACCGGGATGCCGGTCCAGTTGGCGAGGACCTCGGCGATCTGCTCCTCGTCGACCTCGGCGACGACGTCGAGGTCGCCGTCCTTCCACTGCTTCTCCCGCTCGCCCTTCTGGCCGAGGAGGGTCTTCTCCTCGTCACGGAGGCGGGCGGCGCGCTCGAAGTCCTGCGCGTCTATCGCGGACTCCTTGTCCCGGCGCACGTCGGCGATCTTCTCGTCGAACTCGCGCAGGTCCGGCGGCGCGGTCATGCGGCGGATGCGCATCCGGGCGCCGGCCTCGTCGATCAGGTCGATCGCCTTGTCCGGGAGGAACCGGTCGTTGATGTAGCGGTCCGCCAGGGTGGCCGCCTGCACCAGCGCGCCGTCGGTGATCGAGACGCGGTGGTGCGCCTCGTACCGGTCGCGGAGGCCCTTGAGGATCTCGATCGTGTGCTCGAGCGACGGCTCGCCGACCTGGATCGGCTGGAAGCGGCGCTCCAGCGCGGCGTCCTTCTCGATGTACTTGCGGTACTCCTCGAGGGTGGTCGCGCCGATCGTCTGCAGCTCGCCACGGGCCAGCATCGGCTTCAGGATCGACGCGGCGTCGATCGCGCCCTCGGCGGCACCCGCGCCGACGAGCGTGTGCAGCTCGTCGATGAACAGGATGATGTCGCCGCGGGTCTTGATCTCCTTGAGCACCTTCTTGAGGCGCTCTTCGAAGTCACCGCGGTACCGGGAACCGGCGACCAGGGAGCCGAGGTCGAGGGTGTAGAGCTGCTTGTCCTTCAGCGTCTCGGGGACCTCGCCCTTGACGATGTTCTGCGCGAGCCCTTCGACGACGGCGGTCTTGCCGACGCCGGGCTCGCCGATCAGGACCGGGTTGTTCTTGGTGCGCCGCGACAGCACCTGCATGACCCGCTCGATCTCTTTACCGCGGCCGATGACCGGGTCGAGCTTGCCTTCGCGGGCCTGGACGGTCAGGTTGCGGCCGAACTGGTCGAGCACCAGCGACGACGACGGGGTGCCTTCACCGCGTCCGGAGCCGGTCTCGGTCGACTCCTTGCCACCCTGGTAGCCCGACAGCAGCTGCAGGACCTGCTGACGCACCCGGTTGAGGTCCGCGCCGAGCTTGACGAGCACCTGAGCGGCGACGCCTTCTCCCTCGCGGATCAGCCCGAGCAGGATGTGCTCGGTGCCGATGTAGTTGTGGCCGAGCTGCAGCGCTTCGCGCAGCGACAGCTCCAGCACCTTCTTGGCCCGCGGGGTGAAGGGGATGTGCCCGCTCGGGGCCTGCTGCCCCTGGCCGATGATCTCCTCGACCTGCTGGCGGACGCCCTCCAGCGCGATGCCCAGCGATTCCAGCGCCTTGGCGGCGACACCTTCACCCTCGTGGATCAGACCCAGGAGGATGTGCTCGGTGCCGATGTAGTTGTGGTTGAGCATCCTGGCCTCTTCTTGGGCCAGGACGACCACCCGCCTCGCGCGGTCGGTGAACCTCTCAAACATGTGCACTCCCTCGACTGCTGCGACGGCGGCCCGTTTCCATCGTGCTTTCACCGCGATGGATTCAGCACCGTGAGACCACTCTAGTAGCCATGCGGTCGCGCTGGCGTACCACTACGGCTGATTGCGGCCCGTTCGCGCCCTGGCCGTTCTCCGGCCGTGCGCTCTTTCATCTTCCGGTTGCCCTGCACCTTTACGTCAAGCACAACGTGCGAACGCGCACTTGGATTCCGCCGGATGCGCGTTGTCCGCTGAGCGCGAACACGGTCCGCGAGCGCGAGTCCGCCCAGTGGATGGACACCCGTCCGGAGTAGTCACGGATCGCATGTAAGGTTAGGCGAACCTAATGACGGGAGGGCGACGTGTCGCGTCACCGTGTGATCGCGTCCCCCGAAGACGGGCTCCGTGCCTCCCTATCACGGCTGCCGGAGGACGCCCGGGTCCGTGCGGACATACCCGAGGACGAGCCGGGCTGGGTCCGCTGTGCCGATCTACTCGGCGAACCGGCACGGCTCGTGCGCTGGCGGGAGCGGCTCGGCGGCTGGCTGGCCGCGGAGTACCCGGAAGCGCCCGGCGTCCCCGAGCGGACCCCGGCGAGCTGGATCCTGTCGTGGTACCTGCACGTCCCGGCGTTCGCCGGCGCGATGCTGCTGCACCACGCGCGCCGCGTCCCGTCGCTGGCGCCGTCCGCGCTGGCGTTCCGGATCGGCGACGGACGGCCGCATCCCGACTCGATCGCCGTCCTCGGCGGCGGCTTCCACTGCTTGCCGACCGACCCGGGCTCGGCGCGCCGGGAGACCGTCGTCGTTCCCGACGAGCGAGTGCTGGCGACCGTGCTGCGAGGCAGGTTCGTCGCGCACGCGAGCCGGTTCATCGACGTCTACGGACCGCTGACGAGGCTCGGGCGGCGGCAGCTGTGGGCGGCGGCCACGGACGCGCTCGACAACGCGCTGTGGTCGGCGGGGCGGCTGGGCGGGACCCCGGAGGCCGAGGGCGCCGGGGTCGCGGACGCCGCGCTGGTCCTCGAATCGCGGTTCCCACCGCTGACGTCGGCGTCGAAGCTGAGGCTCGTGCCGGGAGCGGACGGGCGCCGCGAGTGGACGAGAAACCGCGAAAGCTGCTGTTTCTCCTATCTGCTGCCCGCGGAATCGGAATGCGGCGGTTGTCCGCGAATCCGTTAAAGAGTCCAGGCGGCATTCCGTCCCGTCGCGCCCAAAGCGCGTTCGAAGGCCGTTGCGTCTTCCGCAACGGTGACTTCTTCGCCGTAAACCTTCATCGAGCGTGCCTGCTCGCCCATCGCGACGGCGGACACGTACACGGCCTCGGCCGCTTCGGGTGCGACGTCGATGGTGCGGCCGAGCGCGCGAGCGAGATCCCAGCCGTGGAAGACGAACTCGCCGAGCACCATGTCACCGACGATCGATGCGGGCATTTGCGCCGTGCCGAGCGCCGTCATGCCCTGCCACGCTCCAGGCGTCCCGAAGACGTCCACGAGCCGGGCGGTCTGCCGTTCGGCCACGTCGAGCCAGCCGGGGCCGACGAGGGCCGCCTCCGCCTCGCCCGTGGCCACCTCGGGCGGCGGCGCCTTGCGTCCGGCGGCTTCGAGCCAGGGACCCCAGTAGAGAAGGTGGTTCAGCAACGCGCGGACGTCGTACTCGGCGCACGGGGTGCGGGCGGCGAACTCGGTCTCGCCGATCCCGCGCAGGATTCCGGCGAATTCCGCGGCGGCGGGGGCGATCAGGGCGGCGTGTTCGGACATGGGGGCATGAGTTCACGGGAACGGCCGCGCCGTCTTGAAAAAACGCGACAAGGTCCGGCCTCGTGAGTGGTGAGGCTGGCTCTAACCAGCCTCACCACTCACGAGACCACCGGACGAATCCGCCTGACAGGGCTAAGTTGAGCCGGTGAGCGGGCATCGGATCCCGGCCGGGATCGTCAACGCGCGCGAGGCGCAAGCGGCGTTCGCTCTCGTCCGCCATCCGCCGTCGCCGGAGCTGCGGCCGTTCGTGGACCACCACTGGGTGCTGCGCTGGGATCTGACCGGCCGCCCGTCCCATGAACAGGTGGTCCTGCCCAATCTCGCGGTCAACGTCACGTTCTTCCGCGACGCGGCCGGCGCCTTCGGGCCGGGGAAACGACCTTTCCGCTACGTCGTCGCAGGCACGGACCACGGTATCGGCGTTCGATTCCGGCCGGGGGCATTCCGGGCATTCCTCACCGGTCCGGTCACGATGATCTCCGGTGGTTCCGTTCCGCTCGCCGATCTCTTCCCCGGCGCCGGACCGGTGACGGAATCGGTACGGAATGCGACGGACGACTTCGAAATGGTCCGCCGGTGCGAGGAACTGCTCCTGGCGAAACGCCCCGTGCTCACCACCGCGGCCAAGACGGCCATCGAAGCGGTGGAAACAATCGCCGCGGAACCGGCGATTACCCGGGTCGGCGAGCTGTCAAGCCGGACGGGTCTGTCTCAGCGAAGTCTGCAACGACTGTTCGCCGACCATGTCGGCGCCGCCCCCAAATGGGCGATTCAGGTATACCGATTGAACGAAGCGGCGGCACGGATCGCCGCCACGGAACGGCCGGACTACGCGGAACTGGCGACAGCGCTGGGCTATAGCGACCAAGCGCACTTCATCCGGGATTTCCGCTCCGTGACCGGATGGGCGCCCACGGAGTACGCCCGCTTGAACCGTGTACAAGAACAAGAAAGCCGCCGGGAACAGTTTCCCGGCGGCCGTCAGGTCTGAAAGACCTCAGTTCTTCTTGTGGTAGGCCTCCACGACCTCGGACGGGATACGTCCACGGTCGGAAACCTGGAAGCCGTTCTTGCGGGCCCAGGCGCGAATGGCCTGGTTCTGCTCGCGGTCCACGGTCGCGGGGCGGGCGGCGGCCTTCACGCCGGCGACCGGACGAATGGCGGTGCGCTTACGGCCACCCGCGCGACGGGCGTGCTCCACATACTGGGCCAGCGCGTCGCGAAGCTCTTCCGCGTTTTCCGCGGAAAGGTCGATCTGGTAGCTGACACCGTCCAAACCGAACTCGACGGTCTCTTCCGCCTCAGTGCCGTCGAGGTCGTCAACGAGCGAGACGAGCACCTTCTGTGCCATCTGTTTCCTCCTGCTGGGGGCTTACACGAATGATCTGGTACGGGGCATGCCCCGGACAGAAGACTTTGTCTAGCGACATTAATACCCGCTACCGAGACATAACGCAAATCTCGTTTACGAGAACGATCGAGGTATCTGTCACGCGGACGGGTTATTCAGGGCGTACGAGCGGGAACAGGATGGTCTCCCTGATACCAAGGCCGGTCAGCGCCATCAGCAACCGGTCGATCCCCATTCCGACACCACCGCTCGGCGGCATTCCGTACTCCAGGGCACGGAGGAAATCCTCATCGAGGTTCATGGCCTCACTATCACCCTGCGCACCCAGCCGAGCCTGTTCCACCAGACGCTGACGCTCGACCACGGGATCGACCAGCTCGGAGTATCCGGTGGCCAGTTCGAATCCGCGCACGTACAGATCCCACTTCTCGGCCACCCCCGGCTTGCTGCGGTGTTGCCTGGTCAGCGGGGATGTCTCGACCGGAAAATCACGGACAAAAGTAGGTTCGTGGAGATGATCGCCGACGAGATGTTCCCAAAGTTCTTCGATGATTTTGCCGTGGCCTAACTTTGGGTCGAGCTCCAGCTCGCGCGCTTCGGCATAGGAACGAAGCTTGTCCACCGATGTCTCGGGAGTGACCTCTTCCGACAACGCCTCGGACAACGACTCGTACATTCCGAGTGTGGTCCACTCGCCGGACAGGTCGTACTCCGAACCGTCGGCGAGAGTGACCACCTGAGTACCGAGAACGTTCTGCGCCGCCTCCTGGATGAGCTGACGCGTCATCACCGCGTTGGAGTCATAGGTCGCATACGCTTCGTAGTACTCGAGCATGGCGAACTCCGGCGAGTGGGACGAGTCGCTGCCCTCGTTCCGGAAGTTCCGGTTGATCTCGAAGACCTTCTCGATACCGCCGACCACGCAACGCTTGAGGTAGAGCTCCGGAGCGATCCTCAGGTACAGATCGAGGTCGAAGGCATTCGAATGCGTGACGAATGGCCGCGCCGCGGCGCCACCGTGCAGCGTTTGCAGCATCGGGGTCTCGACCTCGAGGAATCCCCGGCCGTGAAACGAGTCACGCAGGGAACGCAGCACACCGGCCCGGGTACGGACCACGTCCTGGGCCTTGGGACGCACGATCAAGTCGACATAACGCTGCCGGATGCGCGTTTCCTCGGCCAGCTCTTTGTGCGCCACGGGCAACGGGCGCAATGCTTTCGACGCGATCCGCCAGGAGTCGGCCATCACGGAAAGCTCACCGCGCTTGGAGGTGATGACCTCGCCCTCGACGAATACGTGATCGCCGAGATCGACATCGGACTTCCACGCCGCGAGCGCGTCCGCGCCCACCTTCGCGAGGCTGATCATCGCCTGCAACTCGGTGCCGTCGCCTTCGCGGAGACTCGCGAAACACAGTTTGCCGGTATTGCGCATGAACATGACGCGGCCGGTGACGCCGACGATCTCGCCGGTGGCCGTGTCGACGGGGAGGCCGGAATGCTTCTCGCGCACTTCGGCCAGCGAGTGCGTCCGGGGCACCTCTACCGGATACGGATCGATACCCTCCGCGATTATCCGGTCGCGCTTGTCCCGGCGCACCCGCATCTGTTCCGGCAGGTCTTCGTCGGGGCTCACGCCCTCGGATGCGGGGATTTCAGTCATGGCGCACAGCGTACGAACCCACGGGTTCCCTACGCCAACCGGATTACCTTTTCCGCGTCAGGGCCGGTGGGTTTTCTCTCCATTAACCTGGATCGTGTGAACTCATCCACTCCCGGCATCGAACCCGAACTGCACGCACGCCGCGCCGCCTCGTTCGGCGCCGAGGCCGCCGCCTATGCCGAGCACCGGCCCGACTATCCGGAAAAGGCACTGGCCTGGGCACTGGACGGCGTGAAGGGAACACCGGAACGGGTCCTCGACCTCGCCGCGGGAACCGGCAAGGTCAGCGAGGGCCTGCTCGCGCTGGGCGTCGCGGTCACCGCGGTCGAACCGGACGCCCAAATGCTCGGACAACTCACCAAGACGCTTCCCGCCGTGACACCGCTCATCGGGACGGCCGAGCGGATCCCGCTGCCGGACGCCTCCGTGGACGCCGTGGTCGTGGGCCAGGCCGTCCACTGGTTCGACCTCGACCGGGCCTATCCGGAGATGGCCAGGGTGCTGAAACCGGGCGGAGTCGTTGCCGCGCTGTGGAACCACGACGACGAATCGGCGGCCTGGCTGGCCGAGTTGAACAAGCTGATCAAGACCTCGATGAGCAGGCGCTGGCTGAGCGACTACGAATCGCTACCGGAACACGAGGCTTTCGAGCCGTTCGAGAAGAAGACTTTCGGTCACAAACAACCCAGGACGGCGGAAACCCTGGTGGCGACTCTCGCCACGCATTCGCACATGCTGGTGGCCACGGAGGAGGAACGCGAAGCCAAACTCCGCACGGCCCGGGAATTCCTCGACCGGAACCCGGAAACCGCCTCGAGGGAATTCGACCTGCCGATCACCACCACGGTCTTCCGCGCCGGTAAACGATGACCGACTGGAAGGCGTGACTCGCGTGATCGAACCCGGAACTCGCGTGCTTGAAGCCGTGACTCGCGTGATCAGAGCCGTGACTCGCGTGCTCGGAGGCGGATCTCACGAGTGCGGGGTCCAGACACGCGAGTGACGGCTCCAAGCACGCGTGTCACGGCTCCAAGCACGCGTGTGACGGGTTTGAGCACGCGAGTGACGGGTCACGGACAGACGCCCACGGAACCAAGGCCTCATGACGCGGAGAGTTCCGCTGGTCGCCGCCCGCTGACGCCTCGCGTTCCGTCCTCTGGATGCGGTAGTTGCACACGCAAGGACCGCATCCAGAGGAC
>NZ_NMQT01000126.1 GCF_002234405.1 Amycolatopsis thailandensis | reverse complement strand
CGCGCACCACCTACGCCGGGCTCGTGCTCACCGTGCTGTCCGCGGCACTCGTCGGCTTCGGCATCCTTCGCGGCCGCCGTTCCGAATAGACGCGGGTGTCCTGTGGCGTGTCACGGACCGGCGCTCAGCAGGGGCGAGCGGGGGTGAAGGGGGCTTTCCCCTCATCGCACGCGCGGAAAGTCCCCTTCGCCTCGGGGTCCATGGGGTTCACATGGGTGGCGACGTGGCCCGGGTGTTGTGAAAGCCACTTTGGCAACGTTGAAGGTTGCGAAAGTGGCTTTCACAACACCCGGGTCGCCTGCTCGGCCGTACCCGGTCCTTGTACCCGCCGAAACACACCTCTGGTGATACGTGAAGGCCCCCTTCGCGCTTGAAGGGGGCCTTCACGTCCTTACCGGAGGGCTACAGCTTCGCGCACTGCCCGGCGGCCGGGCCGCGGACGGTGTTCTGCAGGTCGTAGTCCGTCGGAGCGGGGGAGTTGGCCGCGCACGCCAGAGGTCCGCCGATCGTGCTGGCAGTCAGCACCGGCCCCTTGTTGCCCGTCAACGCCACCGGTCCACCGATCTCGGTCAGCTCGATCGAGACCGGTCCGGTCGTCCCGGTGATCGCCACCGGACCGTTCACCTTCGTCCGGTCCAGCAGGATCTGCGCCGCGCCCGTCGCCGTCAGCGGACCGGAGATCGACCCGCCGCGGACGATCAGGCTCGCGCCCGACGCCACCGACACCGGACCGGAAACCTTCGCACCGTCCACACAGGTCACCCCGCTCTGCACGGTCAGCGGGCCCTTGCGTTCGCCGGTGACGGTCTGCGTGCACGCCGCGTCCGGCTTGCCCAGCACCTCGAACTCCGACAGCGACGCCTCCCCGCCCGTGGTCGCGGTGACCTCGAGCCGGTAGTAGGCGTAGTGCGCCGGGTTCGCGATCTTGAACGGCTTCGTCTGCTGGCGCCACTGGAAGGCCTGATCGGTCCGCTGATCCGCGACCGCCCAGGTCTTCCCGTCGTAGGAGCCCTTCAGCACCCAGCTCTTCGCGTCACCGGCACCCTTGCCCGAAGTCAGCGTGTAGTACGAACCCGCCTCGTTCGTCGACGGCACCTGGTACTGGATCGGCGCCTTGACCTTCGCCTCGGTCCGCGACGTGTTGTCGAAGAACGCGGCATCCGCGCCGGAGACCGGCTTGGTCAGGTCGTGCACCGGCGTCGGCACCGCGTCGCCCTTGGTGATCGACTTCGGCGCGTCGTCCGGGCCGGTGCCCCACGACGACGGGTTCGGGCCCATGTCGAAGTCGAGCGTCCCGCCATTGGCGATCGCCGAATGCGCCAGCGAGGTCGACGTCTGCGCCTTGCCGTTGACCTTCAGGCCCTGGACGTAGACGTTCTTCGCGCTGTTCTTCGGCGCGTTGACCACGATCTTCTTGCCGCCGGGCAGGTTCACCGTCGCCTTGGTGAACAGCGGCGAGCCGATCGCGTAGTCCGAGCTGCCGACCTGCAACGGGTAGAAGCCCAGCATGCCGAACAGCCACCAGGCCGACTGCTCGCCGTTGTCCTCGTCGCCGCCGTAGCCCTGACCGAGTTCGCTGCCGACGTACAACCTGGCCAGCGCCTCGCGGACCTTCGCCTGCGTCTTCGACGGCTGACCCGCGTAGTCGTACATGTAGAGCGTGTGGTGCGCGGCCTGGTTCGAGTGCGCGTACATGCCCATCCGGACGTCCCGCGCCTCGGTCATCTCGTGGATGATCCCGCCGTAACTGCCGAACTTCAGCCCCGTCTCGGGCGTGGCGAAGAATTCGTCCAGTTTGGACGCCAGCCCCGCCTTGCCACCGAACAGGTTCGCCAGGCCCTGACCGTCCTGCGGGACGGAGAACCGCATGCCCCACGCGTTGGTCTCGGTGTAGTCGATACCCCACACCTCCGGGTCGAACTTGTCCTTGGCGCGGGTGAACTTGCCCGCCGCGTCCCGGCCCTGGAAGAAACCGACACTCGGGTCGAACACGTTCACGTACTGCGTGGCCCGCTCGGTGAAGTACCCGTAGTTGTCCAGGTACTCCTGCTTGCGCGGGTCGTTCGCCGGAGCCTCGTCGTAGAGCTTCTTCGACATGTTCGCGATGGCGTTGTCGTTGACGTAGCCCTCGATCGCCCACGAGAACCCGTGGTCCGCGGTGTTCGGCGCGTACCCGAGGAACGTGCCCTCGTCGATGCCCTTCCGGCCGACAGCGCCGTTCGGCGGGGTCACGGTCGCGTTCTTGACCGCCGAGTCGTAGGCCGACTGGACGTCGAATCCCTTGACTCCCTTGAGGTACGCGTCCGCGAACGCGGCGTCCGAACTCGTTCCGGTCATCAGGTCCGCGTAACCGGGGGAGGACCAGCGTGAGATCCAGCCGCCGTCACGGTACTGCTGGACGAAACCGTCGACCAGCTTGCCGGTGGTGTCCGGGCTCAGCAGCGAATACGCCGACCACACCGTGCGATAGGTGTCCCAGAACCCGTTGTTGACGTAGAACTCGCCGTCGACCAGTTTCGCCCCGGTCTGCGTCGGTGTGTCCTGACCGGCCTTCGGCGACACCGGGCTCGCGTACTTCTTCACCGGCTTCTCGACCGTGCCGACGTTCTCGAAGCCCGAGTTCGGGTACAGGAACAGGCGGTACAGGTTGGAGTACAGCGTGATCAGCTGATCCTTCGACGCGCCCTCGACCTCGACGACCTTGAGCTTCTCGTCCCAGGTCTTCGCGGCGGCCTCGCTCACCGACTCGACCGACGCGTTCGGGGCGAGCTCCTGCGCCATGTTCTTCTTCGCCTGATCGACGCTGATCAGCGAGGTCGCGATCCGCATGTTCACCGTCTTGTCGGCACCCGCGTCGAACTTCAGGTAGCCGAGGACGTTGTCCCGCTTCTGGTCACCCGAACCGGTCGACAGCTTCGAACCGGCGGTCACCGGCTTGTCGAAGGTGGCGTAGACGAACATCCGCGTCGCACCGGCGGACAGCCCGCTCTTCACGTCGCTGTACCCGGTGATGGCCCGGCCCGCGGGGTCGAGGGTGAGCCCGCCGTTGTTGTTGACGTTGTCGAAGATCAGGTTCGAGTCCGCGCCCGGGAACTTGAACCGGTACAGCGCCGCGTGATCAGTCGGCGCGACCTCGGTCTTGATCCCGTTCTCGAAGTCGACGCCGTAGTAGTGCGCCCGCGCCGTCTCGTTCGAGTGCTTGAACGGCAGCTTCCGCGCCTCACGGTCCGGATTCGGCACACCGCTCGCGGTCGAGGGCAGGAACTGGAAGGTCTGCCGATCGGCCATCCACGGACTCGGCGCGTGGCTCGCGGAGAACGCCTGCAGCGCCGGGAGGTTCTGCTCGTTGTTGCGCGAGTGGTAGGAGTACATCCAGCTCAACGTGCCCGCGTCGGTCGTCGGGATCCAGAAGTTGAACCCGTGCGGCACCGCGGTCGCGGGCATGTTGTTGCCCCGCGAGAACGACCCGTTCGACAGCGAGCCGCGCGTGGTCAGCACGTTGTCGGACGGACGCAGGCTCGCCGGCGGCGTCGGGGTCGCCGACACCTTGATGTCGTCCAGCCAGCCCTGCAGCGAACCCGGGCCGGACGGGTTGTCGTAGCCGACCAGGATCCGGTCGATCGTCTTGCCTTTCGCGACCACGCCGATCTGCGAGCGCACCAGGTTCCACTGGTTGGTGTAGAGCACCTTGCTCGCACCCTGGCCCTGTGGCGAAAGCCCGAAACCGTATTGATCGACGGCGCCGAGCTGGCTCAGGTAGGTGCCGTCGGTGAACGCCAGGTCCACCGCGACGTTCGTGCTCGGATACTTCAGGTCGCCGCGGATGAACTCCGGTTGCACCTTGTACGACAGCTCCGAGGTCGCCGCCACCGGGATGTCGACGTCGAAGATCTTGTTGTACGACCAGCCGTGCCCCTGCGCCTTGTGGCTGCCGGAGTAGCGGAACGCCCGCGTGCCGGTGAACCCGACACGGTTCTTATTCGTGTAGCCACCCGTCGGGCCGCTGTCGGCGAAGCTGCGCATGTTCGGCAGCGCCGGCGGGGCGGGGTCCTCGTTGGCCAGCAGCAGCTCCGAGAGCTGCATGATGTCGCCGCCGTTGTTCTTCGTGACGTTCAGCCGGAAGAACTTGTAGGCCGCGCTCGCCGCGGGAAGGCGGTACTCCTTGGTCTGGAACCGGTCGGAGAACTTCTGCCCGGTCTGCTTGTCCAGCTCCGTCCAGGACTGGCCGTCGGAGGAGCCCTGGAGCGTCCAGTCCTGCGGGTCGCGGTTGTCGAAGTCGTTCGCCGAGGACAGCGCGTACCGCGTGATCGACGTCGGTTCCGACAGCGTGACCTGCGCCCAGCCGGTCGGGGTCCAGGCGAGCCACTTGGTGTCGGTCGAGCCGTCGACGAGGTTCGACACGGCCTCGTTCGGGGTGTTCTCGCTGTTGGCGGAGGTTTCGGTGACCTTGCCGCGGATGTCACCGGGGATGGTGGTGGCGTTCGCGCCGTCGACGCCGAAGGCCTTCGGCTTGCCAGACGGGTCGACGTCGACGGTGTCGCTCCACGTCGGCTGCGGTTCACCTTGTTCGAAGGAGGAGTAGAAGTCCGGCGGGGCTTCTTCGGCCGCGGCGGTGGCCGGGAGGGCCATCAGCCCGGATGCCACGATCGTGGCGCTCAGGAGGGTGCAGACCAAAGGTCTGACGCTTCGGGGCATCGTTGCACCAATGCTTTCTCGCGGGGGCATGCTGGGCGCCGCACAGGCAGGGGACCGGTGGCGCCCAGAGAGAAAAACTCGGGTGTGACATCGATGTCAAGACACTCGGACAAACCTGGCCCGAACTGGACAACCCGGATGCCCCTGCGAGCCGTGCCGAAACACGGTGGACAACGCACAGAGGCCGGGCCAGGGTGAATGAGCAAACCAAGAGCGATCCGGGGAACTGGGGTGGGGAAATGCGGCGGTTGTCCATGCTCGGCGTGGCGGCGCTCATCACGGCAGGCTCGATACTCACGGCTCCGGCGGCCACCGCCGGCGAAACGACCTTCCGCCCGGTGCGCACCTGCGCCGACCTGGTGCGGACCTACGACCTTCCCGGCGCGGTCACGCACGTCGAGACCGCGACGGTGGTGCCGGCGACGGCGACGGAACCGGAGAACTGCGACGTCCGCGGTCACGTCGAACCCGCGGTGAAGTTCCAGCTGCGGCTGCCGACCAAGACCTACGCCGGCCGCTATCTCCAGTTCGGCTGCGGCGGGTTCTGCGGCAGCGTCGCGACTCCGCCGTTCGCCGACTGCGGCCTGCCGCACGGTGGCGACGTCGCGGTCGCGGCCACCGACGACGGCCACGTCGGCACGACACCGAACGTCTTCGACGACGGCAAGTGGGCCGAGAACGACCAGGCCGCCCGCGACGACTTCGCCTTCCGGGCACCGCACGTGGTCTCGAAGGCGTCCAAGCGGCTGATCACCGCGTTCTACGGCGCTCCGCCGCGGAATTCCTACTTCAGCGGCTGTTCCGACGGCGGACGCGAAGCACTCCTGCTGGCGCAGCGCTATCCGCACGACTTCGACGGCATCGTCGCCGGGGCACCCGCCGGATACTGGGGCCCGCTGATCGGCGTCTACCAGACCTGGCTCGCCAAGGTGAACACCGGCGCCGACGGCAAGCCGATCCTGACCGGTGACAAGCTCCCGGCCTTGCACGCCGCCGCACTGTCCTCTTGCGACAACGTCGACGGACTCGGCGACGGCGCCATCGACGACCCGCGCACCTGCCGCTTCGACCCGGCCACGATCGCCTGCCCGGCGGGCACCGACAACGCCGGCTGTCTCACCCCGGCACAGGTCGTGGCCACCAAGAAGATCTACGCCCCGCCGACCGACGAACGCGGCCGCAAGCTCTACCCCGGCGGCCAGACCGTCGGCTCCGAGCTGTCCTGGTACGGCTGGACCATCCCGGCGCCGGAGTTCGGAGGCGCCGCCGCGTACGGGCTCGCCGACAACTACCTGAAGTACATGGCGTACCCGATCGGGACACCGCATTCGTCTGTCGAGAAGTTCGCTTTCACCGCACGGGAATTCGACCGGCTGACCCCGGAGGGCATCCGCTCCAACGCGATGTCGACGGATCTGCGCGAATTCCGGCGTGCGGGCGGGAAACTCGTGATCTGGCACGGCTGGGCGGACCAGGCGATCCCCGCCGCGGGCACCCTCGACTACTACCAGCGGCTCACCCGCGCCAACGGCGGCCTCGCCGCGACGCAGGACTGGGCGCGGCTGTTCATGGTGCCGGGCTTGTACCACTGCGCGACCGGCGACAAGCTGACCGAGTACGACCCGCTGAAGGAACTGGTCTCCTGGGTCGAGCGCGGTACCGCGCCGGACCGCACGATCGCCACCGGCCGCGACGCCGACGGCAAGGTCTTCCGCACCCGGCCGGTGTTCCCGTACCCGCTTCAGGCCAAGTACGACGGCACCGGAAGCATCGACGACGCCGCGAACTTCGTGCCTGTTGCGCCTTCGCGGCCTTCGCACGATCTCGTGAACTGGGCGGGGAACGACCTGTACGGCAAGTCCGGCCCTGTCGCTCCCTGAGTTCCGGCTACGTAAGTGTCATGAAGGGTCCCCTTAAGACGAAATTTGTCCTAAGGGGACCCTTCATGACATCCAGGGAGGCGCTACGAGAGAACGCCGTCCAGCAGCCGTACCCGCCGGTCCGCGATCCGGTGCACCTCATCGTCGTGCGTAGCCACGATGACCGCGGCGCCCTCCTCGGCACAGCGCCGCAGCAGCCGGAGCACCCGCGGCGTGCTCCCGGCATCCAGATGCGCCGTCGGCTCGTCGGTGAGCAGGACCCGGGGCCGCCCGCTGACCGCCCTGGCGAGCGCGACCCGCTGCTGCTGCCCGAACGAGACTTCGAGCGGATAGCGGTCGCCGAGGTCGCCGATGCCGAGTTCCTCCAGCAGTTCCGAAACCCGCGCCTGGATGGCCTTCGCACTGGGCTTGGGCACGTCGGACCGCAGGCGCAACGGAAGCGCCACGTTCTCCGCGATCGTCAGCTCGTTCGCGAGACCCAGCGCCTGCGGCAGGACCGCGCAGGTGTGCCACGCCGGCGCGCCCGCTATCGGGACGCCGTCCAGCAGGACACTGCCGGAATCGGGCGAGTCGAAACCGCACAGCAGGGCCAGCAGCGCGCTCTTGCCGGAACCGGACCGACCGGACACGGTGACCAGTTCGCCCGCGGCCACGCTCAGTTCGAGCCCGCGCAGGACTTCGACGTCCCCGCTGGGATGGGGGAACCGGCGGCGCAACCCGACGGCTTCGAGGGCGGGTTCCGCCATCACGGCACGACCTCCCGTTCTTCGACCTTTTCGAGCCTGCCCTTGTGCATCCGCGCGACCCGGGTCCCGAGTTCGATGAGCCGATCGTCGTGCGAGGCGACGATGACGGCGAAATCCTGACCCGCCAAGTACCTCAGGGTGTCGAGCACCCGGTCGGCCGAACCTTCGTCCAGCTGGGACGTCGGCTCGTCGGCGAGGACGACGGTCGAGCGCCGCGCCAGGGTGCAGCCGAACGCGAGACGCTGCTGCTGCCCGCCCGACAGCGCGGAGATCTTCCAGGCCCCGGTCCCGCCGAGCCCGAGCTGGTCGAGGATGTCGTCGGGCAGGCATTCCGTCCCGGCCGACTCCGCCGCCGCGCGGAGGTTGTCGGCGACGCTCAGGTACCCGAGCAGATTATCGGTCGGGTTCTGGAACACCAGTCCGAGGTGGTTCCGCCGCAGCGCCCGCCGGTCGCGATGCCGCAGCGTGCCGGTTTCGGTTCCCTGGAAGGAGATCGTGCCCCGGACGGGTTGCTCGAACAGGCCGAGTGTCCGCAGCAGGGTGGACTTTCCGGAACCCGACGGCCCCGCCAGCACGGTGATCCCGCGCGCGGGGATGTCGATGGTGACGTCGTCGACACCGGTGACCGTGCCCGCCGGTGTCTGGTAGTCGACGCCGATCCCGCGCAGCCGGAAGATGGGTTTCTCAGGCACGGATCAACTCCGCGGTTCGGGCGGTGCGCACCGAGCGCATCGCGATCCAGCCTGCCAGCGCCACGACGAGCACGCCGACGGCCAGGACGGTCAGGGCCAGCGGGGTCGGGTTCGGCAACGCCGACCGCGGCGCCAGGAACGTCGCCGGATCGAAGCGCGGCACGGACAGGCCCGCGACCGAGATCCCGCAGACGACGCCGATGACCACCGCGAGCCCGCTAAGCGTGCCCAGTTCCATCAGATGGCTCGCCAGCAGCGCCCGCGGCCGCATCCCCATCCGCAGCACCAACGCGCCCGCCAGCGCGTTCTGCCGCCGGCGGACCTCGACCGCGACCAGCAGCGACAGCACCGCCACCACGCCGAGCACGGCGCCGAGCAGCGCCATGAACGAGAAGGTCCAGGACACGACGTAGAACGGAAGCGCGTCGAGCGCGGACTCACGGGTGACGCGGTTGACGGCGGTGGCCACTCCCACCGACGTCAGCGCCTCGGTCACCTGCGTCATCGACGAGCCGGACAGCAAGCTCCATTTCGGAACGGCGTTCAGCTGCGCGGCGCTGAGCGATTCCCGCGAGATCACATACCCGGCCTTGGTACCGATGATGGGGAACATCGGCATCTCGCCGATCGTCCTGGCCTCGGGGAGTCCGGCGGCCAGTGCGGGTTTCTGGTTGGCGTCGGTCCCGATCCGGATCGCCGGGATACCGGGGCCAGGGCTCGACAGGCTGCCGAGCAGCCGGTCGACTTCGGCGGCGTCGAGCCGGGCGAGCGTGGCGCCGCGCCGGAAGGTCCGCGGATCCACGACCAGCACGACGTTGCCGGTGCCGGTCAGCTCGCCGACGATCGTGGTGTTGCCGGTGATGCCGCTGGGAAGCGCGACCTTCCCGGTACCGACGACGCTTTCGGTGTCGACCCGGGTCTCGGCGCCGACGAAGATGGCCGACTTCGTCTGCAGGGCCTCTTCCTGGCCGCGGGCGATGCCGATGCCGGTCGCCAGGGTCCCGATGGCCAGCGTGCCGATCACGAGCACCCCGGTGACCGGTGCGCGGGCGCTGGCCAGCCGCCGGATCGCCAGTTGCAGCGCCGGCCGGGACCACAGCCGCGCACGATGCGAGGCGAGCAACCCGAGCCAGGCCAGCCGTGCGGCGAGGAGGCCGACGGTGAGCACGACGAACACCGGATAGGTGAGCGCGAGCGGGTCGACCTGGGGGAGCGGGTTGCCGAGCCGGGATCCCTTGCCGTAGTCGACGAGCCGGGTCCAGCCGAGCAGGGCGACACCGGCGGTCACCAGTTCCCACGGGAAGATCGCCAGGAGCTTCACGCCCTTGCGCCGTCCGGACCTGACCCTGCCGAGTTCGAACTCGCGGTGGGTGCGGAAGGCGATCACCCCGGCCAGCAGGCCGAGTGAAACGAGCAGGATCACGGCCGCGACGAGCGATCCCGTCAGCAATGCCCCGTCGCCCAGTTCGCCTGGTGGACCGTAGACCCCCAGCAACAGCCGGGCGAGTGCCGCGCCCGCCGCACCGCCGACGACGATGGGCAGCCCGAGTTCGGCCACGGCGAGCAGCCCCAGCGCTCCCGGTCCGCTGCCACGGGCGGACAACAGCCTCAGCTGCGGGTGCCGTCGCTGGTACCACTGCAAGGCGACCGTGCCGATCCCGGCGCAGCCGACCAGGATGCTGATCGCCGCGAGCGGCAGGATCGAGATCAGGACGTTCGATTCGGCCTGGTTGCTGATCTCCACCGAACGTTCGAACGGCAGCGACCCGACGACCGCGTCACCGAGACCTCGGGCACCGAGATCGGCCTTGACATCCGCGATGAGCGCCTTCGACCGCTCCAGCAGGTCCTCGGCCTCGCTGATGGTCTTGGGCGGAGTCTCGTAGAAAGACATGTGCAGCGTGGCGATCGCCGGGACGCCCAAGGTGCGGATCGCGTCGTCGAACGTCTTCCCGTCCGTGGCGAACATGACCGAGTCGAGTGGGTCGTTGGCGAGCCTGCTGACGACGGCGTTCCGCTGCTGCGAGCACCACCAGCGCGGCGCCGGGTCGGAGAGGTCGCGGTACAGCCCGGTCACCGGAGGGAACGGAGCGCCTTGAAGCTTCGGGACCGCCCCGGTCTTGATTCCCTCCGCCTTGGCCACGACGGTGCCCAGCAGAAGCCCGCCGGCGGCGGCTGTCCCGTCCACGAGGTCGAGGTGGCCTTGAACCGCCTGGTCTCGATGGGCGATGGTGACCTTGTAGTTGGGATCGCCGTTGAACTCGGTGCCCAAGAGATAAGGCGTGTAGCGGGAGGTGACCGGCTGGGCGAAACCGTGCGCCGGAGCGTTCCTGCGGACCGAGTCGATGACCTGCGGAGCGACCGCGGCCGGGACGTTGTCCTTGCTGAAGATCGGTCCGTAGTAGTCCGGGCACGCGAGGCCGGACTGGTACTTGACGGCCGCGCCACCCGCGGCCGAGGCCTGGAGGACGGCGGCGGTGCCGAGGAAACAGGCCAGCAACGCCGTCACCGCGGCGATGATCAAAGTCAAAGGGCTGCTCAAAGCCGCCCGCGGAGCCGCTCGCCACGGCATTGTCACCCTGGGCCCGCCGGGAGCCCCCCACCTCACCCGCATGGATACGCACGCTACCGGTCAAGGCGGCTCGGGGACAGAAAGAAATCACTGTTTGTTGCCGACGTGAAGTAAGGGATGGTCCATTGTGGTGGCCCGGGTGCGCGATCATTGACTCTCGGTCACCAGATGATCGATCGGTGTCGCCGCTCCTGCCGCGCTCTCTTCGGAGAATGCGTTTTCTCCGAGCGCCTCCACGAGGCCGCCGGTGATCCTGTCGACGTCGCCGCGTTCGCCCTTCGCCAGGGGAGCGCCCGCCGATTCCCGGGAGGCCGCGGCCGCGCCCAGCAACCGGGCCGCCAGGCGATGTGCACCGGCTGCCGCCTGCGCGCCGGCCAGACCTTCCAGGCCGAGAGCGATCGCGCGAGGATCCCCGCCGTGACGCGCGATCGCCAGGCCGTCCGAATGGAGCTGCTTCGCCTTCGCCGTGTCCCCGCGCTGCTCAGCGATGAACCCGAGCTCGGCGAGGATCAGCGTGCTGCCCGCTTCGGAATCCACCCGGCGGTGCCAGTCCAGAATGGACGACAAACGCCGCTCCGCGTCCTCGAACCGCCCTTGCCGCCGCTCCCCGAGCGCCAGCCCGGTTTCGGCATAGACCTCGCCGGGCTTGAAGCTGTGCTCGACGGCCAACGCCCTGGCCCGTTCGTGGAACTCCGCCGCGCCGGCGAAGTCGCCGACGAGCAGCGCTGTCCGGCCGAGCCAGGACAGCTTGTAGGCGACCTCCGGCCACAGCTCGAGCTCCTCCGCGCGGCGAAGGCTCTCGCGATGGACACGGGCCGCGTGGTCGTAGTCCCCGGCGATCGAAGCCAGCATGCCGAGGACGAACGACGCCTGGAGCCAGCCCCAGCGCTCGCCAAGCCCGTCGAAGATCGCGGCGCTCTGGGCGGCCATCCGGCCGCCGCCGGTGAGATCACCACCGGAGATCAAGTGACTCGCCCTGTCACTCAGCGCGGCGGCGGCGCTCCAGTCGTCACCGGCGTCGCGAGCGGCATCCAGCGCGCCGAGCGTGAGCTTCTCCGCGCGGCACAGGTCGCCGATCGTGGACCACGCGTAGCCGAGGAACCACAGGGTCCGGGCCCGTGCCACGGGATCGACGATGCCCCACATGGCCTCCTCCGAAGCGCCCTCCGTGCAGGTGCCGTCGAGCACGGCGATGCCGGTGCACCAGCCGAGAGCCTGCGCGTACTCGTCGCCGGTGGTGATGTCCGTGGCGAGTACGAGGTTCAGCGAGCGCCGGGCCTCGGTGAGCCTGCCGCGAAGGAACCAGAACCAGGTCGTCGCGTTCACCAGCCGCAACGCGAGCCGATGCTCGCCTTGCCGCAGCAGCGTTTCCAGCGCGCGGCGGGTATTGGCTCCTTCGGCGTCGAGCCTGTCCAGCCAGCGCCGCTGTTCCTTGCCGCGCAGACCGGCGTCGCCGCGCTCGGCCAGCTCGACGTGGAAACGGGCGTGCCGCAGGTGCAGGTCTTCGAGTTCGCCTGCCTCCTCGGCGTGCTCCAGGGCGTACGCGGAGACGGATTCCAGCAGCCGGAACCGCGGACCGCCGGACCTTTCCGGCCTACTGACCACGAGTGATCGGTCGACGAGCCGGGACAGCAGGTCCAGGACGTCGGCGGAGCCGATCCCGTCGCCCGCGCAGACCGCCTCCGCCGAGTCGAGTCCGCAGCCTTCGGCGTGGACGGCGAGCCTGCGCAGCACGATCCGCTCGGGCTCGCTCAGCAGGCTCCAGCTCCAGTCGATCATCGCGCGGAGGGTCTGCTGACGGCGCGGACCGCCGCGCCTGCCTGAGGACAGGAGACCGAACCTGTCGTCGAGACGGGCGAGGAGTTCGTGCACGCCGAGTATCCGGACCCGGGTGGCGGCGAGTTCGAGCGCGAGCGGGATCCCGTCGAGTGTCCGGCAGATCCGGGCGACCACGTCCGCGTTCTCCGCGTCGAGCGCGAATCCCGGGGCCGCGGCCGCCGCCCGTGCGGCGAACAGCCTGACCGCACTCGATTCGCGGACGGCGGCGAAATCCGTCTCGTCGGGCAGTGCGAGCGGTGGGACCGCCCAGACGTGTTCCCCGGGCAGGCCGAGCGGTTCCTGGCTGGTGGCGAGCACCCTCAGGTGAGGAGCCGCCGCCAAAAGCCGTTCCACGAGAGCCGCGACCGGTTCGACGACCTGCTCGCAGTTGTCCAGGACGAGCAGGATCTCCTTGTCCCGCAGGGCGTCTGCCAGCGACTGCGTCAGCGTCTTGGCCGACGTGGCCTCCTCCCGGAGGTCCAGCACGGCTGTCAGGACGACGGCGACGAGGTCTTCGGGCGGGCACGTCGGGCATTCGACGTTGTCCAGGCCCGCCAGCTCGACCAACCAGGTGCCGTCGGCCATCGCGAGCCGCGACGCGGCCTCGATGGCGAGCCTGGTCTTGCCGACCCCGCCGGGGCCGGTGAGGGTGACCAGCCGTGCGTCGGTGACGAGTGCTCCGACCTCCTTGACCGCCGTCGTACGGCCGATCAACTCGGTCAGCGACTCCGGCAGGTTCCCGCGTACCGGCTCGGCGGCGCGGACGGGTTCGAGATCCGGGCTCCGGGTGAGGATCGCCTGGTGCAGGGCCGCGATATCCGGCCCAGGTTCGAGGCCGGTCTCGTCACGCAGACGAGACCGCAGCTCGGCATAGGTTTCGAGCGCTTCACTGTGCCGCCCGGCGGCGTACAACGCACGCATCAGCAGGCCGCGGAGCCGCTCCCGGAGCGGATGCCGCGAGACCAGACCGGCCAGCTCCCCGGTGACGACGCCGTGTTCACCGAGCGCCAGCCGCGCTTCGGCTCGCTCCTCTTCGGCGAGCAGTCTTTCCTCCTCCAGGCGCTGCGCGGCGGCGACGGCGAAGGGTTCGTCCTCGAATCCGGCGTACGCGGGCCCTCGCCACAAGGCCAGCGCGTCCGCCAGCAGGGCGGCGCGAGCTCGCGGGTCGACGGTGTCACGGGCGCGGGCGGTGAGCGCGCGGAACCGGTGAACGTCCAGGCCTCCGGGTTCGACGGCGAGGACGTACCCGGCGGGATGATGCGTCACGATCTCGCGGGCGCCCGGCTCGGCCCGATCGAGCGCGCGGCGCAGCTGGGAGATCTTGGTCTGCAGGGTGTTGCCCGGATTGCCCGGCGGATGCTCGCCCCACAGATCGTCGGCCAGCGACGACACCGACGCCGCCCGGCCCTCCCGGCTCAGCAGCCCGGCGAGCAGGAGCCGGACCTTCGCCTCGGGCACGACGACGGGCTCGCCCGCTGTCGTCCACGCGGCGAGGGGACCAAGCACTCCGAAACGCACGAAACCGACGTTAGCGCGAGGCACCGACAGTTCGTGCGCGGCGTCGTGCGCGGACCCGCAGCGATCCGTGCGCGGGCGGCGTCACGGTGGTCCCATGAGCGAACACGGCAAGACCCCGGTGACGGTGCTGGGGCTGGGCGCGATGGGAGTCGCGCTCGTGGAGGCACTACTGGCCGCGGGCCATCCGGTCACCGCGTGGAACCGGACCGCGAGCCGCGCCGAAGGAGTGGCGGCGAAGGGAGCCACGGTCGCGTCGACCGTGTCCGAGGCTCTCGCGGCGAACGAGATCGTGATCGCCTGCCTTCTCGACTACGACTCGGTGCACGAGGTCCTCGACCCCGTCGCGGCCGGCCTCGCGGGACGGCAGCTGATCAACCTGACCAACGGCACCCCCGGCCAGGCGCGCGAGATGGGCGCCTGGGCCGAGGAACTGGGCGCGGAGTATCTGGACGGCGGAATCATGGCCGTCCCGCCGATGATCGGCACCCCGGCGGCGTTCATCTTCTACAGCGGCTCGGGCACCGTCCTCGCCCGGGCCCGGATGGCACTCGACACCTTCGGCGGCGTCAACTACCTCGGTGCAGACCCGGGGCTGGCTCCTCTGTACGACATCGCGCTGCTCAGCGGGATGTACGGCAACTTCATCGGCGTCATCCAGGCCTTCAGCCTGATCGGCTCGGCCGGGGTCAAGGCGAGGGAGTTCGCTCCGCTGCTTCGCGGCTGGATGGACGCGATGAGCGGCTTCCTGGAGCGCACTGCCCAACAGATCGACGACGGCGACTACGTGACCGACGTCGTGTCGAACATCGGGATGCAGGCCGCGGCCTTCCCGAACCTCGCCAAGGCCGCGGCGGAACAAGGCGTCAGCGCCGAACTGCTCGCCCCGCTGCAACCGCTGATGGACAAGCGGGTCGCCGCCGGACACGGCGCCGAGGACCTCGTCGGCGTCATCGAAATCCTCAAGAAGTAAAGGAAAACACAATGATCACACTGATCGGGCTCGGCCCGATGGGACAGGCCATGGTCCGGGTACTCCTGGAGAACGGCCACGGAGTGACCGTCTGGAACCGCACCGCGAGCCGCGCGGACGGCGTCGTCGCCGCGGGTGCCGTACGCGCCGAGACCCCGGCGGACGCCGTGGCGGCGTCGGACCTGGTGTTGCTGAGCCTCACCGACTACGCGGCGATGTACGACATCCTCGGCAAGGCGGAGGAAGCGTTGCCGGGCAAGGTGATCGTCAACCTCAGCTCGGATACCCCGGAGAAGACCCGCAAAGCCGCCGAGTGGGTCGAGGCCCGTGGCGCGAAGTTCATCGCCGGTGGCGTGATGGTGCCGGCCGAACTGGTGGGCAAGGACGAGGCGTACGTCTTCTACAGCGGTCCGGCCGAGGTTTTCGAGAAGTACCGCGAGACCCTGGCGCTGATCGGACGGCCGGATTTCCTCGGCGAGGACGTCCGGCTGGCGCAGCTGTTCTACCAGGCGCAGCTGGACATCTTCCTGAACTCGCTCTCGGCGTTCATGCACGCGAGCGCGCTGGTGCGTTCGGCCGGGGTACCGCTGGAGAAATTCATGCCGTATGCCAAGGACAACTTCGCGATGATGGACTTCTACCTGGAAGCCGCGGTCGAGCAGATCGAGAAGGGCGACCACCCCGGCGAAGAGGCCGACGTGATCATGATGGGCGCGAGCGCCGACCACATCGTGCAGGCGAGCCGGGACGCCGGGATCGACGTGGCGCTGCCGGAGGCGGTCAAGTCGCACTACGACCGGGCGATCGCCGCGGGGTACGGGCGGAACTCGTGGACCAGCCTGTTCGAGATCATCGAGGCGGACCGCAAGTAGCCGGCTCCTTGCGAGGGTGGTTCCGCGCGTGAAGGCCTCCTTCCCTCGGCTGAGTCGAGGGAAGGAGGCCTTCACGGCCTGGTGCGGGTCATCGTCTTCCGCCGGGCGTGGTCCCGGCGGGAGAGCGTTGCGAAAGCCACTTTCGCAACCTTCAGCGTTGTGAAAGTGGCTTTCGCAACGCTGGGCGCTGGGTCGCACGGGTCGTGAGCGGCAAGGACGGTTACGGAGACAAGGCAACAGGGGGTATCCGCGATCCGCCGGGTCGATTTCCCGGTTCCCAATGTCGCATACGAGACGCTCAGCGACACGAATGCGACATTGGGAACACCGCCGCCGAGAGCACGTCACCTTTGTCTTACTTCTCAATAACACCCAGAATCTCCAGGAAGGCCTTCGCCGCCGGAGTGACCGTGAAGCGGTTCCACACGAGATGCTCGATCCGCGCGGGCGCGTCCGTCACCGGCACGGTCACCACGCCGGTCAGATTCGGTACATACTTCGACGGCAGCAGCGCGACGCCCAGGCTCTGGTGGATGAGCCGCGCCATGAAGTCGGCGGCCGTCACCTCGAAGGCCACCTCCCGCGACACCTTCGCGGAGGCGAAGGCCTGATCCGTCTGGGCCCGCCCCGCCGACCCCGTCGGGAAGTCGACGAACACCTCCGACGAAAGCCGCTTCAAGTTCACCGAGGACTCTTCGGCGAGAGGATGGCTTGGCGCCACCACGGCGATCAGATTATCTCGCCCGAGCTCGCGGGTGCTCACGCCTTCCGGCCGGTCGGAGACGGGCAGGCCGAGGAACGCGACCTCGATCGCGCCGTCCTTGACCTGCTCGACCAGCTGTCCGCTCGCCCCGACCCGCAGCCCGATCCGGACCTGCGGGTACCGGTGGCGGAACGTCTGCAGCGCGGCCGGGACGTCGACCGCCGCCACGGTCGGGATGACGCCGACGGTGAGCCGCCCGCGGATCTCCCCGACGGCGGCGGCGACCTCCGAACCCGCCCGTTCGGCGGCGTCGAGACATTGGCGGGCGGCGGGGAGGAACGCCTCCCCGGCGGCGGTGAGCCGCACCCGCCGACTCGTGCGCTCGAACAGCCGGGCACCGAGTTCCCGTTCCAGCCGCGCGATCTGGTGGCTCAGCGCCGACTGCACGACGAGACACCGTTCCGCGGCTCGCGTGAAGCTGTTCGTCTCCGCCACCGCCACGACGTACCGCATCTGCTGAAGCTCCATGGATCCATCTTGAATCACGATGGATCAAGTGACAAACATGTGTTGGACTCATCGATCCGTAGCGTCGAAGCTGAGAAGCGTGAAAACGCTGACGCCCACACCTCTCGCCGCCGGGCTGGCCGGCACCGCGCTGACCGCGTTCGCTCCCATGGTCTGGGGAACGACCTACGTGGTCACCACCGAACTCCTCCCGCCGGGACATCCGCTGTTCGCCGGGCTCATGCGCGCCCTGCCCGCCGGTCTGATCGCGCTCGCCATCACCCGCACCCTCCCGCGCGGCACCTGGTGGCTGAAGGCGG
Organism: Amycolatopsis thailandensis; assembly: GCF_002234405.1. Taxonomy (GTDB): domain Bacteria; phylum Actinomycetota; class Actinomycetes; order Mycobacteriales; family Pseudonocardiaceae; genus Amycolatopsis; species Amycolatopsis thailandensis. The sequence goes on along the minus strand of NZ_NMQT01000126.1, from coordinate 19,202 downwards.
CCGCGCTCGGTGTCCTCAACATCGGGATGTTCTTCCCCCTGCTGTTCGCCGCGGCCGAACGACTGCCCGGCGGAGTCGCCGCCACCCTGGGCGCCGCCCAGCCGCTCCTCGTCGCGATCCTCGCCGTGGCCGTGCTGAGGCAGAGCCCGTCCGCGTGGCGGTTCGCCTGGGGGATCGTCGGAATGGTGGGCGTCGGGCTGGTCGTGATCGGCCCCGCGGCGGGCTTCGACCTCGTCGGGATCCTCGCCGGGCTCGGCGGTGCCGCGACCATGGCGCTCGGCGTCACCCTCACCAAACGGTGGGGACGCCCGGCGGACGTCGGACCGACGGCGTTCGCATCGTGGCAGCTCACCGCGGGCGGCTTGTTCCTGGTGCCGGTGACCTTCCTGTTCGAAGGCGCGCCACCCGCCATCGACCTGAACGCGGCGCTCGGCTATCTCTGGCTTGGCCTGATCGGCGGCCTGCTCGCGTACGTCCTGTGGTTCCGCGGCATCACGTCCCTGCCGGTTACCTCCGTGGCCGTCCTAGGCCTGCTCTCGCCGATGGTCGCCGCTGTGCTCGGTGCCGCGCTGCTCGGCCAGTCGCTCGGCCTGATCCAGCTCGCCGGTTTCGCGCTCGCCCTGGCCTCGATCGTCGCGGGCCAGATCACGCCGAAGACCAAGAAGGAAGGTGTCGTCCGATGAAGATCGCCGTTGTCGGAGCGACAGGTATGACAGGTTCCCGCGTCGTCGCCGAAGCCGTCTCCCGCGGGCACCACGTCACCGCCGTCTTCCGTCGCACTCCGCCGGAATCGCCGCATCCGGACGTCGACGTCGTACGCGGTGACCTCACCGATGTCGACCGGATGGGCACAGTCTTCGCGGGAGTCGACGCCGTCGTGGGCGCGACGAGACCGGCGCCGGGCGCGGAAGACACCGTCGCCGCCACGGTCAAGGCCCTGCTCGACGCCGCCGCGGGCACGCGCGTCCTGGTCGTCGGCGGCGCCGGACCGTTGCGCTCGCCCGCCGGTGGGCTCGTCATCGACGATCCGGCGTTCGTGCCGCCGGAGTGGCGGACCATCGCCTCGGCCAGTACGACACAGCTCCGAGCCTGCGAGGCGCACGCGGGGGATTGGGTGTACCTCAGCCCGCCCGCGATGCTCGAACCCGGCGTCCGGACCGGCGCCTACCGGCGAGGGACGACGACCATCCTCGCCGCGGCCGACGGATCGTCCCGGATCTCGGCGGAGGATCTGGCCGTCGCCATCGTGGACGAACTCGAGAATCCGGGCAGGGACCGGCATTTCACCGTCGGGTACTGAATTCGTACCGAACGCCCGTGAGAGTCTCGGAGACCTCCCACAGCCTCCGGGCGACGCCATGACGACGGACGCGCCGCGTGCCGTCAGTCACTACAGCCGCCACTTCAGCCCGGGCGGATCACCCGGGGAGGGCGTTTCCGGACTGCGTTCGGCCTCGATCTGGATCTCGATGTTGGTCTTGTGCGCGACCGGGTCCCAGATCTCCTCGATCGGCGCCAGCAGGGATTGGCTCACACCGCGGCTACGGGCTCGCACGGCGTACCAAGCGAACCCGGCCAGGAAGAGGGGAAGGCTGAGAAACGCCGCCACGGGTGCCAGCAACTCCATGCGACAGACGATACAGTAACATCGTGTATCCAGAAACGTGCTGTTACTGAATGGACGGTCGATGATCAGGCTGACACGGGCCGAGCAGCAGCAACGCACCCACGAGCGGCTGCTGGACGCCGGGCGTCAGGTCTTCCTGCGGCGCGGTTTCCTGGCGGCGACGGTCGAGGAGATCGCCGCCGACGCCGGCTACACCCGCGGCGCCGTCTACAAACACTTCGGCGGCAAGGAAGGACTGTGGCTCGCGATCATCGGGGCCGACGCGGACGGTCATCTCCGGGGTTTGCGGGAAGCTCTCGCCCTCGCCGCCACCCGTGAAGAGGTGATCGCGGCGTTGAATCCCGTCGACGTGGCGGACAAGGACGCGGCGAAGTGGAGCGCGGCGGCCGCGGAAGTGCTGGCCGCGACGGCACAGCAGCCGGAGACCGCCACTCTGGTCGCCGCCATCCAGCGACGCCACGACGACGAGGTGGCCGCCTTGCTCGCCGAGCACTCCCGGCGATTGGGCCTCGAACCCGCGTTGCCCTTGGAACAGGTCGTCGTCATGCTGGGCGCTCTGGGGATCGGGCTCGCGCTGCGCCAGACCGTCGCCCCCGCGGCGGATCCCGCCGCGATTCTCACTCATGTGCTGGAAACGGTTTTCCCACCCGAGGCAACGTAAGCGACTGAGTTGACGTACTCCCGGTGAAGATCCAGGGGAGGGTTCGATGCACACGTATCCGTTGCAAGAGGGCGAAGAAGTTCTGTGGACCGGGGCGCCGCTGCGTCCGCGGAAGTGGTTTCCGGAGTACATCCAGATGGCCGCGCTGGTCGTTCCCTGCGTCGGCCTGACCCTCCTTTGGGTGGAAGACTCGGGATGGCCTGCGTTCATCGGCCTGTTCGCCGCCTTCTTCGTCCTTATCCACCAGCGCCTGCTCGACCGGCGATCGAGGGAGCACGCCCTCTCGTACCTGGTCACCACCCAGCGGGTCGTTTTCGTCGTGAACTGGCAGACCGGTACGGAGTTCCGATGGGTCTGGTTCCGGTATCTCCAGCACTCTCCCGAGGTGAAGGTGGACGAGACGGGCGTCGGCACGATCACCTACGGCAGTCGGTGGGGCCGTTCGCGGGTCAGGGCCAGCGAACTTCGCGGCGTCTGGGCGGCGCCGGTACTGGAGCTGAGGGCGATCCCCGACGCCCGGCGTGTGGCGGATCTCATCGAGCAGGCGCGAAACCGATTGATCGCCACCTACACTCAGGCGCCGTGAGCGATTCCTTCACCACCGCCGATCTCGTCGACGAACACGGCGACCGGCTGCGCGTCTGCGACACCCAGTTCCGCCAGTTCGGCGGGCACCGGAAGTTCTCTGGTCCGATCCGGACGGTGTCGTGCCACGAGGACAACGGCCTGGTCAAGAAGCTGCTGAACACGCCTGGCGAGGGCTGTGTCCTGGTGGTCGACGGCGGTGGCTCCCTGCACAGCGCGCTCACCGGCGACATGATCGCGAAATCCGCCGTCGACAACGGCTGGGCGGGGGTGGTCGTCCACGGCGCGGTGCGCGACAGCGCCGAGCTCGCCGGACTTCCGCTCGGGGTGAAGGCGCTCGGCACCAACCCGCGCAAGAGTTCCAAGGCGGGCGTCGGCGCTGTCGACGTCCCGGTCGGTTTCGGGGGAGTGACCTTCACTCCCGGCGACACGCTTTACTCCGATGACGACGGCGTCGTGATCCTCCCCGCCGCCTGAGCCGGTTCAGACGACGATGACCCGGCGGCCGCGGGTGTGCCCGGCGTGGCTGTCGGCATGCGCCGCGGCCGCGTCGGCGAGCGAGTAGGACTTCTCCACCGGGATGTGCAGCTTGCCCCGCGCGATGAGGTCGACGGCTTCGGTCAGCGCGTCCGGCACGCTCCCGGCGACACCGGAGAAGCGGACGCCGAATCCGGGGGCGCCGAGATCGGCGATGGTGACCACCTTCTCCGGATCCCCGGTCAGGTCGACCAGCTCGCCGAGCACGCCCGATCCGGCCAGGTCGAGAGCCGCGTCGATCCGGCCGAGCTTTCGCACCCGCTCCACCCAGCCATCGCCGTAGGTCGTGGCGACCGCACCCAGGCCGCGCAGATAGTCCTGGTTCGCGGCGCCCGCCGTGCCGATCACCTCGATGCCGCGTTCGCGGGCGATCTGGAGCACCGCCGATCCGACACCCCCGGACGCGCCGCTGACCAGCAGCGTCTCACCGGCCCGCACGCCGACTTCGCGAATGACGCGCAGCGCGGTCTCGACCACCGACGGGTATCCGGCCGCCTCTTCGAACGACAGGTCCTCGGGCATCCTGGCCCACGCGGACATCACCGCGAACTCGGCATACGTACTGAAACCCTCGCCGAAGACCGAGTCGCCGACCTCGACGCCGGTGACGCCTTCGCCGACCTCGTCCACGATCCCGGCGGCGTCCAGGCCGACCCCGGACGGCAGCACGGTCGGGTGGGCACCCAGGACCTGGCCCTCGCGGATCCGCCAGTCGACCGGGTTCACCCCCGCCGCCCGCACCGCGATGCGCACCTGACCCGGTCCCGCGTGAGGCTCCTCGGCGTCGACCAGCTGCAGGACTTCCGGACCGCCGAACTCGGTAAAGATCACTTTCTTCATGCGATCGACCGTAGCACTAACGGTTAGTGTTTTGAAACCGTTGTTGTTTTGGATCTGATAGCGTCGTCACATGACCGCGCCGCCCGGACGTCGTGAACGCAAGAAGGCCGCGACGCGCCAGAAGATCGCCGACACCGCCCTGCGGCTCTTCCTGGAGCGCGGATACGACGAGGTGGGCATCCGTGACGTGGCCGCCGAGGCCGACGTCGCCGTCACCACGCTCTTCTCCCACTTCGCCTCGAAAGAGGCCTTGGTGTTCGAGCAGGACGCGAACTTCGAGCAAGGGCTCACGCGAGCGGTCACCGAAAGGGCTCCGCACGAGCCGCTCATCCTCGCGCTTCGGCGTGAGATCCACGCGATGGTGCGGCACTGCACGGCGGACGGGTCGGCCCCGATCTTCCGCATGATCGACGAATCGCCCGCGCTGCGGGACTACGAGGACTCGATGCGGCTGCGCCACGCGGAATCGCTGGCGGCTGCGATCGCCGCGGATCCCGATCCGGCGCGGTCCTCGACGGCCTGCCGCACGATCGCGAGGTTCGTGATCGACGCCTATTCGATCGGCCGCGAGGCAGCCGATCCGGAGGCCGCGGTGGACGAGATCTTCCGGATGATCGAGGCGGCCTGGGAAGCCGCCTGACCCCGTTCACTTACGGGCGACGAGCCGTTCCACCAGCCCGAGCTTGAACCGCTCCCGACGTTCCACGGTCAGGCCGAGATCGTCGAGCTTGTCGAGCGGGCGCCGCAGGAAGTGTTCGCCCGCCATCGGCACGGTGATCTTCTCCGTGAGCCATTGCAGGCCGCGGACAGCACGCGACGAACTCGCGATGTGGTCGAGCAGGATGAGCCTGCCGCCGGGCCGCAGCACCCGCGCCATCTCCCGCAACGCCTTGCCGTCGTCAGGGATGGCGCAGAGCCCGAGGGTGCACACGACGGTGTCGAACGAACCTGCGTCGAAGGGCAGGTCGTGCGCGTCGGCCTGATGCAGCGTCACCGGATGACCGAGGCGTTCGGCCCGACCGCGGGCGATGGCGAGCATGCCGTCACTGAGGTCGATACCGGTGAGCTCGATGCCGTCGGGATAGAGCGGCAGGTTCAGACCGGTCCCGACGGCGACCTCGAGCACGTCGCCGGCGGCCTGACCGCACGCCCACGCCCGCGAATCGCCGAAGAGCTTCCTGTCGAGGAACTGCATCTCCCGGTCGTAGCTCCGGGATTTGCCGTCCCAGTAACGATTCCAGCGCGCCGTCCGGGTCATGGCATTCCTTTCAGCAGCAGTGCTCGCCGCGCCAGGCTTCGCGGCCTTCCTTGATCGCGACGGCGGCGATGACGAGCGCGACCAGGGGATCCGCCCAGTACCAGCCAAAGAGGCTGTTGAGCAGCAGCCCGACGAGCAGCACGCCGGAAAGATAGGTGCAGAGCAAGGTCTGTTTCGAATCGGCGACGGCGCTCGCGGAGCCGAGTTCGCGCCCGGCCCGACGCTGGGCGTGGGACAGGAAAGGCATCACGAGCAGCGAGATCGCCGCCAGCGCGATGCCGACGGTGGAATGCCCGGCTGGGTCGGCGCCGAACAGGGTGCGTACCGATTCGACGGTGACGTAGGCGGCCAATGCGAAGAAGGACACCGCGATGACCTTCAGCGCGGTGCGCTCACGGGCTTCCGGGTCCTTGCCGGAGAACTGCCAGGCGACGGCCGTGGCGGACGCGACTTCGATGACCGAGTCCAGGCCGAAGCCGATCAGGGCGGTCGAAGAGGCGACGGTGCCCGCGGAGATGGCGACGACCGCCTCGACGACGTTGTAGGTGATCGTCGCGGCGACCAGGAGCCGGACCCGGCGGGACAGCAGGGCGCGGCGATCCGGGTCCACGATGGACCGCGTGGACGTCGTGGCGCAACAGTCGTCCGCGCAGGAACCGCTCTCCACGCTCATCGGAGCACCTCGAGGTCGGCATCGTCCACACAGGGCTCAGCAGTGTCGACGGCGAGCACGACCTGGACCAGTTCCCGTAGCGCGCGGGCCAGATGCGCGTCCGCCAGCGCGTAGCGGACCTGCCTGCCTTCGTAGGTGGCCACGACCAGTCCGCAGCCTCGCAGGCAGGCGAGGTGATTGGACACATTGGAGCGACTCAAGCCGAGCCGGCCCGCCAGTTGCCCCGGGTAGCTCACTCCTTCGAGCAATGTCACCAGGATCCGGCATCGGTTCGGATCGGCGAGGGCGCGCCCCAGCCGGGCCAGCGCGGCACCCTGGGTCTCACATGTCAGCACGGAGAGGACAGTACAGCGTCGGCTGACATGTCAGCAACGGCTGAACAATGAGCCGAGCGCATCGAGAGGACCGGTCGCGTCGGGGTGACTGACACGACGGAGTGTCCGGACGCGACCCTCTGTTCGGTGGCAGACTGTCAAGTCATCGCCGAACGTGGACGCGAAGGTGACCCGAACGAGGCGCGCCGCCCACTCCAACGGCCGCATCGTGAGCACGCCGAGAAGTTTCCCGGCGGCTTCGCATGACACCTCAGAACAATTGCTGGACCAGTTGTGTGCGGGCATTAAGGTGCCCGGTAATGATGACAAAAGCTTTCTCAGGTAATGGAAAAAGTGGCATTCGGGTGGCCTTTCCGCATTACCTGAAAGTGCGCTTGTGCGGGCAAAACACCTTGCTATGTTGATCCCTGCGGGGCCGCACTTCGGGGCATGACCGGCACGCCGCGATTTGTGGATCTTGTTTGTTCTAGCGACTATCGAAGGGTGGACCTTGCTGTGACCGTGACCGAATCGGACACTTCTGCCGAAGGTGTCCAGGGGCCGGAAAATCCGCAGCTGAGTTTGGGCCGTGCCGCCGCGCGAAACCTGGCGACCACGACCAAATCCGTCCCGCAGATGCAGGGCATCTCGTCCCGCTGGCTGCTGAAGATGCTCGATTGGGTTCAGGTCAACGGCGGTGCCTATCGGGTCAACCGGCGGCTCAATTACGCGGTCGGCGACGGACGGGTGACGTTCTCGAAGACGGGCACCGAAGTAAGCGTGATCCCGGCGGAACTGGGAGAACTGAAACCGCTCAAGGGTTACGACGACGAAGAGGTACTCGTCGAACTCGCCCGGCGTTTCGAACAGCAGGAAGTGGCGGCCGGCGACGTGCTCGTCGAATTCGGGCACCGGGCCGATCGGGTCTTCCTCATCGCGCACGGCAAGATCACCAAGACCGGCCCGGGCCATTACGGTGACGAGACCGCGCTCGGCGTGGTCAAGGACGGCGACTACTTCGGCGCGCAGGCCCTCGTCGACGACGACGGCATCTGGGAGTTCACCGCGAAGGCGGCCACCGCCTGCACCGTGCTCACCCTGACCCGCCAGGCCTTCGAACGCATCCTGGAGCAGTCCGAATCGCTCCAGGCGCAGATCGCGCAGACGTCGCAGGACTCCGGGCGCTCCAACGATTTCGGCGAGGCCGAGATCGACATCTCCTCCGGTCACGACGGCGAGCCGCTGCTGCCGGGCACATTCGTCGACTACGAAACCTCGCCACGGGAATACGAACTGAGCGTCGCCCAGACCGTGCTGCGGGTCCACAGCCGGGTGTCCGACCTCTACAACCAGCCGATGGACCAGACCGAGCAACAGCTCCGCCTGACCATCGAGGCGCTGCGCGAGCGGCAAGAGCACGAAATGATCAACAACAGCGACTTCGGCCTGCTCCACAACGCCGACTTCACCCAGCGGATCGCGACGCGCACCGGCCCGCCCACCCCGGACGACTTCGACGACCTGCTCGCCCTGGTGTGGAAGGAGCCCGGCTTCTTCCTCGCGCATCCGCGCACGATCGCCGCGTTCAGCCGCGAGTGCAGCAAACGCGGCATCTACCCGACCGGCACCGATCTCGGCGGGCACAAGGTGCCGTCCTGGCGCGGGGTCCCGATCCTGCCGTGCAACAAGATCCCGGTGAGCCAGACCAGCACCAGCTCCGTGCTGCTGATGCGCACCGGTGAGCAGAACCAGGGCGTGGTCGGCCTGCGTCAGATCGGCCTGCCGGACGAGTACGAGCCCGGGCTGAACGTCCGCTTCATGGGGATCTCGGAGCAGGCCATCATCTCCTACCTCGTCAGCACGTACTACTCCGCGGCCGTGCTCGTACCGGACGCGCTGGCCGTGCTCGAAGCCGCCGAACTCGGTCGCGAAGGATGACCGCCACGACGCCGGAAGCCGACCGGCGGCTCAGTCTCGGCCCGGCCGCCGCGCGGAACCTGGCGACCACCACCAAGACGCGGCCGCAGATGCAGAGCATCACGCCGCGCTGGCTGCTGAAGATGCTGCCGTGGGTCGAGGCGACCGGTGGTGCTTTTCGGGTCAACCGGCGGCTGACCTACGCCATCGGCGACGGCCGGGTGAGTTTCACCAACGTCGGCACCGAGGTCCGGGTCGTTCCGCAGGAACTCGCGGAACTGGCGCTGCTGCGGGGTTTCGACGACGAGGACACGCTCACCGCGCTCGCCGACCGGTTCGTGCAGCACGAGTACCAGCCCGGCGAGACCATCGTCAGCCACGGCGCCCCGCTCGACGAGGTCGTGCTGGTCGCGCACGGCAAGGTCGCCAAGGTGGCGCCGGGTGAGTACGGCTCCGAAGCCACCATCGGCAGCATGGCCGACGGTGACCACTTCGGTGACGAGATGCTCGCCGGGATCGACCGGAACTGGCCGTTCACCGTCAAGGCCGTCACCCCGGTCGTCGTGCTGACCCTGCGTGCCGACGACTTCGCCGACCTCAACGGCCGGTCCGAGGCGATGCGGCGTCACGTGCAGGACATGCTGGCGCACAAGGGAAAGCCGCAGAACGCCAAGGGCGAGTCCGAGATCGGGATGTCGTCCGGTCATGACGGTGAACCCCTGCTGCCCGGCACGTTCGTGGACTACGAGATCTCGCCGCGAGAGTACGAGCTGGCCGTCGCGCAGACGGCCCTGCGAGTGCACACGAGGGTGACCGATCTCTACAACGGGCCGATGAACCAGTTCGACGAGCAGCTCCGGCTGACCGTGGCCGCGCTGCGGGAGCGGCAGGAGTACGACCTGATCAACAACCGCGAGTTCGGGCTGCTGCACAACGCCGATCTCAAATCGCGGTTCCAGACCAGGTCCGGCCCGCCGACGCCCGACGACATGGACGAACTCGTCAGCCGTCGCCGCAAGACGAAGTTCTTCCTCGCCCATCCGCGCGCGATCGCCGCGTTCGGCAGGGAATGCACGCGCCGCAGCCTGTATCCGGAAGGGACGACGGTCGACGGCAAGGTGGTCGCCGCGTGGCGCGGTGTTCCGCTGCTGCCCTGCGACAAGATCCCGATCACCGACAGCGGCACGTCCTCGATCCTCGCGATGCGGACCGGGGTGGAGGACAACGGCGTGATCGGGCTGCACCAGACCGGCTTGCCCGACGAGTACGAGCCGGGCCTGAACGTGCGGTTCGACGGCATCACCGATCAGGCGGTCGCCACCTATCTGGTCAGCACGTACTACTCCGCGGCCGTACTCGTGCCCGACGCGCTCGGTGTGCTGGAGAACGTCGAGGTCGCCCGTTGACCCCTCGTCCCGCAACGACAACGAACACCAAGGCTCCAGAAAGGACCACACACGTGACGATCGCCCGTACCCCCGCTCCCGCCAAGGTTCTGCGCACCGAATACCAGAAGTCGGTGGCGTCGTACTGGAACAAGGAGAAGGATCCGGTCAACCTCCGACTCGGGGACGTGGACGGGCTCTATCACCACCACTACGGGGTCGGCGAGGTCGACTGGTCGGTGCTGGAAGGCCCCGAGGACACCCGCGACGAGCGGATCATCGCCGAAATGCACCGCCTGGAGACAGCGCAGGCGGACGTCCTGCTCGATCACCTCGGGGACGTCAAACCGGACGACTGGCTCCTCGACGCGGGCTGCGGTCGCGGCGGGTCCAGCATCATGGCCAACGCGCGGTTCGGCTGCCACGTCGACGGGATCTCGATCTCGGAGAAGCAGGTCGAGTTCGCCAATCACCAGGCGGACATCCGGGGCGTCTCCGATCGCGTGCGCTACCACTTCCGCAACATGCTCGACACCGGCTTCGAAACCGGCTCACGCAAGGCGATCTGGAACAACGAAAGCACAATGTACGTGGACCTCCACGAGCTTTTCGCCGAGCACGCGCGGCAACTGGAGTTCGGCGGCCGCTACGTCACCATCACCGGGTGCTACAACGACGTGACCGGCGGCCGGTCCAAGGCCGTCGCGCAGATCGACCAGCACTACACCTGCAACATCCATCCGCGCAGCCAGTACTTCAAGGCGATGACGGCCAACGACCTGGTGCCGATCTCGGTGGTGGACCTGACGGCGGACACGATCCCGTACTGGGAGCTGCGGGCGAAGTCTTCGGTGGCGACCGGGGTCGAGAAGCCCTTCCTCGACGCCTATCGCGAAGGCAGTTTCCACTATCTGCTCATCGCCGCGGACCGCGTCTGATCCCGCGAGACCCCATCGGAGTTGAGTGATGACGGAACAGGGTGCCCTGGCCACGTTGCTGGCCGGGCCGCGCGGACTCGGCACGTCCGCCGCCCGGCTGGCGGCCCGGCTGACCGCTGTTTCTCCGGCGGCGGAGGAAACTCCGCCGCCGGAGGCGCCCGCTCTCGACCCGGCGTACGCGTACCGGCCGTGGGGTGACGGGTCGGCACCGCCGCTGTACTGCCCGATCACCGAACGGATCAACGATCCGCTCGCCGACGAGGTCGACCGGCGGCTGGCCGTCTGGGCGGCGGAGTGCGGATTCGACGAAGGGGAGTGCGAGCAGATCGGGAAGGCGGGCTTCGGCAGACTGGTCATGCTCGCCCACCCGGACTGTGAAGATCCCGACAAGCTGCTGATCTCCGCGCGGCTCAACGCCGCCTGGTGGGCGGCCGACGATCTCTACGCCGACGACACCTCGCTCGGCGCGGTGCCGGCGGAACTGCCGCCGAAACTCGCGCTGGCGATGGCCGCCATGGACCCGGTGCCGTCCTTGGGCGAATTCAGCCGCGACCTCGACGAAACGCTGCGGAACGACCGGGTTCTGGTGGCGCTGAACTCGGGGACGGAGTTCCTGCGGCGGAACGGGACGGCCGCGCAGGTCAACCGCGTCTGCTACTCGACCTTCGCGATGTTCGTGAGCTGGACCGCCTACGCGGCATGGCGCCACAGCGGGAAATACCCGCCGGCGTGGGAGTATCTCGCCGCCCGGCAGCACGACAGCTTCTACACCTCGATGACGTTGATCGACGTCCTCGGCGGCTACGAACTGACGTCGAACCTCTATTACGACCCGAGGGTCCGAGAGGCGGCGATCCAGGCGGGTACGGCGGCCGTGCTCGTCAACGACGTGCACTCGGTCGCCAAGGATCTGGAGGACGAGTCGCCGCCCTGCAACGCGGTGCTGCTGATCGCCGACGATCGGAAGTGCTCGATCGAAGAGGCCACGGCGATCACCGTCGAGCTGCACAACGACGTCGTCCGGGACTTCCAAGCGGCGCACGAGAAGCTGAGCGCGGTGCCTTCCCTCGAACTGCAACGGTTCATGCGCGGGTTGCGGGGATGGCTGGGCGGCGGTTTCGAATGGCACTCGACGAGCCCGCGATACAAGACGAAGCCCGCAGGCTAGCGGCTCATGGCTGGATCGGGAGAGCGAAGCGTCGAGGCCAGACCTCACTCCGAGTGTCCACCTAGGACATGCGGCGGCGATTGAGTGTCCGATTAATGCCCATATGAACTGTTCTACAGGGGGTCGTGAGTGGCAAAGAGGGTTCTAACCCTCTTTGCCACTCACGACCTCAGCTTAAAATCGCGCAAAGCGCCCAAAAGGGGCGTCCCAGCGAGAATTTGTGTCTCTTGTGGACAGTTGGCGTCGCGATCGGCTCCTGCGGACCAGCCCATGCCACGCCATATTGGCTTACCTCCCCATGGATCGCGCTCCTTTGGCTTGAACTCTTCAAGTGTGCGGATCGTGCGTTAACGAGCCCACGCGGACAAGCGACTAGAAGTCATGAACTGGCTTCTCGTCTTGGGCACCTTGCTGGGAACGGCGATCGGGGCAGCGGGCACGATCGTGAGCCAGCACGGTCTCGATTCCGCGATGCGGCGCACGCGGAGCTAGTGGCTTTGAAACCAACCGCGCGTTGAACGAGCCCAGGCTAGACGACGCCCGCTTCGATCAGCTGTCCCCAGATCACGCCTTGGTCCACGACCTCGACTTCGAGCTTCTCGGCCTTGGTGAGCTTGCTGGCCCCGACGTCGGCGCCGGTGATCAGCAGGTCGGTGTTGGCCGAGACCGACGACGCGATGGCCGCGCCCGCCCTTTCGCACAAACGCTGGAAGGTCGGGCGCGGCACCTTCTCGCCGGAGCGGGGGTCGCTGATCGACCCGGTGACCACGACCGTCTTGCCCTCCAACGGCGCGCCGACCGCGACGACGGGCGGCAGGTCCTCCTCGCGCACGTCCAGCGAGACGCCGACCTCCCGCAGCCGCTCGAGCTCGGGACGCAGCCGGGCGAGGTGCTCGATCAAGGACGCGGCGACCTTCGGGCCGATGTCCTCCACGGCGACGAGGCCCTCTTCGCCCGCGTCGGCGACGTCCTCCAGCGAACCGAAGCCCGCCCGGCACAGCCGCGCGGCGGTGCCCTCGGAGGCCATCGGGATCGCCAGGCCGATCAGCGCCCGGCGCAGGCCGACCGCGCGGCTCGCGTCGATCGACTCGATCATGCGGGTGGCGGAGATTTCGCCGATGCGGTCGAACTCGAGCAGCGTCTCCTTGGTGAGCCGGTAGAAGTCCGACGGGTGTTCGAGAATCCCGGCCTCGGCGAGCCGCTCGATCCAGACTCCGCCGATCGCGTCGATGTCCGCGGCCGCCCGCGAAGCCCAGTGGATCAGCCGCCGGACGGCCTGGGCGGGGCAGGCGAGGTTGGTGCAGAACAGTTCCCGGCTGTTGCCCTGTTCGGTCAACGGCTCTTCGCACGACGGGCACACCGAGGGCGGAACGATGTCCCTTTCCTCGCCGGTGCGCTTCGTCGCGTCGAGGACGCCCGCCACGAACGGGATCACGTCGCCGGCGCGGCGTACCAGCACGGTGTCGCCGATCTTGATCCCGCGGGCACGGATGACCTCCTGGTTGGCCAGCGTCGCCCGGGTGACGTTGCCGCCGCCGACGAACACCGGCTCCAGCCACGCGACGGGAGCGATCTTGCCGGTCTTGCCGACGTCCCAGACCACGTCGGTGAGGACAGTGGTCTTCTCCTCGGCGGCGAACTTGAACGCCATCGCGCCACGCGGCGAGCTGGACCGCGTTCCGGCGGCGGCGTATGCGTCCCGATCCGCCAGGCGCAGCACGGCACCGTCGAGGTCGTAGTCGAGGTCGTTGCGCTGTTGCTCGATGGTCGTGATGACGGCCTGCGCAGCCTCGGCGTCATCGCAGTGCCGCATGTCGGCGGCGGCGAATCCGAGCGTCCGCAGCGCGCCGTCGAGATCGGTTTCCGCGCTGTCGGGCTCGGTGGAGAGATCGAAGGCGAAGAACTGGAGGCGCCGCTCGGCGACGGTGGCCGGATCCTTGGCGCGCAGGGTTCCGGCGGCGGCGTTGCGCGGGTTGATCAGCGGTTTGTCCGGGTGGGCCTTGTTGTACGCGGCGAAGGTGGAGCGGAGCATGACGGCCTCGCCGCGGACTTCGACCCGGCCGGGCGCGTCGACCTTGTCCGGGACGCCGTCGGTCAGCGCCCGCACCAGCATGGTCACGTCGTCGCCGGTGGTCCCGTCGCCGCGGGTGATCGCCCTGGCGAGCCGCCCGTTCTCGTAGACCAGGGCCAGCGACAGCCCGTCCAGCTTCGGCATGACGACCACCGGCTGCCCGGGGAAACGGGCGAAGAACGCCTCGACCTGCTCGGGTTTGGTCGCCTTCTCCAGCGACAGCATCGGGCGCGAGTGCCGGATGGGCGCGTGCAGGACGGCGGGCGCGCCGACCTGGTCGAGCGGGTTCGGGTCCGGGGTCAGCTCCGGGTTGGCCTCGATGAGCCCCCGCAACTCGTCTTCGATCGCGTCGTACTCGGCATCGGCCACTTTCGGCGAGCCTCGGTAGTAGGCGTCGCGAAGGACGACGATCTGATCGGCGAGTTCTTGGATGCGGTCCCGAGCGTTCACGGGGCAGAGATTACCCGTGACCACCGACAGAACAGCGTCCGAAGAGGACTCGTGTCACGGGTTGATGGCGAGCACCAGGAACGAGGCCAGCAGGACCAGGTGGACGCCGCCCTGCAACCGGGTCGCACGGCCGGGCACGACGGTGAGCACGCTGACCGCGATCGTCAGCGCGAGCAACACGATGTGGGTCGCACCGAGGCCCAGCAGCAGCGGGCCGTCCAGCCAGATCGACGCCAGTGCGATGGTCGGGATGGTGAGCCCGATGCTCGCGATCGCCGAACCGTAGGCGAGGTTGAGGCTGGTCTGCATCCGGTCGCGCCGCGCTGCCCGCGTCGCGGCCAGGGTTTCCGGCAACAGGACCAGCAGGGCGATCACGACACCGACGAACGACTGCGGGAAGCCGGCCGCGCTGACGCCCGCTTCGATCGCGGGTGATTCGACCTTGGCCAGGCCGACGACCGCGACCAGCGCGACCAGCAGCAGCCCGAGGCTGGTCAGCGCCGCCTTGTTGGTCGGCGGTTCGGCGTGTTCCTCTTCCTTGACCGAGCCGTCGCTGTCGACCGGCAGGAAGAAGTCGCGGTGGCGGACGGTCTGGGTGAGCACGAAAAGGCCGTAGAGAAGCAGCGAGGCGACGGCGGCGAAGGTGAGCTGTGTGCTGTTGAAGGCAGGCCCGGGGGTGCTGGTGGTGAACGTCGGAAGCACGAGGCTGACGGATGCGAGCGTCGCCACGGTGGCGAGAGCACCGCCGCTGCCTTCCGGGTTGAAGTGCGTTTCGCCGTAGCGGCGCGCGCCGACCATGAGTGAAATGCCCGCGATGCCGTTCATGGTGATCATCACCGCGGCGAACACCGTGTCGCGGGCCAGGGTCCCGGCTTCGGGGCCGCCGGAGGACATCATCGTGACGATCAGCGCGACCTCGATGACCGTCACCGCGATCGCCAGCACCAGCGAGCCGAACGGCTCCCCGACGCGATGCGCGACCACCTCGGCGTGATGCACCGCGGCCAGCACGGTCCCGCCGAGGGCGATCGCGACGATGGCGACCGGCACGGGACCCAGGTCGCGACCCCAGCTCAGCACGAGCACGACTACGGCGAGCACCGGCATGACGGTGGTCCAGGAAACGGGAAATCGTCCGCGCGAAGCTGCCATGTCGTCACCTTCGCACACCCAGCGTGACATTGCCCCTCCACGAGGGGCGCGGGGTGACGAAGTTTCTTTATGGAGGGGGCAGGGAACCGCGGGGTGTTCGGGCTCGGAGGGCGAAGTCGTCCTGTCGAGGGACTTTTACCGCCTATCGGGCAGGTTGGTCTCGCCGGGCAGTGTTGTGAAAGCCACGTTCACAACGTTGAAGGTTGCGAACGTGGCTTTCGCAACACCGGCTCGGCCGACGAAGTGTGAGGGAGTCGGGCCGGTCCGTGAAAGCCTCTTTGCCTACCCTGAGGGTAGGGAAGGAGGCCTTCGCTACGTCGTGACGGACCCAGCAGTCACGGCACTTGGTCGTGACCCCCTCGACCCGGTGCATTCCGGTGGCGCCCAGCGTCGCGAAAGCCACTTTCGAGACGTCAGAAGTCCCTGAAGTGGCTTTCGCGGCACACCCGACCGTCCCGAAGGCGGCCTCCGCGACACGTTTGCCTTACCTCTCGATCACCGGGCGCCCACTCCACCCAGAAAAGTGCCGACGAGCAGGTCGGCGGCACGCGGCGCGTCCATGTCCTCACGCGACGCGAGATGGAGGAGCTGGATCAGCAGACGGCTCGCCCAGCCGTCGGGAAGATCCGCGCGCAGGAATCCCTCGTCCGTGGCACGCCGCAGGAACGTGTCCACTTCGGAGGTGAGCCGGTTTCGACGGTCTTGGATCGACGGTTCGGCACGCATCCGGGTGAGCTCGACCGGCCAGGCGCGGTTGACCTCGATGATGCCTTCGGCATAGCGGTGCAGCGCCACCGGGACCGCCGTCTCGGTGAACCGGGCAGCTCGTACGACGTCTTCGACCGCGCTCAGCCGCGAGTCGTAGATGGCCGCCAGGAGGTCTTCGCGGGAGGCGAAACGCCGATAGACAGTGCGCCTGTCGACACCTGCTTCGGCGGCGATCGCGCCGATGCTCGCCGCCGGGTCGAGAGCGAGCATTCGCGCGCCCGTGGTCAGGACGGCTTCGAGATTGCGCGCCGCGTCAGCTCTCATGACCGGGAATGTATCACGCCGCTGTGTCGTTAACCGCCATAAGTGCTACGTTGATGTGACAGTTAGAGAGGCGGAACGATGATCACGAAGGACAAGCTCTTCATCGGCGGCGAGTGGACGGAGCCGAGCGATCCGGCGCCACTGGACATCGTGTCCCCGCACGACCAGTCGGTCCTGGGCCGCGTCGTCCAGGCCCTCCCCGCGGACATCGACCGCGCCGTCGCGGCGGCCAGGGCCGCCTTCGACGAAGGGCCGTGGCCCAGGACTTCGCCCGCGGAGCGGATCGCGGTGCTCCGTCGGCTGAACGCGCTGCGGGAGGCCCGCGCGGACGAGGTCGCCGAGGTGATCTCGGCCGAGAACGGTTCGGCCCTCTGGTTCACCCGGGCCGGACAGCCCGGGGTCCGGCGGCTGGCCGCCTCCTATCTGAAGGCGGCCGAGGAATTCGGCTGGGAGGAGACGCTCACCCCGTCGGATCCGGGCGCGCCGTTCCTGTCGATCGTGCGCCGCGAACCGATCGGCGTGGTCGCCGCGATCATCCCGTGGAACTCGCCGTTCTCGGCGTCGCTGGCGAAGATCATCCCGGCACTGCTCGCGGGCAACACGGTCGTCCTCAAGGTCTCGCCGGAGAACTCGCTCAGCATGAGCCTGCTCGCGGACATGCTGGCGGAGGCCGGGCTGCCGTCCGGCGCGATCAGCGTGCTGCCCGCGGACCGGGAGACCAGCGAGTACCTGGTGAAGCACCCGGGCGTCGACAAGATCGCGTTCACCGGTTCGACCGCCGCCGGCCGCCGGATCGCGTCGCTGGCGGGGGAGCGGTTGAAGCGGGTCAGCTTGGAACTGGGCGGCAAATCCGCGGCCGTGATCCTGCCCGACGCGATCCTTTCGGACGCGATCGCCGGGCTGAAGTTCGGATCCCTGCTCAACAACGGCGAAGCGTGCATCGCGCAGACGCGGATCCTCGCGCCGCGCAGCCGGTACGACGAGGTCGTCGCCGGACTCAAGGAGATGATGGAGTCTCTGGTCGTCGGAGACCCGGCCGACGCCAAGACCTTCATCGGCCCGATGGTCCGGCCCGGCCAGCAGCAGCGAGTGCGCGACTACATCGAACTCGGCATCGCCGAAGGCGCGCGGCTGGTCACCGGCGGGTCCGAAATCCCGGCGGGGCTGGACAAGGGCAACTACGTCACGCCGACGCTGTTCGCCGACGTCGACAGTTCGATGCGCATCGCCCAGGAGGAGATCTTCGGGCCGGTCCTCGTCGTCCTTCCTTACGACGACGAGGACGACGCGGTCCGCATCGCCAACGACTCGGAGTACGGGCTCTCCGGCGGCGTCTGGTCGGCCGACGAGGAGCACGCGCTCTCCGTCGCGCGGCGGATGCGGACCGGGACCGTCACCGTCAACGGAGCACCGATCGGCTTCGACGGACCCTTCGGCGGCTTCAAGGCCAGCGGCCTCGGTCGCGAATACGGTGCGGCGGGCCTCGCTCAGTACGTGGAGCTGAAGACCGTCACCGTGCCGGCGCGGTGACGGTCGAGAGCCGTCACGAGGGGCGACTTCGGGGGATCCTGATCGTGATCCGCTGGTCCTCGGCGAGGATCCGCTGAAGCCGGAATCGGCAAAGGGCGTGGAACATTTCTCCCAGCGCCTCGGGGTCGATGCGGCCTTCGAGGTCGCGCCTGCTCGCGTTGAGCACCCGGCTGATCACGGCCGCGGGCACACGGCCTCCGAACTCGCCCATCAGCCAGACACCGATTTCGCCGATCTCCTCAGTGATCGTGCGCTGCGCGGTCATCAGCCTTACCCCTCTGCGTCGGAGTGCCGCCGGGCTTGCCCCGGCGAAATCGCGACGCGCGAGAGAAAACCCCATGACGGGAAACCCGCGAGATTGCTCTGCTTGGCCTAACCGGACCTCCGTTGCACGGAACCGTGCAGCGGGCGGAGTGATCTCCGGGGAAACCCTGATGTGATCGACTCCGGCGTGTGTCAGCCTCGAAATCGACCATTGTGGACAGTCGGGAAGGAGGGCGCACGCGTAGTGGCCCCACCAAGGGATGAAGTGACCGAGCAGTGGATAGCGGAGTTGACGGCCCTCAGTGAGCTTTACCGGTCGGCGGAGACCGAGGGGCCGGCGGAGGCGGTGTCACACGCGGGGTGGCACACCGGGGCCCGGCTCTGGCCAGGCAGCGCGAACGGGCGGCTGCTGGCCTACAACGATTCGGGCGTCGAAGCGGAGTGCGTCTTCCGGGAGGGGGAACGCACGCTCTTCAACATCATGAGCACCGGCTACGGGAGCGACACCACAGAACGCGGGTTCGCGGTGTGGAGTTCGCGGCCGGGCGCGCTGGGCGCGATCGACCCCGGGGTGACCCGGCTGGAGGTGGCCGACGCGGACGGGGCCGTCGTCCAGGCGAACATCGTCGCGCACACCTTCTCCGTGGACGTCGACCTGGGGCCGGCGCCTCAGACGGTCGACGAGGTGTTCGCGCCGTGGGAGCCACCGGAGCTGACCGTTCGGGTGTACGGCGAGGGCGACGCGTTGCGCTACGAAGGACCCTTGCTGGTCCAGTAACTCCCAAGTACGTGAAGGCCCC
>NZ_NMQT01000125.1 GCF_002234405.1 Amycolatopsis thailandensis | reverse complement strand
GCCGGAGTCCTGGGGGCGCGAGCGGCGCGGAGGACGGTTGGGCGGCGGCGGGGTGTCGCCGGACACCCTGTCGATGTTCGCCTGCGGCGCGGTGTCGCTCACCGACGGCGCGCGTCGGCCGCGGGTGGGCTCGGGAGCCTCGTCCTCGTCGTCGGCCGCGCGGCGTCGCCTGCGGCGCCCGCCTTCGGGCTGGGCTCCGTGCTGCGCGAGCAGCTCCGCCACGGTCTTCTGCGGCGGGCCGCTCTCTGTCTCGTCCGTCATACCGTGCTGTCCAATGCGCGCTCCAGCCGTTGCGAACCGGCACGCGACGGGGCATCGGCGGCGTCGCGCGCGCTATCCACCGTCATCCGCATTTCCGTCACCTCTTCACCGTGCCCGTTCTCTGTCGACTAAGTCCAGTCGGGCGCTGCCGCCCACAGTCTCGTCCGCACCGTTCGAATGGTCCAGCCGTCGAAGGATGACACCTTCTCGCAGCGCCCACGGACAGATCTCCAGTTCTTCCAGGGAAAGCGCCCGCATGGTGGCTTGTGCGACGAGCGCGCCGGCCACCAGCTGATGCGACCTGCTCGCGCTGACCCCTTCGAGTTGTGCCAGGTCATGGGCGGTCATCCGGGAGATGAACGCGATGAGCTGGCGCAACGCGGTGTCGGTCAGGGTACGGCGCACATGCGGCCCGCTGGCCGACGGCGCCGCTCCGGTCAGCCGGGCGAGTGACCGGAAAGTCTTCGAAGTCGCCACGACCCGATCGGGTTCACCCAATTTGGCGACCTTCTTCGCCAGTGGGGCGAGTTGTTCTTCGAGCCACGCCGAAGTCGCGATGAGCTCCGAGCGGGTCGGCGGGTCGTGCTGGAACCGCGTCCGGGTGGTCCGGCCCGCCCCGAGAGGGAGCGATTCGGCCAGATCCGGCTCCTCGTCGCGGCCCATCGCGATCTCCAGCGAGCCGCCGCCGATGTCGAGCACGAGCAGTTTTCCCGCCGACCAGCCGAACCACCGGCGGACGGCGAGGAAGGTGAGCCGGGATTCGTCGATCCCGGAAAGCACCTTCAGTTCGACTCCGGTCTGCTCTTGGACCTTCGCCAGTACCTTCGGGGCGTTCTTGGCTTCGCGGACGGCGGAGGTGGCGAACGCCATGACCTCTTCGCAGCCGAGCCTGGCCGCCGCCGCCTTCGCCGACTCGACCGCCCGCACGAGGCTGTCCGCGCCCGCACGGCTCAGGTCACCGGTGCGGGTGATCTGCTCGGCGAGCCGGAGGACGGCCTTTTCGGAATGCATCGGGGTCGGGTGGGCGCCACGGTGGGCGTCGACCACGAGCAGGTGGACGGTGTTGGAACCGACGTCGAGTACCCCTAGGCGCACGAGCGTCTACGGTACCCGCCCCCGCGTCAGGTCACGAAACCGTAACCGTGATCTGTGTCGCAGGGGCGGGTACCGGACCTGTCACGTCTCGAACTTGTAGCCAAGGCCGCGCACCGTGACCAGGTGCCGGGGCGAGCCCGGGTCCGGTTCGATCTTCGACCGCAGCCGCTTCACGTGGACGTCGAGGGTCTTGGTGTCGCCGACGTAGTCCGCGCCCCACACCCGGTCGATCAGCTGCCCGCGGGTGAGCACGCGGCCCACGTTGCGCAGCAGGTATTCGAGGAGGTCGAACTCCTTCAGCGGCAAGGAGACCTCCTGGCCGTCGACGGTCACGACGTGCCGCTCGACGTCCATCCGCACCGGCCCGGCGGTCAGCACCAGGGGCGCCAGATCACCTTCGGAGCCCGGCTCGCCGCCGCGGCGCAGCACCGCCCGCACCCGCGCGATGAGCTCGCGGGCCGAGTACGGCTTGGTGACGTAGTCGTCGGCGCCGAGTTCCAGTCCGACGACCTTGTCGATCTCGCTGTCGCGCGCGGTCACCATGATCACCGGCACCGCGGAACGCTGCCGGAGCTGCTTGCAGACGTCGGTGCCGCTCATGCCGGGGAGCATGAGGTCGAGCAGGACGATGTCGGCGCCGTTGCGGTCGAACTCCTCGAGCGCCTGCTGCCCCGTCACGGCGACGGCGGCGGTGAAGCCCTCTTTGCGGAGCAAGAACGCGAGCGGGTCGGCGAACGACTCTTCGTCCTCGACGATGAGAACCCTCGTCACAGGTTTCCTCCATGGTCGGGGCTTTCTTGCCCTGTTGCCACGAGACGGGGTGTCCGCTCGGGGGTCTTCTCCGGCCGGGATACCGGCGGAGCCTGTTTCACGGCCGCGGCCGGTTCGGCACCGATGTGCGCGGGGATCCGCAGCGTGAAGGTCGATCCGGTGCCGGGACGGCTCCAGAGACCGACCGAACCACCGTGGTTGGCGGCCACGTGCTTGACGATCGCCAGCCCGAGGCCGGTGCCGCCGGTCGCCCGCGACCGCGCCTTGTCCGAACGGAAGAACCGCTCGAAGACGCGTTGCTGCTCGTCCTCGGCGATGCCGATGCCGCGGTCGGTCACCGCGATCTCGACCTTGCCGTCCACCAGCCGCCTGCTGATCGACACCGGGCTCCCCGCCGGCGAGTACGCGACGGCGTTCTCCAGCAGGTTCGACAGCGCGGTGACCATCAGCGTCCGGTCGCCCTCGATGAGCAGCCCGCTGGCGGCGTCGGTGGTGATGGTGATTTCGGCGGACTCCGCCGAAAGCGTCGTCCGGCCGAGCGCCTCGCGGACGACGGCGTCGACCTCGACGACGTTGAGATCGGGCAGCCGCTCGGCACCTTGCAGCCGCGACAACGCGATCAACTCGGTGACGAGCTGGCCGAGCCGGGTCGATTCGCGGAGGATCTTGCCGCCGAACCGGCGGACCTCCTCGACGTCCTCCGCGGCGTCGAGCACGGCCTCGGTGAGCAACGCGATCGCGCCCACCGGCGTCTTCAGTTCGTGGCTGACGTTCGCGACGAAGTCCCGCCGGACGGCTTCGAGGCGGATCGCCTCGGAGTGGTCGACGGCCTCGACCACGGTGAACCCGTCGCCGAGCGGGCGGACCTCGCCGAGGACGGCTTCGGGCTGACGGCCACGCGCCTCCAGCGGGGACAGGTCGATCTCCATCGGTTCGTCGGTCTCGACCACCTGCTCGGCGGCCTTGCGGGCCCGCGGATCGGCCTGGTTGACCTTCACCAGTCCCAGCTCGTAGGCGCGCGGGTTGTGCAGCACCATGTCGCCGAACTTGTTGAGGACGACGACGCCGTTGTTGCTGGAACGCACGAGGCGTTCGAGCAGTTCGGCCACGGTCGGGCCGGTCGGGCGCCGCTCCTCGCGGCGGGCGCGGCCCCTCGCGATCAGGAAGCCGACGACCACACCGACGATCAGTCCGCCGATGGCCAGGGCGAGTGCAACAGGCGTGGTCACACGGGAATCGTAAGCGTGCGGGTAGCCTTTTGGCCTAGTCCCGGCCGCGTACTCGTGATGCCTATGACACCTGGGGACAGGCTGTTCGCCTGCCGGTCGGCCGCCGTTCACGCGGCGGATCCCTGGCCGAGATCTCCTGGGTGAGGCGGGTCACCCGGACCGGGGACACCGGCGGCGGCCCGTGCCCGGATCGCGACTTTCGTCGTGACTATCCGGGCAGTGATCGTCCCACTCACGGGCGAATAGCGACGTTCCCGTCACGGGCCCCGGGGAATGTTGGAAGACTGTCGCCGTGGAACTCGTCAGTGACATCTCCCTGATTCGCGGAGAAGAAGAGCTGTTCGACCGGACGGCTCATCTGTTCGTCGCGGCGACCGACATCGCGTGCGCGGCCGACGACCTCTACACCTGGGCGCTTTCCCGGCCCTCGCTCACGCGGCAGGGCGAACGGCTGGTGCGCGACAAGCGGATCCGCAAGCTCTACCGTCCCGGCGTCCTGCTGAACGAGCAGACCGCGCGGCATCTGCACCACCTGTCCGGTCTCGGCGCGCAGATCCGGATCGGCACCGAGGAGATCAACGAGACGATCCTGCTCGACGAGCGGGTCGCGATCATGGCGGGCGACGAGGGCAAGGCGGTGCGCTCGTACAGCGTCATCTCGCGCCCGGAGCTGGTGCAGGGCATCCTTTCGCTGTTCGAAACCGCCTGGCTGGCGGCCGCCACGCTGGAGACGTTCGACGCGCGCTTCGCCGACATCCGGCAGGAGACACCGCAGATGCTCGAGTTCCTCACCACCGGCTGCAAGGACGACAAGGCCGCGAAGAGCCTCGGCATGGGCGTGCGCACCTATCAGCGGCGCGTCTCGGAACTGCTGGTCGCGCTCGGCGTGACGTCGCGGCTCCAGGTCGACGCGCGAGCGAGGGAGCTCGGCCTCCTGTGAAACGCTGGGCGGGATTCGTGGTGCTGCTCGCGCTCGCGGGCTGCACCACCGCGGTGTCCGGCACCGCCCGCCCCGAACCGGAAACCCCGCCCGCGAACCTCGCGCTGGTCGACCCCGCGCGGACCGCGTCGGTCCTGACAGCGGTGAAGAGGGCCACCGAAGCGGTGTTCTCCTACGACAGCACGGCCGCGCCCGCCTACGACAAGGCGCTCGCCGAGAACCTGACCCCGGGCGCGCGGGACGAGCTGGCGAAGCTGTTTTCGGAGATCCGGAACTCGCCGGAGCCGATCAAGCTGGTCACGCGGGTGATCGTGTCGGCCGCCGTCGAGCAGACGGCGGACAAGGCGCAGGTGCTGACCGTGCTCGACCAGAGCAGCACCAGGGCGGGTGCCACCAGCAAGGGCATCGCGTCGGCGCTGCTCACGACGGCACGCGAGGGCGAACGCTGGCGGATCGGCGAGATCAAGGTGAACCCCGCCGGGGCCCCGGTCACGGCGGAGAAGCCGGGCGCGGGAGACCGGGCGATCGCGCGAGTGCGGGACTCCGCCCGCGATGGCGCGCTGCGCGTCGCGGAGGCCCTGCTGAACGTGAATCCGGCTGATCCGGAAGGCACTTACGCCCGCTACGAGTCCGTGTCGACCGGGCAGTTGCTGTCCCAGTTCCAGCAGGACAAGGCCGCGCGGCTGAACCAGATCCGGAGCGGTGGCGTGAAGTCGGCGCTGGCGCCGAACCCGGCGGCCGCGGTCATGGAGATCGTGGACGACAAGGCGAGCGTGCTGCTCTACGCGGCGACCGACGTCACGGACGCGGCCGGACAGGCGACGAAGAAGTACCTGCCGATCGTGCTGCGGCTGCACCGAGTCGATGCCGCGGGGTGGAAGGCCGCCGGGATCGAGTCGGTCCAGCCCCTGCCCTGAGATGTCATGAGGGGTCCCCTTAAGACGAATTTCGTCCTAAGGGGACCCCTCATGACACTTCGGCACCGGAGCGGCTACCGGCCCTGGTTCGCGACGGCGGCCGCGGCTTCCTTGGCGGCTTCCGGGTCCAGGTAGGTCCCGCCGGTGGTGACCGGCTTGAGGTCCTCGGTGAGGTCGTAGCGCAGCGGGATGCCGGTCGGGATGTTGAGCCCGGCGATGGCGTCGTCGGAGATGCCGTCGAGGTGCTTCACCAGCGCCCGCAGCGAGTTGCCGTGCGCGGCGACCAGCACGGTCTTGCCCGCGCGCAGGTCCGGCACGATTTCGGACTCCCAGTACGGCAGGAGCCGCGCGACGACGTCCTTGAGGCATTCGGTCAGCGGGGCGGCGTCGCCGAGGTCGGCGTAGCGCGGGTCGCCGGCCTGGCTGAACTCGTCGGCCGGGTCGATCGGGGGCGGCGGGGTGTCGTAGGAGCGGCGCCAGAGCATGAACTGCTCCTCGCCGAACTCGTCCAGGGTCTGCTTCTTGTTCTTGCCCTGGAGCGCGCCGTAGTGCCGCTCGTTGAGACGCCAGTCGCGCTTCACCGGGATCCAGTGCCGGTCGGCGGCGTCGAGCGCCAGGTTGGCGGTCGAGATCGCGCGGCGCATCAGCGACGTGTGGACGACGTCCGGCAGCAGGCCGGACTCCGCGAGCAGCTGCCCGCCCTTGCGCGCCTCCTGCTCGCCCTGTTCGGACAGCGGCACGTCCACCCAGCCGGTGAACAGGTTTTCGGCGTTCCAGGTGCTCTGCCCGTGACGCAGCAGCACCAGAGTCCCAAGCTCAGCCATGTGGTCAGCCTGCCAGAGTGAGCGGAAGCGCCGGTCAGAGGGCTGGGATTGCGCTTTCTTCTACGGAGAGTGCGTTACCTGCGAGTAACACCTTCACCCGTCCAGAAGACGGGTCGCCAACAAGTCCGAATCCCCGGCAAACAGGCTGCACTCCGTTATCCCGGTTTTCAAAGTTCACTCGAACAGAGTAACCGGTAGTCTTGTGATTACAGGTGGAGATCTGACAGGTTGGCTTAGTCCCGCGCGGCCGGATTCCACGCACTCCCCGGCTCGACGCGGGTGACGACCGCGACTCGTCTCCCCCCTGCCGAGTCGCGGCGCCCGCCGGCCCCGTTGGCATCCCCCTCGTCACCGGGTCCACCTTGGCGGGAACTTCAGCGGGGCGGCTCGAGATCGCGACTCCCCCTCCCTCGAGCCGTCCCGCCTGTTCATCTTCCGGGGGATTCAGCCCCGAACACGCGTCGCCGCGAGTGGTGAGCATGTCGGCTCACTCGACCTCAGTCCAGCGGGGGCGCGGACGGCAGATCCGAAGCGGTCGCCATCGCCGGTTCCGCCGGACGACGCCGCTTGCGCAGCCACCACACCAGCACCGCCGCGGGAACCCCGAAGACCAGCAGGAAGGGCGCCATCGCGCCGATCACGGTCAGCAGGCCGCCGCCGAAGGTCAGGAACGCGTCCCAGCCATTCGCCAGGCCGCCGAAGAACCCGTTGCGGGATTCCTCCTCCGCCACGACCGTCTCCGCCTTCACCTGCAGCGAGATCGTCGACATGGCGACACTTCCAGCCAGGCTTTCGCGCCGCTTCTGAAGCGACTCGAGTTCGGCCTCGCGGCTCGTCAGCTCGCTCTCCACGGACGCGATCTCCGAGACCGACGTCGCCCTCGCGAGCAGCGCGCGGATGCGCTCGACGCTCGCCCGCTGAGTGGCCAGCCGCGAGTCGACGTCGACCATCTGCTCGGTCACGTCCGTGGCGGTGACCTCCCGCTTGACCTGCTTCCCGAGCTTCCCCAGCTGGTCCAGCACGCCATCGAGGCGTTCGGACGGCACGACGACGTTGACCGACGCCCGCTTCTCCTGGGTGCTCTCCTGCCCGGTGTAGCCGGCGGCGCCCTGGGTGATGACGCGGACCTGCGAGATCACGTCGGCGACGTTCGGCGCGGTGAGCTCCAGGCTCGCCGTGCGCACGAGCTTGCGGTCGGCGATCCCCGGCTGCCCCACCGGCGCTTTCTCCGAACCCGCCTTGCCCGCGCTGTCGCCGCTTTCCTTGTTGGGCGCGCCCTGATTCGGCACCGCCTGCTTGCCGCCGGCCGTCGCCGGCATCGAGGCGGATTCGCTGTAAGGCTCGCTCGCCGAACAGCCCGCCAGTGTCAGCACCAGCGCGGCCCCGGCGACGGCCACCCATCTCAATCGCTTGTACATCGGAACCTTCTCCCTCCAGTACTGCGGAGAGAGACGGAGCCGGATTCAGCGCGGTTGCACCATCCGGGTCACGAGTCGGTCAAGGCTCCGGGTTCGTGACCGTTCGCGGGCTCGACGAGATGTTTGAACGCCTGCAGGTTCGCCAGCGACTCTCCACGCGAGACCCGCCAGTCCCATTCGCGTTTGATCGACTCGGCGAACCCGAGTTCCAGCAGCGTGTTGAAATCGCCGTCGGCGGCTTCCAGCACCTGCCCGAGGATCTTGTCCAATTCGGACTCGGTCACCGTGTCCAGGCCGAATTTGCCGACCAGGTAGATGTCGCCCATGGCGTCCACCGTGTAATGCACGCCGTACAGCTTCGCGTTGCGGCGCAACAGAAAACGATAAACGTCCTCATGGGACTCATCGGGGCGGCGGCAGACGAACGCTTCGACGGCGAAGGCGTGATCCCCGGCGACCAGCCAGCAGTTGGTCTGCAGCTTCTTGGTACCCGGCAACGTGACGAAGTACCTTCCCTCGCCACGCCTGTCGTATTCCAGGCCCGCACTGTCCAAAGAGGACCGCAAGGTCTCGTCGAGCGTCAAACCGCCACCTCCGCGCGCTGTTCGAGGGCACGCCGGAACGCGCCGGTCGCCTGAGCGTACGTGTCCAGCAGCCGGTCCGTCGTACGGCTCCAGGAGAAACGCCGCGCGTGGACGACGGCGTTGGCCGAAAGCTCGGCGCGCCAACCGGGCCGCAACGCGACGTTCGCGAGCGCGCCCGCCCAGTCCTTCGGATCGTGCGAAGGCACCAGCAGCCCGGAAACACCATGCGGGACCGCGACCGGCAGCCCGCCGACCTCGGCCGCGATCACCGGCGTCCCGCAGGCCTGCGCTTCGAGCGCGACCAGCCCGAACGACTCGTTGTAGCTCGGCACGGCGACGAGGTCGGCCGCGCGGTAGACGTTGACCAGCGACCGGCCCGGCTGCGGCGGCATGAACCGGGTCTGCTCCTCGATCCCGAGGGAGACGGCCAGCTCACGCAGGGCCTGCGGCTGCTCCAGCCCGGTCCCGGACGGGCCGCCGACGATCAGCACGACCAGCCGCGACGCCAGCTCCGGCCGTTCGCGCAGCATCTCGGCGGCGGCCAGCAGGAGGACGTCCGGCGCCTTCAACGGCTGGATCCGGCCCGCGAAGGCCAGCACGATCGCATCCTGCGGCAGGCCCAGCGCCCGGCGCGCGGCCGACCGGGAGCCGGGGGTGAAGCGGTCGAGATCCACCCCGGGCGGGATGGCGTGCACGGCGCGCGGATCGGCGTCGTACAGCTCGATCAGCTCGCGGGCCTCGACGCGGGTGTTCGCGACCAGGCAGTCCGCCTCGTCGACGACCTGCTGCTCGCCGATCACGCGCGTGCGCGGCTCGGGGGTGTCACCCTCGGCGAGCGCGGCGTTCTTGACCTTGGCCAGGGTGTGCGCGGTGTGCACCAGCGGCACGCCCCAGCGGTCGCGGGCGAGCCAGCCCGCCTGGCCGGACAGCCAGTAGTGCGAATGGATGAGGTCGTAGTAGCCCGGCTCGTGGAACGCCTCGGCCCGCAGCACCCCGGCGGTGAACGCGCACAGCTGCGCCGGCAGCTCGTCGCGTCCCAGCGGCTCGAACGGCCCGGCCGGGATGTGCCGGACCAGGACGCCGGGCGCCAATTCGGCGACCGGGGGCTGGTCCGAGGACGTCGCCCGCGTGAACACCTCGACCTCGACGCCGCGGCGGGCCATCTCGGTGGCCGTCTGGCTCACGTAGACGTTCATCCCGCCGGCGTCACCGGTCCCCGGCTGTTCCAGCGGAGAGGTGTGCAACGACAACACCGCGACGCGCCTAGGCGCGGCGTCGAACCCGTGCAGAGGGATCGTCACCTGGTCAACACTCCTGAAGTCCTACTGATCGGCGAACCCGCGCAGCAGATCACCGAACTCGTCCGCCGCTTCGGCGAACGGCAGATGCCCCACCTCAGGTAACCAACGCACGACGGCACCCGGAATCTTCCCGGCCGCGTATTCCGCCGACGTCGGATCGATCACAGCGTCCGCGAGACCATGGACGATCAGCGCCGGTTTGTCCAGATTGCGAAGAACGTCCCCGCTCCCGACGTCGCGCCGGAAGAGCGCGGAGCGCACCGCGGGCGGGGTCGAGAGGCAGGCGCCGAGCAACGACTGGGCGAGCGTCCCGGACACCGGGCCGGCGGTCATCCGCTCGCTGAACTGCACCAACGCCGGAATCGCGACCGAAGGATCATCCGACAGCACCGCCGGGATGGCCTCGCGCATGGCGGGGCCGACCTTGCCGCCGGGACGGTTCTTGCCGATTTCTGTGATCGCGCCCACAAGAACGACGCCGCCGAGCCGTGCGGAACCGTGCACGCGGAGGTAGTCCGTGATGACCAGACCGCCGTAGGACCAGCCGACGACGATCGCGTCTTCACCGGCGAAGTCGAGGACGGAGGCGAGGTCTTCGGCCCAGACGCGCGGATCGTCGTAGCCGGCGGAGGGCACTTCGGAGTCGCCGTGCCCGCGCAGGTCCATCGCGACCAGGCGGAACCGCTCGCTGAGCGAGGGGTCCGCCAGCTGCGGCGCCCAGGCGCGGCCCGACTGGGCCCAGCCGTGCACGAACACGATCGGACGGGTGTTCTCGGCGCCCTCGACCCACAGGCCGATACGAGTCCCGCCGTAGCCGACTACCTCGGTCTTCATGCCTGCACTTTATGGGCTGGGGCAGGTGATCCCCGCGTTTCGTCCTCTGAATGCGGTAGTTGCACGCGCAAGGACCGCATCCAGAGGACGAAACGCGGGGATCACGGGGCGACGGCTACTTGATCGCGGACAGGGCCTTCCACGACTTCCAGTCGTAGAACCAGTTCTTGACGTCCGATTTGGTCGGACTGCCCAGTTTGGAGCCGGTGATCTCGACCGGGTCGCCGATCAGCGCCGAGTCGAAGTACTTCTTCGCGTCCGCTTCGAGCAAGTTCACGCAGCCGTGCGAGGTGTTGGCCTTGCCGATGTTCGACGCGTTGTCCTGGTTCTCGTGGATGTACTCGCCGTTGTTCGAGATCCGGCAGGCCCACTTCTTGTTGACGTTGGTGTAGCCGTAGCGCGCGTTGTCGAACCGCGCCGTCGGCTCCTTCGTCATCACGATGAACGTGCCGTTGGGGGTGTTCCGCTGGACGTCGCCGTCGAGCCCGTTCGAGCACGGGTAGCTCGCCGACTCCGCGCCGCCGCGGTAGACCTTCATCGTGTGGTCCGGGGTGTTGACCTTGACCACCTGGTTGCGGCCGATCTTGAACTTGGTGGTGACGTCGGCCTTGCCGTACGCGCCGCCGCCGAGCGCGACGCCGTAGAGCTTCGCCTCGACGTTGACCGTGATGTTGGCGGGCCAGTACTCCTTGGGCCGCCAGTCGACCTGGGTGTCGGACAGCCAGCCCCACGATCCCTCGACGTCCTTGTCGGTCTTGACCTTGAGCGCCTTCTCGGCGGCCGCCTTGTCCTTGACCGGGGACGCGAACTTCACGCTGATCGGCATCGCGACGCCGACCTCGGCGTTGTCGGCCGGGTTCAGCGTGGCGCGGACCTCCTTGGCGGGCTTGAGCGTGGTGAAGCTGCCCTTGAGCTCGGCGGTCTTGTTGTCGCTGCCGGTGGCCTTCGCGGCGTAGGTGTACGTCTTGCCGTAGCCGAGGGCCTCGGAGCTGGTCCAGGTGAGCCCGTCCGCGGACAGCTCGCCCTTGACCTCCTTGCCGCCGTCGCCGGTGACCTTGACCTCGGTGAGCTTGCCGTCGGCGACCTTCACGACGACCGGGGTCACCACGGGGGCGTCCTTGGCGTCGGCGGCGGGTTCGGCGGTGATCTTGGCTACCGGAGCGGCTTCCTGTTCCCCGCCACCGCTGCTGCCCTCCGGCTTGGCGTTGCCGCCTTCTTCGCTGGAGCAGGCAGCGGCCAGCATGGCCGCCCCCGCGGCGAGCGCGGCCTTGAACACCGTGCGCCGTTCGATCACCGTGTACCTCCCATGAAGATCCCCGCCCCACGCGAGCGTTACCCGCTCAGCGCTGGGGACCTCTCCGACGTTACCCGCGGCGGCGGAACTCACCCGCGCCACTCACGGGAATAGACGCACGGGGGTGGTGTGGGGTTGTTCACCTCTTCGCATTTCGTCCTCTGAATGCGGTAGTTCGTGTCGCCGACTACCGCATTCAGAGGACGAAATGCGGGGGTGGGCTAAAGCGAGCAGTTGATGAGCAGAGGCTCCGGGTGCAGCGAAACACCGAAGCGGGCCTCGACGCCGTCGCGCACTTCGCGCGCCAGAGCGAGCAGATCCTCAGTGGACGCCTTACCCCGGTTGGTGAGCGCGAGCGTGTGCTTCGTCGACAGCGAGACCCGGCCGCCGGGCCCTTCATGGCCCTTCCCGAATCCCGCCCGCTCGATCAGCCACGCCGCGGACAGCTTCGTGCCGCCGGGCGCCGGGTACTGCGGCACGCGCACGTCCTCGCCGACGACGTCGACGATCCCCGCCAGCACCTTCGCCAGCTGCGCCTCCCCGATGATCGGGTTGGTGAAGAAGGAGCCCGCGCTCCAGGTGTCGTGGTCGTCCGCGTCCAGGACCATGCCCTTGCCGCGACGCAGCCCGAGGACCGCTTCGCGTGCTTCGGCCGCCGGGACCCGGTCGCCGATCTCGACGCCGAGCGTGCGGGCGAGTTCGGCGTAGCGGATCGGAGCCGAGAGGCCGTCTTCGTTGACCTTGAAGCGCACTGTGAGCACTACGCCCGCGTCGGTCCCCTTCAGGATCGACGTGCGGTAGCCGAAGCCGAGCTCTTCCGCGGTCAGCGTGCGGACCTCGCGGTCGGCGCGGTCGTAGAGGTCGACCGAGACCAGGGACTCAGCCACCTCGCAGCCGTACGCGCCGACGTTCTGGATCGGCGTCGCACCGACCGAACCGGGGATCCCGGAGAGACATTCGAGCCCCCCGACGCCCTCGGAGACCAGCTCCGCGACGAACTCGTCCCAGTTCTGCCCGGCCGCGACCTCGACGAGATCTCCGTCACGTGTCCAGCCGGTGTTGCCGACCTTCAGCACCGCGCCCTCGAAGCCGCCGTCGGCGACGACCAGGTTCGAGCCACCGCCGAGCAGCAGCACCGGCTCGCCCGCGTCGTCGGCTTCGCGAACCGCGTCGACCAGGGCCTGCACGGTCTTCGCCTCGGCATAACGCCGCGCCGGGCCGCCGAGGCGCAGCGTGGTGTGGTCGGCGAGGGCGGCGTGCTGGGTGGGAGTTTCGGCAGTGCTCACGCCCGTGAACGGTACTGTCTGGCGCCATGGCCTCCCGTATCGAGCACCGCTCAGCGTTCTCCGCAGACCTCGCGACCACGTTCGACGCGGTCGCCGGCGAGGCCGCGCTGCGGGCCAGGCTGGAGCAGATCGGCGGTGACGACGCGGAACTCCTGGAGTACGTCCCCACCGAGGACGGCGTGCGCTACAAGCTGCGTCAGGGCATCAGCTCGGACAAGCTCCCGTCGGCTGTGCGGACCCTGCACCGGGGCGACCTGATCGTCGAGCGCGAGCAGACCTGGAAGACCTCCGGAGCCGGCTACACCGGCACCGCGACGGCTTCGGTTTCGGGCGTGCCGGGCGAGATCACCGCGAAGACGTCCCTGACCGGCGAAGGTGAGCGGACGACGCTGGTGAACAGCGGCGAGGTCAAGGTGCGGATCCCGTTCGTCGGCGGGAAGCTGGAGGGCGTGATCGCCGAACAGGTCACCAAACTGCTGGAGCGCGAGGCGGAATTCGTCGCGAAGTGGCTGGCCGAGCGCTGAAGCCGGTCGGGGCACCGACACGCGGGACGACCAACCCGAACAGGCTGCGCCGCGTCGACCGATGGCTCGCGAGCGACCCGGCCGTGACGCGGCTGCTTCGCCGCGCGGACGAACCACTGGTGGTCGACCTCGGCTACGGAGCCTCCCCGGTGACCACCGTGGAGATGGCGCGGTGGCTGCGGTCCGTCCGCCGCGACGTCCGCGTGCTGGGCCTGGAAATCGACGCGGAACGGGTCGCCGTCGCGCAAACGCGCGTCGACAAGCCGTGGCTGGACTTCCGGCGCGGCGGCTTCGAACTCGCCGGGACACGGCCGGTACTGGTGCGCGCGTTCAATGTGCTGCGGCAGTACGACGAAGCCGAGGTCCCGGGGGCCTGGTCGCTGATGCTGGACGCGATGGCGCCGGACGGGCTCCTGGTCGAGGGCACCTGCGACGAGATCGGGCGGCTGAGCACCTGGGTCGCGGTCGGTCACGACGGACCGCGCACGCTCACCCTGTCGGTCCATCTCGGCAGCCTGGAACGTCCGTCCACAGTGGCCGAACGGCTGCCCAAGGCGCTCATCCACCGCAACGTTCCCGGCGAACGGGTCCACGAACTACTGTCCGCCCTGGACGTCTGCTGGGCGACGGCGGCGCCGCACCAGAACTTCGGCGTCCGCGCCCGGTGGACGCATACCGTGCACCTGCTCACCGGCCGGGGCTGGCCGGTGCTGAACCGGCCCTCGCGCTGGCGGCTCGGCGAGCTGACCGTGCCGTGGTCCGCCGTCGCGCCGAGTGACCGCGGACTGGTCCCTTAGCGGGAATTCATCGGCAGCACCCCACTCCGTCACCCCGTAGCGACCTGCGGTGATCACCATGGAACCGTGGAACTGCTGGAGTACGTCACCGAACTGCTTCGGGGCACCCTGGGATCACCCTGGCTGTGGGTGATCGTGTTCCTCGTGTCCGGGTTGGACGCGCTCCTGCCGTTCATGCCGAGCGAGACGACGGTCATCACCGTCGCCGTCCTGATCGGCCCGGACTTCCCCCGGCTGGCGCTGCTCGCGCTGGTCGCCGCGCTCGGGGCCTGGGTGGGCGACTGCCTCGGCTACACCGTCGGCGCCGCCGCGGGCCCGCGGGCGCTCGCCCGCCTGCAACGCGGTCCGGACGGGGTCCGGCGCTACGAATGGGCGAAGATCCAGGTGCGGCGCAACGCCGTCCTGCTGATCCTCGCCGCCCGCTACCTACCCGGCGGCCGCGTCGCGAGCGGTCTCGCCAACGGCAGTCTCGGCTACCCGCCGCGCAAATTCGTCCTGCTCGACGCCCTCGGCGCGAGCATCTGGGCGGTGTACAGCGTCCTGATCGGTCTCGTCGGCGGAGCGGCCTTCGCGAACGAACCGGAGAAGGGTCTTCTGCTGTCCTTCGCGCTCGGCCTGCTGCTGGTCGCGGCGATCGAGATCGGGCGGCGGGTCCGCGTCCGCATCCTGACCCGGCGCCGCGCGGCGGCCGGGACCGGCGACAATGGCTTGTGTGTCGAACCCTGAACGTCGCTATGTGATCTCCTTCGGCTGCCCCGACCGCACCGGCATCATCGCCCGGATCTCGGGCTTCCTCGCCGAGCACGGCGGCTGGATCGTCGAAGCGGCGTATCACACGGACCCCGACACCGGCTGGTTCTTCACCCGCCAGGTCGTCCGCGCCGACTCGCTCCCGTTCGACGCCACCGAACTCCGCACGCGCTTCGCCGAGGTCGCGAAGTCGCTTTCGGCCGAGTCGAGCTGGCAGGTCAGCGACACGGGTGAGCGACGTCGCGCCGTGATCCTCGTCTCCAAGGCCGGGCACTGTCTTTACGACCTTCTGGGCCGCGTCGCGTCCGGGGAACTGGACGTCGACGTCGCCGCGGTCATCGGGAACCACGCGTCGCTGGGCGACATCACCCGTGCCCACGGCATCCCGTTCCACCACGTCCCGTTCCCCGCCGGCGACGCCGCGGCGAAGGCGGACGCTTTCGCCGAGGTGCGGAAACTGGTCGACGAGCACGACCCGCACGCCGTCGTGCTCGCCCGGTTCATGCAGGTCCTGCCCGCGGAACTGTGCGAGGCCTGGGCCGGGCGGGCGCTCAACATCCACCACAGCTTCCTGCCGTCGTTCGTCGGCGCGCGGCCGTATCACCAGGCCCACGCGCGCGGGGTGAAGCTCATCGGCGCGACCTGCCACTACGTCACCGCCGACCTCGACGCGGGCCCGATCGTCGACCAGGACGTCATCCGCGTCGACCACGGCGACTCGGTCGAGGACATGGTCCGCAAGGGCCGCGACATCGAGAAGGTGACGCTGGCGCGCGGGCTGCGGTGGCACCTGGAGGGGCGCGTGCTGGTGCACGGTAACCGAACCGTCGTCTTCTGATGGTTCACTGAGGGTCATGGGGACTTCGGAGATCAAAACGATCGAGACGCTCGACGCGCTGCGTGAGCACCTGGGCCACCCGGCCGAGCGGACGCGGGGGAAGATCATCCCCTTCATCGACCAGCACGCTCGCACGCTGATCGAGCACTCGCCGTTCTACCTGCTGGCGACGGCGTCGTCCGACGGGACCTGTGACGTCTCCCCGCGCGGCGACCCGGCGGGGTCGGTGAAGGTGCTCGACGACAACACCCTGGTGCTGGCGGACCGGCCGGGCAACAAACTGCTCGACAGCCAGACCAACATCATCGAAAACCGGCACGCCGGACTGCTGTTCCTCGTGCCGGGCATGAACGAGACGCTGCGGATCAACGGCCGCGCGAAGCTGGTCGCGGACGCGCCGTTCTTCGACGACCTCGTGGTCAAGGGAAAGCGGCCCGCGCTGGCGATCCTGGTCGAGGTCGAAGAGCTGTACATGCACTGCGCCAAGGCTTTCCTGCGGTCCTCGCTGTGGAAGCCGGACACCTGGCCGGAGCGCTCCAGCCTGCCGACGGCGGGGCAGATCTTCCGGGACCAGATGAAGCTGGACGTCACGGCCGAGGCTTTGGACGCCGCGCTGACCGAAGGCGCCCTCACCACGCAGTACTGAGCGCCTCGCGAAGTGTCATGAGGGGTCCCCATAGGACACTTTTCGTCCTATGGGGACCCCTCATGACATCCGGCACGCGGGGAGCGGGTCAGACGCGGACCAGCATCTTGCCGGTGTTCGCCCCGTCCAGCAGGTCCAGGAAGGCCTGCGGCGCGTTGCGGATACCGTCCACAATGGTCTCGGAGTACTTGAGCTCGCCGGAGGACACCAGCGGCGCGACCTCCTTGACGAACTGCGGCTGGAGCGCGAAGTGGTCGCCCACGAGCATGCCGCGCATGGTGAACCGCTTCGCGATGATCGACGCGAGATTGCGCGGTGCCGCGGCCGGTTCGGTGTTGTTGTAGACCGAGATCATCCCGCAGATCGCCATCCGGCCGTGCAGGTTGATCGAGTCGATGGCCGCTTCGAGGTGCTCGCCGCCGACGTTGTCGAAGTACACGTCGATGCCTTCGGGCGCCGCCGCGCGCAGCTGCTCGACGACCGGGGCGTCCTTGTAGTTGAACGCCGCGTCGAAGCCCAGTTCGTCGGTCAGCCACTTGACCTTGTCGTCCGTGCCCGCGCTGCCGATGACCCGCTTCGCGCCCTTCAGCTTCGCGAGCTGACCGACGACGGACCCGACGGCGCCCGCCGCGCCGGACACGAAGACGGTGTCGCCCTCCTTGAACTCCGCGACGTCGAGCAGCCCGGCGTACGCGGTGAGCCCGGTCATGCCGAGGACACCGAGGTACGCCGTGACCGGCGCGGCCTCGGGGTCGACCTTCACCGCGTGCTTGGCGTCGACGACGGCGTGCGAACGCCAGCCGAGGCCGTGCAGCACGATGTCGCCCGGCCGGAAACCGTCCACGGTGGACTCGAGCACTTCACCGACGGCGCCGCCGTGCATGACCTTGCCGACCTCGTACGGCTCGGCGTAGGACTTCGCGCTGCTCATCCGGCCGCGCATGTACGGATCCACGCTCAGCACCTGGTTGCGGACCAGGATCTGACCATCGCCCGGCACCGGGATCTCGACGTCGGCGATCTCGAAATTCTCCAGCGTCGGGACACCGTGCGGACGGGAGGCGAGCCGGATCTCGGTTGCGTTCACGAGGTAACTCCAAAGTCTGTAGCCGAAGCGGGGCGATCGCCCCGTATCCATGCCGGGTACAACGGGCTAACCGGGGCGACCATTCCGATTGTGGTGAGCGCTACACGACCTCGGCGAGCTTGCCGAGCACTCCCTCGTAGATCCGCTTGAGCCCACCGGGCGCGAAGGTCTTCTCGAAGAAGCCGCCGATTCCGCCCGCGCCGTCCCAGGACGTCTCGATGCGGACGAGGCTGCCGTCCGGCACCTCACGCACGGTCCACGTGGTGACCATGCTGGAGTTCGCGTCGGTCTCGACGAGAGTGCCTTCCGACGGCTCGGTGACCGTCGCGGCGACGTCGCGCACACGCTTCGACGTCGCCTGCAGCTTCCAGCTCGCCTTCGTTCCCGCGCCGACGCCGCCTTCGGTGACCTCGTAGTCGCGGTAGTGCTCTGTCAGCAGCTTCGGTCGGGTTTCGGCGTAGTCCGCGACGAGCGCCCTGACCTTGTCCGCCGGCGCTTCGATGGTGCGCTCCGCGATGGCCGTGACCTTTCCCATCCCACTCCCTTTCACCCGTGTTGCAAGACAGCGTCCACGATTCCACCGCTGCCCGCGAGGGGAACGAGCGGCCCCGCCCTGCCCAAGTACATGAAGGCCCCCTTCCTGTACCTAGGCGCAAGGAAGGGGGCCTTCATGTACTTCAGCCGGCTCAGATGAGGGACTTCTCCTTCAGCCAGTCCTTCGCGACGTCGGCGGGCTTCTCGCCGTCCGAGTCGACGCGCTTGTTCAGCTCACGCAGCTGCACGGTGTCGAGGGCCTTGCTCACGGCGTTGACGGCGGCCGCGAAGTCGGCGCCGCGTTCGTCGAGGACCTTCTTGTTCACCGCGGGAACGACGTTCTCGGTCGGCACGATCGCGAGGTCGTCCTCCAGCGCCACGAACTGCGGGTCGCCGACGAGCGGGCTCACCGAGTCGACGGGGATGACGGTGACCTTGCCGGACCGCAGCTGCTCGACGCGGGGGCCGGCCTCCTGCACGGTCTGGAAAGTGGCCTTCAGCTTGTAGACGTCCGTGAAGCCCTTGAAGCAGGGAAGCCGCTTCTCGCACTCCGGCCCGCCCGCGACGATGACGTTGTCGACCTTCGACAGGTCGCTGATCTTCGCGAGGCCCTTCTCCTTGGCTAGGTCGGCCTTCACGATGTAGGTGTTCTTGTCCTCCGCCGGCGAGTAGTCCAGCAGACCGATGCCGTCGGCCTCGAACAGCTTCTTGAGCTGTTCGTGTTCGCCCGCCGCGTCCTTCGCGGCGTCCTTGCCGAAGCCGGTGGTGATGGCGGCGCCCTGGTACTCCGGGATGAACTGGAGTTCGCCGGACTTCAGCGCCGGGTAGATCAGCTCGCGCGAACCGAGGTTCAGCTTGCGGGTGATCGGATAGCCCTTGGCCTCCAAGGCGTTCGCGTACAGCTCGGCCAGGATCAGGCTGTCGGTGAAGTTGAAGGAGGCGACGACGATGGGCGCCCCGCCCTTGCTCTGCGCGGCCGGGGCCGCCGCGTCGTCGCCACCCCCACAGGCGGTCATACCGAGGACGGCGGCGGCGAGCACCGCGCCCACTCGAACATTCCGTGTCCAGCGCACGTGCACACTCCTATGACTCGTTCAGAGGAATGGACAGTATCTCCGGGTCACGACAGAATCCACATTTTGAGAGTTCCGCCCCGTGCGCTCCCAGAGAACGGAATCGGGCCGCCCGAACGGGGTAAGGTCGGCCGGTGCGAGCATCCTCCGTGTTCCCCGTACCCGCCCAGGGCGGGCGGCCGCTGTTCGAGTGGCGGTGGGTGGACCGCAACCTCGACGAGATCTTCGAGCGGCTCGGCGAGCACGTCACGCTCACCGCGGCGGCGCTCGCCATCGGACTGGTGGTGTCGATCGGTGTTTCCGTGGTTTCGCTGCGTCGCCGGTGGTTCTACGCCCTCGCGCTGGGCGCGGCCGGTTCGCTGTACGTCATCCCGAGCCTCGGCGCCTTCGCCGTACTGGTGCCCTTCACCGGCCTGACGTCCTTCACCACCGCGGTCATCCCGCTGGCGACGTACACGTTGCTGATCCTCATCCGCAACATCGTCACCGGCGTCGAGCAGGTACCCAAGGAAGTCCGCGAAGCCGCGATAGGCATGGGTTTCACGCGCGCGCGGTTGCTGTGGCAGGTCGAACTGCCGCTCGCGCTGCCGGTGGTGATCGCGGGCCTGCGCGTCGCGGCGGTGACCACGATCGGGCTCGTGACGGTGACTTCCATGCTCGGCAAGGGCGGCCTCGGGTACTTCATCCGCAACGGGATCCAGACCGCGACGCCGAACCCGACGTCGATCATCGTCGGCGTCGGGCTTTCCGTGGTGCTCGCCGTGGTCGTGGATCTGCTGCTGTGGCTCGGTGGGCGCGCGCTCGCGCCGTGGTCGCGGAAGGCGGCGTCGCGATGAGCATCATC
Organism: Amycolatopsis thailandensis; assembly: GCF_002234405.1. Taxonomy (GTDB): domain Bacteria; phylum Actinomycetota; class Actinomycetes; order Mycobacteriales; family Pseudonocardiaceae; genus Amycolatopsis; species Amycolatopsis thailandensis. Next base: position 7,785 of record NZ_NMQT01000125.1, on the reverse strand, counting down.
GATCAGACCATCGAGTGGTTCGGCGAACCGAACCGCTGGAGCTGGAGCGATCCGGCGGGCGTGCCGTACCGGACCGTCGAGCACCTTCAGTTCTCGTTGCTGGCGCTGGTGATCTCGGCCGTGCTGACGATCCCGCCCGCGTTGTGGCTCGCGCACTACCGCCGCGCGCAGTTCCTCGCGACGAGCGCGGTGAACATCGGCCGCGCGATCCCCAGCTTCGGGCTGGTGATCCTGTTCTGGTTCCTGGCTTCGCGGCTCGAGGTCGACACGACGTTCTGGCCGCTGATGCTCGCACTAGTGGCCTTGGCACTGCCGCCGTTGTTCACGAACACCTACGCGGGCGTCATCCAGCTGGAGCAGGAAACCGTCGACGCCGCGCGCGGAACCGGCTACCGTGAGTGGCAGATCATGCTGCGCCTGGAATTGCCGCTCGCGTCGCCTGTCATCCTCGCGGGTGCGCGCGTCGCGTTCCTGCAACTGGTGGCGACCGTCGCGATCGGCGCGATCGTCAACGACGGCGGCGGACTCGGACGGTACATTGTGGACGGTTTCGCGCTCGGGGATCCCGGCCACGGCGAGATTCTGGCGGGCGGTATCGCCGTCGTCGCACTGGCTTTGGTGTGCGAGGGCGTTTTCGCGCTCATCACGCGTTGGGTGACCCCGCGCGGGCTGGCGATCCAGTCCCGCGCGGAGGCCCAAGCCTAGGTGAGGGTCGTCAAGTCGTTGAAGTACGAATCCCTCAGTACCGCGACGAGAGCGGTCACTTCGGGCCCCAGCGGCCGGTCCACCGCGACCGGCGGCACCAGCCCGCGCAGCCAGTCGTAGGCGGCCCGAAGCCAAGGTGAACCGTCACCCTGAGCCAGCCATCTCGCCTGCGATCCGGCGATCAGCTCGCAGGCGGTGATGGCGAACATCCGCGCGCACGCGTCCCGGAGCTGGTTCCCCGCCGCCCAGGCGAAGGCCTGCACGTCCTCCTGCCCGGCGGAAGTGTCGACGGAGCCCAGCGTCGCCGGCGTGGCCAGCCGCCGCAACGCGTGCAGCTCCCCCACCGCGCGTTTGTGCAGCGGCACCAGTCCAGCCTGCGGCCCCGGCTCCACCGCGAGTTGCGCGGGCAGCCCACTGAACCGCTCGTCGAGCAACCGGTGCATCCGCTGCACGCTCACTTCGCCGAGGTGCGCCAGCGCCGCCGTCACCGCGTCCATCCGGAGGCCGAGTTCGACAGCGTGGAAACCCGTCGTGGACACGAACCCGCCGTCGAGGAACGCGGGCGAATCGGTCGGCGTCGAGCGCCGCAGGACGTCGCCCAGCTCGCCGTTGACCCGCGTCAGATGGGCGATCGCCCGCGGCGCGACCCGGACGGAAACCGGTGCTTGGACGACGTCCGGGCGCACCGTCGAGCCGTCGAGCAGACCGCCGAGCTCGAACAGCACCGACTCCAGCACCCGGTCGTCGCCCGCCAGCGCCGGGCGGTAGATCGCCTGCGGCGCACCGAGAACGTCGATCGCGATCGCGGCGGCCAGCGTCTGCAGATCCACCACCTGCTGGACCTCGGTACGGGCGAAGGCCGCGAAAGTCTCGGCCAGCGGTGAGCCCTGGATCAGGGTCGCGCCCTCCTTGAGACCCGGCTCGTACGGCTTCGCCAGCACCTCCGACGCGGCCGTCTCGACGCCGTCCACCAGCACGGTCCCGACACCGAGAAAGGTCTGGAAGGCATGCGCCAGCGGGATGATCTCGCCGGCGCTGCCCAGCCCCGTCCTCGGCACGGCGGGGGTGAACCCTTCGTTCAGCCTGTCGACGAGGAACGTCACCAGCTCCGGGCTCGCGCCCGCCTCCGGGGCGAGCAGATCCCGCAGGCGCACCAGCAGGAGCCAGCGCACCTCCGCGGGCGAAAGCCAGGGCGGGCCGCCGACGGCGCGGCCGATCAGCAGATTCCGCTGGTGCGCGGCGGACGCGTCCACCGCGACCCCGGCGAGCCGCCCCATGCCGGTGTTCACGCCGTAGACGGGACGTTCGGTCAGCGCGTCGAGGACGCGGGCGCGGTTTTCACCGACCCTCGCCAGCAGCGCGGGATCGACTTCGAGGAAATCCGCCTCGAACGCCGAAGCCAGTACGAAGTCCTTTGTGGACAGTCTCACTCGACGGGGCGCGCGAGGTCTTCGATCACCTCGGCACCGGGAAGCGAGGCGAGCGCCGCGCCCGAGATCAGCAGTTTGCTGCCGCGGATCCCGCTGCCGATGATCAATTCGGGCTCGTCGGCGACGCGCCGGTCGATCAGGATCGGCCACGAGTCGGGCAGCCCGACGGGCGTGATGCCGCCGTACTCCATGCCGGTGATCGAGACGGCCTCGTCCATCGGGGCGAAGGACGCTTTGCGGACGTCGAGACGGCGTTTGATCACACCGTTCACGTCGGCGCGGGTGGTGGCGAGGATCAGGGCGGCGGCGAAGCGGACTTCACCGGCGCGCTTGCCGGCGACCACGACACAGTTCGCGGACGCGGAAAGCGGGGAACCGTACGCCTCGCAGAAGGCGGCGGTGTCGGCCAGTTCGGCGTCGATCTCGGCGACGCCGAGGGCATCGGGATCGGACAGGGCGGCGAGGGCCTTGGCGACGGGCTCGGCGAGCAGGTCCGTGCGCGAGGGGGCGGGGACGACGGTGAGGCTTCCGGCGATGGTCCAGTCAGTCACACGCCCACCATAATCACCAGTTGCGGCCGCCGCGTTGCACCTCGATGAGCTTGGGGCGGACGTCCACGAGGTAGACCAGGACCGCGACCAGCGCGGGCAGCCACAGGATCATGCCGCCGCCGTAGAACTCGAACAGGACCATCACGACGGTGGACCCGCCGGTGATGAGCATCCAGATGGGTTTGGTCTTGCGATCCGCGGCGGAATAGGCATCCGAGCGCTGACGCAGCGCATGCACGAAAGCGAACAGCCCCGTCAGTGCGCCGGCCCAATGGATGGCGATGAGGATCCAGGTGGCAACGAGCACGAAGTCAGCTTACGTCAAACCGGGCGAATGACCCGGGCCCCTGGCACCGAAGCGGTGCCAGGGGCGGGCGAGTTCGCGCGGACCTTTACTTCTCGGTCGTCTTCGGCGCGGTGGCCGGCTTCTTGGCGGCCGGGCTGGTGGTGGTGCGGCGCGCGGCCGGGGAGGTGGTCTTCGGCGCGGTCTTGTTGGCGACCTTGCGCGAAGCCGAGCGGGTCTCGTGCGCGAGGTCGTCGCCGATCTCCTCGACCTCGTCGGCGATCTCGCCGGCGACCTCGGTCACCTTGCGGGCGGTCTTCTCGCCCACCGAGCGGGTGCCCTTGGTGACCTTGCCGAGCACGGTGTCGAGGCGCTCACGGGCGTCGGTGGTCACGTCCTCGACGCGGTCCTGCGCGGTGCTCAGCGCCTCTTCGAGCTGCTCGATGGTCTTCTTGACCTGCGGCTGCGCGGCGAACTTGTCCCACGCCTGCTCACCGGTCTCGGCCAGCTTGTTGTACAGCTTCAGCGCGGCTTCGGTGTACTCGTCGATGACCTTGCGCAGCTCGGCCGGGTCCAGCTTCTCGCGGAGGCCCTCGACGTCGTGCGGGAGCTCCTCGATGTTCTTGCGGGCGGCCTCGCCGCTCTCGACGACGCGCTCCTTCGCCTTCGACACGGCGTCGACGACGGCCTGGCCCGCCAGGTTGCCGGCGCCGAGGGCGGCCAGCAGCGGGGTGCGGACCTGGTCGAGGGCGGTGTGCTTGCGTTCGGTCTTGGTGGCCGTGGTCATGCTGACTCCTTGGATTCGTCGGCTGGGTCTTCGGGTTTCGCGTCCGCCGCCTGCGTCGTCGATGCCGGCTTCGCGGCGGCGTTCTCGCGGCGGAACGATTCGTAGACGTCGAGCAGGACCTGCTTCTGCCGTTCGGTCAGCTCGGTGTCGGCGCGGATCGCGTCGCCGACCGGGCCGCCCGTGGGCAGATCGAGGATTCCCGCTTGCACGTAGAGCGCCTCGGCCGAGATTCGCAGGCCTTTGGCGATCTGCTGGAGGATCTCCGCGCTGGGTTTGCGGACCCCGCGCTCGATCTGACTCAGGTACGGATTGGACACTCCGGCGAGTTTCGACAGCTGCCGCAAGGAGATCTTCGCGTTGCTGCGCTGCTGCCGGATGTACTCGCCGATGTCGGAAGCGATGTCCGCGACCTTCTCCATCGGTCCGCCCGATGCGGGCTGATCCCGGTTGGTGTCTGTCATCGGTCACCTCCTCGCGACGTCTTCAACGCTACGCGCGAGTGCTAGCTATTGCAAGCACTCTGCTTGCAACCATCGGGTGTGTCGGTGCTCACCCGGCTACCGTGGAGGGATGTCGAACGCGACGCGGCTGCGGCGGCGCCTGGTCGAGCATCTGCTCGGCGAGGGAGTGCTGCACGACGCGCGCTGGATGACCGCTTTCCGCACCGTGCCGCGGCACGTCTTCCTGCCGCGCTTCTTCGTCCCGGCGGCGAACGGCTGGGCCGCGATGGAGAGCGGCGACGACGAGTGGCTCGCCCGCGTCTATTCCCCTGAGGTGCTGGTCGTCCAGCTCGACGACGATTCCGGGCTCTGGGAACGGGCGCGCTACCTCGGCGCGCAGCCGGGGACGCCGACGAGTTCGTCCAGCCAGCCGACGATCATGGCGATCATGCTCGAAGAGCTCCGGGTCGCCGACGGGAACCGCGTCCTGGAGATCGGCACGGGCACCGGCTACAACGCCGCCCTGCTCTGCCAGCGGCTCGGCTCGGGGCTCGTGTACACAGTGGACATCGACCCGGAACTGGTCGACGCCGCGCGCAAGCGGCTCGCGGAAGCCGGGTATGCGCCTTCGTGCGCCGCGGCCGACGGCGCCCAGGGCTTCCCGGCCGGCGTGCTCTACGACCGGGTGATCTGCACGTGCTCGGTGTCGTCGATCCCGCCCGCCTGGCTGGAACAAACGGTCCCGGGCGGACTGATCGTCACCACCCTGAACCGGCCGATCGGCGGCGGGCTGGTCCGGATCGTCGCGGGCGAAGGCGCGACGGGCCATGGACGGGTGCTGGCGCGCGACGGCCGCTTCATGCCGCTGCGCGCGCACCGCTTCAAGCCGTCGAAAGTGCCGGAGGGCGACCTCGTCTGGCGGCCGACCCGGCTGCCGATGGGAGTGATCACGGAAGTCCGCAGCCGCTTCGAGTTCTTCGCCGGCCTTCAGCTCCCGGGCGCGACGGCCACGCGGGACGGCCGGCGCGCCGCGCTGGTCCATCCGGACGGCTCATGGGTGCGCCATCGGCAGGCGGGTAGCGAGTTCGAAGTGGCCGAAGGCGGCCCGCGGCGACTGTGGGAGACCGTCGAGCACGCCTACGAGGAATGGCTGGACCTCGGTCAGCCGTGGCGGGACCGGTTCGGGCTCAGCCTAGACGGCGAGAACCAGGTGATCTGGCTGGATTCACCCGACGGCCGCACTTGGCCCTTGTGTCCTTGAAAGCAGGCTTCGCACCCACGTCTCGACGTGCTCGACAGCGGCGTCGACCGGGATGTGGGTGGTGTCGAACAGCTCGACCGGCGGATCCATCGAGGGCGCTTCCCGGCGCAGCCACTCGTTGAACTCCAGCATCTCCTCGACCCGCTCCTCGTCCCACTCGCGCCAGGCGGGCCGCGCCAGCAAACGCTTGCGCAGCGCTTCGGGCTCGCTGACGAGCGCCAGATAGTGGATGTCGGAGAAGAAGACGCGCTCGGGCAGCCGTTCGAACTCGGGTGGCGCGACGGTGCCGCAGAGCACGACCGGACGGCCGTTCTGGTGCAGCATCGCCGCCATCCGCAGCCAGGTCGAGCGGAACGCGGGATGGCCGGGGACGTCGTCGCGCAACGCCCCGGTCCACAGCACGTCCTGCTCGACCACGAGCGCGAGGTCGCCGAGCCGCCGGGCCAGCAGCGGCCCGACCGTCGACTTGCCCGCCCCGCTCGGCCCGGTCAGCGCGAACAGCGGGAGCCGCCGGAACGGCCACCGGTGCGCGCATTCCGCGCACACCAGCAGCCCGCTCTCGACGTGTGGCCGTTCGGCGCGATCACCGCAGGCCGGGCAGATCTTGAGATCGAGGACCACGGTCAGTCGAACAGGCCCTCGAGGAAGCCGCCCTTGCGACGCTTGCCGTGGTGGCCATACCCGTGCGGGGAATCCGCGTAGCCGCCGCGGTACCCCTTGGGCGAGTCGGCGTAACCGCCCCGGTAGCCCTTCGGGGAGTCGGCGTACCCGCCGCGATGCGGCCGCGGGGAGTCCGGACGGCCGTAGTGCGGCGCCGGCGCGTGCCCACCTCCCTGATACGGCGGGGGCTGGTGGCCGCCGTAGTACGAGTTCTCGGCACCGGCGATGGCTTCCAGCTCACCCCTGTCCAGGAAGATGCCGCGGCATCCCTGGCACTGGTCGATGTGGATGCCGTTCTTGTCGACGGTCTTCATGACGTTCTGGCACTTCGGACAAATCACGTATCAGAGATTACGCATTTTTCGCGTCCGAGGTCAGCAGGCGCACAGACAAAACGGATGCCCGGCCGGATCCGCGTACACCCGGAACGTCTCCGGAGAGTCGTCGAGCAGCTTCGCGCCGATGGCCAGCGCGCGCTCGTGAGCGGCCTCCATGTCGGTGACGTCGAGATCGACGTGCGCCTGCTGCGGGTTCTCGGCGGACGGCCACGCGGGCGGGCGATAGTCCGGCACCCGCTGGAACGAGAACCGCGCGCCGCCCTGCGGGTTCCGCAGAGTCACCCAATGGCCGTCTTCGGCGACTTCGCCCGCCTTCCAGTCGAGCAGTTCGCGGTAGAACTCCGCCAGCGCGACCGGGTCCGGGCAGTCGAGGGCCACCGCGCCGAAGGTCGGTACCGCACCCATGGTTCAGCCTCCAGAATGATCGAGTAACCAGTGAAGCGAGTATGCGGGTTATCGGAGCCGATGACAACAGGTCTCGCCCGTACACTGTGCGAGGTGAACACCGACGCGTCCCTGGTGGTCGAGTTTTTGAACACGGTGAACGTCGAACGCGGCACCGACCTCTTGGACGATCTGGAGACCTGGCAACGCTGGGCGCGAGATCACCGGCTGCGGGCGGATACCCCCGCGGCCGCGCGCGAAACCCGGGACGCGCTGCGGGCGGCGATCGGCGACCCGCGGCTGCCCCGGCTCGGCCTGCGCGCGCCGGCGGAGATCGTCCTCGGCCCGGAAGGCCCGCTCCTCGTCGCGGAGACGGTCAGCGAAGCGGTGATGGCGGCGTCCACCCGGCTGACCGTGCTCGGCGAGTGGATCCGGCTCAAGATCTGCCCGGCGGACGACTGCCTGTGGGCGTTCTACGACGAATCGCGCAACCGGTCGAGGACGTGGTGCTCGATGCGGGCTTGCGGGAACCGGGAGAAGGCGCGGGCCTGGCGGGCACGGACGGCGGACGTCTCGACCTGATCCGCGGGACTCGCGTGCCGTCACCTACTTGCGGCGGTGAGGGCTGAAGGGGCCCTTCACCTCGTCGCACGCGGCGAAGGGCGCTTTCCCCGCATGGCATGCGGGGAAAGCGCCCTTCAGCCCTATCCGAACCGGAGGCGGCGATGGGTGGTCGTGAGTGGCAAGTCGGGTTGGTGCGGACCGCCATTTACCGACCTACGCCTGAGCTGCGCGAGGGTAGCGGTCCCGCTGCTGCCAGGCTCGACGATGCGGGAATTGGGACGTTGAACGTCCCAATTCCCGCATCGTCGCAGGGCGCCCCGGCCTCGGACCTTGATCAACGGAAGATCCGGGACACTCAACGTCCCGATCTTCCGTTGATCAA
>NZ_NMQT01000124.1 GCF_002234405.1 Amycolatopsis thailandensis | reverse complement strand
GGTTCGCCGCGCACGCCGGACACGCACGGTCCGCGTACTCCCGACACTCACACCGGTCCCAGCCGCGGCCCTGGCCAGACAGGCCCGGGTGGACGGCCGAACCAGCCGCATCAGCCGCAGCCGGTCGCCCGCGGCAACGACTTCGGCCCCGGCGTACAGCCGCACACCGGCACGCCCGGTTCACCGGGCACGCACGGCCCCGGCAACCGGCCCGGCAACACCGGTCCCGGCAACACGGGGCCGGGCGGCCGAGGCCCCGGGGGCCACTCCGGGCCGCCGCATTCGCCGGACGGTCACGGCCCCGACGGGCACGGTCCGCGTCAGGACCCGAACGGCCACCCCGACGGTTCACCGCACGACCGCGGTCCCGACGGCGAGCCGGATCGTCCGCTGACGCCGGACGAGGTCAACCAGCGGCACTCCGAGGGCACCCCCGCGGGCAGCTCGTACCACCGCGGCGACCCGGACATGGGCGACCTCCCGCACCGGGTCCAGCCGGATCCGGACGGCCGCTACACCGTCGACGTGCACGTCACCCCGGACGGGCACGCCCGCATCGGCAACCGCACCTACACCCCGGAGGAATTCGCGGACATCCTGCGCCGCAACGGGGACTACGACGGCCGCCCGATCCGGTTGATCGGCTGTGACGCGGGCTCGAACGACTTCGCGCGCCGTCTGTCGCGGGAACTCGACACCGAGGTCATGGCGCCGAGCAAACCGGCGTGGACCGACTCGAACGGGCGCGTCTTCTCGTCCGACTACGAGATCGGCCCCGACGGCCGCCCCCGGCCCAAGATCCCGCCGAACGGCGAATGGGACGTCCACAGCCCCGACGGCACCGCCCGCCGGGCGAGCGACGACGGCTTCACCCCGGACACCTCGCACGCGGACAAGCACGACGTGGACGCCGACAGCGCCCGCGACCGCGGCCAGGGCGACGACCACAACCCCCAGCACCAGATCGAGGGACGCTGGGAAGAGCCCGACTTCACCCCGCCCGCGCGCCCCGTCCAGCTGGGCGGCGACCAGTCGTTCTTCGACCCGACGACGCCTCCGCGCAAGCTCGACGCGAACACCCGGTACGACGTCACCGACGCGGACGGCAACGTGCGCAGCCGGGTCTACACCGACGCGAACGGCAACGTCACGCACGTCGACGCCGTCGCGCCGAACAAGCTGCACGGCCCCGGCAACCCGGAGATCATGCGCCCGGCGCCGAACTCCGACTACCGCGTGCAGGTCGGTCATCGGAACGACACCTTCCCGACCGACGCGGACGGCAACGTCCGGACGGTGACGCACACCGACGTGAAGACCCAGCACGGCCGCCAGGACGTGACCAGGATCGACCACATCGAGTCGCCGCCGAAGCCCCGTGACCAGGTGCGGATCGAGGCCGACGACCCGCGGGCGCCCGGCGCGAACGACGCGTTCAGCCGGCGCACCGACCTCGAACCGAACACCCGCTACCACGTCACGGACGCCGACGGGAACCCCCGCGGCAGCTTCCAGACCGACGGCGACCGCAAGGTCAGGTGGGTCGAAACCCCCGAAAGCACACCGGACCGGCCGAACCCCGAACTCCGGGAACCGCTGCCCGACAGCAACTACCGGATCGACCGGGGGCCGCTTCACGAGGAGTACCACGTCGGGCCGGACGGGCGGCCGGAACACGGCCAGGAGTTCAACCCGCCGTCACCGGGCGATTCGGTCCCGCACCCGAACGCGGTCCGGCAGGACCAGCCCTTCAACCGCCTCCACGCCAACGAGGACGGCAGCCCGAAGCTCGACGCGGACGGCAATCCCACGCTCAAGCCGAACAGCGTGCACCAGCCGACCGACGAGTACGGGCATCCGCGCGGCGACTTCTACACCGACGACACGGGGCGCATCACCCACGTCGACACCACCAGTGGCCAACGCGGCCGGACGAACTCCGAGGTGGGGGCCGCCGAGGGCGCGGACATCACCCAGGACGGTCATTACGGCACCAAGAACGCCAGCAAGGTCCAAGATTCCTGGCCCGCTCCCGATCGCGAGCTCACCTACTCGCATCAGCCGCCGCCGGGGAGCAAGGATCCGCGCGGATTCGTCGACGGCGACCCGGACGCGATCAGCGACGCCGAGCGAAAGGCGATCAGCGACAAGATCGCCGCCAAGGATCCGATCGCGGGCCGCGACAACCTGCCGCCCAACACGCGTATCCACGTGGTGGACAAGGACGGCCTGCCCTACGGCTCGTTCCAGACCGGGCCGGACGGCAAGATCACCCACCTGCACACCGGGCAGCCGTTCAACCCGGATCTGAACTATCCGCCGCCCAACGCGACTATCCGCGTCGATCACGGCCTGGAAATGCATGACAAGGACGGCAACCCGTTGAACCGTCGTTCACCGGGCGAGATCCACCGCACCGACGAGCGGGGCAACTCGGTGGTGACCTCCGCACCGCCGGATCCCGGTGGCGCCAGCAATATCCGGCGCGACGGCACGGCGCAGTCCACGGTCGGCGCGGAAGGCGGGAAGGACGCGTCGGGGAAGAACATCGACGACGGCGGCCACCACCGCGGCACGTCCGTCGGCGGCTCCGGCGAAGGGAACAACCAAGGCACGCAAGGCCGCGTGGACAACAGCAACGCGGGCGCCAAGGAGGTCGAAGGGATCTACGACCCCAAGGACAGCTGGTACCAGATGGAGCGGGATCGGGACGACAGCGGCCTCGCCGGTACGTTGGAGAACGAAGATGTCTTCGAGCTCCGGGATCCCGGCGTCAACGACTCGCACACCCGCCAATACCGTGCCTACGGTCCGGACGCCGAAGGCCGGATCTCGGTAATCGTCAGGAGCTTCCCCAATGACCACAACGACCCACTCTGGCCCCGTGACTTCCGGGGGTGAGAGTCACGAGGACCTGATCCAGCAGCTCGGCACCGCGCTGCTGAATCTCGTCCCCGTGGAAGGCTGGCGGCGCATCGACCTGGTCAGCGCGATGACGGTACCGGCGCAGGACCTCGGCCTCACCGTGATCATGGACGACGGTTCCCGGCCGGAGATCGCGCCGCCGCACGAGCTGAACGTGATCCTGGCGAAGCTGCGCACGCTGCTGTACCAGCGCGGCCGCGGCACCTGGTTCTCCGCCCGGATCTCGATGAACCCGCCGGGGGCGATCTTCTACAACTACAACAACGACTACGAACCGGTGCTCACTCCGCCGATGGAGCCGGAACACTACGTCGAAGACCTGAAGATGTTCCCCAGGGATCCTGACCACATCCCGGCTTGGCTCGGCGAGAAGCTCGCGGCGGCGGAAGACAAGGAGCGGAACTGATGCCCATGCCCGTTGTGCCCACGAGCGCGGCACAGGCCAATCAGCTGTTCAAGGAGTTCACCACCTGGATGGTGCATTCCGTACCCTCGGATTACGAGCAGCTGTTCCTCGTCTTCCGTTCCGTGGGCGACTACGTCGAGATCTCCGCCAACGTGCTGACCGTGATGGGGACGAGCACGCCGTGGACGCCGCCAGCAGGCGTCGAGGAATTCTTCGTGCAGCTACGGGACAGCATGGCGCAACCGGGCGAGGGGGCTTGGACCTCCGTCCGCTACCACATGGTGCATCCCGGCGGGTACTCCGTGAAGTACGACTGGGACGGCGAACCCGATTGGGATCACGTCCCGCCAGCCCGGTTCTTCGCTCAGGAACTGGAGCGCTACCCGCGTACCGGCGAGCGCGCGGAGTGGCTTCAGCGACGTGCCGCCGGCCAGGCGGACTGATCATCGGTGAGTGAGGGGACATGAGCCGGCCACAGGCGCCGTTGAACCAGCAGCAGCAACAGCAGCTCGTCTGGCAGATCGGTCATGCCCTCGCGACGCCGCTGCCGCCCGGCTGGCAGCAGATGCGCGTCGAGTACCGGGCGGCGGGCAGGCACGTCGAGGCCGACCTGCTCGTCACCGGTCAGGACGGGCTGCCGCGCCCGGTCCAGCCGAGTCCGGAAGCGGTGCAGCTGCTCGGGAACCTGCGGGCGGGGATGTACCAGCCCGGCCGGGGCACCTGGCTGAGCGCCATCCTGGTCTACGGCTCGGCGACCGTGCTCAGCACCGACTTCCTCGCCGACGTCGAGCCGCCGTGGCGGCAGGCGCCGCCGCCGATCGGGTTCCAGGACGAACTCCGGTTCTTCCCGCGGGCGGAGCAGAACATCCCGCCGTGGCTGCGGCAGCGCATCGGTCTCGACGTCGCTCCGCCCGCCGGGGCGCCGGTGGCCACCCCCGCCGCCGAAACCCCGGAGGACTTGCGCTCACCACGCGTCTACGACGCTCTCGACGAGTCGGGCCGTCCGGTGGTGAACCGTGAGCCGCTGTCCCCGGCCGAACGGGACCGCGTGCTGGAGTACCTCGACGGCGCTCCGGTTGTGCTGGCGTCGCGGAGCTACGACGCCGACGCGTTCGAACCCGACCGGGAACCGTTGGTGCCGTTGAACTTCCGGACGGACGGCCGCTGGTACTGGCCGGGCGCGGTCGCCTACTACCTGCGCGAGCACGACGTGGCCCCCGATCCCGAACTGCTCGGTCACATCCGGGCGTCGCGCTTCACCTTGCCCGAGGTCGGCGAGCCCGAACGCGAACTCGCGGTCGCCGCCATCACCGGACAATCGTCCACTTAGGACTCATCGATCCGGCCGGTGATCCGGACCGCTCGGCGTCCGGATCATGCCACCGGGCGGATACGTCACGTGACAACTTCGCCATCCGGGTACTCTTGACGTCGGCGGCGAAGGCGACCAGGGAGCACACATGGCACGGGGGAACATCGGCAGGGTCCGGACGACCCGCTCCGCCGGGTTGCTCCCGGTCGTGCTGGCGCTCACTTCGGCCGCCCTGCTGACCGGCGCCGCCGTGTACACGGTCGATCGCGCCGGATGCGTGGACCCGGGCCAGTACATCCGGCACGACAACCACATCGAACTCGTCGGCGGCTGCGTGGACGGCGCCGAACTGCCCGCCGCCCCGCAGTGGACCTCGCACGAGGCGGACGCGAAGAGCGGCGCGACACCCGGCAACTTCCGCCCGTAACCGGGCGCTTCCTCCCACCACACCGCGCTGACCAGCGCGAACAGAGCAAGGGACCTTTGCTCACGTTCGTTAGCGTGCTAACCAACGAGAGCAAAGGTCCCTTGCTTCCGCCCTGGGCCCGGCGGCGGTCAGCCCAGGGCCTTGGCCAGATCGTCGACCAGGTCGCTGCCGTCCTCGATGCCGACGGACAGGCGCAGCAGGTTGTCCGGCACCTCCAGGGTCGACCCGGCGGTGCTCGCGTGGGTCATCCGGCCCGGGTGCTCGATGAGCGATTCGATGCCGCCCAGCGACTCGGCGAGGATGAAAAGCTTCGTCTTCGACGCGACCTCGAGCGCGGCCTGCTCACCGTCGACGTGGGTGAACGAGATCATCCCGCCGAACCGCCGCATCTGCTTCGACGCGACTTCGTGGCCGGGGTGCTCCGGCAGGCCGGGGTAGTAGACGCGCTCGACCTTCGGGTGCTTCAGCAGCATCCGGGCGATCAGCTCGGCGTTGTCGCTGTGCCGCTCCATCCGCAGCGCGAGCGTCTTGATCCCGCGCAGGGTCAGCCACGCGTCGAACGGGCCGGGCACCGCGCCCGCCGCGTTGCGCAGGTAGAACAGCTGCTCGCGGAGCTCGTCCTCGTTCGTCAGGATCGCGCCGCCGACGACGTCGGAGTGCCCGCCGAGGTACTTGGTCGTCGAGTGCAGGACGACGTCGGCACCCAGCGAAAGCGGGTTCTGCAGGTACGGGGTGGCGAAGGTGTTGTCGACGACCAGGCGGGCGCCGGCGCCGTGCGCGACCTCGGCCAGCGCGGCGATGTCGGCGATCCCCAGCATCGGGTTCGTCGGCGACTCGCACCAGATCAGCTTCGTCTCCGGCCGGATCGCGGCGCGGACCTCGGCGATGTTCCCCAGGTCGGCGACCGTGTGCTCGACGCCCCACAGGCTGAGCACCTTGTCGATCAGCCGGAAGGTGCCGCCGTACGCGTCGTTGCCGAGCACGAGGTGGTCACCGGGCCGCAGGGTCGCCCGCAGCAGGACGTCACTGGCCGCCATCCCGGACGCGTAGGCCAGACCGTGCCGGGCTCCTTCGAGCGCCGCGAGCGCGACCTCCAGCGCGGTGCGCGTGGGGTTGGCGGTGCGGGAGTACTCGTAGTCGCCTTCGCGCGTTCCGCCGACGCCGTCCTGCGCGTAAGTCGAGGTCTGGTAGATCGGCACGATGACCGCGCCGGTCCGGGGGTCAGGGGTCTGCCCGGCGTGGATCGCGCGTGTCTCGAAGCCCAGCAGAGAGTAGTCGTCGGCCATACGGTCCAGGGTACGACCACACCCTCGAGATCCCATCGTCTGGGATCGAACTCACCACTGGCCGGGTGGCGGGGCCTGCTGCTGGGGACCGGGAACCGGAGGAGGTCCGGCTGGTGGATACCCGGGCGGATATCCGAAGTTCGGCGGCATGGCGGTCGCGGGCTGCTTCTTGGCCGCGATCCAGCGCCCCGTCGGTGGGATCAGCGCGAGCACGAGGGTCGGGATCGCCGGTATCAGCACCAGGATGAGAAGCCAGCCGAAACCGAAGTGCAGGAGTACCCCGCTGTAGGAGAAGAAAAAGAACGAGCCGGTCGCCCGGAACACGAAGGCCAGTGCCACGCAGACGAGCGCGATCCCGGCTCCGATCACGGTGAGTATCCGTCCGGCGCCTTTGCCCAGAAGCAGCAGGATCCCGCCGCTCAGGAGCAAGGCCGCGGTGACGAAGTCGAGCACCGCGCCGATGACGAGGAAATCGACGGTGAAATCGACGAGCTCGATGACGTGGAAGGCGACTCCGGCGAGGAACCAGAGCCCACCGAGGATCGCGAAGATCCCGGCGATCATCCCGGTGGCACCGCTCGGTCGCCGTGCCGTTCCCGGCGGCGGATAAGCACCGGGTGGCGGATATCCACCCTGCGGCGGGTACTGCTGAAACGTCATCGCTCCCCCTGTCGAACTCTTCGGCTCATCCTGTCAGCCCGGCTACCAGCCGGGAAGCCGATCCTGCTTCGAAGGCTCTTCCTCGGGGCCCCGCCGTCCTTCGAGCCAATCCGAAGTCGACCGGACCACCGAGAGCACCAAGGCTGCGACGGCCATCCCGAACAACAGGAAGGTGGCGAAGTCGCTCGTGATCAACGGTTCCCCGTCCACCTCGGCGAAGAAATAGGGCCGGATGTCGCCGTTCGCGAGGACGGAGGCCGCCAGCGCGAGCGCCGCCCCGACGACCACGAGGGTGCGGCCGAGGAACTTCCGCATGAGCAGCAGGACACCGCCCAGGAACAGGGTGGCCACGAGCAGCCCGTTCCAGGCGACCCCCACGAAATACCGCGGCTCCGGTTCGAAAACCGCGAGCTGCATGACGAAGGCTCCCGCTTCGGACAGGTACCGCATGCCGCACAGGAAGGCGAGGACGGCCGCGCCGATGGCGGTCCCCGAAGACTGATCAGTACTCATGAACTCCCCCAAGCCGAGCTGAAGGGTCCACGATCTCACCAACCGCGTGGCTGGGGAAGCTGATTCCGCGGCCGGTAGGGCTGCGCCGGCGTCGGCCGCCAGCGCAGGTACTTCAGCGTCGGCGGGATGACCGCGAAGATCAGCGTGAACGGGGCGACCACGAACAGGGCCACCCGCGCGATGGCGGCGAACGACTCGAACTCGAACTGCAGGCGGAAGTACAGACCGTAGGAAGCGTTGAACGCCAACGGTTCCAGCAGGACTGCGGCGATCACCATCAGCGAACCGAGCGTCAGCAGCACCGCTCCGGCGACCGAGCGGAAGAACGCCGACAGCGCCCCGATCAACAGGAGCAGCGCGGCCAGCAGGTACAGCCCCAGCGCGGTCAGCACGAGACCGGGCATGTCGCCGATGCTGAACCCGGGTGGCAGTTCGAGGAAGAAGTAGACCGGGAGGTACCCCGAGGTACCCGCGGCGATCAGCCCGAGGAACCCCGCGATGATCGCCGTCGCCCCGTTCGGCCGGGCCTGCGGCGGGTGATAGCCGAATCCGGGAGGGCCGGGCTGTCCGGGATATCCGTACGGACCGCTCACGTCGCCCCCATCGGCCGGTCTGGGTTAACGGCGCTCACCCTAGCCCGGTGAACCTGGCCGCGGCAGGTGAATCCGAAGACATCCGCGAAAACAGAACGCCCCCGGCCGACAGGCCGGGGGCGTTCCGGGAGAAACCGTTCAGTGGTGGCGAATCACCACTGCTGCGGGGGCTGACCGGGCTGCTGACCCGGCTGGCCGAATCCGCCGCTGGGCGGACCCTGCTGTCCGGGCTGCTGCCCGAAACCACCGGGCTGCTGCGGCTGGCCGAACCCACCCTGCGGCGGCTGACCCGGCTGCCCGAAACCACCGCTGGGCGGACCGGCCTGTCCGGGCTGCTGCCCGAAACCGCCGGGCTGGCCCTGCTGCGGGAAACCACCCGAAGGCGGGCCAGGCTGTCCGGGCTGTCCGTAGGGACCCGGCTGCGGCTGACCGTACGGACCGGGCTGCCCCGGCTGGCCGAAGCCACCCTGCGGCGGGCCGCCGAAACCGCCGGGCTGGCCGCCCTGCGGCGCGCCGAGCACCGAACCGCCACCGCCGAGACCGACGAACTGCGCGGTCGCCGGGATGAGACCCACCACGCCCACGATCACGATCAGGATGCCGAAGATCAGGTGCGGCAAGCCGATCCCGATGCTGGCGCCGCTCGGGACGCGGTCGCCCGAAGCGGTGGTGGCACCCAGGAGCAGGATGCCGAAGAGGAGCAGCAGCGCGCCGCCCGCGGTGACCGCGATCGGCACGATCTTCTTGATCGAGGCCGGGAGCTTGCCCGCCAGGGCGAGGCCGGCACCGGCCGCCGTCGCGATGAGCGAAGCGACCAGAAGCAGGATCACGTAGAGCCAGACGGTGCCGGGCGAAGCCAGGCCGAACTGGTCGAGAAGCTTGTTGACAGCCTCTTCGCCGAGCTTGGATGACTGGGCGTCGATGCCTTCGGAGTACTCGCTCGCGTCGCCGAAGTAGACGAAGCTGAAGATCAGCGCGAGCAGACCGAGAAGACCGACGAGGCCACCGGCGATGAAGCCGAACAGCGGGTTCCCGCCGCCACCACCGGCGGGAGCGGGGCTGTAGCCCTGCGGTCCGCCGAAACCGGGCTGCTGGCCGAATCCGCCCTGGGGCGGTCCGCCGAAGCCCTGCTGCGGCTGGCCGAAACCGGGCTGCGGCTGGCCCTGCGACGGGTCGAACCCACCCTGCGGGGGACCGCCGAAGCCCTGCTGCTGACCGAAACCGCCACCCTGCGCGCCGTAGGCACCGGCGGCGGGGTTGTCGGCCGCGCTCGGCGGCGGGGCGTACGGGATGGCGGGCGGCTGCGAACCAGGCGGCACGAGCTGGGTGGACTCGCTGGCGGGGGTCTCCCCGCCCGAGCTCACCGGCTGCACGACCTGCGTCGCGTTCGCGTCGCCGGAACCCGGCTGGACCGGCTGCACTACCTGCGTGGGCTCCGGCGTGTCGCCGAACCCGCCACCCTGGGGCTGCTCATAGGTGGGCTGCTGCCCGTACTGCGGTTGCCCGTAGTCGGGCTGGGCCGGCGGCTGGCCGGGCTGCACCACCTGGGTCGGTTCCGGGGAACCGAACGGGTTGTCTTGCTGCGGCTGAGGGCCACTCGGGGGTCCCTGCGGTGGCTGGGCGCCACCCCAAGGCTGATTCGGTGGCTGCGGAGCACTCATTTGGGTCTTGAACCCCCTTGACGAGGACATAAAAGTTCAACTCAACCGACACGCTATCGGATAGCCGGGTGGGCCGCTCGTAACGCCCCGGCCCGACCATCCGATGAAATGCTTCTTTACCGTCCCGCGAGAAACGCGAGCAGGTCGTGCCGGGTGACGACCCCCGCCGGTTTGCCGTCGACCAGCACCAACGCGCCGTCCGCGCCCGAGAGCGCGTTCATCGCCGAACTCACCTGTTCGCCGGCGCCGATGGTCGGCAGCGGCGGCGACATGTGCTGTTCGAGCCTGTCGGCCAGCTGCGCCTTGCCGGTGAAGAGCGCTTCGAGCAGATCGCGCTCGTTGACCGCGCCGACGACCTCGGCCGCCATGACCGGCGGTTCCGCGGAGACGACGGGCATCTGGCTGACGCCGAACTCGGAGAGGATCGCCACCGCTTCGGCGACGGTCTCGTTCGGGTGACTGTGCACCAGGCTGGGCAGCGAGCCGCTCTTCTTCATCAGGACGTCGCCGACGGTCGCGCCGCTGGAGTCCGGCGGCAGGAAGCCGTACGAAGACATCCAGCTGTCGTTGAACACCTTGGTGAGGTAGCCGCGGCCGCCGTCGGGCAGGAGCACGACGACGACGTCGTCCGGGCCGAGGCCCTCGGCGAGCTTGAGCGCGGCGGCGACGGCCATACCGCACGAGCCGCCGACGAGCAGTCCTTCTTCGAGCGCGAGGCGGCGGGTGATGTCGAAGGAGTGCGCGTCCGACACCGCGATGATCTGGTCGGCGACGTCCCGGTCGTAGGTCTCCGGCCAGAAGTCCTCACCGACGCCCTCGACCAAGTACGGCCGCCCGGTCCCGCCGGAGTACACCGAGCCCTCGGGGTCCGCGCCGATGACCTGGACGCGGCCGTCGCTGACCTCCTTGAGGTACTTGCCGGTGCCGGAGATGGTGCCGCCCGTGCCGACGCCCGCGACGAAATGCGTGATCTTGCCCTCGGTCTGGCGCCAGAGTTCCGGGCCGGTCGAGTGGTAGTGGCTGGCCGGGTTCTCCGGGTTGGCGTACTGGTTCGGCTTCCAGGCGCCCTCGATCTCGCGCACGAGGCGGTCGGAGACGTTGTAGTAGGAGTCCGGGTGCTCCGGCGCCACCGCCGTCGGGCAGACCACGACACGGGCGCCGTAGGCCTTGAGCACGTTGCGCTTGTCCTCGCTGACCTTGTCCGGGCAGACGAACACGCACTTGTATCCCTTGCGCTGCGCCACCATGGCGAGCCCGACACCGGTGTTGCCGGAGGTCGGTTCGACGATGGTGCCGCCGGGCTTCAGCTCGCCGGAGCGCTCCGCGGCTTCGATCATCCGCAGCGCGATGCGGTCCTTGACGCTGCCGCCGGGGTTGACGTACTCGACCTTGGCCAGGATGAGCGGCTGCAGCCCCTCGGCCAGTGCGTTCAGCTTGACCAGAGGGGTGTTGCCCACGAGGTCCACGATGTGCTCGACGTATTCCACGCTGACAGCCTAAACGCCGCAGGTCGCGATATGTCCACTCAACCGGCCGGGGCCACGGGTCATGTCGGAAAGAGTGGCGTGGATCGCGTTCGCCTTTGACCCGCACCTCCCTCCGGTGGAGGATGCGAGGTGAGCAACCGCTTAGCGCGTGTCTGGATCGAGAACAAGGGAGTGTCGTTCCATGCCCGAAGCCGTCATCGTCTCCACCGCCCGATCCCCGATCGGCCGCGCCGGCAAGGGATCGCTGGTGAGCATCCGCCCGGACGATCTCACCGCGCAGATGGTCCGCGCCGCGCTCGACAAGGTCCCCGAGCTCGACCCGACGCAGATCGAAGACCTCATGCTGGGCTGTGGTCTCCCCGGTGGCGAGCAGGGCTTCAACATGGGCCGCGCGGTCGCCGTCGAACTCGGCTACGACCACCTGCCCGGCTGCACGATCACGCGGTACTGCTCCTCCAGCCTCCAGACCACCCGCATGGCGCTGCACGCGATCAAGGCGGGCGAAGGCGACGTGTTCATCTCCGCCGGTGTCGAGACCGTTTCGCGCTTCGCCAACGGCAGCTCGGACTCCTGGCCGAACACGCACAACCCGCTGTTCGCCGACGCCGAGGCCCGCACCGCGCAGGTGGCGGCCGAGGGCGCCGACAGCTGGACCGACCCGCGCGAGAACGGCGTGCTTCCCGACGTCTACATCGCGATGGGCCAGACCGCCGAGAACCTGGCGCGGTTGAAGAACGTGTCCCGTGAGGAGATGGACGAGTTCGGCGTCCGTTCGCAGAACCTCGCCGAGAAGGCGATCGCGGACGGCTTCTGGGCCAACGACATCACCCCGGTGACCCTGCCGGACGGCACCGTGGTCTCGAAGGACGACGGCCCGCGCGCCGGTGTCACCCTCGAAGGCGTCTCCGGCCTCAAGCCGGTCTTCCGCCCCGACGGCCGGATCACCGCGGGCAACTGCTGCGCGCTCAACGACGGTGCCGCGGCGCTGATCGTCATGTCCGACACCAAGGCGAAGGAACTCGGCCTCACGCCGCTGGCCCGCGTCGTCTCGACCGGTGTTTCCGGGCTGTCGCCGGAGATCATGGGCTACGGCCCGGTCGAAGCGTCGAAGCGTGCCCTCGCGCGCGCCGGGATGTCGATCGGCGACATCGACCTCGTCGAGATCAACGAAGCGTTCGCCGCGCAGGTCATCCCGTCGTACAAGGACCTCGGGATCGACCTCGACAAGCTGAACGTCAACGGCGGCGCGATCGCCGTCGGCCACCCGTTCGGGATGACCGGCGCGCGGATCACCTCCACGCTGATCAACTCGCTGCGGCACCACGACAAGCAGTTCGGCCTCGAGACGATGTGCGTCGGCGGCGGCCAGGGCATGGCGATGGTGCTGGAGCGCCTCTCCTGACCTCCTGACCTCCTGACCTGCGAAAAGAGAGCAAGGGACCTTTGCTCACGTTCGTTAGCACGCTAACTGACGTGAGCAAAGGTCCCTTGCTACTTCCCCGGCCCTAGTGGGTCATGATCGGCGGGGCCGCGGCGACCTCACCGTCGACGCCCTCCGGCAGCGCCGGCTTGGTCTTCGGCAGGAACGCCGCCGGGATCAGGCACAGCGCGAGCAGGATCATCGACCACAGGAACGTCGTCGAGAACGAGTCCGCGGTCAGCCCCGAAGCCGCCTCGTGCGTCGCCGGGTTCATCACCGCGGCGGTCGCGGCCAGCTGCCCCTGCGCGGTCGGCACGCCGAACTTCCCGGCCAGCAGCGCCGCCAGGATGATCGACAGCACCGCGGCGCCGATCGCCCCCGCGGTCTGCTGCAGGATGTTCGTCGCTGTCGACGCCTTCGCCATGTCCTGCGGCTTGAGCGTCTGCAACGCGGCCGAGGTGATCGGCATCATCGTCGCGCCCATGCCGAGCCCCATCACGAACAGCGCCGAAAGCAGCAGCCAGTACGGCGTCGTCGCGGTGAGCTGGGTGAAGGCGATCAGCCCGGCGAGCATCAGCACGAGACCGGGCAGCACGATCTTCCGCGCGCCGATCTTGTCCGCGAACCGGCCCGCGATCGGCATGGTCAGCATCGCGCCGACCCCCTGCGGGGCGAGCAGAAGACCGGCGTTCATCGCCGATTCACCACGCGCCAGCACGAAATACGTCGGCAGGAGCAGCATCGCGCCGAAGAACGCGACGCAGAAGAAGGTCATCGTCACCATGGCGACGGTGAACGACCGGTTCTTGAACAACTTCAGGTCGAGCAGCGGGTTCGCGACGCGGTTCGCCCGGACCACGAACGCCACCAGCAACGCGATCCCGGCCAGCGCGGGCAGCCAGACGTCGACAGCGCCGACACCGCCCGCGGCCGGGATGTTCGAAACGCCGAAGATCAGCGCCGCCAGGCCCGGCGACACCATCAGCATGCCGATGAAGTCGAACCGCTCGCTGGGCTCCGGCCGGTCCTTCGGCAGCAGGCGCCAGGCCATCGCCATGGTGATCAGGCCGATCGGCACGTTGATGTAGAAGATCCAGCGCCAGCTCACCGCGTCGACCAGCCAGCCGCCGAGGATCGGGCCGCCGATCGGGCCGAGCAGCATCGGCACCCCGAGCACGCCCATCACGCGCCCGATCCGGTGCGGTCCGGCGGCCCTGGTCAGGATCGTCATTCCGGCGGGCATCAGCATGCCGCCGCCGAAGCCTTGCAGGACCCGGAAGATGATCAGCGATTCGACGTCCCAGGCCATTCCGGCGAGCATCGATCCGATCAGGAACAGCCCGATCGCGGTCATGTAGAGCCGCTTGGTGCCGAACCGGTCGGATGCCCAGCCGGTGACCGGGATGACCGTGGCCAGCGCCAGCATGTAACCGGTCGCGATCCACTGGATGGTGTCGAACGACGTCTGGAACTCGATGGTCAGTTTCTGGAGCGCGACGTTGACGACGGTCGTGTCGAGGATCGCCATGATCGCGCCGAGGATGACGACGCCGGCGACCTTGAGCACGCCCGCGTCGAGTTTGTCGCCGCCCGGTGCGGCCGGGCTTTGCGTTGACATGAAGAATCCGTCCCTGATGTTCAGTGGACGCGACAACCCCCGTGGTCGCGACTACGAAGTCGACGCCCGGCACGCGCCGGGCCTTCCCCAACCGAGCTTGTGCATTAATGCGCAAGCTCAGGCATGTAGCCGAGGGTAGCCGAACACAGGTTTTACATGCCAACTTTTTCCCCGTACGCGGGCCGAAAGGGCAAGCCCGCATACGGGATGTCACAAAGAGTGATCAGCAGACGCTGTCCGTTGGGGCCGGGTTGCCGAGCCCGAACAGCGGCCGCAGCTTGAGCCCGATCCAGGTGCCGCCGAGCGCGAAGACACCCCACAGCCAGCCGTGCAGGCTGCCGACCGAGATACCGCCGAGGTAGGCGCCGATGTTGCAGCCGCCCGCCATCCGCGCGCCGACACCCATCAGGATCCCGCCGAGCACGGCGGCGAGAGCCGTCCGCCACGGGATCGAGCTGTGGATCTTCCACGCGCCCGCCGCCGCGGCCGCGACCCCCGCGCCGATCATGATGCCGATGTCGGTGAGACTGTTCTTGTCCTTCCAGATCGGCCCGGCCAGCGAAGCCGCGTTCGCCTTGAGCCGCCAGAACTCCCAGGTTTCGGGGTGCAGGCCGAACACCTGAAGGATCTTGGCGCCCCACAGGCTGAACGCGCTCGTGACGCCCCAGATCCCGCCGGACACCAGGAACACCGCACCCGCGAGTACCCCGAGGACGACGGCGCCGACGAGGATCGGCCAGGAGCCGCGGTAGATCCGGGCGAAACCGCGCGCGGTCGGGACGACGTCGACCGGCGGCGGGTTACGGCGCTTCTGCACGAACCGGGTGCCCAGCACGATCGCGGCGAGGACGGCGATCGTGATCGCCCACGAACCGAACCAGCCGACGTGGTCGGCGAGCAGGATCCCCTTGAACTCGGGCCAGCCCGAAAGCAGCGGATACGCCCACGTGTAGAGGACGGAGCCGGTGATGAACCCGCCGAGGGTCAGCACGATCGTCGACTGCCCGGAACCGACCGCGAACAACGTTCCCGAAGCGCACGCGCCGCCCAGCTGCATACCGATGGCGAAGATCGTCGCGCCGACGAACAGCGCGAGCCCCAGCCCTCCCGCGGTCGGGTTCGGTTTGCTGCCGAAGAGGCCGGATCCCGTGCCGACGATCAGCGCGATCAACGTCGCGGCCGTGCCGAGCAGCAGCGTGTGCGCCCGCAGGCCCTGACCGTTTCCGACCGCGATCAGCTGGCGCCAGGCCGAGGTGAACCCGAATCGGGAGTGGAAAAGCGCGAGGCCGAGCAGCAGGCCGAGGACGAGCAGGACACCGAACTTCGCCCCGTGCGCCGCCCAGACGTACCAGGTCAGTCCGACCGCGAGGGCACCCGCGACCGCGAGCGGAACGATCTTGACCGGCTCCTCCGGTCGCGGGACCGGGGCGGCGCAGGAGGTCGGGAAGTCGAGGAGCTTCTTCTCACCGGCTTGGGTTTCCGTCGTCGCCACCAGGGACTCCAGATCGATCGGCGGGTTGGGGACGAGCAACGTTAGGACCGGTGACCGTCCGGTCGCAGCCCGTCCCACACTGTGCGACGAACGGCGGCTCGCACACGGCCGGATGGCGGCGGCGATACCAAAGGTCCCTTGCTCCCCCGATGCGCGTGAAGGCCCCCTTCCCTCGGCTGAGCAGAGGGAAGGGGGCCTTCACGCGCTTGAACTCGGGCTGGCTACGCCGTCTTGAAGCAGAGCGTCGTCGGCGGCGTCGAGTACGTCGCCGCACCCGTGGCTTCGGTGCCCTCACAGGACGCCTTGTCCGCGACACCGGCGACCTTCACCACCTCCGCGTCCTTGGCGGGGTCGGTGCAGGACACCTTCTGGTAGCCGGCGGTGTCCGACTTGAGGCCCTTGAGGCAGTCGCCCTGTTTGACGTTGATGACCAGGCACAGCTTGTACGACATCCGGCCGGTCATCGAGATGGTGTCGTAGTCACCTTCCGGGCAGGACTCGTCGCCGGCCACGCGGGCGCCGATCTTGACGTTCGCCTCCGGCGCCCCGCAATCGATCTTCTTCGGGTCGTCGGCCTTCCGCGAGAACTCGGTCACGCTCAAGCAGTCACCGGCCTGGGCACTGCCCGTCCCGGTGAAGTGGTTGAAGAGGAACAGGCCGCCGCCGATCACGACGACGAGCACCGGAACGGCGAAGCGCAGCCAACCGATCTTGGAGCGCTTGGGCGCCGTCGGCTGACCGCCGGGCGGCGGACCGAAAGCGTCGGGCTGTCCAACCGGCATTTGGCCCCCAGGGGCCGGCTGGGAAGTGGTCACCGAGAAACCTCACAGGTGTAAAGAGGAATGAGAACCCCGGTATCAAACACTGAACGTGATCAACCCCATAAACCGACCCCCCAAACGGGTGAAAGCCCCTGGTCGAGGTCGCTATTTGGTGCTCTTGACGCAGACCGTCGAAGGCGGCGTCGAGTAGCTCTTGAGATGGGTCGCCTCGGTGTCATCACAGGTCGCGACACTGTCGACGACCTTCACGACCTCCGCGTCCTTCGTCGGCTCCGAGCAGGCGACCTTTTGATAAGCCACGCTGTCGGCCAGGAAGTTCTCGAGGCAGTCGCCCTGCTTCGCGTTGATCATCATGCAGAGCTTGTACGACGCGAACGTCTTGTCGACGACGAGCTGGTCGTACTCGCCCGCCGGGCACGCGCCGCCGGCGTCGACTTTCGCCCCGGCCTTCGCGTTGGCCTCGTTCGAACCGCAGTCCGCCTTGGCCGGATCGGCGTCGACGTCGCCGAACGTGGTGATCGCGTAGCAGTCGCCCACCTGGACGTCGTCGGTGTTCGAGAGGTACCCGACGATCCACGACGACGCGCTGAGCACCACGATCGCGACCGGCACCAGGATGCCCACCCAGAACCACTTGGATCGCCTCGGCCTGGCGGGTTCGCCACTGTGCTCGGTCATGGGGTCAGAGTATTCACGGGAACGGAAAAGGGCGCCCCGATCGCTCGGAGCGCCCTTCCGTGGAGAACCCGCGTCAATCGTTTTGGAAATACGACAGCAGTCGCAGGATCTCGAGGTACAGCCAGACCAGCGTGGTCATCAGGCCGAAGGCGGCGAACCACGCCCACTTCGACGGCATGCCTTCGCGGATCATCCGGTCGGCCTGGTCGAAGTCGAGCAGGAAGCTGAACGCCGCGACACCGATCACCACGAGGCTGAAGATGATCGCGATCGGCCCGCCGTCACGCAGCGGGTTGAAGCCGAAGAAGCTGGTGATGAGGTTGACCAGCATCAGGATCGCGACACCGACGACGGCGCCGATGATCCACTTGGTCAGCTTCGGGGTGACCTTGACCGCCCCGGTCTTGTAGACGACCAGCATCGCGATGAACACACCCGCGGTACCGATGATCGCCTGGATCGCGATGCCCGGGTAGAGCAGTTCGAACAGACCGCTGATCGCACCGAGGAAGACACCCTCGGCAGCCGAGTACGCGAGCGTGAGCGGGCCGCTCGGCTTCTGCTTGAAGATGATGACGAGCGAGATCACGAGGCCGACGATCATGCCGCCGACGAGCGCGCCGATCACGGCGCCCGGGATGGCGGTGACCTTGCCCGAAGCCGAGGTCGAGATCTGGCTGATGGCCCAGATCGCGGTGAGCACACCGGTCACCAGCGCGGTGCCGAGGCTCAGCGCCGTCTTGATGACGACGTCGTCAACGGTCATCGGACGGTCGTCGGCACCGGCGGAGGTCTGCGGAGGGCCGTAGCCGGGCACGCCGCCCTGGGGTTGGTTGAAGCCTACGTTGGGTCCGTACTGCGCCGCGCCACGCGGCAGGTTCCGGAACGCCGGGTTGCTACTGGATCGCACCTGATCCTCCTGGATCTACTGGCACCTGCATCGGGTTCAACGACCGCGGGGGCCGCCCGGTTCCCGTCGAAGTAAAGACGACTTTACTCACATTCGACCCGGAGCCCATCCCCCACACCGTATGCGGCGGAGATCACGACCGTTCACCGATACCCCACCTGATGACCTATTGCCAAAACCGCTGCTCACAGGACACCCTGCACGTTGCGTGTTCGGATACTCACCGAAGGCGTGTCGGGGAACCTATCGATCGTGTGACCTGCGTCAACGTAAATGCGTCGGGGCAGAGCACGGCCAAAGGAGTCAACACACCATGGGGTGGACCACACGCCCGAGCGTGCGTTCGCGCGCCTTGACCAGCCTGATCGCGACGTGCCTGCTCGGCGCGCTGTCCGCCACCGTCGCGGCGACACCTGCTTCGGCGGCCAAGGAGGAGGGCGTCGGCTACCAGGTCACGCCCGGCCAGACCGTCGACAGCAAGCCCAGAGAACGGGACTGGCTCGGCTCGTACGTCGTCAACGGCAAGCACGTGTTCTGCGTCTCCTTCCAGCTCAAGGCGCCGGACACGAACGAGAAGTACCAGCCCGGTGACGAACTCCTCGACAAGTGGGGCGCGAAGCTTCCCGAGGACACCGCCGCCAACATCTCCTACCTGCTGCTGCGCTACGGCGGCACCAAGGACAACGCCGAAGCCGCGGCGCTCGCGCACCTGCTGCACTCGTGGACTTCGAAGCCGCGCTCCGACGAGGACCTCAAGCCGAACCTTCCTCCGGAGAAGATCGGCTACGACGTCAAAAGCCACCTCGGCAAGCTGCAGGCGCAGCATTCCGACGCCGCCGCGGCCGTCGAGAAGCTGACCAAGGACGCCGAGGCCAACCGGGGTCCGTGGACCACCGCGATCGCGCCGCCGAAGGAAGACCAGCACATCGGCACCGCGGGCGAGTGGACGATCAGCGTCAAGAACGCCAAGGGCAAGGGCGTCTCCGGGGTGCCCGTGCGGCTCACGCCGTCGAACGCGACCGTCGAGGACGGCGAGGCCACGAAGGCCGCGTCGACCTCGAACGCCAAGGCCGAGAAAGCCACCACGGTGAAGACGGGCGAGGACGGCACCGTCACGGTCAAGGTCACGCCGACCGGTGACCAGCCGAAGCTGTCCAGCGCCCTTTCGGCACCCGCGGACCGGCCGTACGTGCAGTTCCCGGTCGAGACCGGGGTGCAGAAGGTCGTCTCGACCGGTGGCGAGAAGGAACTGAAGGCACAGGGTGTCGCGGTCGTCTCGAAGCCGGGCAAGGTCCAGGTGACCAAGGTCGACGCGAAGACCGGCAAGGGCATCGCGGGCGCCGCGCTGCGGATCACCGCCAAGGACAAGACAGCCGCCGCTCTCGGCCAGGACGGCAAGCCGCTCAACGGCGCCGACGGCAAGCCCGCCGTCGTCACCACCGAGGGTGAGAACGGGACGGTCACCGTCGAGAATCTGCGGAGCCCGCAGGAGATCTGCGTGGTCGAGGTCAACGCGCCGCCGGGCTACACCAACGCGTTCGACCCGAAGAATCCGCCGTCCGCCTGCGGTGAGGTCAAGCCGGGTGAGACGCTGGCGCTCAAGGTCGCCAACACGCCCAACGAGGTACCGCGCACCATCCCCGCCGGTGACCGGCCGGTGGCGATGATGCAGGGCACCGTCGAGAACACGGCGTCGACCGCCGGGATCCTCGGCGTCGGCGCGCTCGCGCTGCTCGGTTCGGTGATGGTGGGCGTGGCCGCGCGGCGGTCCTCGCGACGCTAAAGAGGTTTCGGGAATGTCATTACGACGTGGGTTCGCGCTGGGAGCCGTCACGGTCCTGTGCGCGGACCTCGTCGCGGCCTTGCTCATCTGGCCGCCGACGACCGTGGTGACGGGGACGGCTCAGGCCGTCTCCGTCTCCGTCGCGGGCGGTGCCCCGGCGGCGCCCGCCCAGCAGGAGGTGCCGCCTCCGCCGGAAATCGTCCCCACGACACCGCCCTCGGCTCCGCCGCCTTCGAAGGAACCCGAGGCCCCGAAACCGCAGGGGCCGGGGACGATCCGGCTGCCAGCCGGCGGGGGCGCGAAGCTGATCCGCAAGGAGCTCGGGCCGGGCGCGGAGCTTCCGGTGCCGGAGAACCTCGGCGAGGTGACCTGGTGGGGCGCCGAGCTGAGTTCGGCGACCGGGGCGAGCGTCTTCGCCGGGCACGTGAACTGGAAGGGCGCGACGGGTCCGTTCGCGGAACTGTGGACCGAGCGGATCGGCGGCGCCGTCACCGTGGTCGACAAGGCCGGGAAGTCCTGGCGGTACAAGGTTTCCCAGTTGATCACGCTGAAGAAGAACGAACTGCCGCAGCGCGCGGACGAGCTGTTCGGCCAGTCCGGTCCACATCGGATAGTCCTCGTCACCTGCGGCGGCCGCTGGGTCGGCGGAGAGACCGGCTACGCCGAGAACCGGGTCGTCATCGCCGACCCCGCCTAGTTACCCGTGAGTAACTTCACGGGACGCGACGGTGGTCCTCACCGTGATGATGCAGCACAATGCCTGTGGACGCGGGCGAGCACGGTGAAGGGTGAGGCGGATGGCGACTTTTCTGGTGACCGGGGCGACCGGACTGATCGGGCGCCAGTTCACCCGGCTGCTGCTCGCCAGGGAGGACGTCGACAAGGTCGCGCTCGTCGTCCGAGCGTCCTCACGGGACAAACTCGCGAAACTCGTGAACGCCTGGCCGCATCCGGAGCGCGTCACCCTCGTCACCGGTGATCTCGGCGAGCCGCTGCTCGGCGTCGGTGAAGAAGACCGGGAGAAGCTTCGCGGTGTCGATCACGTCGTGCACCTCGCCGCCCTCTACGACCTCACCGCCGACGACGAAGCCAGCATCAAGGCCAACGTCGAAGGCACCGCGCAGGTGATCGCGCTCGCCGCCGACCTGAACGCGGGCTGCCTGCACCACGTGTCCTCGGTCGCCGTCGCCGGTGACCACGAGGGCATGTTCACCGAGGAGATGTTCGACGTCGGCCAGCGGCTCGTCACGCCGTACCACCGCACGAAGTTCGAGGCGGAGCGCCTCGTGCGCGAGCAGCACGACGTGCCGTGGCGGGTGTACCGGCCCGCGGTCGTCGTCGGGAACTCCGAAACCGGCGAGATGGACAAGATCGACGGCCCGTACTACCTGTTCCCCGCGATCAGCAGGCTGGCCGGGCTGCCCGACGTGCCGATCGTCGGCCCCGACCTCGGCGACACCAACGTCGTCCCGGTCGACTATGTCGCCGAGTCGCTGAACGCCCTGATCACCACCAAGGGCCTCGACGGTCGCGCGTTCCACCTGGTCAACCCCGAGCCTCAGCCGGTCGTCTCGGTCTACAACGCCTTCGCGAAAGCGGCGGGCGCGCCGACGATCTCCGTCCAGCTCAACGAACGCGTGTCCAAGGGCATCGTCAACCTGGTGAAGCTGAGCGAGCACATCCCCGGCTTCACGATCGCGCGCGACGCCGTGATGGAGCGGCTCGGCATCCCGCCGGTGCTGCTGGAGACCATGGCGTTCCCGTCGGTGTTCTCGTCGGCGTCGACGCGCAAGGCCCTCATCGGCTCGGGCGTCGAGGTGCCGCGGATCGAGGATTACGCGCCCACCCTGTGGCGCTACTGGCGTGAGCACCTGGACCCGTTCCGCGCCCGCAAGCACGGCCCGCGCGGCGAGCTGGACGGCCGCCGCGTGATCATCACCGGCGCGTCCTCGGGCATCGGACGGGCGACCGCGATCAAGGTCGCGGCCGCGGGTGGGGTGCCGCTGCTCGTGGCGCGGCGGCAGCACGAGCTCGAAGAGGTGCGGGACGAGATCATCGCCGCGGGCGGCACGGCGTCGGTGTACCCGGCCGACCTGACCGACGAGGAATCGGTGCACAAGGCCGTCGACGCCATGCTCGCCGAGCACGGCCGGATCGACATGCTCGTGAACAACGCCGGCCGGTCGATCCGGCGGTCGATCAAACTGTCGTACGACCGGTTCCACGACTACGAACGCGCGATGGCGATCAACTACTTCGGCGCGGTGCGGCTGATCCTCGCGGTCCTGCCGCATATGTCCGAGCGCAAATTCGGGCATGTCGTCAACGTCTCGTCGATCGGCGTGCAGGGAATCGCGCCGCGCTTTTCGGCGTACGCGGCGTCGAAGGCGGCTTTGGACTATTTCTCCCGGATCGCCGCGACCGAAACCCACGGTGACGGAATCACCTTCACGACCATCCACATGCCACTCGTGCGCACACCGATGATCCGGCCGACGAAGATCTACGACGCGTTCCCGACGAAATCCCCGGATCAGGCCGCGGACATGGTGATGAAGGCGCTGAAGGAGCGCCCGAAGCACATCGGCACGCCCGCCGGGCAAGCAATCGGGCTCGCTTACACGCTCACCCCAGGCCTCACGGATGCCGTGGCCTACCAAGGATTCCGCGTGTTCCCGGATTCCGCGGCCGCGGGTGGTGGCGGCGGACTCAAAATCGGCAAGGGTGAGCAGCATCTGTCCCGGGCGGCGATGGCCCTCGCCCGGCTCAGCCGCGGCTTCCATTGGTGACACTGCGCACACGGGTGGCGGCCGTTCAGGTGAGGGAACGCAGCTGAGAGCCGACACACGTCGGTGAATCACCAAGCCTGGCCACGGCGACGCCGGGTACGCAGGTACCGTCGTGGCCATGGTTCCCGAGCGAGACAACGGCCTGTTGCCCCTGCGGCGCGAATACACCCAGGCCTGGCATGGCTTCGACCGGAACGAAGTGCGCCAGTATCTGGATCATCTCGAAGCCCAGCTGCATCGCGTGATCACCGACCGCGACGCCGCGATCGCGCAGGCGACCTCGGCCACGCGCGAACTCGAAACCGTGCGCCACGAGGTGGCGAAGCTGAACGCCAGGATCGAGGAACTGAAGAAGCCACCGGAGCGGCTCGAAGACCTCGACGAGCGGATGCAGCGCACAGTCACGCTCGCGCAGGCGCGCGCGGAAGAGGTCACCAAGCGTGCCGAAGTCGCGGCCGAGAAGCACTGGGCGTCGTCGAGCGAAGCCTCGAAGAAGCTCCGTGAGCGCTACACGCGGCTCGTCGCCGAGCTGGACAAGCAGGCGGACGCGCTGCACTCGGAGCACGAGTCCGCGCTCGCCGAGACCCGGGCCGAGGTCCAGCGGCTGACCGTCGAGGCCGCCCAGCGCCGGGAACTGCTGGACAACGAGGCCGAACGCAAGCGCCGGAAGATCGAGCGCGAGTTCGATGCGACGATTTCGGCCCAGCGCGCTTCGCACGAGAAGCACATCGCCGACCAGCAGACGGCCAGCAAGAACCAGGCCGAACGCCGGATCGCGGAGGCCACCGCGGAGGCCAAGCGCCGCATCGACGAGGCGACGAGCGAGGCCAAGCGCCGGCTCGACGAGGCCACGACGACCGCCGCTCAGCGCACGACAGCCGCCCAGCGGAAGGTCGAGCGGCTGGCGGAGATCCGCGAGCAGGCCCGCAAGAGCCT
Source organism: Amycolatopsis thailandensis (assembly GCF_002234405.1). Classification (GTDB taxonomy): domain Bacteria; phylum Actinomycetota; class Actinomycetes; order Mycobacteriales; family Pseudonocardiaceae; genus Amycolatopsis; species Amycolatopsis thailandensis. The sequence continues at coordinate 136,472 of NZ_NMQT01000124.1, read as the reverse complement.
GCTGCAAGCCGACGAGGTCCTGAAGGGAAGCGAAGCGATGCTCGCGGCGCTGCCCGAGGAGTCGGTGATCCCGCACGCTTCGAAGCTCGTCGGCGGCGACAGCAAGGCCGAGGAGACGAAGCCCGCGAGCAAGCCCGCCGAAGCGCCCGCGTCGAAGGCCGCCGCTCCGGCTCAGGCGCCCGCTTCGACGCCTGCCAAGCCCGCTCCCGCCAAGCCCGCTTCTTCGGCGCCTGCCGCCGCTGCGCCGAAGAACGGACAGAGCGAGCAGAACGGCCCCAAGGCCAACGGACAGAAGCCCTCACCGGCCAAAACCGGCTCCTGACCAGCGCGAAGTAGCAAGGGACCTTTGCTGTCACTCTCTTTTGGAGAGCGATAGCAAAGGTCCCTTGCTCTCTTTTCGACTCGGGTCAGGAGACGGTGGTGCGGGGCCAGGGATTGGCCGTTTCGAGCTGGGCGGCGAGGCCGAGGAGGAGCGCTTCCCCGCCGGGCGCGGCGACGAGCTGGACGCAGGCGGGGATGCCCGAAGGGTGCACGCCGACCGGCACCGACATCGCCGGATAGCCCGCGAGATTCCACAGACCGGCGAAACCTGCCACGCGCACCGACGGCAGCACGTTGGCGATCCACCGGCTTTCGTGCCACCTGCGGGCCTTGAGCGGGAGGGTCGCGATCACGGGTGTGACCAGGACGTCGTGGTCTGCGAAGAACTCTTCGGCGCGCTCCAGCCAGTGCTCTCGGGTGCTTTCCCGGACTCGTTTGGCCATCAGCCGCCCGAGCCGGACGTGCGTACGTGTGCGGGGCTGAAGTGCGGCGAGGTCGAACTCCGCCGCTTGTTCGGCCGGGCCCGCCACCCAGCGCGCGAGAAGGCCACCGATCGCACCGGCGTTGTACCGGGGTGTTCCGGGCGCGACGGTGTGCCCAGCCGCGCTGAACAGCTCGCCTGCCCGCGCGACGGCCCGGCTGAAAGCGCGTGGCAAGGGCGCCCTCGTCAACGGGACCTGAGTGGATAGGGCGATACGAGACCGCTTCGGCTCGATGAGGTCCGCCAGGCCGGGCTGTTCGGCGAGGACCGACATCAGCACGGCCGCGTCGGCGACGGTGGTCGTCATCGGACCGTGCGTGGACAGGCCGAACCAGCCGTCCTCCCCCGGTACGCGGACCACGCCCTTGCCGGGTTTGAGCCCGACGATGCCGCACATCGCGGACGGCAGCCGGATCGAGCCCAAGCCGTCCGTTCCGTGCGCGATGGGCACCAGCCCGGCCGCGACGGCCGCGGCACTCCCGCCCGACGAACCACCCGCAGCGTAGGACGGGTTGCGGGGGTTACGCGCCGTCCCGTCCGGATCGTCGCTCGACGGCCAGATGCACAGCTCCGGTACCCGGGTCAGGCCGACGATCACCGCGCCGGCCGCGCGCAGCCGCCGGGCTATCTCACCGTCCTCTGTGGACACCGTCGACGAACCCGCGCGCGACCCCCACGAGGCATACTCGCCCTCGACCGGCGCGACGTCCTTGACCGCGACCGGCACACCGGCCAACGGCAGGTCGGCCAAGTCCGCGCGTTCGGCGACGGCGGCGGCCTCGGCGAGCGCCTCCTCGGCCCTGACCCGGCGGAACGCACCGACCACTCCGTCCGCCGCCGCGATCCGGGCCAACGCCTCACGCGTCACCTCGACCGGGTCGAGTTCCTTGGCGCGCACAGCCGCCGCGATTTCCACTGCCGTCTTGACCATCCCCGCACTGTAGATCGGGCGGCGAAGATCAGCTGCGCGCCGAACAGGCGAACTTCGCCGGGTCCGGGTCGAACGCCGGGAAGTCGGTGTAGCCGTCGAGCCGAGCGCCGTAGTAGACGTCGTGGTCCGCTCGGGCGAGCGGGGCATCGAGCGCGAATCGGGTGGGCAGGTCCGGGTTCGCGATGAACAACCTGCCGAAGGCGACCACGTCGGCCAGCCCGGAGCCGATCAGGAGCTCACCCTCCTCCCGGGACGTCGGCTCCTCGGAACGCAGGTTCGCCACGAGGGTCCCAGGCCACAACGGCCGCAGGTAGGACAGCGCTTCGGTGTCGGGAGTGTCGATGACATGCAGGTACGCGAGCTCGTACCGGCGTAGTTCCGCGAGCAGTCGTGAGTACACCTCCTTTCCATCGTCTTCCACGATGTCGTTCTCCGGATTGCCCGGCGAAATCCGCAGAGCGACCTTGGCCGCGCCGACCTGTTCGACCACGGCCGCCACCACCTCGAGCGGGAAGGCGAGCCGCGCGGCGACGGAGCCGCCGTACCTGTCCTCTCTGCGGTTGGTGTTGCCGGCGAGGAACTGCTGGATCAGGTACCCGTTGGCACCGTGGAGTTCCACGCCGTCGAATCCCGCCTCGACAGCCCGGCGTGCCGCCCCGGCGAAGTCCCGGACGACCTCGCCGACCTCTTCCTCGCCGAGGGCGCGGGGCTCGACCGTGTCCGTCCAGCCTTCGGCAGAGAAGATCCGCCCGGCCTGCCGGACCGCCGATGGCGCCACCGGCGTCCGGCCCGTCACGCCGGGATGGGCGACCCTGCCCGCGTGCCAGAGCTGCGCGAAGATGCGGCCGCCTTTCTCGTGCACGGCCTCCGTCACTTGACGCCATGCCTCTGCATGCTGCGCTGTCACCAGCCCTGGGATCCCGGGGCCGCTCTTGCCGGCCTGGTCGATCCAGACACCTTCGCTCACGATCAAACCGGCGCTCGCGCGTTGCGCGTAGTACTCGGCCGTCATCGGATGTGGCACACCTGTCGTGTCATCGGCACGTCCCCTGGTCATCGGGGCCATCGCGATGCGGTTCGGCAGCTGGATCGCGGTGCCGCGGAATGCTTCGAGCAACCTCATGGACGCGAAGCTAAACCCTGACACCGGCGTCACGGTCAACCTCGGTTTCCGCGGCTACTGTGGACTCATGCGGATCGGCGAACTGGCGGAGCGGACAGGGGTGAGCGTCCGTTCGTTGCGGTACTACGAGACGGAAGGCCTGCTGCGTCCCGATCGACGCGGCAACGGCTACCGGACCTTCACCGAAGACGACATAGCCCGGGTTCTGCAGATCCAGCTCTTCTATTCGGCCGGGTTGTGCAGCGGCAAGATCGCGGAACTCCTTCCCTGTGTTTCCGGGGACCACACCCACTTGGTGCCTTCGCCGGGGATGACCGGCGAACTGGAGATCGCCAAGGCTCGGATCCAGAACCAGATCGCTTTGCTCACCACCTCTCTGTCGGTTCTGGAGCGTGTCCTGGCCGCGGCCAAAGGGACCGATACCGCCGAGGTACCGGTTCCTTCCCGGCCGGCCCGGCGGCACCGAGGGATCCACGTCTGACGCGGATCAGGCGTTCGGGTTTCGGCCCAGCAGCCCGAGCAGCCTGTCCTGCAAGGGCGCGTCTTCGGGCACCTTCACCTCGGGACCGAAGACGACGACGCCGGGCCCGAAAGCACCGGGGATCCTCATCTGCTCGGGGATCGCCTGGGCGCCGGGCCACATCCGGGCGACCTCGTCCGGATCGATCGTGTCGTCCTGACCGGTGGCACGGGCCAGGTCCCAGCCATGGACGACCATGTCGGCACTGACGACTTGGTCGATGTGCTGTTCGGCGGTCATCTTCCCCGCCGGTGTCTCGTGTTCCGTGGCCGCGAGCACCGGATCGGCGAGGACGGCTTCGACGTCGGCCCGAGCCGCCCGGAAGGCGCCGAGCGGATCTTCCTCGGTCGAAGGCGCCGGCCCCAGATCACGTCCGAAAGGGCGCAGCATCGCGCCGTGCATGTCGACGATGTGCCCGACGACATCCCTGGCGTTCCACTCCGCGCACGGCGACTTGCTCTCCCATTGCCCGGCTCCGACGGCGGCGACCTTGCGCTCGAAGGCGTCGGCCCGGACGCGATAACGGTTCGCGATGGCGTTCATCGAGCTCACGCCCTCGCCGGGACGGCCACGACCTCGGCCAGCCTGTCGAAGCCCTCGCCGACTCCCCGCTCCATCCCGGATTCGAGCACGGCGTCCCGGATCCTTTTCGAGCCGTACCGCACCACCTGGGTCAAGGTGGTGACTCCGCCGTGCTCGGTCAAGGTCAGAGTCGCCAAGGCATCGCCTTCCGAGGCCTCGCAGTCCTCGTTCGTCTCGAGGGAAACGAGCCTTTCCGGACGGCTGATCTCCTGGTAGACGCCCTGTAGCACCATCTCCCTCCCGCCGTTGTGAAGCAGCCGGTAACGCCATCTGCCGCCGACCCGCAGGTCGATCTCGCACTCGACGACTTCGCAGCCGTGCGGACCGAACCAGCGGCGTACCAGCTCCGGTTTGGTCCACGCGTCGAACACCAGCGTCCTCGGCGCGTCGAAGGACCTCGTCATGACGATCTCGAGATCGCCGGATTTCGTCACGCTGAGACTGCGTCCCATCGTGGTGCTCCTTTCCGATCGTGCGGTGGTCAGTCGGTCTCGCCCTGACTCTCCGGGTGTCGCAGTTCTCCTTCGAGGACGGCGTCCAGCTTCGAGAAGGCCCCGTCCCAGTAGCGGCGGTACCCGCCGAGCCATTCGGTGGCGTCTTTCAGCGGCTCGGCCACCAGCCGGCAGGGACGACGCTGGGCATCACGTCCCCTCGCCACCAGCCCGGCCCGCTCCAGCACCTTCAGATGCTTGGAGATGGCGGGCTGGCTCATCGCGAACGGCTCGGCCAGCTCCGTCACAGTGGCCTCGCCGTGCGCGAGCCGCGCGAGGATCGCGCGACGGGTGGGGTCGGCGAGCGCGGCGAAGGTGACGTCGAGCAGATCCTGTGTCACGGTCGCCCGCCTTTCAGTTCTCACGAGTTCGAGTTCTCACGTCCTACTCCAGCGGCACCCGTCGACGCCGTGGATAACCTTGCGGTTCCATAACCATGTGGTAATGTAGATCGCATCGGGTCGGCCTGTCAAGTCCGACCAGCGGGAACACGAAAGAGGAAGGAGGTGGGCCCGGTGCGGGCACGCGCAAAAGAGCACGCGATCGCGTACTAAAGGGCAACTGGGGTTACCGTCGACATCGGCATGGACGACGAACGAAACGAGCCGATGAACTCCGGGCGACCGAAGACGACGAAGCGATGGTTGACCGTCATCCTGGGGGCGGCCACCATACTGCTCACCAGCGTGCAATGCGGCACGACGACCGAAGAAGGCGGATCGGCGCAGCCCGCGGGGACCACACCCCCACCACGACTCGGCACCGCTTCGAGCCCGTCCGGCTCCGGCACACCCGCGCCCTCGCCGTCACCGAGGGCGGAGCAGTCCCCTGATCCGGGTTGCGAGGCCGTCATCGCCGGGATGAGCCCCCGGCAGCGACTGGCCCAGCTCGTGGTGGTCGGCGTGAACGCCGGCGATCCGCAAGCGGCGGTGAAGCTGGTGCGCGATCAGCAGGTCGGCGGGATCTTCCTCGGCGGCAACGAGACGGCCCTGCTGCAGAACCGCGCGCTGGACGAAGTACAGAAGGCCGCGAAGGTGCCCGTGTCGGTGGCGATCGACGAGGAAGGCGGCCGCGTCCAGCGGATCGACGCCCTCGACGGCGAAATGCCCAGCGCCCGGAAGATGGCCAAGACCATGACCCCGGACCAGGTGCGCGCGAAGGCCGCCGACCGAGGTCGGCAGATGCGGGCTCGCGGCGTCACCGTGGACTACGCGCCCGACGCCGACATCACCGACCAGCCGGATCGCGACATCGTCGGTGACCGGTCGTTCAGCGCGGACCCCGAGGTCGCGCGCAAGTACGTCCTGGCGTTCGCGCAGGGACTGCGGGACGCCGGGGTGCAGCCGGTGCTGAAGCATTTCCCCGGCCACGGGCACGCCGCCGGGGACTCCCACAAGGGGCTGGTGCGGACGCCGCCGCTGGCATCGCTGCGGAAGGTCGACCTGGTGCCGTACCGCGACCTCGGCGAGTACGGCGAGGTCGGTGTCATGGTCGGGCATCTGGACGTGCCCGATCTGACCGGCGGTACGCCGTCGACCCTGTCGGCGCCGGCGTACCGGCTGCTGCGAAAGGACTACGCGTTCGACGGCCCGGTGATCACGGACGATCTCGGGGCGATGAAGGCGATCACGTCGCAGTACCCGCTGCCGACGGCGGTACTCAAGGCCTTGCAGGCAGGAGCGGATCAGGCGCTGTGGTCCTCCGGAGGCAACGTCGGCACGGTGCTGAACACACTGGAGCAAGCGCTTGCGTCCGGCGATCTCCCGACCGCCCGGGTCGATGAGGCCCTGGCCCGGGTGCTCGCGGCGAAACAGGCTTGCGGCTGACCGACGGCGAGCCCCGGCGAGGCGGCCGGACGGGCCGCCCGGCGGGGTGACAGGAGAAGCGGTCCGAAAACTCAATGAACACAATGCTGACCAGGCTCGAGCCGAGGGTGACCCTGATCACCGCCCCGCCGCCCGATCAAGGAGGATCGCGTGCCTGGTCCCACGAAGTTCCTGCGCCGTCTCGCCCTGGCGACAGCCGCCACTGCCGGACTGAGCCTGCTCACCGTACCGATGGCGTCGGCCGCGCCGTCGTCGATCGACCATCCGGTGCGGACCACCGGCTGTCACCGTCCGTCCCCGGTTCCCGCCGGGACGACGACGCTGCGGACTTTGACCTCCGGCGGCCTGGTCCGCGAGTACACCGTGCACGTTCCAGCGCGCTACCAGCCCGCACGGCCGTACCCGCTGGTGTTGTCGTTCCACGGCCACAAGCGGACGTCGGGGTATCAGGAGGAACTATCCGGGTTTTCCGCGTATGACGCGATTTCCGTCTACCCGCAAGGACTTGTCGGTACCGACGGCGAGTCCGCGTGGACGGGCGCGCCGTATTCGGCGGCCGCCGACGACGTGCTCTTCACCAGCGATCTGCTGAACACGCTCCAGCGGGAACTGTGCGTCGACTCCCGCCGGATCTACGCGACGGGCAAGTCGAACGGCGGCGGTTTCGTCGGCGTTCTCGCCTGCCGGATGCCGGGCCGGATCGCGGCGTTCGCCCCGGTCGCCGGCGCGTTCTATCCGCAAGGCGGCGAGTGCCACCCGTCGCGCCCCGCTCCGATTCTCGACTTCCACGGAACGGCCGACAAGACGATCCCCTACACCGGCAATCCCGCGAAGGGCTTGCCGACGCTGCCGGACTGGCTCGCCGCGTGGGCGGACCGGAACGGCTGCTTCTCTCGTCCGATCGAGTACTCGCCGAAGACCGACGTCACCGTCCAGCGCTGGCTCGGTTGCTCGCTCCAGCACTACCGGGTCGAAGGCGCCGGGCACGTCTGGCCGAGCACGGCGCCGAACAACGACTCCGCCACCCCGACCGTCATCAACGCGACGCCGGTCATCTGGAACTTCCTGCTCGCCCACCGTCTGCGTTAAGAACCCGTCGATTTCCTTGCCGGACCCGCCCCTCCGGCGCTACCGTCGAACTTGACCGGATGACCAGATGAGCAAATCTGGTCATGAAGTCAGAGACTGGGAGCGCACGTGGCAGAACGTCCGGACCGCACCGCCGGCCGCGCCGATCGCATCCTCGACGCGGCCGGCGTCCTGCTGTCACGGCTGGGCTATCGCAAGGTGACCATCGAGGACATCGCGAGTCAGGCGGGCATCGGGAAAGGCACGATCTACCTGCACTGGCCCACCAAGGAAACCCTTTTCCACGCGTTGCTCCTGCGCGAATCCCTCCGGGCCGCCGCGAATCTTCTCGATCGGTTGGACAAGGATCCGGCGGAGGTCGTCCCGCATCGGTTCCAGCGGGCCGCGTTCCTGTTCACCCAGCGCAATCCGTTGCTCGGCGCGCTCATCACCGGCAACACCGAACTGCTGGGCCGGTTGAAGCGACATCCCTTGCAGGATCAGGACACCGTCGTCACCGAGCGGTATCTGAAGACGATGACCGACCGGGGTCTGCTGCGCGACGACATCCCGAATCTGCTCTTTTCCCTGCGCGCCTCGGCGTTGGGGTTCTACCTGATGGACAGCTTCACCGGCGACGGCACCGGCCTCACACCCGAGGAGAAGGCCGACGCTCTCGCGCACATCATCCGGACGGCCTTCGAGCCGCCGGAGCCACCGTCCACGGCGAATCTGGCCGACGCAGCGGCCGAAGTGATCGAAGCGTTCCGGGATCTGATCTCGTCCTATGGCGCCTGGATCTACCGAAAGGACGGTACCGGGGAGCCCGGCTGATCCGGGCTCCTCCACCACGAGAAGAAGGGGGCAAGCCATGACCACGATCGCCGAAAACTGGGGCGTCCACGAAGCCCAGTTCTGGCTTCGAGGTGAATTCCCGGCCGACCCGGTCGGTTTCGAACCCGCGACGGGCGCGTGGAATGTCTACGGTCACGCCGAAGCACTGCAAACCTTGAGTGATCCCAAGGTGTTCTCCTCCGACACCGCCCGCCTGATCCCCAAAGAGATGTCGCCGAAAAAGGATCAGTTCATCGAGGGCAACTTGCTCCAGATGGATCCGCCGGACCACAAGAAGCTGCGTACGCTGGTCAGCCACGCCTTCACGCCGAAGGTCGTCGCGGACCTCGAACCACGGATCGCCACGCTGACGAACGAACTCCTCGACGCCGTCGACGGCGCGGACTCGATGGAATTGGTGACACACCTGGCTTATCCGCTGCCGGTGATCGTCATCGCGGAACTGCTCGGCATCCCGGCGAGCGACCGCGACCTGTTCAAGGAATGGGTCGACACGTTGCTGCGGAACAGCCAGCAACGGTCGCTGACCGAGCAGACCGAGGAGGACAGGAAGGCCGCCGAGGAGACGCAGGAACAGCTGAACAACCTCGTCGGCTATCTGGGCGAACACGTCGAGGATCGACGGAAGAACCCGCGTGAGGACCTGCTGACCAAGCTCGTCGAGGCCGAGGTCGACGGCACGAAACTCACGCAGAACGAAGTCGTCAATTTCGCGAACGTGCTGCTGCTGGCCGGGCACATCACCACCACGATGCTGCTCGGGAACACGGTGCTCTGCCTGGATTCCCACCCGGACGAGTACCGGCGCGTCCGCGAGGACCGTTCGCTGCTGCCCGCCACCATCGAGGAATCACTGCGTTTCCTCAGCCCGTTCGCACTCGTCGCCCGCGCCACGACGACCGAGGTCGAACTGGGCGGACAGAAGATCCCGGCGGACAGCATGCTGTTCACCTGGGTCGCGGCGGCGAACCGGGATCCGCGCACGTTCACGGATCCGGGCAAGTTCGACCCGGCGAGGAAGCACAACCCACATCTGGCCTTCGGCCGCGGGATCCATTTCTGCATCGGCGCCCCGCTCGCCAGGCTGGAAGGCAAGACGGCGCTCAACATCCTGCTGGACCGGTTCCCTGATCTGCGCACCGATCCGGCCGTGCCGCCGTCGTTCATCCCCAGCCCGCACATGACCGGGGTGAACGGGCTCCAGCTGCTTCTGAAGCCCTAACGGCCGGCGAACCGGGAGGCGAGCGGGACCACCACTCGCGGAATCCGTTTCCCGGGCGTGTACCGAAGTTCGGTGATGTTGCCGTTCGGCACGAGGTAGGTGTCGGCGAACGTGCGGAAACCGCGCATGGCCTCGCTGTCCGGGATGGTGATCCCGGTCAGCAGCGACCACATGACCGCGCGGATGAAGAGCCCGTGCGTGAAGACGGCGATCGGCCCGGGCTCCCGTTCTCCCAGCCGGGTCAGGAATTCCTGGGTCCGGGTGAAGAGACCGGCGAAGGATTCCGCGCCGTTCACCGCGTGGTGTGGATCGGCCCGCTCCCAGTAGGCCTCCGTATACGGCTTACGGATCGCGGTGGTGGTGACCTGTCCATGGAGTTCGCCGAGAAAGGTGAACTCCTGGACAGGCCACTCCTCACAGTCCGCGCCGGGATACCGCTCGATCGTCGGCTCAGCGGTCTGCCTCGCCCTCAGGAACGGCGACGTCACGATCAACCGGGGTGGTTCGGCCAGTGCTCCCGCGACTTCGAGGGCTTGCCGTCTGCCCAGTCCGGTCAGTGCCGACGCCCCCGGCTCGCCGCCGGGAAGGCCCGCGTTGCTCTCGCTTTCCCCGTGCCTGATCAGCCACACCCGTGCCACGATCGCCTCCTAGACCCCGTGTGCCCTCGACGATCGCACCGGGCGGAGTTGATCGCGACTTCCAGGATGCCCTGATTCGTCACGGAAGCGACGCGGTTCTCAGCTGTCGAACTGCCCCGGCGCGCGACCCTCTCCCGCGGGACCGCGGTACGCCTGCGCGATGTCCAGCCAGTGGTCCGCGAGCGCGCCTTCGGCACGGACGTCGACGTCGTCGCGGTGACGGCGCCGCGTGACCAGGAGGCAGAAGTCCTCCGCGCTGCCGGTGACCCGCTGCCGTGAGTCCTCGGGCCCGAACGTCCACAGCTGACCGGAGGGCGAGGTGACCTCGAAGCGGAACTCCTGCTCCGGCGGGGTCAGGCCCCGTGCCTCGTATCCGAAGTCCCGCACGCGGACGGCGAACCCGACGAGGTACGCGAGCCGGTCGGTCCGCTCCGGCCGCACGCCCAGCGCGTCGGCGACGTCCTGGCCGTGGGCGAACAGTTCCATCATCCCGGCGCAGGCGAGGATGGCCGGCGGCAGCGGGTTGACCAGCCACGGCACGACCTGGTCCGCCGGGACCGCCGCGAGCGCCTTGATACCGGCGTCGCGTTCGGCGCGCCATCGGCTCAGCAGCACCTCGTTGGGGTCGCCGAGGTAGTCGTCGAGGGCCGCGTTGACGGCGGCGTCGAAACCGCGCGCCATCGACGTCTTCGCGAGTTCGGCGAACTTCCGCGGCTCGGCCGCGGACAACCCGGCGATCTTGAAGATGAAGGAGAGGTGAGCGATCTGGTGCTTGATCGACCAGCCGGCCGCGGGCGTGGGCAGATCCCAACCCGCGTCGTCCAGGTCGGCCACCAGGGCGTCGACCTGTTCACCCTCCGTGGTGAGGTCCCTGATCACGTACCGGAAGTCAGTCACCGTGCCGTCCTCTCGCCGTTTCCACCCTCTCGAATGATGCGGACGCGCCGGCCCGTCGTCTTCTCCTCGCGAGTCCCGTCGGATTCGGACTTGATTCTGGAGCCGGGTCCAAGTTCTACGCTCGGGACATGCGAATCGAAGCGGCGACGACGGCGTTGACGATGTTCTAGGTGACCTCGCGCGCCGGGGTCCGGCCGGACACCGTGCGCTACTACGAGCGCATCGGCCTCCTGCCCGTCCCCGCGCGGACGAGCGGGGCGCACCGGCGCTACGACGAGGATGTCATCGAAAGGCTGCGATTCATCCGCGGCACCCAACGGCTCGGGCTGACGTTGGCGGAGATCGCCGACCTGCTGAGCGTGCGCGATACCGGGGTGTGCCCGTGCGAACCCGCCGAAACCATGATGGAACGCCATCTCGCCGAGATCGACGCGGAAATGGCGCGACTCGGCGAATTGCGCGCCGAGCTCACTTCCCTGCTGTCCGGGATGTCCGGCGAGGACTGCGCCGATCCGCTTCCCGGCACCTGGTGCCCACCCGACCGTGCCCCTGGGGAAGGAGGTGGATGACATGTGTGACTGTGACTGCTGCGGCACTGGCTGCTGCTGACCCGCTTCGGCGGGAGCGGGCCGCGCCCGCCGGGTCGCGAAGGCCTCCCCGCCACCCCGAGAATGGCGAAGGAGGCCTTTCACCGTCCCGCCGTCACACTCCGGTGCAGGCGGCCGTGGCGAATTCCCCGGAAGCGGTCTTGGTGGAGACCATCGCGCCGTCGACGGTGATCTTGCAGGTGACGGATCCGCCGGTCTCGCCCGTCGTGACCGTGAGCGTCCCGCCCTTGTAGACGCCCTTGTTTTCGACTTCCTTGTTCCAGGGCAGCGCCGGAACCGTTTCGGTGAGGGGGTTCAGCACCTCGCCGTAGATGACCTCGACGTTCGTGGCGTCGCCGGTGATCTCGTAGGACACCTTCGCGGTGCGGTTGAGCTCGTTGTTGACCTCGTTGACGGCCGCGTTGAACACGAAGATCCACACCACGCAGACCACGAGCCCGAGCGCGGACAACGCGATACCGGTGATGGAGAGCCCCTTGTTCGAGGCTTTTCCGTTCTTGACGCGGATCAGCCCGATGATCGAGAAGATCAGGCCGAGGATCACCAACGGCCAGGCGATGACGCCGATGAACGGGATCGGGGAGAAGACCAGCCCCACCAGGCCGAGGACGAAGCCCGTGACGCCGATGCCGTTACGGGGTGGCATCGGGCCGCCGGGGGCTTGCGGGGCCGGCGTGTAGGGGGTTTGCTGGGTCACGGGTTTTCCTTTCCAAAGGGATGAACGACGCGGCATACAACCAGCGATCGCGAGGCCTCCGCGTCGTCCTCGGCGCGTGAACCCGTTACGACGAAAGTCGTAATTCGCGTTCTTCGAAGAATCGGTTCCGCTGATGCGGACGACCTGGCCCGCTTGCGTACGCTCGGCGCATGGCAAGACGTGTGCTCGGGGTGGTGCTCACCGTGGTGGCGGTCGCGGCGTGCGTGATCAGCAGCATTTTCGTCTTCAGCGCCCAGGGTTACCTTCCGGCGACGAAATCGTTCGATCCGACCTGGTGGTCGACACTCGGGTTCTTCACCGGGATCGCGGCGGCCGTCATGCTCTGCTGGCGGCACAAATGGCCGGAACTCGTCCTCGGCATCGCGCTCGTGCCACCGCTTTGTTTCCGGTCCGACGCGCTGGCCGCGCTGGTCGCCCTCGCCGCCTTGGCCGCGCGCCGGCGCGACAGTCTCTTGTGGATCGGTTCCGCGCTCGTCTACGTCGCCACGGCGTGGGCGTTGTTCGGTGACGCCAACCGCCATCCCGACGTGACCGTCGCGGGGCAGATCGTCGGCAAGCAGTTCTCCGCCGTGCAACTGATGGGGACGCTGACGGTCGCCGTCGTGATGACGGCCGTGCCGCTCACCGTCGGGGTGGTCCGCGGGATGCAGGACACGCTCGCGATCCGTGAGGCCAAGGAGGAGGAACTCCGCGCCGAGATGACCCGCCGGGCGGAACGCACCCGGATCGCGCGCGAGATGCACGACGTCCTCGGGCACCGGCTTTCCCTGCTGTCCTTGCAAGCCGGCGCGCTCGAGGTCAGCAAGGGACCCGCGACGACGGAAGCGGCGAAGACCGTCCGGACGACCGCGCGCCAGTCCTTGGAAGACCTGCGGCAGGTCATCGGTGTCCTCCGCGACGGCCAGGGCTTCGGCGAAAACGGCGAGAACGGCACCCATCCCGAACCGCCGCAACCGACGTTGGCGGACATCCCCGAACTGGTCGCCAACGCCCGCCGGGCCGGGCTGGGGGTCAACGTGACGATCCTGCTCGACGACGCGGGCGGTGCCCCGGTGCTGCTCGGCACGACCGCGTACCGGATCGTCCAGGAGTCGATGACCAACATCCTGAAACACGCGCCGGGTGCGGCGGCCGAGGTTTCGGTCCGCGGCGGGCCGGGCAACGGGCTGACCGTCGAAGTCGTCAATCCGCTGCCCGCGACACCCACCGCGGGGAAGCCGCCAGGCGGGGGAACCGGGCTGACCGGAATCGGCGAACGCGTCACCCTGATCGGCGGAAACGTCAGCACCGGCCCCACCGAAGAACGCACATTCGCCGTCCGGGCTTGGCTACCGTGGGGACACCACTAACCTGTCCGGGTGAACCAGCGCCCACTGCGAGTGCTGCTCGTCGACGACGACCCGCTCGTGCGAACCGGCCTGTCGATGATCCTGTCCAGCACGGACGACATCCGGGTCGTCGCGGAAGCGGGCGACGGGGACGAAGCCGTGCCGAAGGTGACCATGCACGCTCCCGACATCGTGCTGATGGACATAAGGATGCGGCGGATGAACGGCCTCGCCGCGACCGCGGCCGTCACCTCCCTGCCCAATCCGCCGAAGGTCCTCGTGCTGACCACCTACGACCTCGACGAGTACGTCTTCGACGCGCTCGGCGCGGGCGCCAGCGGGTTCCTGCTGAAGGAGGGCTCGCCGCAGGAGATCATCGACGCGGTGCGCGTCGTCGCGGCGGGTGAGGCGATGTTGTCGCCGCGGACGACGCGGAAACTCATCGGGCATTTCGTCGCGGCCCGGGTGAGCCCGCGGCGTCATCGGGCACGGGCCGGGCTGAGCACCCTGACCGAACGGGAACGGGAGATCGTCACCGCCGTCGCCCAGGGCTGGACCAACGCCGAGATCGGCGCGGAACTGCATCTGAGCGAAGCGACGGTGAAGACCCATATCACCCGGATCTTCGCGAAACTCGACGCGACCAACCGGGTCCAGCTGACGATTTTCGCCTACGAAGCGGGGCTGGTCGCTCCCTGACGGTCCGTCCCGAGCAACCCGGCGACGACAGTCGCCCAGAGCACGACGGCACCGCCGAAGCCCGGCACGAGCTGCCAGGCCGCCGTCCAGCCCGCGACCGCGAGCACGGCGGCCAGCACGGCGACGACGCACAGCAAGGCGCTCAGCACCAGAAAACGCCGCGAGCCGAACAACTTCGCGAACGGCAGGAAGTGCAGGCCGACCACGAAGAGCACCCACGCGGGCACGGCCTCCGGAAGGTCGAAGACCGCCGACAGCACTCGCGCCCCGGCGAAGATCCCGACCAGCATGAGCAGCACCGCGATCCCGTACTGCTTGCCGAACGGGCTTTCCTCCCGGCCGCCGCCCGCGGGCAGCCCGGCACCTCGGCGGGCTGTCAGCACGAGCCAGGCCACCAGCGCCACCACCGCGGCCACACCCACGACGACCAGCGCCGTCGAGCCGCCGGAGACGGAGGAGGCGCCAAAGAACCACCAGGCGGCCCCGAATCCCACTCCGATCGCGGAACTGATCAGCAACGTGATCAAGTGCCCCTTGGTGAACTGTCCGTCTGTCATCGCTTCCGGGTCTCCTCCTCCCCCCGGCGGAACAGTACCCGGGGACTACGCGAGCCCGGCGAGGATGGTGGCCGCCTCCTGCGGGTGCATGAGGAAGCGGACATGGCTGCTCTCGAGCGAACGCACGTCGGTCGGGTTCTCCGGGGTGAGCGCGTCCGCCTCTTTGATGAAGCGGTCCTGGAGCGCGAGCGGGATAGACCGGTCTCCCGTGAGCCTGATGTAGGTGCGCGGAATCCGGCCCCAGGTGGCGGCCTCGGCGCGTTCGGTGCCCACGTCGAGACTCTCGTCCGGTTCGAGGGTGTTGAGGTAGGCGAAGAACTCCTGGTCGGTGCCGTCGTCGAGGATCGCGATCTTCAACGCGGCCAGCAGCGCGGGATCAGCGGTGCGCCAGTTCATCCGGAGCGCGCCGAGCGCGGCGGGGTCGGCGAGGACGACACCGCCGACGTCGTTGAGCGCACTGCTCGCGTTCTCGGGCGCCTGCATGTACTCGCCCAGTGTCGCGTCGACGCAGCACCACGCGGAGATGTAGACGAGCCGGTCGATCAGGTCCGGGACGGCGTTGCCCGCCCCGGTGAGCGGGACCCCGCCGCGGCTGTGCCCGACCAGGATGACCGGCCCGTGCGCGGCGGCCTTGCGCACGACGTCCACCACCCGCTCGACGACTTCGGCGGAGGTGACACCGGCCTGGTTCGACGGCGCCGTGGCCAGCGCTCCCAGGTCCTGAGGAGCCTGGTAAGCCGCGTGGAAACCGGCTTCGAACCCGTGCCCGGGAAGGTCGACGGCCAGCGTGCGGTGGCCGAGCAGGGCGAGTTCGCGTTGCAGCGGGTTCCAGGTGAACGAGTTGCTGCTGGAGCCGTGAACGAAGACGTAGGTGGGAGTCACGGTTCGTATCCTGACATCCCGGCTTTGCCCGGACCCGGCATGGATTGCGTTCGGAAGGGTGTCGCGAGCGGCCCCCTCGTCCGCTCGCGACACCCTGCTCAGGATTCCTCACCCTCCGGATGAGATTCGGGCTCATGACCGAGGAAGGAAATGTCACCCTTCTCGAGAAAGCCGATCTGACGGCTGCCTGTCCGCCAATCCTGTGAACGGCGACGCCGGCGTTCCTGTTCGCGGACGATCCAGTCGCGTCCCTCCGCCGCGACCGCTTCCAGGACATGCAACGCACCCGCTATGCCGGACGCCATCAGCGAGGTCTGAAGGACCACCGACTCGTCTTCCATGGTCACGTCGGTCAGGCCACCCGCACCCTCCACCAGAACGGTGATGTCCTCGCTACTGAGCAGGGACAACCGGAACTCACGGCTCCGCACACTTACAGCGCCGAGGTGTGCCGGATCGTCACCGCGAACGACGTATCTCCGGTTGTCCGCGAAACGGATACCGACCTCGACGACATGGGCGGAAGCCAGCGCGTCGTAGCGGAACGACTTTCGCTGTTCGTTGTGCACGTCACCGGTGAGGAAGTTCAGCTGGACCTCGATCTCGCGCACCCCGCTCTTCGTCAGCATGAAGACCAGCACCGCGTACTTGGAGTACCTGAGCGGACCACGTGGAACGCGTGCCCGCTGCGCGTCGGGGGTGCCTTCGGTCAGGACGACGTGGGCGACGAGATCGCGGTTCACCAAGGAAGCCCGTCTGAGTGCCTCGGTCTTGAGATGGTTCTTGTCGAGGTCAAGCCAGCGCGCCATCTCCGCGTCGCTCGGCCTGTCAGCGAGAAATTGCCGCCACTCCGAGTACGCCCGCTGCTCGGCGTCGTAGGTCGCCTGCGCCGCGGCACGCTCCAGAATCTCGTCCTTTTGCGTCGCCAGGACATGGACGGCGCCCTTGACGGCTAGAAAGCCTCCGATCGCGAAGAAGAACGCGACGGCCACGAAACCGCCCCCTGCGAAGAGCAGGAACAGCGATCCGGCGACGCAACCGCCCACACTGGCCTTGAACAAGGTGGGCACACTCCCTGTCGGCCGCATCGAATCCCTGTAGGCGAACAGAGTTCCTGCACGCCACTGATCCGCGACCTGGCGCACGTGCCAGCGCATGAGCCACAGGACGCTGTCCGGTTCCACCTGGGCGTTCCCGTACAGTGCGACGAAACGAGTCTTGAGATACTGGCGGATACCGAAGGTTTCGGTATCCCAATTCCCTCGAATGTGAGGTCTCGCCTCGGCGAAGCTCAGGTCGACCAACTGATGGATCCGCTCAACGAAGCGAGTCGAGACCCAATGCCCGGGTGAAATCGGCTGCACGATTTGAGGCGGGATCCCGTATTCGCGGTTCTTGCTCGCCAGCCGCCTCTTCGCGACTTCCAACTCCAGTCCCCAGCGGAAAGCGCCGAAACCTCCTGTGCCCACCGAGAGCAGGCCGAGCAGGCCGAGGGTGACACTCCCGTCCACGAAGCCTCCGACGGCGGAGAACAGACCGAGAAGAAGAGCGAAAACCCCCGAAACAAGTTTGACCCAAGCGCCGGCACCCGCCGGGGTCGGCACGATCTTCCGAATGCGCGGTGGCGCGGGATCGGGCTCGAAGAACTTCCACGCGCGGCCGGCCCTGTTCTGCGCCAACCTGTCCTCGGCGACCGTCTTCGCGTAGACGACATCAAGGCTGTCTTGGACCGCGCCACTGAGGATCATGTTGAGATGGCGGGTGATCTCCCGCTGACGTTGCGGCGGCAGATCACCGAAGTTCTTCAACGCGACCTTCATCGCCTGCGGGTCGAACGTGCTCCCGATCTGCTGTCCCCATACGCAAGTGACAAGATCCGACACGACATCGAGCGCGCTGCGCCATTCCCCGGACCCGAAACCTGCGGCCAAGGCGATCGCGTCCAAGAAGGCGTCGTGCACCTCGTCGTTCATCTCGCCGAGCGAACGCCCGCTGAACACGGCCAGTGCGTAGTAGTACGCGAATTCAGCGGAGGTGATCTGGCCTTGCTTCATGACGTCACGGAAGATCTCCTGCGCCATGCGGGCGTTGCCGCCTTCGAGGTGATTCTTCGCCACTTTGAGTTTTCGTTCCGGAGGATCTTCCGGGGTGACGTGATAGGTGTTCTCGTGTCGATGGAAGGTCGTCGATCCATAGTTCACGCCGATCTGCTGACCGACGGTCGAGTTGCCGGACGCGACGAACTCGGGGTGTGGCCCGTTCGGCCCCGGCCCGTACTGCCACTGCGGCGGGGTCATCGAGACCTCCCGGAATCACCTAGATCGATGGTGACGTCGCCGTGATTCGTTCCGATCTGCTGCCCCACTCTCGCGTTGTCACGCGCGACGAACTTGTGTGATGACGGCGCCTGCGGCCGCATCGACGAATTCCGCTTCTCTTGGCCGTCTTCATGTCCATCGGCGAGTTCGGTGGCCACGGCGATGGCGAATGCCGCCGCGTTGGCCGCGGCGACGTCCTGCCAGCCTTCGGCATCCGTCCGATCCTTGGCACCACCCGCGAGATCACTGATACCGCGAATCGTGACAGTGGGAACGCGTTCGTTCAGTTGACCGGCGGAGGCGAACCCCGCGCTTTCCATCTCGATCGCGATCGCGTCGTTGTAGTTGCGCCTAAGTTGGTGTGCCAGGTCCGAGGTTCGCGAGTTGAGCACGACATCACCCGCCGCAATCGGCTCGAACCAGACCTTCGGCACCGATGATTCGTCGCCTCTTCCTTCCTCCGATCGGATCCACTGTTCGTCCCTGGCAAGGAAACGGGCGATCTGATCCACCCCGTGCGGAATCTCCCAGGCACGTGGCCGCGCGAGAAACTCCGCGTCTTCGCTACGTCCCCCTTGGTAGGCATAGACCTTCGTGGCCACGACGACATCACCCAGTCGCAGCCAGTCTCGCAGTCCTCCCGCGACACCGGAGAAGATCACGGTCGACGGTTTGAACTCCGCGATCGCCCTTTCGGTAAGCGGGGCCGCCGACAAGTTGCCCATACCCACCACGGCCGTGGCGACCTTGCTGCCGGGACGACCGGGAAGTTCCCCGATTTCGAACAGGGTTCCGGCGGAATGCCGATGATGTACCAATCCTTTCAACCGAACACGAACCGCGGCGTACTCGGTCTCCAACGCGGTCAGAATGACGATCATGAGACCACGCCGATTCTTTTCACCACAATGCTTTCCTCTCACAGGCCGCGTCGATGACAACGACGCGATGTAGCCGGACATGGCGAAGACGCGGTCGCCCGCCAAGACGACGGGGCGGGCGACCGTGAGGCGGGAGTGCTTGGTGCAGCCTGCACGGTAGCCGAGTACTGTCATTCTCGTCAATTAGACGATTACTACGGCGAGGCTAGACTGTCCCAGGTGGACACAAAACCTCGCCCACGCTCGTCGCCGAAACCCCGACGGAAGGCGGCAGGATGACCGACGACGACTGGACGATTCCCGAGATCACAGTGGCGGTCGACCTCGCGATCCTCACGGTGAAAGCAGGCTCCCTGCAGATCATGCTCGTGAAACGGGGCATCCCGCCGTTCGAGGACGAGCTCGCACTGCCAGGCGGCTTCCTGGAATCCACGGCCGAGGACCTGGACTCCGCGGCCGCCCGTGAACTCACGGAAGAGACCGGCCTGCGCGCGGAAGACCTGCATCTGGAACAGCTGAAAACCTATGGAGGCCTGGGTCGCGATCCACGCGGCCGGGTGGTGAGCGTGTGCTACGTGGCCTTCACCCCGAACCTCCCCGCCCCCGCGGCCGGCGGCGATGCACGCGAGGTGATCTTGACTCCTGTCGACGACGTGCTACGACCACAGGTGACGATGGCCTTCGACCACAAGGAGATCGTCGCCGACGCCGTGGAACGCGCCCGGAACAAGCTCGAGTACACGACACTGGGCGCCACCTTCTGCGCTCCGGAGTTCACGATCACCGACCTGAGGCAGGTCTACGAGATCGTCTGGGGCGAGAGGCTCGACCCCCGCAACTTCCATCGCAAGATCACCAGCGTGCCGGGCTTCCTGACCCCCACCGGCGGACGTGTCACCAGGCAAGCGGGCCGCCCGGCCGCCCTCTACCGCCGCGGACCGGCCACGATCCTCCATCCCGCAATGCTGCGAACCTGATCACCCCCTTTACCGTCACCTTGACGTTAACTTGCAGTCGGCGATACCCTGGGAGCCATAATCGTCATTCTGACGAAAAGGGGCTGCGATGGAGATTCGATCGACACTCAGATCTGCCGCACGAGTGGTCGGCTTGACGTTCGTCAGCGGTATCGCCTGCGGCATGATTGTGTCCGGCTGCAGCCATGACCAGGCCCGAAGCTCTTCCACGCCAGAAAACCACGACCACACTCAGTCCGCGATGAACACCTCGGCCGTCCCGTCGAACCGGTAGCCGACCCCGCGCACCGTCGTGATCGGCGTCAGCGCGGGCTCCAGCTTCCCCCGGATCTTCCGGATGTGGACGTCCACGGTCCGGCCGTTGCCGCCGGACAGCCCCCACACCTGCGCCATCAACGTGACGCGGTCGAAGACCCGGTCCGGATTCCGGCTCAGGAACAGCAGGAGGTCGAACTCCAGCCTGGTGAACTCCAGCACCTCGCCGCGCAGCAGCACTCGCCGCGAATCCGGCTCGATCCGCAGTGGCTGCGCGGACTCGCCGAGCCGGCGGCGTCGGCCGGCGAGTTCGACGACCTGACCGGAATTCGCTTCACCTGCCTGGAAAGTCCGCGCCGTCAGCGTCACCCCGACGGTGTCCTCAAAGGACTCGAGCAGGCGCGCGGCGATCGCGGCGGCGTGCTCTGAGTCGGTGCTCACCCGTAACGCCAGGGTCAGCTCGACGGTCGGCTCCCCGCTCACCGCGACCGACTGGGTCATCTCACACCACCCTGACCGGATGCCGGACGACGGCGTCGAACAGGTAGCCCTGGGTGTTGAGCGGAGTGACCTCAGGCTGGGTGACCCCGGTGATGTCCGTGGCCCGCGCACGCAGGGTGCGGGCGCCGGGAACACCGGCGCGCCAAGGGATTTCCCAGCGCTGCCATCCGCGATCCGCTGCCGCGCCCACGAACTTCGCCTGCCGCCAGCCGTCTCCCGCGTCGACTTCGACCCGTCGGATCCGGCCGTTGCCCGACCACGACCGGCCGCGCAGCACGTGCCTGCCACCGGCCGCGAACTCGGCGTTCCAAGGCAGCTCGAACGCGCTCTTGACCACCTGCCGGGTCACGACCGTGCCCTCCGCCGGATAGTCCGGCCCGAGCAGCCGGTAGTACTGCGTGTTCCACGGCGACACCAGCGGCGTCTCCGAGACTTCGATCCGTCCGAGCCATTTGATCGACGAGATCCCGATCCAGGACGGCACGACGAGCCGGACCGGATGGCCGTGGTCCGGCGGGAGCGGGCGCCCGTTCATCTCGTAAGCCAGCAAGACGTCCTGAAGCGCTTTCGCGATCGGCAGCGGGCGCCGTACCTTCCCCAGGTTGACCCCGCCGGTGACGTAGTCGGCGTCCAGGCCCTCGGGCAGGACGTCCACCGCGTGCCGGGTCAGTCCCGCCTTGGCCAGCACCGTGGACAGCCGGACACCGCGCCAGCGCGCGACCCCGATCGCGCCGAGCTTCCAGGCCGTGCCGGACACCGTCTGCCCTTGTTGGCTGGTGAAGTAGCTCCGGCCGTTGCCCGCGCATTCGATGGCGGAGGTGATCGTCTCCGCAGGCAATCGGCGTAGATCGTGATAGGTGAACTCGACGGGCCTGTCCGCTGTCGGCGCACCGCGCAACCCGGTTCCGAACAGCTTCAAACGCCAGGCGCCGGTGTCGATCGACGGGGTGGCGGTGTGGTTCCGCACGAAGAACCGCTCGACCGGTGTCAGGTATCCCTGCCCGCTCAACGCCTCCCAGCGCGTCTCCGCGTTGGTGCCGTAGACCTCGAAGATCTCCGGCGGCAGCGGCTTCACGATCGGTGTCGCGGCCGACGCCGTCCCGGCCGGGAACGTTCCGAGCGCCGTCAGCGCGAGCGAGCCACCGGCGGCCAGCCGAAGCATCCCGCGCCGCGATATCCCGTCGGCTCGCGCTTCACCCGCACGCCACTGCGCGAGCCGGGTGCGGTCATAGGTGGCTTCGTCGGTCATGCCGGTCATTGTCGGCAGCGGCCGTCCACCCGGACCAGCACGTCCACAGTGCGGAACATGTGGTGCCCCGGACGGGGATCGAACCCGCACTGTGTCGATTTTAAGTCGACTGCCTCTGCCAGTTGGGCTACCGGGGCACGGGTCAGCCTAGGCGATGCCCTCGACCGGTGATGACCTAGTTCGCTTTGCCGGCTTGGCGATACTTCAGCCAGCTGTTGCCGACGAGGTCCCAGATCGCCTGGTACTGGTCGAACCTGATCCGCTCCACGAGATCGTGGGCCAGTTCGAGCGGGGTCAGTCCTGGCCGGGGCAGGGCGGATCGGATGGGCGGCTTCAGCTTCCGGAATGCCTGCACCGAACACCCTAGACGCGGTGAAGGCCTCCTTCCCTACGCTCAAGGTAGGGAAGGAGGCCTTCACGGAGCTACCGCCTCAGGACTTCGACAGCCTGTCGAACTCCTCGCGCGGGTTGTTGATCTGGCCGAGCGAGATGACCTCGCGCCGGAACAGGCCACCGAGCATCCAGTCGAACAGGATGCGGATCTTGCGGTTCCACGTCGGCATCGCCTTGAGGTGGTACGCGCGGTGGAAGAGCCAGGCCGGGAAGCCCTTGATCTTCAGGTTCAGCGCGTCGGCGACACCCTTGTGCAGACCGAGGCTGGCCACCGCACCCAGGTTCTTGTGGTAGTAGTCCTTCGGCTTGCCGCCGCGGATCACCTTGATGATGTTCTTCGACAGCAGGCGCGCCTGGCGAACGGCGTGCTGCGCGTTCGGCGGGCAGGTCGCGGTCGGGTCCTGCTCGGTCCGCGAGAGGTCCGGCACGGCGGCGTTGTCACCGGCGGTCCAGACGTCGGGGTGCCCGACGACCTGCATCGCGGCGGTGGCCTCGACGCGGCCGCGCTTGTCCAGCGGCAGGTCCGAGCTGGCGAGCACCGGGTTCGCCTTCACACCGGCGGTCCAGATGATCGTGTCGGTGTCGAACTCGGTGCCGTCCGAGAGCACGACGTGGCCGTTCTCGAACGACTTCGCCGCTGTCGACAAATAGACTTCGATGCCGCGCTTCTCGAGCTGCTCGACGGTGTACACACCGAGCGTCTCGCGCACCTCGGGGAGGATCCGCCCGGCCGCCTCGACGAGCACCCAGCGGATGTCCTCGACCTTGAGGTTCGGGTAGTAGTTCTCCACCGCGAACCGGGTCATGTCCTCGAGCTCGGCGAGCGCCTCGATACCGGCGAACCCACCACCGACGACGGTGAACGTCAGCAGGCGTTTGCGCTGCTCGGGGTCGAGCGTGCTGGCGGCCTCGTCCAGCTTCGTCATGACGTGGTTGCGCAGGTAGATCGCCTCACCGATGGTCTTGAAGGCGATGCCTTCCTCGACCAGGCCCGGGATCGGCAGGATGCGCGCCACGGCCCCGAGGGCGACCACGAGGACGTCGTAGTTCAGCTGCTCGACGTGCCCGTCGGCGGCCTCGACCGTGATGGCCTTGCGCTCGTGCTCGATCTTCGTCACGCGCGCGGTGAGCACGTGGCAGCGCTTGAGCACGCGCCTCAGCGGCACGACCACGTGCCGCGGTTCGATCGCACCGGCCGCCGCCTCGGGCAGGAAGGGGGCATAGGTCATGTGCGGCTGCGGATCAACGACCGTCACGGACGCTTCGTTGGCCCGGAGCATCTTTTGGAGCCCGTACGCCGTGTAGAGCCCGACGTACCCACCACCGAGGACGAGGATCCGTGTCGGTTCCGACTTAACACCAGCCATATTTCTATAGTCGCACCCATCAGCTGAGATCGCTCGTGTACCCCATCCCGCTGTGACCAGCGTCGCCACGGTTTCCGCACCGATTCAGTTCAGGCCAGCCGCCGAGGTCGCGGAGGCCAGGACGTCGCACACCATGTCAAGCGTCAGCCTGCCGGTCTGGACATTGCGCTGCGACACGTGGTAGCAGCCGAAAAGACGCAGGTCGCCGAGTTCAACCTCGGCTCCGTGGCCGAATTTCGGGCGTGGCGTGGGCACCGGCCAGCCCGCCTCCGCGAGCACCGGCAAGAGCGCTTGCCAGCCGAACGCGCCGAGCACGAAGACGGCCTTGAGTGTCGGTTTGAGCAACGTGAGCTCTTCGACCAGCCAGGATCGGCAGGTGTCCCGCTCCTCAGGTGTGGGCTTGTTGGCGGGTGGCGCGCATCTCACCGGGGAGACCATCCTGGTCCCCCGCAGCTCGAGCCCGTCACCTATCCGGGTCGCCGTCGGCTGTGAGGCGACACCGACCCGGTGAAGCGCCTTGAACAGGACGTCGCCGGAGGGGTCGCCGGTGAACATCCGGCCGGTCCGGTTCGCGCCGTGTGCCGACGGAGCCAGGCCGACGATGGCCAGCGACGCGTCCGGCGGGCCGAATCCGGGCACCGGCCGGGCCCAATAGGTCTCGCCGGCGAAAGCCGCGCGTTTGACCACGGCGATCTCCTCGCGCCACGCGACCAGCCGCGGGCAGGCGCGGCAGCCGACGACCTCGGCGTCGAGTTCGGCGAGAGAACGGAACTTCATAGCGCCTCCTTCAACGCGTCGCGGCAGAGGCGATCGGCGTGCCGGGTCGTCTCCGGCTGCCGGAAGTCCGGGCACAGCCGCAGCACCTGGCGGCAGGCGTTGTCCAGGGAGATCTTGTGACCGACGGAGACGTAGACGGGCTTCACACCGTCCTGGGTGCGCAGGACGGCGCCGACGACCTCGCCGTCGTCCAGCAGAGGCGCCCGTGAACCGCGTTCCGCGCCGGGCTCGTCGTGCTCGCCGATGAACCGGGTCTTGCCCACTCCGACGGACGGAAGACCGGTCACGACCCCGACGTGGCACGCCAGCCCGAATCTGCGTGGGTGAGCCAGCCCGTGCCCGTCGCAAACCAGGAGATCCGGGACGTGATCGAGCGCGCGGAGGGCGTCGAGCAGCGGGGGCAGCTCGCGGAAGGCGAAAAGACCCGGTTCGTACGGGAACGAGACCTCGGAAACGACGGTTCGTTTTTCCACGACACGGAAACCGGAAGTTTCAAGCGTGACCGCGGCGGCGGCGATGAGGCCGCTGTCCTCGTCGTAGGCGACATCGAGGCCGGTGACCGTGGTGATCTCTTGTGGACAGCGATCTTCGAGATCGACCGGGCCACGCAGGGTTTCCTGGATCTCGATCGCCTGGCGGGGCGTGTTCGGGCGATCATGCGCCGTGACGATGTCCACCGGTACAGACTGCCAGTAAGTTGGGGGTATGCCGGACACCAATCCCGAATCGAACACCGTGACGGCCACCGACGACAAGGACACCCCGTCGGTGGAAACCAAGGCCGAACCGACCGACGACCTGGTCGCCACGAAGCACACGCTGACACTCAAGCGGCGCAAGCTCGCCTACACCGCCCGGACCGGGCGGATCGTGCTGCGGAAGGAGGTCGTCACCGACGGGAAGTCCGAGGGCCATCAGGCCAAGGCCGAGGTGTTCGTGACCGCCTACACGCTCGACGACGCGGAACCCGGCACGCGCCCGGTCACCTTCGCGTTCAACGGCGGCCCCGGCTCGGCGAGCGTCTGGCTGCACATGGGCCTGCTCGGCCCGCGCCGCGTGCTGTCCGGTGACGTCGACGACCCGGTCGCGCCGCCCTACGGGCTGACCGACAACCAGGAAACCCTGCTCGCGCACAGTGACCTGGTGTTCATCGACCCGGTGTCGACCGGCTACTCGCGCGCCGTGGACGGTGAAAAGGCCAAGGAGTACCACGGGTTCACCGCCGACATCGAGTCCATCGGCGAGGTCATCCGGCTGTGGGTGTCGCGGGAGAAGCGCTGGCTCTCACCGAAGTTCCTCGCCGGCGAGTCTTACGGCACGCTCCGCGCGGCCGGGCTGGCGTCGCACCTGCAGGAACGCCATGGGATGTACCTGAACGGGCTACTGCTGATCTCGTCGGTGCTGGACCTGGGCACCCTGCGGTTCACCGAGGGCAACGACCTGCCGTACTCGCTCTACGTGCCGACTTACGCGGCGATCGCGCACTACCACGGCCTGCACGGCGACCGTCCGCTCGACGACGTCCTCGCGGACGCCGAGGACTTCGCGGCCAAGGAACTCCCCTGGGCCCTCGCGCGTGGCGCCCGTCTGTCCACACAGGACCGGGCGGAGGCGGTGGCGACCCTCGCTTCCCTGACCGGTCTGAGCGAGTCCTATGTGGACCGTGTCAACCTGCGGATCGAGCACGTCCGCTACTTCACCGAACTTTTGCGGGACAGGGGTCTCACCGTCGGCCGGATGGATGGCCGATTCACCACCTGGGAACCCGACGGCGGCCGCGAGCACATGAGCGACGACCCGTCGATCTCGCGGATCATCGGCGCCTACACGGGCGGGCTCAACCACTACGTGCGCGCCGAACTGGGCTACGAGAACGATCTGCCGTACGAGATCCTTTCGACGGACGTCTTCAAGGCTTGGTCGTACTCCGACTTCGAGGGCCGCTCGGTGTCCTCTGTGGACTCGCTCGCTTCCGCTATGCGGGCGAATCCGCACCTTCGGGTGCATGTCGCCTTCGGCCACTACGATGGCGCTACGCCGTACTTCGCTTCGGAGCACGTGTTGGCGCGGCTGCAGATTCCTGAGGAGCTGCGGGACAACATCGACACGGCTTACTACCCGGCGGGGCACATGATGTACGTGCACGAAGAGTCGCGGGTGCGGCAGGCGAAGGACCTGGCGAAGTTCGTCAAGGCCGCCTCGGGGAAGTAGCACTGTCCCTTTCACGTCCACGCAGCGTGTCATGAGGGGTCCCCTTAAGACAAAATTTGTCCTAAGGGGACCCCTCATGACACTCGATGGTCGATTCTGTCGGTGCGAGGCCCGACCATCACAGCGTGAAACTCACAAAACTCACCCAGTCAGAAGCCCACCTTCTCCGTCACAGCAAGAGCGGAGTGATCACTGCCGAGCAATTGGAGAGGCTCGGTATTCCGCAGCGGACGACCTACCGAAGATGCCAGCCGAACGGGCCCTGGACGCATCTCCTACCGGGAATCGTCCTTCTCGACCGAGCCCAACCCACCGCGAGACAGCGGGTCGAGGCAGCCAGGATGCACACAGACCTGTTCGGCATCGTGACCGGCTTCGAGGCTGCTCGTAGGTATGGTCTCCGGTCAGTACCGAACGACGGTCTCGTACACCTGCTTGTTCCGCACACGCACCGCTTTTGCGACAAGAGGTTCGTGATCGTGGAACGGACGAGGTACCTACCCGAACCGGTCCACCTGAGGGCCGTGCCGCTGAGCCCGCCGGCACGAGCCGTCATCGACGGCCTGCGCAGAACGAGAATTTCGGACGTGGTGAGCGCGGTACTGTTGGAGGCACTGGAAAGCGGCTTGTGTACCTATGCCGACCTCGCGCACGAACTCGCCGAAGGCAGTCAGCGAGGCACCGCGCTTCCACGGGCCACACTAGAGGTACTACAGGCAGACATCCGATCGGTGCCCGAACTGGATGCGGCGTCCTTGTGGAAGCGGGCCGGCCTGCCAGCGACGGTGTCCAACGTGAAGCTGTTCGATCAGAACGGCCGGTTCATCGGGATGCCCGATCGCTGGTGCGACGACGTCGCCATGGCTTGGGAGATCGACTCCTGGGAGTTCCATCAACGGGGCAGGCACTACGCCAAGACGCTGGACCGCAACAATCGATACGCCGCGAATGGGATCGTCGTCGTACAAACGCTGCCGAGCAGGCTGCGCAGTGACCCCAAGTCGGTGATCGCCGAGCTGCGAGCCGGATATCGAGCCGCGAAGCATCGGCCCCGACCCGAAATCCGCGTCGAGCCAGGACCGATCCGCCGAGCCTCATAGTCGGGCACCGAACGTCATGAGGGGTCCCCTTAGGACATTTTTTGTCCTAAGGGACCCCTCATGACACTCCCCTGGCGCCGCAGCCGCAAAGCGAAGCGAGCGTAAGCGACACCAAAGGGACCGAGTGATCAGCCTCGCAGGAACTCCGAGCCGCGAGTGACGGCCGACCAGGCGTCGACGGCCCCGTGACCGTAGAAGCCGTTGAACGAAGCGTCACCGGTGCAGGTCGCGGTGAACGACGCGTCCCGGCCTTCCTTCAGGTAGTCGACGGTCCGCGGCGTCGGGCAGGCGATGTCCGAAGCCGTGCCCTCGAGCACCCGCTGCACGGCGTCCGGGTTCATCCCGAAGTCGCGCGAACCCTTGCCGTACTGCGAAACGATGAGCGCGGCGACACCGGTCGCGTGCGGCGACGCCATCGACGTCCCCTGCAGCCACTGGTAGTAGCCGACGCGGCCATCGGCGGCGGTCGCCTTCTGGACCCCGGCGGTGACACCGGCCGGCGTGATGTTCCCGGCCGCGTCGATGTTGCCTTCCGCGACACCGACGTTGCGCGGGTAGGTCGAGAGGATCTGGTTCTCGACCGTGCGGTACCACGGGGTGCCGAAGTAGTCACGGAAGTATCCGCCGGGTGCGGAGACCGAGATCTGCTCGACGCCGTAGTTCGAGTAGTCCGCCTTCGCCTGCGAAGGACCGAAGGACGAGACGCCGATCGTGTGCGGGCCTTCGATGGGCAGCGAGAGGCAGCTGTTGTCGATCTGCCGCGGGTGGGTGCTGTTCGACGGGTAGCCCGGGCTCGACGCGTCCGGCTGCGGGGCGGCGAGGTCGCTGTGCTGGTTGCCCAGCGAGACGACCTGCGTGACGCCCTTGCGGTGCGCGTAGTTCAGCGCGCGGGTGGTCGCCTCGATGATGGTGCGCTGTTCCGCCTGCTGCGCCGGGGTGTCCGCGGGGTTCGCGGCGCAGTTGTACAGCCACGGGTCCGTGAAGAAGGACATGTTGACGACGTCGACACCGGCGTCACCCGCGTAGGTGATCGCGTCCACCGTCGGCTGCAGGAAGAAGAAGCCCGAGTCCTGCCCGGCGCGGATGTTCACCAGTGTCACGTTCGGCGCGACGCCCGAGACGCCGAAGCCGTTCGCGGCGGCGCCGATGGTTCCGGCGACGTGCGTGCCGTGCCCGTTGTCGTCGTGGTCCACCGGGTCCTTGCAGCCGCGGAATTCACACGGGCCGTCGACGACGGCGCCGTTCACGTCGGAGACGATGTCCTTCGTGAAGTTCCGCGACGCGGCGAGATCGAAGTTCGGCGCGATGTCCGGATGGCTCGCGTCGACACCCGTGTCGATGATGCCGACCTTCACCCGCTTGTCGCCCGGCTGCTTGGTGCGCGAAAGGTCCGAACGGACGGACTGGAGGCCCCAGAGCTGATCGTCGAGCGGGTCCATGCCGACGGCCTTCGGCTGCGCCGGCTTCTTGGCCGACGCGGCGCCGCGGCTCTCCTTCTCGACGACGTTCGGCTTGACCTTCGCCTTGCCTTCCTTCGGCGCGGTGCCGATCGGCTTCGCCTTGGCCGCACCGAAGACCGAGCGGTCCGCGGAGACCCGCTCGGCGAAACCGTTGGCCGGCGCGGTCGCGGTGATCAGGCCGACCGCGGCGTTGCTGGTCACGACGGTGCCACCGGCGGCGCGGATCGCCCGTTCCACCGACGCGACGCTTTGCCCTTCACGGGCCAGAACCGAGAATTCGGTCGCCGCGCCGGAAAGCGCCGGCTGCGCGGACGCGACCGGAGTAGCGACGATCGCACCGAACAGCGGTACCGCGAGCGCGATCACGAGAGATCTGGGTCTTTTCACTTCCTGCCTCCTGAAGAAACGATTCATGAAAACTACGTCAGCGTTCTCCGCTTATCAACGAAGTCCCTACGAAAGTCAGGGGACGACCGTTTTCTCCTCCGCGAAATGACAGGCGGACAAATGCCCGCCGGATCGGGTGATCAATTCGGGTTCCTGATCAGCGCAGATGTCCTGCGCCTTCCAGCACCGGGTGCGGAACCGGCAGCCGGACGGCGGATCCAGCGGACTGGGCACGTCGCCTTCCAGGCGGATCACCTGCCGCTGCCCGCGCAGCGCCGGATCCGCGACCGGAACCGCGGACAGCAGCGCCTGCGTGTACGGATGCGACGGGTGTTCGTAGATCTCCTCTTCCGTCCCCATTTCCACGATCTTGCCGAGATACATCACCGCGACCCGCGTGGAAAGGTGACGGACAACGGACAGGTCGTGTGCGATGAAAACGTAGGAAAGACCGAATTCCTTTTGCAGTTCGCCGAGCAGGTTCATCACCTGCGCCTGGATCGAAACGTCCAGCGCGGAAACCGGCTCGTCGCAGATGATGACCTTCGGCCGCAACGCCAGCGCCCGCGCGATCCCGATGCGCTGACGCTGCCCGCCGGAGAACTGGTGCGGATAGCGGTTGATGTGCTCGGGATTCAGCCCGACGACGTCGAGCAGCTCCCGCACCTTCGCCGCCCGCGATCCCTTCGGCGCCACCTCGGTGTGGATCTCGAACGGTTCGCCGATGATGTCGCCGACCGTCATCCTCGGGTTCAGCGAGGTGTACGGATCCTGCAGCACGATCTGGATCTCGCGCCGCAGCTTCCTGAGTTCGGCTCCCCGCAAGGCGAAGATGTCACGGCCTTCGAAGGTCGCGAGCCCGCCCGTGGGCTCCTCCAGGCGCATCAGCACCTGGGCCAGCGTGGACTTGCCGCAGCCGGATTCCCCCACCACGCCGAGGGTTTCCCCCGGCATGAGATCGAAGGAAACGCCGTCGACGGCCTTCACCTGGCCGATCGTGCGCTTGAACAGGACCCCGGCCCGCACCGGGAAGTACTTCACCAGGTTCTCGACCCGCAGGATGGGCTCAGACACGGCCGCTCACCACCTCGTCGGCGAAGTGGCAGGCGCTGACCCGGCCGAAACCGAGGGTGTGCAGAGCGGGCCGTTCGGTCTCGCACCGGCTTTCCGCCCGCGGGCACCGCGGATGGAACGGGCAACCGGGCGGAACGTTCAGCAGGCTCGGCGGCAGGCCCTTGATGGTCTCCAGCGTCTGTCCTTTGAGGTCGAGCCGCGGCAGCGAGGCCATCAGCGCCTCGGTGTAGGGATGCCCCGGCGAGCGGAACAACTCGGCGACGTCGGCCTGTTCGACGATCCGGCCCGCGTACATCACGGCGATCCGGTCGGCGACCTCGGCGACCACCGCCAGGTCGTGGGTGATCAGGATCAGGCCCATCCGCCGTTCGGCCTGGATCTCCGCCAGCAGGTCCATGATCTGGGCCTGCACCGTGACGTCGAGCGCCGTCGTCGGCTCGTCCGCGATCAGCAGATCGGGGTCGAGCGCGAGCGACATGGCGATCATCGCACGCTGCCGCATCCCGCCGGAGAACTGGTGCGGGTACTCGCGGACCCGGCGGGCGGCGGCGGGGATGCGCACGATGTCGAGCAGTTCGATCGCCCGTTTACGAGCGTCCTTTTTGGACATCCCGAGCCGGACCCGCAACTGCTCTTCGATCTGGAAGCCCACGGTGAAAACGGGGTTCAGCGCGGACAGCGCGTCCTGGAAGATCATCGCGATCTCCCCGCCCCGCACCTCACGACGCCGTTCTTCGGAGGCGGTGAGCAGATCCTCGCCGCGGTAGCGGACGGCGCCGCCGGTGACGACGGCGGGCGGGCTGTCGAGGATGCCCATCACCGTCTGCGCGGTCACGCTCTTGCCCGAACCCGATTCTCCCAGCACGGCGAGGGTTTCCCCGGCGTGCACGGAGTAGTCGACCCCGTTCAGCACGGTCGCGACACCGTCCGGGGTCCGGAATTCGACGTGGAGGTCTTCCACCTCTAGCAGCAATTCGTCGGACACAGCCGCTCACCGGGCCTTCGGGTCGAGCGCGTCGCGGATCCCGTCACCGAGCATGACGAACGCGAGCACGGTGATGGTGACGAAACCGGCCGGGAACAACAGCATGTGCGGGTTCACCCGGAAGTAGTCCCGCGCGTCGCTGATCATCACTCCCCACGAGACGACCGGCGGACGCACGCCGACACCGAGGTACGCCAGTGTCGCCTCCGCGCCGATGAACGCGCCGAGCGCGATGGTGCCGTAGACCAGCACCGGCGCGACCGTGTTGGGCAACAGGTGCCGGAACACGATGCGCGGCGTGCTCGCGCCGAGTCCGCGCGCGGCCTTGACGTAGTCGAGTTGCTTGGCCACCAGCGTCGCCGACCGCATGATGCGCATCGCCACCGGCCAGCTCAGCGCCGCGATCGAGACGACCACCTGCACGATGATCGTGACCGCGCCGGGGTTCGAGCCGGGGGCGTTGAACGTGGTCAGGATGACGATCGCGCCGAGCACGAACGGCAGCGCCGCGAAGATGTCGCCCACCCGCGAGAACAGGCTGTCGACGAGACGGCCGTAGTACCCGGCGACGATCCCGACCACCGAGCCGATCAGGATCGTCAGCACCGTCGCGAAGACACCGACCAGCAACGACGCCCGCGCGCCGTGGATGGTCCGCGCGTAGACGTCGTAACCCTGGTTGTCGTAACCGAACCAGGCGTCCGCGGACGGTCCTTCGTTGGCGTGGAGCAGATCGCTGAACCCGGCGGGCCGGGAACTGAACAGGTCGGGCGCGATCGCGATGAGCACGACGAGCGCGATGATGACGGCGGAGATGATGAACGACGGCCGCTTGCGCAGCATCCGCCAGGCGTCGCCGCCGAGACTGCGCGGTTTGTGCGCCACCGCGGAATCGTCGGCGACTCCGGCGCTCGCGACGTCCACGGAGGACACGCCGCCTGCCACGTTGGGGTCAGTCATAACGGATCCTCGGGTCGAGAACGGCATAGAGCAGGTCGACGATGAGACTCACCAGCAGGTAGACCATCACCAGCAGGACGACGACGCCGGTGACGGTGGCGCCCTCCCGGTTCTGGATACCGCGGAAGATGAGCCCGCCGATGCCGTTGATGTTGAACACGCCTTCGGTGACGATGGCCCCGCCCATGAGCGCGCCGATGTCGGTGCCGATGAAGGTCAGCACCGGGATCACCGAGTTCCGGAGCAGGTGCACCCCGACGACCCGGCTGCGCGGCTGTCCTTTCGCGACGGCCGTGCGGACGTAGTCGGCGTGCCGGTTCTCGGCGATGCTCGTTCTGGTCAACCGGGCGATGTAGGCCATGGACAGACTGCCGAGCGCGATGCCGGGCACGATCAGTTCGCCGATCGTGGCGTCCTCGGAGACGCTCGCGTCGATGAGTCCCAGTTCCGAACCGAGGACGATCTGGAGCACGATCGCGGTGACGAACACCGGGATCGAGATCAGGAACGTGGTGGACATCAGCACGAGGTTGTCGAGGAAACCCTTGCCGCGCAGGCCGGTCAGGATGCCCGCGGACAGGCCGATGATCGCTTCGATGGCCACCGCGATGAGGGCGAGCCGGACGGTCACCGGATAGGCGTTCCCGATCAGCTCGCCGACCGAGACACCGTTGAAGGTCTCGCCCCAGTCGCCGGTGAACAGGTTGCCGAGGTACTTGAAGTACTGGACGAAGATCGAATCGTCGAGGTTGAACTTGTCGGTCATCATCTCGATGTAGGCGGGCGGACAGGCGACCTGACCGCATTTGCCGGCGAACGGGTCACCGGGCACCGCCCACACGAGGGCGTAGATGAGGAACGTGGTGCCGAAGAAGACCGGGATGAGTTGGAGTAGGCGTCGGAGGATGTACTGGGGCATGGGCGTGCCGTCCTGGGGATCGCGTGGTGGGAGCCGGGGTCCGGCCGGCCGGGAGCGATGTGCTCCCGGCCGGCGCGACCACGCGTTTACTTCGCCGCGACCTCGATGGACGAGTAGTCAGCGAGACGGCCGAAGTCGAGCTTCGCGACCTTCAGCCGGTTCGACTTGCCACCGACGCCCTTCTCCTCCCACACGGGGATCTGCGGCAGGTCCTTCGCGATCAGGTCCTCGGCCTGCTGGTACAGCTTGATCGCGGCCGCCTTGTCGGCGGTCTGGTCCGCCTGGGTCAGCAGCGCGTCGACGGCCGGGTTGTTGTACGTGGAGTCGTTCGACGAACCGGTGCTCTTGTAGCGCGGGTTCAGGTAGTTCTCGATCGACGGGTAGTCGGCCGACCAGTCGGAGCGGCCCATGCCGGTCAGCTGGCGGTTGTTGACGATGCTGCGCCACTGGCCGAAGTCGGTCGCCGGCACGAAGTCGCATTCGACGCCGAGCGCGTTCTTGATGCTGTTGCACGCCGCGACCAGCGGCTCCTTGCGGCCACCGTCGGCGTTCGAAGCGATGGTCAGCTTGCCGGTGAAGCCGGACTTCGCGAAGAACTCCTTGGCCTTGGCCGGATCGAACTTGCAGAACTCGCCGCAGACGCCCGGCCGGTATCCCTCGATACCGCGCGAAACGTAGCCGTCGGCCGGCGCGTAGGTGTCGTTCATGACGGTCTTGACGATCTGCTCGCGGTCGATGGCCAGCGAGATCGCCTTGCGCAGGTCCAGGTTGTCGTAGCCCGGGACGTAGTACGGGAGCGCGAGCGCGCTGATGCCGAGCAGGTTTCCTTCGACCAGGCGCTGACCGAGGTCGGCCTTGTACTTACCGCCGGCCTTCGCCGACGGCGGGAGCGCCTCCATGAAGTCGAGACGGTTGCTCAGCAGATCCTGGTACGCGGTCTCCTGGCTGGTGTAGATGCGGACTTCCAGGTCCTTGAACTTGACCTTGTCCTCGCCCTGGTACTCGTCGAAGCGCGTGAGCTTCATGTTCTGGTTGGGCGCGCGCGAAACGAACTTCAGCGGCCCGTTCCCGATCGGGGCCTTGGCGAACGCCTCCGGGTCGGCGAAGAACTTGTCCGGCAGCGGCGCGAAGGCGAGGTAGCCGATCTTGGTGGCGAACACCGAGAACGGGCCCTTGAGGGTGGCCTGGAACTCGTAGTCGTTCACGACCTTGAGCCCGGACATCTCCTTGACGGCCGGCTCTTTGGCGCTGATCTCGTCGTAGCCCTGGATCTGCTCGAAGAACGACGCGTTCTGCATGCCGTTCTTGCCGTTCGCGCTGTAGTTCCACGCGTCGACGAAGTTCTTCGCCTTGACCTCGGTCCCGTCGTGGAACTTCCAGCCCTTTTTGATCTTGATGTCGAAGACCTTGGAATCGGTCGTGGTGATCGATTCGGCCATCAGGTTGTACGGCTCGGCGGTGTCGGATTTGTAGCCGACCAGCGCCGAGAAGACCGGCTTGAGCGCCTTGGACCCACCGAGTTCGTTGGTGTTGGCGGGAATCAGCGAGTTCTCCGGCTCGGTGCCGTAGACCGAGACCGCCGCGTTGGCGTCAGCGGCGCCGGATCCCTTTTCGTCCTTGGATCCACCACCCCCACAGGCCGTCAGCAGCAGGGCCGCCGTGGCCACCACCGCCGTCGCTCCCCAGAACCCGCGTGAAGCCCGCATGTCCCCTCCAACTCTCGTCGTCGGATAGTCCGGCGGGCGCTGGTCGCGCCCCACCGCCCAGAAGGTGAGACGACGCTATGGGACAGGTGAAGGCGATCACAGTGCGTTGGTGTTGCAAATGGGTGACGGTATCCGGGACCACCCGGTCAGAGCACAACCTTGGTAGGAACAAGGCTGCGCCGAATGGTCTAATCCGGACTTGAGGTCACCACTTGATCACCGAAAGAAATGGCTTCACGCAAGAGAAACCCGGCTGTCAAGCCAGTGACAGCGCGATCCCGTCGAGGATGTCGTGCTCGGAGATCACCAGCTCGTCGGGACCACCGCGCGTGGCGAACTGTTCGGCCAGCACCTGCACGATCACCGAGCCGCCGCCGATCACGTCGACCCGGCCGGGGTGGATCACCGGGTTCGCGGCGCGGGTCGCGTGGTCGGCGGTGAGGAGCGACTGCGCGACCCGGTCGATCTCGGCGTGGGAGAGCTTCGAAAGGTGGGTGCGCTCGGAGTCGTACTCCGACAGTCCCTGTGACACGGCCGTCAGGGTCGTGACCGTCCCGGCGACACCGATCCACGTCTTGGCGGTGGACACGTCCACGACGTCGAAGGCCTCGGTGAGCACCTTGGCGGCCAGCTCGCGGGCTTCGGCGATCTCGCCCGCTGTCGGCGGGTCGGACTTCAGCGCGCGTTCGGTGATCCGCACGCAGCCGATGTCGACCGACTTGGCCGCGATCACCTCGGCCCGGCGGCCGTCCCAGGTCCCGACGACGAGTTCGGTCGAGCCGCCGCCGACGTCGACCACCACGAAGGGGCCGTCGTCGGGATCCTGCTCGCCGACGGCGCCGGTGAAGGACAGCCGCGCCTCTTCGTCGCCACTGATGACTTCGGCCTCGGTACCGAGCACCTCACGGGTCATCGCGAAGAACTCGTCGCGGTTGCTCGCGTCGCGCGTCGCCGACGTCGCGACCATACGGACCTTCTCGACACCCTTGCGGCGCGCGGCGATCGTGTAGTCGGCCAGCGCCTTGCGGGTGCGCTCGAGTGCCTCGGGGGCCAGCCTGCCGGTGGCGTCCACGCCCTGCCCGAGGCGGACGATCCGCATCTCGCGGTGCAGGTCGCGCAGGTCGACCGTCCCGTCGTGACGGGGGGTCAGCTCGGCGACGAGCAGGCGGATGGAGTTGGTCCCACAGTCGATCGCGGCAACACGAGGCATGCCCGGAGATTACAGCGGAGCGGAGCTTCTCCGCCGAGGGTGGTGGCGGGGGCATGGATGGATAGTCAATGCCGATCAGGTGGGGTCGACGCCTTTGCTGCTCGTCGAGGGCACCGTCGTCGTCGTGGTGGTCGTCGTCGGCGAGGTACAGGTCGTCGGCGGCGGGGGTGTCGTGGTCGTCGGGCTCGTGGTCGAAGTCGGCACCGTCGCCGTCTCGGTGACAGGCTGGCAAGGCGGTTTCGAGCTCCTCGTCGGCGGCTTCGACGAGGAAGACGAACTCGTACTCGTCCCCGGCAAAGTGCTCGACGGCGAAGTCGTCACCGAACCGGGCGGCGTCGACGGCAGCGGAGGCGGCGGCACCGAAGTGGGCGGCGGAGCGGCCGCGGCGTTCGGGGCGCCGACGGGCACCTTGCTGTCCGGCGTCGGCAGCACTCCCGTGCGGTAGGCCTCGGCCCAGATGAGCACGGTGTTCACGTAGGTGTCGGAGTTGTTGTAGCGGAACACGGCCGCGCGCAACTGGTCCGGTTTGGACAGATCGAGTCCGCCCGAGCACAGGTACCGGCCGGTGCCGAGTGCCGCGTCGAAGATGTTGTTGGGGTTCGACTCGCCGTCGCCGTTGCCGTCGGAGGCGTAGCGGGCCCAGGTCGACGGGATGAACTGCGTCGGGCCGACGGCGCGATCCCAGACCGTGTCGCCGTCGTATTTGCCGCCGTCGGTGTCCGGGATGGCCGCGAACGGTCCGGCGCCGTTGAGCTGCGGGCCGAGGATCGGTTCGAGGGTGTTGCCCTTCGCGTCGACGTAACCGCCGCGCGCGTGGTTCGACTCGATCCGGCCGATGCTGGCGATCAGCGCCCAGTCGATGTGACAACCGGGCTGTTCGGCGATGAGGATGTCGGCGGCGTTGCGGTACGCGGCGAGCGCGGTGACCGGGATGCCGAGCGGACCGTTGGGGAGTTCGTCCGCGGGGAGCGGGAGCGGGGTCGGCGCGTCCGGCAGACTGCCGTCGACGCCGATCTGCTGGACGAGCGGGTTCTTCGGGTCATAGCCGCCGACGAGGGCGACGTTGTCGGTGTGGATCGTGCCCGCCGTCGCGGCCCAGCTGCCAGCACCGACGACCGCGGCACCGGCCGGGACGATGGCGAGGACACCTCCGGTCACCGCGGCGATCGTGCGGTGCCGGAGACAGAGTCTCCTGACATGACCTGTCACCGCGCCTGGCACGTGCCTCACGCGCATACCTCAGAACCCTCCCGGCGGATCGCGATCCGGCGATCCGGTACTTCCCACCCCGACAACCCTCGACCGTGCACAGCCTGCCGCATACGGTGACCGGTTTCACCCCATAGGGGAGGACGAGTTGGTCGACAAGAGGTGAATTAACCCACCTGGAGGAACTATCTGTGCACCGGGCGCCGGTGTTACCCCTGGCAGTCGCCCGACGGCCATCCACTGGCTTTGAGCAGCGCGAGGGTCTCGTCGCCGAACGGGTTCACGCCGGGGCCGACGGCGAGCGTGTGCGCCAGGTGGACGTGCAGGCATTTGACGCGGCCGGGCATCCCGCCCGCGCTGACCTCGTGGCCGAGCGAGTCGATGGCGTCGCGTTCGGCGAGGTAGCTCTCGTGGGTCCGCTGGTAGGCGGCCGCCAGCTCGGGGTCCTCCGCGAGCCGGTCGGTCATCTCCTTCATCAGCCCGGACGCCTCGAGCGTGCCGACCATCGACGTCAGCTTCGGGCAGGTCAAGTAGTAGAGCGTCGGGAACGGGGTGCCGTCGTCGAGGCGGGGGCTGGTCTGCACGACCGACGGGTGGCCGCTCGGGCAGCGCGCGGCGACGGCGCGCAGCGCACGGGGTGCCCGGCCGAGCTGTTCCGCGATGATCTCGCGGTCGGCGTCGGTCACAGGCTCGTATGAAGACTTTTCCGTGCTGTTCACACCCCTAAGGCTAAAGGGGGAGGTTCAGCCGCCCGCGACCTGATCCCACAGCTTCTCGTACCAGGAGCCCGCGGGCACCGGCTGCTGGCCTTGCGGCTCGCCCTGCTCGGGCACCTTGTCCTCGGGGAGCTGCACGATGTACGGCGTCTCGCCGGGCTTCACGAAACCGAAGCGCTTACGAGCCTCGGCCTCGATCTGCGCGGGGTCGCTCAGCTCGGCCTTGCGGCCTTCCAGCTGGGCGACGCTCCGCTGCAGTTCGGACTGTAACTGCTGCTGCTCGTTCACCTCGGACTTCTGGCTGAGGTACGTGCGCAGCGGGACGGCGATGGTGAACGCGAGCGCGCACACCACGATCGCCACCACCGCGGCCCGGCGGGTGGTGGACATGCCGAGCACCTTCGCGGCACCCGATGCCCTCTTCGCCGCCAGGCTGCGGCGCAGCCGGGTTCGGGCGCGGACCTCGTTCGTCGTCGTACGACGGGCGCTCTCCGGCCGGCGGCCCCTGCCGGAGCCACCGCCGTCCGCACGCCCGCTACGACGGGTCCGCGCCCTCCCCCGGTCTGCCATCGCTGATTACCCCTCCGGGCTGAACCGCGGGAACGCGAGGTCGCCGGCGTAGCGAGCCGCGTCGGCGAGGGTCTCCTCGATGCGGAGCAGCTGGTTGTACTTGGCGATCCGCTCGCCGCGCGCCGGGGCGCCGGTCTTGATCTGGCCGACACCGGTCGCGACGGCCAGGTCCGCGATGAAGGTGTCCTCGGTCTCACCGGACCGGTGGCTCATCATCGACTTGTAGCCGTACGAGGTGGCCAGCGAGATCGCGTCGAGGGTCTCCGACAGCGTGCCGATCTGGTTGACCTTCACCAGCAGCGCGTTGGCGGCGCGGCGGGTGATGCCCTCTTCGAGGCGGTCCGGGTTGGTGACGAACAGGTCGTCGCCGACGATCTGGACCTTCTCGCCGATCTCGGCGGTCAGCTGGACCCAGCCGTCCCAGTCGTCCTCGCTCAGCGGGTCCTCGATGGACACGAGCGGGTAGTCGCGCAGCAGTTCGGCGTAGTAGGCCGACATCTGCTCGGCGCTCTTCTTCGCGCCTTCGAAGGTGTACGCGCCGTCGGAGAAGAACTCGGTCGCGGCGACGTCGAGCGCGAGCGCGACGTCACGGCCCGGGGCGTACCCGGCCTTCTCGATCGCCTGAAGGATCAGGTCGAGCGCTTCGCGGTTGTTCTTCAGGCTGGGCGCGAAGCCGCCTTCGTCGCCGAGGCCGGTGGACAGGCCGCGGCCCTTCAGGACCGACTTCAGCGAGTGGTAGACCTCGGTGCCCCAGCGCAGGGCCTCGCGGAACGACTCGGCGCCGATCGGCGCGATCATGAATTCCTGGATGTCCACATCGGTGTCGGCGTGCGCGCCACCGTTGAGGATGTTCAGCATCGGCACCGGCAGCACGTGCGCGTTCGGCCCGCCGAGGTAGCGGAACAGCTCCAGTTCGGCCGACTCCGCGGCGGCCTTCGCGACGGCGAGCGAAACGCCGAGGATGGCGTTCGCGCCGAGGCGGGACTTCGCCGGGGTGCCGTCGAGGTCGACCAGCTTCTGGTCGACGATGCGCTGGTCGACGGCGTCGGTGCCGACCAGATCCGGGCCGATCTCGTCCAGGACGGCCGCGACCGCGCGCTCGACACCCTTGCCGTTGTACCGGCCGGTGTCGCCGTCACGCAGCTCGACGGCTTCGTGTTCGCCGGTGGACGCACCCGAGGGGACCGCGGCCCGCGCCAGCGTGCCGTCGTCGAGAGCCACCTCCACTTCGACCGTCGGGTTGCCTCGCGAGTCCAGAATCTCGCGAGCGCCTACCTGCTCGATGAGCGCCACGCCATGCTCCTCATGTGGGTCGTGCCTGCGGTGACGGGGCCCAGCCTAGCCGTCGGCGTCGTTCACCCGTTGGAGGCACGCGCCACATCGAGCTTCGAACGGACCTAGTCGGTGACCGGTTCACCTGCGCGGACTTCCCGCCAGCCCGACGGGAGCTCCACCGTGTCGGAGAACTGCTGCCAGAAAGTCCAGCTGTTGCCGCCGATGTCGGAGACGGTGAACACACGGGCGCCGTAGGGCTGGTCCTGGGGCGCGTCGAGGTCGGCGTCGTCGCCCAGCGCGGCGCGGACGCGCTCGTACTGCGCGTCGGCGTCGGCGACGTAGACGATGTTCAGCTGCCCGACCGGGCCGTCGACACCCTTGGCCTGCCAGTACTCGGGGCCGACCCCGGCCAGCTGGATCTTGGCCGGGCCGGCGCACAGGGTGGCCTGGAACACCTCTCCGGAGGCGTCGGCGAAGCGCACCTCCTCGGTGAACCCGAACACTCTGACCAGCCACGCGACCGCCTCGGTCGCGTCGGAGTAGTAGAGGTACGGCGCGAGCCCGAGGTAACCGGGCTCGTTCTCGGGCCTATCCGCTTCGGCACTGCTCATGGCAGGACAGTCCACCATGACCGTTTCAGCAGTCGAGATCGGCCCTGCCCCGGCGTATCGTGGAGCGGACCATGATGGATGCCGAACCCGCCCCAGAACCCGGTCAGGACTCGTCCGGCGAGTCTCGGTTCCGTGCCTTCCGACAGGCGGAGGCGCTGGTCGAAAGCCGCAGGCCGCTCGACGCCCTCAAAGCCCTCGAGCCCTTGCTGGAGGAAGAAACCGACAAGCCGAGCGTTCAGCTGCTGGCGGGCCGCGCGTACTTCCACTCCGCTCAGTTGCGGCGGGCCGAGCGCGCCTTCACCCGGGTGCTGGAAATGGATCCCACCGATCATTACGCGCGGTTCGTGCTCGGGCGGACCCTCCAGCGCCTCGGGCGGTTGACCGAGGCGCTCGCGCAGATGCGGATCGCGTCGGCGATGCATCCGATCCCGGAGTATCTGGAAGCGATCAGCGAGGTCAGCGCGAGGATCGCGTTGCGCGACTGACCTGCCCACCGCCACCACGGCCGCGGGAGCAAGGGACCTTTGCTCTCATTTGGACCTGGCCTTGAGGTGGGCGCGCTCGCCCTGCTTGCCGAACAGCACCAGCAGCTCCACCGGCCCCGGCCCCGCGCTCCCGAACCAGTGCGGCACCCGCGTGTCGAACTCGGCGGCCTCGCCGGGTCCCATCGTGAAGTCACGGTCGCCGAGCAGTGCCCGCAACCGTCCGCTGAGGACGTACATCCACTCGTAGCCCTCGTGCGTCCGTTGCACCGGCTCGATGTCCTCCACCGGGATCAGCAGTTTGAACGCCTGCGGCTGCCCCGGCTGCGCGGTCAGCGCCCACGCGGTGAACCTGCCGAACTTCTGGGCTTTCATCCGGACCCGCGGATCGGACGGCTCGGGTTCGCCGACCAGTTCGTCGAGCGGGACCTGATGCGCCGCCGACAAGGTGAGCAGCAATTCCAGGGTGGCCTTCCGGGTACCCGATTCGAGCCGCGAGAGCGTGCTGGCGGAGATCCCCGTCGTTTCCGAGAGCGCGGAGAGGGTGGTGCCGCGTTCCTTGCGAAGCCGTTTGAGCTTCGGGCCGACCTCGGCGAGCCGCCGTTCGATGTCCTCCATGCCCCCAGTTTGCCAAATCGGCAATGAACTTTGCCAGATTTCGAAGAACTCCGGATGCTCGGGAGCATGAACGACGAATACGACGTGGTGATCATCGGCGGTGGTGTCGCGGGCCTCAGCGCGGCGCTGGTACTGGGCAGGGCGCGGCGCAAGGTCGTCGTGATCGACGGTGGAAGCCCGCGCAACGCCCCGGCCGCGCACGCGCACGGTTTCCTGACCAGGGACGGAATTCCACCCAAAGAGTTACTGACTATAGGTCGTGACGAAGTCCGCGCTTACGGCGTGGAGATCGTCGACGACGTCGTGCACCGGCTGCGGCACGACAAGGCGGTGGAGCTGGCGAGCGGCCGGGTCATCAGCGGGCGCCGGATCGTCGTGACCACCGGACTGGCCGACGAGCTGCCGGACGTCCCCGGCGTCGCGGAGCGCTTCGGCACCGACGTGCTGCACTGCCCGTACTGCCACGGCTGGGAAGTGCGCGATCAGCGGTTCG
This sequence comes from Amycolatopsis thailandensis, assembly GCF_002234405.1. Taxonomy (GTDB): domain Bacteria; phylum Actinomycetota; class Actinomycetes; order Mycobacteriales; family Pseudonocardiaceae; genus Amycolatopsis; species Amycolatopsis thailandensis. Next base: position 94,021 of record NZ_NMQT01000124.1, on the reverse strand, counting down.
GCGTGCTCGCGACCTCCGACAAGGCGGTCCACCAGGCGCTGATCGTCTGGCAGTGGAGCAAGGACCTGACGTTCTTCACGCACACGCAGCAGATCTCCGCCGACGACAGGGCGAAGCTGACCGGGCTGGGCATCCGGATCGTCGACGGGAAGGTTTCCGAACTCGCCGTCGAAAACGACCGGCTGACCGGCGTCCGGCTGGTCGACGGCGAAGTCGTCGAACGCGACGTCGTGTTCGTCGGCCCGAAGTTCGTCCCGCACGACGAGCTGCTCGCCCAGATCGGCTGCGCGCGCACCGAAACCGGCTCGATCGCGGTGGACGCGCAGGGCCGGACGAACGTGGACGGCGTCTGGGCGGCGGGGAACGTCGTCGATCCGATGGCGCAACTGGTCGTCGCGGCGGGTGACGCCTACCGGATGGCGACGGTGCTCAATTTCGATCTGGTGCTCGAGGATCAGGGCGCGACGCTGGCGTCCGCGTAGGCGTCGGCCGCGCTGAAGACTTCCTGGGCGTAGGGAACGGCCGGGTCGAACGTCCGCATCGACTTCCACCAGCCCTCCGGGGTGGCGACGTCGTCCCCGGCGGCGCACAGGTAGCGGGCGGTGGTGAAGGCGGCGTCGTCGAGGTCCTTCGGATCCGGCTGCTTGCCGTCGCTTCTGGCGCGGGCGGAGTGTTTCGCCCAGACGCCGGGATCGAGCGTGATCGGCCCGGGCCTGCCCTGCGCCGCTTCGACATGGGAAATGCCGGCGAGGGTCGCCCACGAAAGATGACAGCCCGGCTTTTGCCGCCGAAGCCACATCTCGGCCCGGCCGTAAGCGGACAGATCGGTGGCGGAGAGCCTGGTCTTGGCGGCCACCCGGTTCGCCCAGGTCTCCAGTTCGGCCGCGTCGGAAACGGTCGGCCGGTCCGGGGGCGCGGCGAGCCCGGCTCGCGGCGTCGCGACCCCGGGCTGCGGCCTCTGGTCCGGAACGGCGAGCGCGGGCTGGGGTTGAGGCGGCGGGGGCGGCGGTTCCCCGCCCGGCCGGTTCACCCCGACGGTCATGATCAGCACCACACCCGTGAGCACGAGCCCGCCCGCGAAAGCGAGCCTGGGGACGTACGGCGGCAGAGGGCGGGCAGGGTGCTCCGGGGCTTCGGTGCTCTGGGCGGTTTCGGCCACCCGGTCAGGTTACTTCGCCACACTTCCGGGCGATGACCCATTCGGCTTACGAAGCCAACTGACGGTAAAGCGAATCGGTGACCGGTCCTCGGCGACCGATTCGTTATGTGAACCATCCAGGCCGCCCTGACCTGGGAATGCTTACGAGCACTCCGTCCGATCAAGACCTCTTCAAACGTTTCGTCCGCTTCCGGGCCGCGTCACTCCTCCTGGACTTTCAGGGAAGCCTTACCTAAAACCAGGAGGTTCAGTCGGCACGACCAGGGAGAACGACGTGTGGTTCGCGAGTGCGCTCATCGGCCTGCGGGAAGGCCTGGAAGCCGCTCTCGTCGTCAGCATCCTCGTCGCGTTCCTGGTCAAGACCGAACGACGGCACGCGCTGCGCTGGGTGTGGCTCGGGGTGGGCGTCGCGGTCCTGCTGTCGGTCGGGGTCGGCGCGATCCTCACCTACTCCACCGCCCAGCTGTCCTTCGAGCAGCAGGAGCTGCTCGGCGGCAGTCTGTCGATCGTCGCGGTCGGGTTCGTGACGGCGATGATCTTCTGGATGCGCAAGGCGTCGAGGACGATCGCCGCGGAACTGCGCGGGAAGCTCGACGAAGCGCTCGACGTCGGCCCTGTCGCGGTCCTCGTCCTGTCGTTCTTCGCCGTCGGCCGCGAAGGCCTGGAGACGGCGGTGTTCTTCTACTCGACCGTGCAGACCGCGCAGGGGGAGGGCGGGACGACCGAACCGCTGATCGGCTTCAGCGCGGGCATCCTCGTCGCGATCGTGCTGGCGTACCTGATCTACCGCGGCGCCGTCCGGTTCGACCTCGGCAAGTTCTTCACGATCACCGGTGTGCTGCTGGTGTTCGTGGCGGCGGGCGTGCTCGGCTACGGCCTGCACGACCTGCAAGAGGCCGCCTTCCTGCCCGGTCTGAACACGCTCGCGTTCGACGCGTCCGCCGTCCTGCCGGAGACCAGCTGGTACGGCGCGCTGCTCAAGGGGATCTTCAACTATTCGCAGCAGACGACGGTCTTGCAGGCCGTCGCGTGGGTCGCGTACGTGGCGATCGTGCTGCCCCTGTTCCTCAGGCCCAAGAAGAAGGTCGCGGCGACCCCCGCCGCGGCCGCGATCAAGGAGTGACCCCAGTGTCTCGTCGATTCCCGCTCGCCGCGCTCGCCGGCGTCGGCGCCCTGGTGCTCACCGCCTGCGGTGGTGGCGAGGAAAAACCCGCCGCGGCCGGTGGCCCGATCAAGGTCGAAGCGTCCGACAGCGCCTGCGCCGTCTCGGTGAACACCGCGAACGCGGGCAACGTGACCTTCGAGATCACCAACAAGGGCAGCAAGGTCACCGAGTTCTACCTCTACGCCGAGGGCGACCGGATCATGGGCGAGGTCGAGAACATCGCGCCGGGACTGAACCGGCGGCTCATCGTCGAGGTCGCCGAGGCGGGCAAGTACCAGACCGCGTGCAAACCGGGGATGACCGGCACCGGCATCCGGGGCGACTTCACCGTCACCGGCGGCGGCGCCAAGCAGAACGACCCGAACTCGCAGAAGGCGCAGGCGGTCAAGAGCTACGCGGAGTACGTCGCCAACAACACCAAGGCGCTCGACGAGGAGACCACCAAGTTCGTCGCGCTGGTGAAAGCGGGCAAGGTCGACGAGGCGAAGGCCGCGTACGCTCGCACTCGCGTCTACTTCGAGCGCGTCGAGCCGGTGGCCGAAAAGTTCGGCGATCTCGACCCGAAGATCGACGCGCGCGAGGCCGATCTCGAACCGGGCCAGAAGTTCACCGGGTTCCACCGGCTGGAGAAGGACCTTTGGGTGACCGGACTCCAGTCCGACGCCGGTCAGATCGCCGACCAGCTGCTCGCCGACGTCAAGGAACTGGTCACCAAATCCGCGTCGATCGAACTGAACGCGCTCGATCTGGCCAACGGTGCCAAGGAACTGCTCGACGAGATCGCCACCGGCAAGATCACCGGCGAGGAAGAAGCGTTCTCCCACACCGACCTGTCGGACTTCCAGGGCAACCTCGACGGTTCGAAGGCCGCGATCGCCTCGCTGCGCCCGCTCTTGCAGACCAAGGACGCGGCCCTGGTGTCCACTTTGGACAAAGAGTTCGGCAATGTGCAGGCACTGCTGAACAAGCAGCGCGAAGGCGATGGCTTCAAGCCCTACACCGCGCTGAGCCAGGACCAGATCAAGGAATTCGCGTCGGCGGTGGACGCGCTGAGCGAACCCTTGAGCAAGGTCGCCGAGGTCGCGGCGCAATGACCGGGCCGGAGCGAACCCCGGTCTCCCGCCGGAAACTGTTCGGCATGGCGGGAGCGGGTGCCGCTCTCGTCGGAACCGGCGCCGCGGCTGGCATCGGCGCGAACCGGCTCCTCGGCGGGGACAGCCCGGCGCAGGCCGCGCAGAGCGTCGTCGAGTTCCACGGCGAGCATCAGGCCGGGATCGTCACGCCGGTGCAGGAGAACCTGCATTTCGTCTCGCTGGACGTGACGACGAAGGACCGCGAGAAGCTGGTCAAGCTGCTTCGCACGTGGACGGACGCCGCCCGGCGGATGACCGCGGGCCAGGAGGTCGGGACGGGCGGCGCCGTCGGTGGCGCCCCCGCCGCCCCGCCGAGCGACACCGGCGAGGCACTCGACCTGGCGGCGTCGTCGCTCACGCTGACCATCGGTTTCGGCCCTTCGCTGTTCGACGACCGGTTCGGGCTCGCCCCGAAACGGCCCGCCGTGCTGATCGATCTCCCCCTGTTCCCGCAGGACAAACTCGATCCCGCGCGGGGTGGCGGCGACATCTGCATCCAGGCGTGCGCGGACGATCCACAGGTCGCCGTGCACGCGATCCGGAACCTGGTGCGGCTGGGCTTCGGCGTCACCGCGGTGCGCTGGTCACAGCTCGGGTTCGGCCGCAGCTCGTCGACGTCGCGGGCGCAGTCCACGCCGCGGAACCTGTTCGGGTTCAAGGACGGGACGCGCAACGTCAAGGCCGAGGAGACCGACGTCCTGCGCGACCAGGTGTGGGCGACGGCCGAAGACGGCCAGCCGTGGATGGCGGGCGGGTCTTACCTGGTGGCCAGGCGGATCCGGATGCACATCGAGACCTGGGACCGGGAATCGTTGAAGGGCCAGGAAGGGATCGTCGGCCGGTCGAAGGGCGCGGGCGCGCCGCTGGGTCAGTCCGCCGAGTTCGACACCCCCGATTTCGAGGTCGGGGGCGCGGGCGGTGAAAAGCTGATCCCGGAGGACTCGCACGTCCGGCTCGCGTCGCACGAGAATCTGAACGGGGCGCGGATCCTGCGTCGCGGCTACAACTTCGTCGACGGTTCCGACGGTGTCGGGCACCTGGAAGCGGGGCTGTTCTTCCTCGCCTTCAACCGGGACACGCGCAAGCAGTTCGTGCCGATGCAGCAGGCGCTGTCGTCGAAGGACGCGATGATGGAGTACCTGCAGCACACCGGATCCGCCCATTTCGCGGTGCCGCCGGGTGTGCGCGAAGGCGGCTTCTGGGGCGAGGGCCTGTTCTCTTGACCTCCAGTTAAGTGGAGATCGCACACTGGCTTCCATGTTCAGTGAAGCGGAACTCGACTACCTCGCGACCCAAGGACTCGGGCGGCTCGCGACGGCGCAGCCGGACGGGACGCTGCAGGTCAGCCCGGTCGGCTACGCCTACAACACCGAGACCCGGACGATCGACATCAGGGGCTACGAACTGGCGAAGAGCAAGAAGTTCCGGAACGTGGCCGCCAACGGGCAGGCCGCGTTCGTGGTGGACGACATGCCCTCGCAAGACCCGCCGAGGGTCCGCTGCCTGGAGATCCGGGGCCGGGCCGAGGCGCTGACCGGCGCCCTCACCCCCGACGGCCATCTCGACGGCGCGGTGATCCGGATCCATCCCACGCGGATCATCAGCCTCGGCGTCGACGACCCGGACCACGACCCGCTCGATCTCGTCCCGCACAACCGGAACGTCTGACTCCTGGATGTCATGAAAGGGGCGTTCCTGACGAAATTCGTCAGGAACGCCCCTTTCATGACATCCGGCGTGGGTTCAGCGGCGGTTACCGAAGACCGCGTAAGTCCCGAGGCCCGCCACACCGAGCACCGCGGCGGTCCACGTGGCCGCGGCCACGTCGGCGGGTTGGAACAGCCAGGTGATCACCAGGTGTGTGGTGTCCGTGCCCGACGTGGTGGCCCAGGCCACGAACGAGACGACGAACACGAGCAGCGGCAACGTCCACCCGAAGGCCCCGCCGAACAGCACCGCGGCAATCCCGACGAGGCCGAGCAGGCCGCCCGCGTTCCGCACGATGATCTCCACCGGGACCCGGTCCGCCTCCCACAGCCGCGGCAGCAGCACGGCACCGACGGCGAGGCCGCCGATCAGCAGGAGATGCAGGCCGCGACGAGGCACCCAGCGGATCGCGGCGGTCCGGTCGAGATCGACGTCCTGCCCGCTGAGGCCGATGGCGGTCACCGCGATCGCCACCAGAAGCGCCAGGGAAACCGGGATCATCGACCAGCGGTCCCGTGCCAGGAACCAGATCACCGTCATGCTCACCGCCAGCGCCGCGAACGACGCGGGCAAGGCACGCGAGCGGGCGTACAGCACCGCCCATCTCATCGCGCACCGCCGAGCAGGATGTCGAGCTGGTTACCCCGGCAGGTCAGGCCCGCCTGCCGCACCGCGATGATCCGCTCTCGCTGCACTTCGGCCGGAAGGGCACGGAAGATCTCCTGTTTTCGGACGACCTCGTTCTTCGTCTCGTCGCCCATCCAGGAACGCTCGGGCAACTTCCACTCACCGAGGAACCAGCTCGAGGTGATCGCTCGCGCGGCGAGTTCGTCCATGAAGAACTGGTCGACACCGTGGAGGGAGTAGCAGGTCGGCGTCCCGGCGCCGGCGACCAGCGCCCGCGTCAGGTCGTCCGGTTGCAGGAGCGAACGGACGGACCAATCCATCAGGTCCACGTAGACGGTGTCGGCGGCACGCGGCGGCACCTCGTCGTAGCCCAGCCGCCGGTCCTGCACCGCGACCTTGACCGGCGCGTCCGGCAGCGTTCCCAGCAGCCGCAACGCTGTCTTGCCGGGCCCGGCGAACCGGGGAAGTTCGTATTCCATCGCGCCGGGTACACAGACCGGGCCGTCACAGATCATCGCCGTCGCGCGCGGATCGACGGCCTTGGCCTCGGCCGTGCTGCCGGGCAGCACGGGCAATGCGATCGCGACCGCCACCAGCGCGGGGACGACCGCGAGAACCTTCGCCCGCGTGGAGCGAACCGCCAGCAGGAGGAATCCGGTCGCCGCCAGCCCGGCGAGCCAGATCCCTTGACCGAGATCCATTCGGCCCGATGTGGTCGTGAACGGATCGTTGACGACGTCCATCGCGGGAGCGAGTAAAGCGACCCGGAGCGGGACGGCTCCGAAGATCACGCTGCCTTCCGACCCGCCGATCTGGAACACGAGCATCGTCACGAGAGCGGCGACGGCCACCGCGGGCGCCGTCAGCGGATGCGGCAGCAACCGGCCGAGGCCGAGTCCGAGCCAGGCACCCGCGAGCATCGCCAGCACGCCGACCACGACGATCGGCAGCCAGCCGAAGCTGAAGAACCCGTCGTTGAAAACGGCCTGAACGGCGCCGGCGGCGAAGACCAGCAGATAGCCCAGCACCAGCAGGCCACCCAGCGCGCCGGCGAGTTTCGCGGCCCGCTGCCATCCGGGACGCGGCATGGTGGCCATGAGTTCGACCGTGCCGGACCGGCTGTCCCGCATGCCCTGGATGGCGCCGGCGCCGATAGCGATCGGCCAGAGGAACACCAGCAGGAACCGGCTCCACTGCGCGGCGAGCCCCCAGTGCTCGTCCCAGGCGAGCGGCGGCCGTGTCCACGGACCGCTGAACGAATACAGGAAACCGAACGCGACGACGAGGATCGCGAGAGCGGCCCACGGGGCGATGGTGCGGCGAAGTTCGATCCGCAAAGTCCGCGTGTTCACCAGTTCCCCTTCCCCGGCTCGTGCCCCAGAAGGGCCGAGTACCCGCGCTCGATCGGGCTGTCGCCGACGTGCTCCGCGCTCCCGGCCGCGGCCAGTTCGTCGGGAGTCCCCTGGAAGACGAGCTTCCCGTTTTCGAACAGGACGACGTCGGTGCACGCCGTCGCGACGTCCTCGACGAGGTGCGTCGAGACGACTACGCAGGCGTCACGCCCCAGTTCCTGCATGAGATCCCGGAAACGCACACGCTGCGCCGGATCGAGTCCGGCGGTCGGCTCGTCCAGCAGGAGGACGTCCGGATCGTTCACGATCGCCTGCGCGATCCCGACCCGCCGCACCATGCCGCCGGAGAGCGTCTTCATCTTGTCGTCGGCGCGATCGGCGAGGCCGACCCGTTCGATCGAACGCTGCACCGCCCCTGGAATATCCTCTTTGGACATTTCCTTGAGCCACGCGATGTATTCGACGAACTCGCGGACGGTGAACCGCTTGTAGTAGCCGAAATTCTGCGGCAGATAGCCGATCCGGCGGCGCAGGCGGCGCTGATCGGTGAACCCCCCGACGGACTCACCGAGCAGCGCCAGCCCTCCCTCCGCCGGCCGGAGCACCGTCGCCAGTGCCCGGATCAGCGTGGTCTTCCCTGCCCCGTTCGGGCCGAGCAGACCGTGCACCCCCGTGCCGAGTTCCAGATCCAGCCCGTTCACGGCGAACTTGCGTTTGCCGACCCGGACTTTCAGTCCCTCCGCTTTGATCTGCCACGCGTAGGTCGTCGGCGCGACCTCCGCGGCCCCGACAGCTCGCATCATGTTCTCCCCTTCGTTCTATCGTTCGGTTCCGCTGAGCAGGCCGAAGGAACTCCGCCGGAGCACCACCACGACCGCGGTCAGCGCGAAGATCACGCCCCAGACCGGAAGTAGCCTGGGATCGAGCGCGGTGGCGCGCCCTTGCGAAGCCACCGTGGGCGCCAGGACCACCACCACCCAGACCCCTGACAGGACGTACGCCGCCCGGGTCACCCCGATCAGCCCGCCGAGCGCGAGCGTCCCGGTGGTGAAGGCCAGGCTCGGCAGGAGGCTCAGCCCGAATCCGCCGCCCGCGATCCAGCCCGCGAGGGCCTGTATCGGCAGGACGACGGCGAGGACCGCCGTCGTCCGGCGCAGCACCAGGTAGAACCCGCCCCTCGGTGCGGAAGTGACGAGTTCGTAGGCGGGATCGAGGCCCTTGGACCAGGACACCGCGACCCCGAGCACCGGCAGGACCGGTGAGAAGAGCTGGACGAACGAGTAGCCCCCGCTCCAGACGAAGCCGGCCCCGTCCAGCAGGAAGCCGATCGCCGGGATCAGGATGATCATCACCAGCCACGGCAGCATCACCGGTGTCACCCAGGTGTGCAGCCGCCCGGCCCACCGGCTTCGCGACCGCCCCGGCCCCGTTTCGGCCAGTTTCGGGCCCAGCCCCGCCCAGACGTCGTCCACCAGCGCCGACACCATCGGCGAGCTGACCTCGGACAGCCTCCCCCGGCATTCCGCGCACGATTCGAGGTGGGCTTCGACCGCCCAGACCTCGTCGCCCGCCAAACCGTCGTCGCCGCGGACATAGGCGGCGAGAAGCTGTCCGGTCACGTGTTCCTTGTTCACGACAGCGCCTCCCGCATCGCGATCCGAGCCCGCCTCGCGCGGGTCTTGACGGTTCCTTCCGGCAGGCCGAGCAGGACCGAGGTCTCCCGGACGGTCAGCCCGTCGAGCACCATGGCCTGCAAAACCTGCCGTAGTTCGGGAGCGAGCCGGCGCAGCGCGTCACCGACGTGGTCGCCGACCGCGCCGGCCAGCGCCTCGTCCTCGGCGGCGGGCGAGACGGTCGTTTCCGCGACCGGCAGCGGCTGAGCGTGCCGTGCCCGGCGGCGGAAGGCGTCCACCAGCCGCCGCGCGGCGATCGTCCACAACCAGCCGACGGCGCTCCCGCCGACGGCCGAACCGGCGAACGCGCCCGCCGCGCGCCAGACCGCGAGGTAGGTCTCCTGCATCACCTCGGCGACGATCTGCTCGTCGGCGCAGCGACGGCGCAGGCGTACAGCCAGCCACGGCGACGTGCGGCGGTAGAGCTCCTCGAAAGCCGCGCGGTCACCCTTGGCCGTGCGGCGGACGAGCTGCTCTTCGTCCGGTTCCGTTCCCTTCACACCCGGCAAGACGTCGAGATCACGGGATCGGTTCTCACTCGATTGTGTTCCACATCACAGCGGCTGCGCGGTCTCGGCCGCTTTCCCGTCGAAAGCGGAACGGGCGGCGAAGATCTGGTCGACGTTTTCGACGGCCCATTCGGCGACGGCGTTCGTCAGCCTGCCGACGTCGACGCCGAGCGGGGTCAGCCCGTACTCGACCCGGGGCGGGACGGTGGGATAGACGTCCCGGCGGATCAGTCCGTCCCGTTCCAGGGCGCGGAGGGTCTGGGTCAGCATCTTCTGCGTGATGCCGTCGAGCAGGCGGCGAAGTTCGCTGAACCGCATCGGCCGCTCATAGCGCCGGATCGCGCCGAGGACGTAGAGCGCCCACTTGTTCGCGAGCACTTCGATGACCGTCCTGGACGGGCAGTCACGGCCGTGCACGGCCACCCATTCCTCGAACAACCGCCGCTCGTCGTTGGTACCCATGAGGTACCTAGATATCAGGAGAGTGCCTACTTCACAACGGGTACCAGGCACCGACATGCTTTTCCCATGCGGAAGATCCAGCAGAACACGTTCGGCGGGCCCGACGTTCTTCAGCTCACCGAATCGGAAAAGCCAGTTCCGGGCGAGGGCCAGGTCCTGGTGCGCGTCCACGCCGCCGGGGTGAATCCGGCCGATTGGAAGATCCGGAACGGGCTGGTCGTCGGAGACCTGCCGCTGACCGTGGGACTCGACTTCTCGGGTGTGGTCGACTCGGCCGGGACGCGGTTCCGTCCCGGCGACGAGGTCTACGGCGTCACGTTCCCGCCGAACGGCTCGTACGCCGAGTACGTCACGGTCAGCGAAGACGCTCTCGCGCTGAAACCGAAAAGTCTCGATCACGTCGAGGCGGCCGCGCTCCCGATCGCGGCGCTGACCGCGTGGCAGCCGTTCACCAAGGTCTTCCCGGTCGGGCCAGGGCACCGGGTGCTCGTCCACGCCGCGGCGGGCGGGGTCGGTCATCTCGCCGTCCAGATCGCGAAGGCCCGGGGCGCGTACGTCATCGGGACGGCCAGAGCGGCGAAGCACACGTTCCTGCGGGACCTCGGCGCGGACGAACTGATCGACCACACGACTGGCGATTTTTCGAAATCGCAGGTCATCGACGTCGTACTGGACCCGATCTCCGGCGACTACGGCCCTCGCTCCCTGGAAACGCTCAAACCGGGAGGTTCGCTGATCGACATCGTCGGGCACGGTCCCGACCGGGCGGAGGTCCGGCGGAAAGCCCAGGAACGCGGATTCCGTTTCGAAGAGTTCTACGTCAATCCGTCCGGAACGGATCTGGAGGAAATCGCCGTTTTGGCCGACGCCGGTTCACTGCGGGTCTCGATCGCCGAGGTCTTCCCGCTCGAACAGGCGGCGAAGGCGCACGAACTGAGCGAGTCCGGACGCGTTCAGGGCAAGCTCGTGCTGACCGTCTAGCTCGGCCAGAACTTGCGCCAGCCGTCGGCCTCCAGCGTCGTCGGTTCGAGACCGGCGTCGCGGGCGGCCTGCTCGGCGGCGCGGATGTCCCGCGCGAACCGCTTCGCCACGGCGCGGAGCTCGCCTTCGGGATCGATGCCGGCCCGGCGAGCGGTCGCGGCCACCCGGAAGAGCTGGGCCGCCGCTTCGGAACCGTCGGGGAAGAGGTCGAGCGGGATCCCGGCGCGGCCGCTGCGCTGGCCGAGCTTGCCTGCCAGCGCCACCGCGGGCTGGCCGAGCGCGACGCCATCCACAATGGACTTCCGGCTCTTCTCGGCCTGCTTCAGTTCTTCCCACTTGAGGTTCTGGTCGCCGACGGTCTCGACCCGCGGGGCGTCGGCGAACACATGCGGATGACGCCCGACGAGTTTCGCGACCAGTTCGGCCGCGACCTCGTCGATCCCGAACGGGTCGCCGTCGTCCTCGGCGGCGACGCGCGCGTGGAACAGCACCTGGAGCAGGACGTCGCCGAGCTCCTCGCGCAAGGCGGCCCTGTCGCCCTCCTCGATCGCGTCGAGCAGCTCGTAGGTCTCCTCGACCAGGTACTGGCGCAGCGACTCGTGTGTCTGGACGGCGTCCCACGGGCATCCGCCCGGCGAGCGCAGGCGGTCCATCACCTCGGCGGCCTCGACCAGCGGAGGAACGGGCGCTTCGATCACCCGCGCGCCCGACCTGATCAGCGCCGCGGCCTTCGGTTCCCGTCGCGAACCGGCGATGAGCACGGCGTCGCGCACCTGCGCGTCGCCGAGTGAGGGAACCCCGAAAACGTCAGGATCGACGTCGGTGGCCGCGTACACGGCGTGACTGCTTCGCAAGATCGCAAGCGCCTCGGCGGGCAGTGTCGCCCCGCGGGCGATCACGACGACGGCAGCGGTCACGGGTTTCGCGGGGCGGCACCGTGCACAGGCAGCACGATGCCCTTCTTCGAAGCTTCGTTGGGCGCGAGGTCCATACCGACAACATCCCACACGCCGTAGCGCGGATTGACCTTGAGGTCGACCTGGTCGAGGTACGGCTGGAGGAGCCGGACACCGACCGCCGCGAGCTGCAGAGCGTTGGGCTGCGCGGCCTGATCCGACGCGACGGGCTTGTCGGCAGCCCGTTCACGCACCACGACGACGACCCACAGCGGCTGCTGCGGTGTCGGCTGGAACGCGGCGACGGTGTTGGGTTCGAGACCGAAGAGGACGGTGGCCGCGGTCGCGGGCGACTGCATCGCCGGCAGCTTCTGGCCGGTCCCGGCCTGCGTGTCGGACGCCTGCTGGTCCTGCGCGATCAGTTCGGCGGCCGCGTTCGGCGAGGCGGCGAACTTCCGGGCCTTCTCGATCGCCTGCTCGCGCAGCTTGTCCGCGTCGGAGCCGGTGGCGTCGGTCGAGGAGACCGAGCTGAAATCGAAGGTGACGGTGAGCTTGTCCAGGTACTTCATCGCGAGCTGGGTCTGCAGCGCCGCGTCGACCAGGGAATCGCGGTGGTCCCGCACGCGCGCCACGAGCTGCTGCACGCTGATCGCGGGATCGTTCTGCGGATTCGCTTCCATCGGCTTCGCCAGCGGATCGTTCTGCAACGCGTTCACGACGAGGGCCTCGTCGACCCGGATGCCTTCCCGCTGAGCGGCGCGCTCGGTGAGGTCGTGGAGGATCTCCTGGCGCACGATCTCGCGGCCGACGAGATCGAGCTTGTGCTCACTGGCGAGCTGCTGCCCGTACGGATGTTCGCGGACGGCCTTGTCGATCAGTTCCTGCACGCGATCCACCGAAACGGTCTTGCCGCCGACGATCACCGCGGCACCGACCTGCCCGGGTCCGGCGTTGCAGCCGGCGAGCAGGAGAGAACCGGCAAGAACCCCGACCAGCGCGCGACGGCGCCCCATGATCCGCATCACAGCGCCTACCCTCTCATACCGGCCCCTGCGAGAGAACCAGGTCGTCAGTCGCGATTCGGCTTCTCGCGAGCCGAAGCCGGGACATCGTGCCGGATGCCCGTCCGTGAAACCGGATCACGCGTGCTTGGAGCCCGAACTCGCGTGCTTGGAGCCGGATCACGCGTGTTCGCCGATCTCCCACCCAGGATAGGCAGCCCTAGGAGCTACGCGACGGGAGCCGGCGACTTCATCAGGTTCGTCAGCAGCTTCGCGCACCAGTCGAGAAGTTCCTCGTCCCGCAGCGCCGGGGCGCCCATGCGGCCACCCGCCGGGCCCTCGGTCGGCTTCGGCACGGAAACCGTGTTCGTCACCGCCTTGTAGAGAGCCTTGGGGTACAAGCGCTTCAGCCGCACCATCTGCGAATCCGCCAGCGGCAACGGCGCGAACCGGATCGACGTGCCCTGGACGGCGACCTCGGTGACCCCCGCCGCGCGGCACGTGTGCCGGAACGCGGCGACGGCGAGCAGCCGCCGCACCGGGGCGGGCGGCTGGCCGTAGCGGTCGATGAGTTCCTCGCGCACGGCGTCGAGCCCGGTCTGATCCGGCGCGGCCGCGATCTTGCGGTACGCCTCCAGCCTCAGCCGCTCGCCCGGGACGTAGTCGTGCGGGATGTGCGCGTCCACCGGAAGATCCACGCGGACCTCGGCGAGCTCCTCCTCTTCCGAGGTCTCCGCCCCCGCGTGCCGCCGGAACGCGTCGACCGCTTCGCCGACCAGCCGCACGTACAGATCGAAACCGACACCCGCGATGTGCCCGGACTGCTCCGCGCCGAGGATGTTGCCCGCGCCGCGGATCTCCAGATCCTTCATCGCGACGGCCATGCCCGCGCCCAGTTCGGTGTTCTGCGCGATGGTCGCGAGCCGGTCGTGCGCCGTCTCGGTGAGCGGGGCCTCCGGCGGGTACAGGAAGTACGCGTACCCGCGCTCGCGTCCGCGCCCGACGCGTCCGCGCAGCTGGTGCAGCTGCGCCAGACCCAGCAGGTCACCGCGTTCCACCAGGAGCGTGTTGGCGTTCGAGATGTCCAGCCCGGTCTCGACGATCGTGGTGCAGACGAGCACGTCGTACTCGTTCTCCCAGAAACCCTGGATGATCTTTTCGAGTTTCTCCTCGTTCATCTGCCCGTGCGCCGTGACGACGCGCGCCTCCGGCACCAGCTCTCGAATGCGCTTCGCGGCCTTCTCGATCGAGGAAACCCTGTTGTGCACGTAAAAGACCTGGCCGTCACGCAGCAGTTCGCGCCGGATCGCGGCGCCGACCTGCTTGTCGTCGTACGCGCCGACGTAGGTCAGGATCGGGTGCCTGTCCTCGGGCGGGGTCAGGATCGTGGACATTTCGCGGATCCCGGCGAGCGACATCTCCAGCGTGCGCGGGATCGGGGTCGCCGACATAGTCAGGACGTCGACGTGCGTCCGCAGCGCCTTGATGTGCTCCTTGTGCTCGACGCCGAACCGCTGTTCCTCGTCGACGATCACCAGGCCGAGGTCCTTGTACCGGATCCCGGTCTGAAGCAGGCGGTGCGTGCCGATCACGATGTCGACGTCGCCCGAGGACAGCTGTTCGAGGATCGCGTCGGACTCGGTCTTGTTCGTGAACCGCGAGAGCCCCTTGATCTTCACCGGGAACGAACTCATCCGTTCGGTGAAGGTGTTGAGGTGCTGCTGCGCGAGCAGCGTCGTGGGCACCAGCACCGCGACCTGCTTACCGTCCTGCACCGCCTTGAACGCCGCGCGCACCGCGATCTCGGTCTTGCCGTAGCCGACGTCGCCGCAGATGACGCGGTCCATCGGGACGCCGCGTTCCATGTCCGCCTTGACCTCGTCGATCGCGGCGAGCTGGTCGTTGGTCTCGGTGAACGGGAAGGCGTCTTCGAGTTCGCCCTGCCACGGGGTGTCCGGCCCGAACGGATGCCCGGGCGCGGCCTGCCGCGCGGCGTAGAGCTGCACCAGCTCCGCGGCGATCTCTTTGACCGCCTTCTTCGCCTTGGCCTTGGTGTTCTTCCAGTCGGACCCGCCGAGCTTGTTCAGCGTCGGCAGCTCGCCGCCGACGTAGCGGGAGACCTCGTCGAGCTGGTCGGTCGGGACGAACAGCCTGTCCCCCGGGTGCCCGCGCTTGGAAGACGCGTACTCCAGCAGCAGGTACTCGCGGGTCGCGCCGGCGACGGTGCGCTGCACCATCTCGACGAACCGTCCGATGCCGTGCTGGTCGTGCACGACGTAGTCGCCCGCTTTGAGGGCGAGCGGGTCCACGGCGTTGCGGCGCCGCGACGGCATCTTGGTACTGAAGTCCTTTGTGGACGTTCCGGCGCCGGAGCCCCGGCCGGTCAGATCCGACTCGGACAGCACCACGAGCGCGCGTTCCGGCGAGACGAAACCGTCCGAAAGACCACCGCACGTCACCGTCACGACGCCGGGCGTCAGCGGTCCGGTGATGCCTTCCGCGAGCGACGCGGGCACCTCCCCCGCCGACAGCTGCTCGACGGCGCGGGTCGCGGTGCCGTGCCCGGCCACGACGAGCACGGCCGTCCCGCCCGCGGCCGTGTGCGCGCGCAGGTCGGTCGTCGCGCGCTCGACCTCGCCGCGGTAGTTCGGCGCGGCTTCGACCGAGACGCGGTAGACGTCGGGATCGTCGCTGGCCAGCTGCGTCAGCGTCCACCAGGGACGCTTCGTCTCCTGAGCGTGCTTCGCGATCTCCGCGAGGTCCCGGTACGCGGACGCGCCGAGGTCGATCGGCGCCTGGCCGCCCGCGGCGGCCGTGGTCCAGGAGGCTTCGAGGAACTCCTGCCCGGTGCGGACCAGGTCGGCCGCGCGGGCGCGGATCTTCTCCGGATCGGCCAGCAGGACGTGCGTGCCCTGGGGCATCGCGTCGGTCAGCAGTTCGAGCTCGCCCTCGCACAGCACGGGGATGAGCGCCTCCATGCCCTCGACGGGGATCCCGCCCGACAGCTTGATGAGCATCTCGGTGAGCTGCGCGTCCGCCTCGTACGTCGTCGCCAGCTCGGCGGCCTTCGCGCGCACCGGCTCGGTGAGCAGCAGCTCACGGCACGGCGGCGCGCTGACGTGCTGGATCTCGCCGGGCAGCGACCGCTGGTCGGACACCGCGAACGCGCGGATCTCGCTGACCTCGTCGCCCCAGAACTCGACCCGGACCGGATGCTGCGCCGTCGGCCCGAACAGGTCGAGGATGCCGCCGCGCACGGCGAACTCGCCGCGCTTCTCGACCATGTCCACCCGCGTGTACGCGAGCTCGACCAGCCTGTCCAGCAGCCCTTCGAAGCTCTGCTCCTCGCCGACGACCAGGTCGATCGGCGCGAGCGAACCGAGCCCGGGCGCCATCGGCTGGATGAGGCTGCGGACGGTCGCGACGACGACGCGCAGGCCGTCGGTGCCCGTCTTGAGCCGGTGCAGCACCTCCAGCCGCCGCCCGACGGTGTCCGCCCGCGGCGACAGCCGCTCGTGCGGCAACGTCTCCCAGGACGGGAAGTCGACGACGGCGTCTTCACCGAGGAACGACTTCAGCGAAGCTGTCAGCTCGTCGGTCTCGCGGCCGGTGGCCGTCACCGCGAGCACGGGGCGGCCGGCGCCCTCGTCCGCGGCGAGGGCGCCCGCGACCAGCTGGCGGGTGGCGATCGCGCCCTGGAGCTCGAGCACCGGGGCACCGGCCCGCTCGACGACCCCGCGAAGGGCCGGATCGGGAAGGATGGAATGAAGGAGTCCGGACAATGGAGCGTTTGTCACCGTCCCAGCCTACGTGGGGGCACCGACAGTCCGCCGCGCGATTACCTGGGCAGGGCGCCGTTCACCTTCGGGAGCTGCTCGTCGAACTCCGCCGGTTCCTGCGTCGCGATGCGGATCAGCACGTGTTCGGCGCCCGCTTCCCCGTATTCGCGAAGCCTTTCGGCGACCTCGTCCCGGCTACCCGCGATCTGCACCTGGATCTTCTCGACGAAGTCCAGCGGGACGCCGTAATTCCGCTGCGCATAGTCCTCCAGGCGCTCCCGTGCCCGGATCGGGTCATCTTCGATGAGCACCGTCGCGAACAACGCGGGTGTCATAGGGCGTACGGCCGCTTCGCGGATTTTCGCGAGGCCCTCGACATAGTCCGCGACGTCGGGCGGATACGGCAGCCAGCCGTCGTATGACCGTCCCACTCGCTTCAACGCGCCGGGCGTGAACGCGGCCAGCCACACCGGCGGACCGCCGGGCCGGTGCGGCTCCGGGTACTCCGGAAGGGTGTCGTAGTGCAGCACTTCGCCGTGGAACGGGCCGCTCTTCCCGCTCCAGACGTGCCGCCACAACGCGACGATGTCGTCGAGCCGGGCCCGCCGCCGCTCCCACGGAACACGGGTGAAGGCGAATTCGGGTTCGCTGCGGCCCGCGAAACCCGCGCCGACGCCGAGCGTGGTCCGGCCCTGGCTGAGCAGGTCGAGCGTGAGGATCGCGTTCGCGGAAAGGAGCGGATCCCGCAGGGCCGGGAGCAGCGCGGCGGTGCCGAGCGTGACCCGCTCGGTTCTGGCGGCGAACGCGCCGAGCAACGTCAACGGATCGATGGGCGCCTTCGCGAGGGTGTCGCCGACCCAGACCGAATCGAGGCCGAGGCGTTCGGCTTCGACCGCGATGGCGACCATTTCCGGCGCGGTGCGCCCGGCGTCGAGGATGGACCGATAGGTGGGGACGACCAGACCGAATTTCATGCCACGAGCTTCTCCACGCCGGGGAATCGATTCAATTCCTTCGAGGGAATGGCGGTACCGAACGCGGCTCGGCCAAGATGACGACCATGGTTTCCGGATTCGGTCCCGCGCTGCGGGGCTGGCGCGAACGGCGGCGGCTGTCCCAGCTGGAACTGGCGATCCGGGCCGGAACCACCCAACGGCACGTGAGTTTCCTGGAAGGCGGCCGGTCGATCCCCGGCCGCGGCCTGGTGCTGCGAGTCGCCGAGTCGCTCGAACTCCCGCTCCGGGAGCGCAACGGCCTGCTGCTCGCGGCCGGGTTCGCGCCCGGTTTCCCCGAAACGGAACTCGGCGATCCCAAGCTGAAGCCGGTCCTCGACGGCATGCGCCGGCTGCTCGACGGGCACCGGCCGTACCCGGCCATCGTGGTCGACCGCTACGGCGTGCTCGTCGCCCACAACGACGCGCTCGACCTGCTCTTCGAGGACGTGGCGCCGGAGCTGTTGGAGGAACCGGTCAACACCCTGCGGCTCGCCCTGCATCCGGACGGAATGGCGCCGAGGGTGCGGAACCTCGCGGATTGGGCGCGGCACATCTTGGAACGGCTGACGCAGGAGATCGCGCACGCCCCGGACGAGCGGCTCACCGCGCTGCTGGCCGAACTCGAAAGTTACGTTCCGGCGCCGGGACCGCCCGGCCCGGATCATCTTGGGTTCGCCGTGCCGATGCGCCTGTCCACTTCGGCGGGTGAGCTGCGGCTGATCACGGCCATCACGACGTTCGCGACCGCCGCCGACGTCACGGTGTCGGAATTGAAGCTGGAGACGTTCCTGCCCGCCGACGCCGAAACCGCCGCGATCCTCACCGGATGACCGGTTCGTCCCTCGCGGGCGATTGGCGCGGCTGGCATGCTGATGCCATGCGCACTACCGCCGTCGTCGTGTTCGCTTCGCTGTCCTTGCTGGTCACAGCCTGTTCCGGGGCGTCGAGCGAACCGGTGCAGAGCGCGCCACCGGTCACCTCGAAGCCCGCCGTGTCGAAGCTGAAGGTCGAGCAGGTGACGGCCGGGCTCGAACACGGCTGGGACGTCGGTTTCCTGCCGGACGGCAAGATCCTCGTCACCCAGCGGCCCGGAAAGCTGGCCCTGGTCGACGGCGGCACGAAACGCGACGTCACCGCCGACTTCTCCGACGTCCTCGTACGCGGCGAGGGTGGCTTGATGGGGATGGTGATCAGCAAGGACTTCGCGACGTCGCGCGAGTTCATCACCTGCCAGACCCACAAGGAGGGCGACAACGCCGTCGACATCCGGCTGGTCACCTGGCGGCTGTCGGAAGACAACGCGAGCGCCACGAAGGTCAAGGACCTGCTGACCGGGCTGCCGGTGAATCCCAGCGGCAGACATTCGGGCTGCCGTCCCACTTTCGGCGCGGACGGCGCGCTGCTCGTCGGCACCGGCGACACCGCCCGCCCGCAGCACCCGCAGGACCGCACCAGCCTCGGCGGCAAGGTCCTGCGTGTCGACGCGAAGACCGGGAACCCGTTGCCGGACAACCCGTTCATCGCGGCCGCGAACCCGAACGAACAACGCGTGTTCACCTACGGGCACCGCAACGTCCAGGGCGTCACGGTCCGCCCCGGCACCGGGCAGGTGTTCACCGCCGAACACGGGCCGACCATCGACGACGAGGTCAACCTGGAACGCGCCGGCGCGAACTACGGCTGGGACCCGTCGAAGGGCGGCACCGAAACGAGTTACGACGAAGGCGTCCCGATGACCGACAAGCAGCGGTTCCCGGACGCTGTTGGTCCTTTGTGGACGACGGGCGAGATCACCGAGGCGATCTGCGGCGCCGAGTTCCTCACCGGATCGCGGTGGGGCGCGCTCGAAGGGTCGCTCGCCGTGACGGCGCTGAAGGGGCAGAAGCTCTTGCTGTTCCGCCTCGACGACACCGGCAAGGTCACCGAAGTGACGCTGCCACCGGAGTTCGACGACAAGTTCGGCAGGCTGCGCGCCGTCCGGAGCGGACCGGACGGCGCCCTCTACATCACGACTTCGGAGGGCAAGGACGACAAGCTGCTGCGAGTCACCCCAGGGGCTTAGCTCCCCAGGTACGCGCCGCCGTTGACGTGGACGACCTGGCCCGTGACGTGCCGCGCGGCCGGGCTCGCCAGGAAGGCCACCACTTCGGCGACGTCCTCGGGTTCTCCGGCGCGTTTGGTCATCGTGTTGCCGATGAGCCACTCCCGGCGCTCGTCGGACAGCTTGCCGCCGAAGAACTCGGTGTCCCCGACCAATCCGGGCGCGACGATGTTCGCGGTGATCCCGCGCGGCCCGAATTCCCTTGCCACGTCGACGTTCCACGCCTCCAGCGCGGCCTTCGCGGCGCCGTAGGACCCGGCTCCGGTGTGCGCGGCGATGGATCCGATCGTGACGATCCGCGCGTGGTCGGTGAACCTTTCCCGCAGCGCACGGGTGACCAGCACGGCGCTGAACACGTTCGCGTCCAGATTGGCCTGCCAGTTCGCGGCGAACGACCTCAGGTCTTCAGCGGATCCGTTCCGGAAATCGGTGTTCCCGCCCGCGTTGTTGACCAGGACGTCGACCCGCTCCGGCAGTTCGGCCAGCGCCCGCTCCACCGCGTCCGGATCGGCCGCGTCGAACGGGACCGGGTTCGCGCCGAGCAACGTCGCCGCCTCGGTGAGGACCTGCTCGCGGCGGCCGGTGATCGTCACCCGATCGCCTCACCCGGCGAACACCGCCGCGACCGCGTACCCGATTCCCGTTCCTCCGCCGGTGACCACTATTTCCCTGTGCTGCCCCATGCGTCCAGCATAGGGACACTAGGCTCGCGTCATGACGAAGATCGACCCGGCGACGACGGCGCTCGTCCTGATCGACCTCCAGACGCGGATCGTCGCTTTGGAGACCACGCCGATCGAAGGCACGGAAGTCGTCGCGAACGCCGTCCTTCTGCGCGACGCCTTCAGCGCGGCCGGCTCCCCGATCGTCCACGTGCGGGCGCACCGGCCGGACGTCGACGAGCAGCCGCCCGGCAGCGAACTGGTCGCCGAACTGACGCCCCGCGAAGGCGAGCACCTGATCACCAAGCACACGATCGGCGCGTTCTACGGCACCGGGCTGGACGAACTCCTGCGCGGACTCGGCGTGAAGACGCTCGTGCTCGGCGGGATCGCCACGGAGTACGGCGTCGAATCGACGCTGCGGGCCGCGATCGACCACGCCTACGAGACCGTCGCGGTTTCGGACGCGATGGCCGGAATCGCCGCGATCTCCCACGAATCGGCGATCACGCAGGTCTTTCCGCGGCTGGGCGAAGTGCTCACGACCGCCGAAACCGCCGCGGCGCTGGGCTGAACCATGATCGACAAAATCGCTTGGCTCCACTTCCAGGACGGCCGCGTCCTCGGCGCCCGCTCGCGCGGCAAGTCCGTGTTCTACCTGCCTGGAGGGAAACGCGAACCCGGCGAAACCGACACGGAAACTCTGGTGCGCGAAATCCGTGAGGAACTGACCGTCGAGATCGATCCGGCGAGCGCCGAGCCCGCCGGAACGTTCGAGGCGCAGGCCGACGGGCACGCGCAGGGGCTCGTGGTGCGGACGACCTGCTACACCGCCGAATTCAGCGGCACACCCGTGGCCAGCAGCGAGATCGAGGAACTCGCGTGGCTGGGCTATGAAGACAGGGACCGTCTCTCCGCGGCGGGCAAGCTCATCTTCGACCACCTGCGGGAGACCGGCCTCCTGCGCTGACGACTTACTTCAGTTCGTCGAGGCACAGCACGTGTTCGCGCGGGATCAGCCCACCCACGCCCGACGTCCACGTGAGCTTCATGTCCGTCGCCGGCACGGAGGCGCACGTGGTCCCAGTGGAGACCTCGGATTCCTTTTCGATGGCGAGCACCTTGAAGTGCGCTCCCGCGCAGTCCACTGTCTCGAGCTTCTTCGCCGCGAAGGCATCCCCGGGGAGGCAGTCCCCGACAGCCGGCAATCGCGCGCCCGGATTCTTGAGGTTCTCCAGGCAGAGCAGGACGCCGCCGTCGGCAGTCGTCCGCCTACCCTGGTAGTAGTACAGGTCGGCGTTGGGGTACTCGCCGCATTCGGACCCGCCCGAAATCATCAACCCGCCTTCCGACTTCCCGCCCTGTTTCCCGACGACCTTGAAGTTCGCTTCCGGCGTCCCGCACTCGACGTTCCTGACACTTTCCGCGTCGTCGACGTCGCCCTTGAGACAGGCGCCTACCTCGGTACGCGACGCCGCCACCGGAGTCTCGTCGAAAATCCAGAGCAGGACGATGGCGCCGATGACTCCCAGGACGATGACCGGTTTCAGCCACGTCTTCTTCTGCGGCACCGTCTGTTCGACGGCGGGCGCGGGATGGTTCTCCACGGTGCTTCCCCCAGTTCGATGATCTCTTCGGGGGGCCTAGCGCTCACCGCAGGGGAAACGTTACGGCCGCGCGACGTAGATCAGCGCAGCCGCAGCTTGGGCTTGTGCTCCAAATTGGACAGACCGTTCCAGGCCAGGTTGACCAGATGCGCGGCGACCTCGTCCCGCTTCGGTTTGCGGGCGTCGAGCCACCACTGCCCGGTGAGCGCGACCATCCCGACGAGCGCCTGCGCGTACAGCGCGGCCAGTTTCTCGTCGTAGCCCCGCGCGGCGAACTGCTGGGCGAGGATGTGCTCGACCTGGCTGGCGATGTCGTTCAGCACCGTCGAGAACGTGCCCGTCGAACTCGCGACCGGCGAATCCCGCACCAGGATGCGGAAGCCGTCGTGCGAATCCTCGACGTAGGAGAGCAGCGCGATCGCCGCCTGCTCCAGCATCACCCTCGGGTGTCCACCGTGGAGGGTGGAGACCATCCTGTCGAGCAGGAGCTGGGTCTCGCGGTCGACCACGACGGCGTAGATGCCTTCCTTGCCGCCGAAGTGCTCGTACACCACCGGTTTGGAGACGTTCGCGCGGTGCGCGATCTCCTCGATGGAGGTGCCTTCGAAACCCTTCTCCGCGAAAAGGGCTCTGGCGACGTTGAGCAGCTGCTGCCTGCGCTCGCTCCCCGTCATCCGCACCCGGGCCACCGGAGCGACCGGACGCGCCCCGGTGACCGCTTCACGTTTGGTTCGCCGTCTGCCCGCCATTGCAGAAGACTAACGTGACCTCGCTATTTGCTTTCGGTGGCGATGCGCGCGAGGCGCTGCGGGGTCGGCCATCGCACGTCATAGGCCCAGCCGAACTTTTCGAAGATCCAGATGAGCCGCGCGGAAATGTCGATCTGGCCGCGCTGCACACCGTGCCGAGCCGAGGTCGGGTCGGCGTGGTGCAGGTTGTGCCACGACTCGCCGAAGGAGAAGATCGCCAGCGGCCAGAAGTTGGCCGACTTGTCACGGGCGGCGAACGGGCGCTCGCCGATCATGTGGCAGACCGAGTTGACCGACCAGGTCACGTGGTGCAGCACGCAGACGCGCACCAGCCCGGCCCAGAAGAACGCGGTCACCGCGCCCCAGAACGACCAGGTGATCAGTCCGCCCAGGATCGCGGGCAGCACCAGGGTGAGCAGGCTCCACAGCCAGAACAGGTCGTCGACCTTCTTGATCGCGCGATCCTTGAGCAGGTCCGGCGCGAACCGTTCGGCGTTGCTCTGGTCGCGGTCGAACAGCCAGCCCATGTGCGCGTGCCAGAAACCCTTGGCGATGGCGAGCGGCGTGGTCCCGAACAGCCACGGCGAATGCGGGTCGCCGTCGCGGTCGGAGAAGGCGTGGTGGCGCCGGTGGTCGGCGACCCAGGTGATCACGGGGCCCTGGACGGCCATGCTGCCGGCGATCGCCATCACGACGCGCAGCCACGGCTTGGCCTTGAACGAGCCGTGCGTGAAGTAACGGTGGTACGAGACGGTGATCCCGAGTCCGCTGATCGCGTAGAAGACCACGAAGATGCCGACGTCGACCCAGGTCAATCCCCAGCCCCAGGCGAACGGGACGGCCGCGAGCAGTGCGGCGAGCGGGAAGATGACCCCGAGGTAGACCGACAGTTGCACGGCGCTCGATCGCTGCCCGTCGGTGACCGGCTTGGGGCCCTTCGCGGGCTTCTGGGACTGGTCCAGGGTAGCCGTCATGCAGTCACTTCTTTTCTTCGCGCGACCCTTGAGGGTTTCCCTAAGGGTGACCTTACCTACGATGCCGTAAGTTACGGTACAGGAGGTTTCGTCCCCTGTGGAGTGCCCGCGACCGTGAGGCAACCCCCGGGCGCACATGGAGGTCCCCGGCATGGCTATCCTGACCAGGATCGATCCGCCGTAGTGTAATCGGCAGCACTTCAGATTTTGGTTCTGACAGTTCAGGTTCGAATCCTGGCGGCGGAGCAGACGAACAGATGACCAGCGGCGTTTTCAACGGTGGGGGTGTGTGCGGCTGACCGAGGACGCGACGACCAGTGGCAGGCGGCCGGCGCTTGCGGAGATGTCCGACGCCTGGCTTTACGGTCGCGCGCGTGAACTCGGGGCGGCCATACAGCGCGTCAGCTTCGCCGAACAGCTCGACATCGTCACCAGTCTCGACGAACTCCTCGACGAGACGCAGCGCCGCGGCGAACCGCTGCTGGTCGCCCAGCTGCTGCGCTACTCGGCGATGGCCAGGCTGGTCACCCGCGGTCTCGCCGCCGAAGCCGAACCCAGGCTCGACGAGATGCTCGCGCACACCAGGCGGCACGGTCTCGCGCTGATGCGGGCCGACGCGCACGCCATGCGCGGCCGTCGGCTGGTGATCGCCAAACAGGAGGACGCCGCCCTCACCGAGATCGCCAGGGCGCTGGCCATCCTCGACGACTCCGCCGTCCCGGACCGGCAGGTCGGCAGGCGCAACTGGGACCGGATGCTGTCCACGACCCTGGTCGACTGCTGGCTGGTGCTGAACCAGCTGGGCGTCTACGAAGCGGCTGAGGAGGCCATCGCCCGCGCCGCGCAGGCGATCCGCGACAGCGCGAGCCCGCACGAGATCGCGCTCCAGCTGATCAACCGGGTCAAGATGCTGCTGGGCTGGGGCCTGCGGCTGGAACGCATCGAGCGGTACGACGAAGGAGCGGACAAGTTCCGCACCGCGGCGTCGATGGCGCAGGCCGCCGAAGGCCCGTTCACCGAGTCGCTGTTCCCGCGCAAGGCCAACCTGCCCGCGATCGACCAGGTCGGCGTGCTCGCCGCGGCCGCCGCGCTGGCGTCGCCCGATTCGTCCCATGTCGAGCGGCTGAACTCGCTGCTGAATCCGGAACTGGTGTTCCCGCACGAGCGCGAGATCATCGCCATCGCGCTGGCCCGCTGCCTGGACAACGACGGCCGCCGCGAAGACGCGCTGCAGGTGCTCAAAGAGGTCCGCGAGGACAACGAGGAGGGCTCTCTGCCGTCGATGCGGCTGAATCTCGCCCGCGAGCTGGCCAGGCTGGACACCACCCCGGACTACGCGTCCGGAGCGAGCCAATCGCTGATCGACTACGCGACCATCCTCGAAACGGAGATGTGGTCGCTGCGGGAATCGCAGATCGCCACGCTCAACGCGCGCCGGGAGCACGAACGCCTGTCCGCCGAACACGGCGCGATCACCCAGCAGGCCCTGCAGGACCCGCTCACCGGTCTGCCGAACCGGCGCGCGCTCGACGAAAAGCTCCGTTCGCTGGCGTCGTCCGCGGACGCCCAGCCGCTCGCGGTCGCGCTCGTCGACCTCGACGGTTTCAAGGACGTCAACGACAAGCAGTCGCACGCCGAGGGCGACAACGTGCTCCGTGTCATCGCGAGCACGCTGCGCGACGCCCTGCGCGGCGACGACGTCGTCGCCCGATACGGCGGAGACGAGTTCATCGTGCTTCTACCTGGGGCTCCGGCCTCGGCGGCGAAACAGGCGCTGGGTCGTTCTGTGAATGCCGTCGCATCTCTGCCGCACCATCTTTCGCACGGCGTCACCCTCTCCGTCGGCCTCGTCTCGCTCCGCCCGCAGGAGCGCGCCGAACAGGTCCTGGCACGCGCCGACGCGGCCATGTACCAGGCGAAACGTGGCGGCGGGAACCAGGTTTCGTCGGTCAACTCGATGGCCATCGATCCGGTGACCGGATGGCCCGGTGAGGATGCTCCGACCGACCCCGCGTGGGACTCCGAGCAGCCCACGTAGGATCAATGCCCGACAACCACCGTTGGTGAAATGTTGGGAGTGCCGTGACCGGCCCGCTGAGCACGTTGATCCTCGCCGCGGGTGAGGGCACCCGTATGCGCTCGTCCACCCCGAAGGTGCTGCACCCGATCGCCGGCCGTCCCCTGGTCGAACACGCGGTCCGGGCCGCCGCGGGACTGAGCCCGGAACACCTGGTCGTGGTGATCGGCCACGGCCGCGACTCGGTCGGCGCGCGGCTGGCGAAGGTCGGCGAGGCACTCGGCCGCGAGGTCGTCACGGCCGTCCAGGAAGAGCAGAAGGGCACCGGGCACGCCGTCTCGTGCGCGCTCTCGGCGCTGCCCGCCGGGCTGACCGGCACTGTCGTCGTCAGCTACGGCGACGTCCCGCTGCTCGACACCGAAACGCTCGCTTCCCTGGTCGCCGAGCACAACTCCACCGGCAACGCGGTCACCGTGCTGACCGCGGTCGTCGAGAACCCGGCGGGCTACGGCCGGATCATCCGCGACGACAGCGGCGTCGTCACCTCGATCGTCGAGCAGAAGGACGCCACCCCCGAACAGCACGAAATCGCCGAAATCAACTCCGGCGTCTACGCCTTCGACGCTTCCGTCCTGGTCGACGGGCTTTCGAAGCTTTCGACCGACAACGCGCAGGGCGAGCTCTACCTCACCGACGTCCTCGGCATCGCCCGCGGCGACGGCAAGGGTGTCGGCGCGCTGGTCATCGACGACCCGTGGGTGACCGAAGGCGTCAACGACCGTGTTCAGCTCTCCGTCCTCGGCGCCGAACTGAACCGCCGGATCGTCCGCGGCTGGCAGCGGGCGGGCGTCACCGTCGTCGACCCGGCGAGCACCTGGATCGACGCGGGCGTGACCTTGTCGCGCGACGTCGTCATCGAGCCCGGCGTGCAGCTGAAGGGTTCGACGTCGGTCGGCGAGGGCTCGCAGATCGGCCCGGACAGCACCCTGGAGAACGTCTCCGTCGGCGCGGGCGCGTCGGTGGTGCGGACGCACGGTTCCGATTCGGAACTGGGCGACGGCGTGAAGGTCGGCCCGTTCACCTACCTGCGTCCCGGTTCCAAACTGGGGACCAAGGGCAAGCTCGGCGCTTTCGTCGAGACGAAGAACGCGGACATCGGCGCCGGGACGAAGGTTCCGCATCTGACCTACGTCGGCGACGCGACCATCGGCGAGAACAGCAACATCGGCTGCTCCAGCGTCTTCGTCAACTACGACGGCGTGAACAAGCACCACACCACGATCGGCTCCCATGTGCGGCTCGGCGCGGACAACACGTTCGTCGCCCCGGTGACCATCGGCGACGGCGCCTACAGTGGGGCAGGCACCGTGATCAGGCAAGACGTGCCCCCGGGCGCGCTCGCCGTGTCCACCGGGCCGCAGCGCAACATCGAAGACTGGGTGACCCGGCGCAGGCCGGGCACACCCGCGGCGGAAGCAGCTTCCGCCGCGAAGCAGGACACCACCGCCGTGTCCGATTCAGCAAAGGGAAACGACGGGGAGTCGCCAGCATGAGCTCGAAGTCCGGAACACCGAAGAAGAACCTGATGCTCTTCTCCGGGCGCGCCCACCCGGAACTCGCGGAGGAGGTGGCCAAGCACCTCAATGTGTCGGTCGTCCCGCAGACCGCGCACAACTTCGCCAACGGGGAGATCTTCGTCCGGTTCAACGAATCGGTGCGCGGGACCGACGCGTTCGTGATCCAGAGCCACCCGGCGCCCATCAACGAGTGGGTGATGGAGCAGCTGATCATGGTGGACGCGCTCAAGCGCGCGAGCGCCAAGCGGATCACCGTGATCATGCCGTTCTACCCGTACGCGCGGCAGGACAAGAAGCACAAGGGCCGCGAGCCGATCTCCGCGCGCCTGATCGCCGACCTGTTCAAGACCGCCGGCGCCGACCGGATCATGACGGTCGACCTGCACACCGCGCAGATCCAGGGCTTCTTCGACGGCCCCGTCGACCACCTGCTCGCGCAGAACGTGCTGGCCGCGCACATCAACAAGACCTACCAGGACGAGAACATCACCGTCGTCTCGCCGGACTCGGGCCGCGTGCGGCTGGCCGAGAAGTGGGCGGCTCAGCTGGGTGACCGGCCGATCGCCTTCATCCACAAGACGCGCGACCCGGACAAGCCGAACCAGGCCGTCGCGAACCGCGTCGTCGGCAAGGTCCGCGGTCAGCTGTGCGTGCTGATCGACGACATGATCGACACCGGCGGCACGATCGTGAAGGCCACGGAGGCCCTGCTCGACGAAGGCGCGTCCGACGTCGTCATCGCCTCGACCCACGGCATCCTGTCCGACCCCGCCACCGAGCGGCTGTCGAACTGCAAGGCGCGCGAGGTGATCGTCACCAACACGCTGCCGATCCCGGAGGAGAAGCGGTTCCCCGGGCTGACCGTGCTGTCCATCGCGCCGCTGCTGGCGCAGGCCATCCAGCAGGTCTTCGAGGACGGGTCGGTCACGTCCCTCTTCGACGGCAACGCCTGATCCAAAACGAAGCAAGGGACCTTTGCTGTCGCTCTCTTTCGGAGAGTGACAGCAAAGGTCCCTTGCTTCGTTTTCGGCTCCTCGCGAAACAGCGCGCGCCGGGCCACCCGGCGTGGCTAGGTTTCCGGCCATGGGGAAATTCAAGTTCGGCGTGAACCTGTGGGGCGCCGAGAACCGCGAAGATTGGGTCGCGAAGTGCCTCCGCGTCGAGGCCCTCGGTTACGACGTCATCTCCGTGCCGGACCATCTCGGACCGGGACGGAACGCGCCCTTTCCGGCACTGACCATGGCCGCCGCCGTGACCCGGCGGCCACGCGTCGGCACTCTCGTGTCCAATGTGCCCTTTTACAACTTCGCACTCTTCGCACGCGAAGTCGCCACGACGGTGAAGATGACGGGCGACCGGCTGGACCTCGGCCTCGGCTCCGGCCACATGAAATCGGAATTCGACGACGCCGGCCTGCCGTGGATCCCGGCGGGGGAACGCATCGAATACCTCGCCAAGAGCCTTGACCACCTGCGCGAACACTTCTCGGACGAAGGGATCACGCCTCCGCCGTTGCTCCTCGCGGGCAACAGCGACGGCGTGCTCTCCCTCGCCGCCCGGAAGGCCGACATCACCGGCTTCTCGGGTCTGCGCCAAGCACCGGGGAAGCCACCGGGCACCTTCCAGCTCGACGACGCCGAGCGCATGGACGAACGCGTCGCTTTCTTCCGCTCCCACGCGAACGGCCGGAACCCCGAACTGAACCTGCTCGTCCAGCGGGTCGTCGTCACGGACGACCGGCGCGCGGCCGCCGAGTCCTGGCTCGCGGAAGCCCCGGACGGCCTCGACGTGGACCAGCTGCTCGAAACACCACAGTTGCTTTTCGGAACCGTCGACGAGATCGTCCGGCAACTCCACGAGCGCCGCGAACGGTACGGCTTCTCCTACGTCACGGTGTTCCAGCCGATGCTGGAAACGTTCGCCCCGATCGTGAAGGAACTGTCCGGTCAGTAGGCGACGCAGAAACGCTGACGGCGGCGCTCCGGCTTGTCGATCTCGTCCACGAACGCGATCGCGTAGTCGGCGCCGCTGATCTTCGACCCGCCGTTCTCGTCGGTCAGGAGCACGTCACCGCCGAGCCGGAAATCACCGGTCCGCTCACCCTCGGCCCACGCGCCGAACTCGGCGGCCGGGCTGAGGTAGAACCAGTCGACGTCCGCGGGAAGCTTCCGGAACGCTTCCAGCACCTCGGCGTGCGCCCCCGCTTCGCCCTTGTACTCGTCCGGGAACTCGGGGGTGTCGATCAGTCGCGGCCCGTCCTCGGCCACACGCAGGCTGCCGGCGCCGCCGACCACGCCGATCCGCGCGCCGTTGTCCTTCGCGACCCGGGCGATCGAGGGCACCGCGTCGAGCAGGCCGCTCTGCCCGTGCACGGCGATGACCAGGACATCGGCGCCCTTGGCGACCTCGGCGAGGAAGGACTCGTCGTAGAGCGACCCCGCCTTGGTCCCCTCACCTTCGGCGTTCCTGGACACCGCGAGGACCTCGTGACCGCGACCGCGCGCTTCCGCGGTGATCTTCCCGCCCGCGTACCCGGTTCCTCCGAACACAACCAACTTCGCCATCACGTTCTCCCTTTTCATCGGCGACGACACCGATGCTAAGAACGCAAGATCGACTACTTCAACGTATGTAACGCACCCGTGGGTGAGTGTGCAGGTCAGCCACCCAGCGCGGCGAACTCGGATTTGAGCTTCTCACGAACGCCGTTCACGTCGACCGGAACCCGGACCTCGCCGCGGGCCGCCGGCTTCGCCTGCACCTGATAGCTGGCGTTCCGATTCGGCAGTTTGAACTTGACCTCGCAGGACATGCTCGTCGTGGTGTCCGGCGCCGCGTTGGCGTCCGCCGTGCAGGTCTGCGCGCCGAGCGACTGCGCGGAGAACTCGACGGTCAGCGTCAGATGCACGGGTGTCCCGCTCGCGCCGCCGATGACGGTGTTGGCCACGCCGATGGTCGCCCGGCAGGTCCCGACGAAGTCCGTGCAGTCCAGTTTGTCGTCGACCACGCTCACACTGACTTGGGTGAGCGCGTCGAACGGCTGCCCGACCCCGCCGACCGCGCCGTCGAGATCGGTCTGGAGTTTCTTGAGCGCGTCCCCGGTGAGCGGCTCGACCCGCATCTCGGCACCGAGCGTCTTGCCTCCCGCCGCGTCGACGAGGGAAGGCGCGAAGCTGACGACACGATGTGGCGCCGCGGTGGTCACCCGCAGTGTCCCGAGTCCGCTCCCGACGTCGTAGACCTCGGTCCCGTCGGGCAACTTCGACCGGACCGGATCGGTCAGCCGGTTCATCGCGGAGACCGCGGTCCGGAGGGTCGACGCCGCCTTGCGCGGGTTGAGCACCTCGACGGCGTTCACCGGCAGGTCCGAGCTGTCGGTGCGCACCCAGCCGGTGCCGTACTGCTCGCTGTTGCCGAGCCCGTGCGCCTTCCAGTACTCCGGCGTGGCCGAGAGGTACAGCTGCTTGTCGGCCGAGACGACCTGGATCGTCTGGCCGTCGACCGGCAGCGCGCCGTGGGCGCTGCCGTTACGGGTGATCCGGAACTCCAGATCGGCGGGCTTGCCCGAGGCATCCTTGATTGTCGACTTGTAGACAACGGCCGGTGCCTGCTCGAGCTCCTTCAGCGCGCTCTCGACAGCGCCTCGCTGCTCATCGCGCCGATCCACCCGCTGCTGCTCGGCGGGCGAGATCCCCGCCGACCCGTCGATCGCGACATCGCAACCGGCCACGAGGAAGCACAGGGTGGCGAACGCGCCGATCCTCAACCGTCGTGCCGGCATGCCGCCCCCTTCGTGTCGCGTGCGAGGAGATCACACCCTAGGAAAGGGGTCGCGCACCACCGCATCCGCGGGTTCCCGAAGCAGCTGTCACCGACTTGTCACCTGAACGAGCCACCCGGCGGGACCCTCGCACGACCGGTTGGT
Organism: Amycolatopsis thailandensis; assembly: GCF_002234405.1. Taxonomy (GTDB): domain Bacteria; phylum Actinomycetota; class Actinomycetes; order Mycobacteriales; family Pseudonocardiaceae; genus Amycolatopsis; species Amycolatopsis thailandensis. The sequence continues at coordinate 62,970 of NZ_NMQT01000124.1, read as the reverse complement.
CTACACTTTCCCGGTCTCGGCGAGGCGGGTTCCGTGAGCACCTGGTGCCCGACGTGATCGACGCGGCGGCTTGAGTGGCCACACGCTGTCGAGCACGCCTGTGGAATTCGCCGCCGACACACCAGAACAGCCCCGAACCATCCCCACCTCAGCATGATTTCGCTGAACATGTTGGTGAATTGAAGGAGTGCTACACCGTGTCCGAGGTAAGCCTGTCCGTCGAGCCCCGCACCGAATTCGGCAAGGGTGCCGCGCGCCGTACGCGTCGCGCGGGCAAGATCCCCGCGGTGCTGTACGGGCACGGCTCGGACCCGCGCCACTACGCCCTGCCCGCCCTCGAGTTCGCCCGCGTCGTGCGTGAGAACGGCAGCAACGCCGTCATCAGCCTCGACCTCGACGGCAAGAGCGAGCTGGCGCTGACGAAGACCATCGTCATCCACCCGCTGAAGAACTACATCGAGCACGTCGACCTGCTGGTCGTCCGCCGCGGCGAGAAGGTCACCGTCGACGTCCCGGTCGTCGTCACCGGCACCGCGGGCCCGGGCACCCTGGTCACCACCGACCTGGACACCCTCCAGGTCGAGGTCGAGGCGCTGCACATCCCCGAGCAGGTCGAGGTCTCGGTCGAGGGCGTCGCCGCCGGCACCCAGATCCTCGCCTCGCAGGTCACCCTGCCGCAGGGCGCCACCCTGGTCACGGACGCCGAGGCGCTGGTCGTCGCCGTCAACGAGGCGCCGTCCGAGTCCGCGCTCGAGGGCGACGAGGCCGAGGCTGCGGAGGCCCCCGCCGAGGACGCCGAATAAAGTCACTCATGTGACTGAAGCAGTACTTCCCGGGGCCGGCGAGCAAATCCTGCTCGCCGGCCTCGGCAATCCCGGCCCCCAGTACGCAGGCAACCGGCACAACGTCGGCTTCATGGTGCTCGACGAACTCGCCGGGCGCGTCGGCGGCAAGTTCAAGGCCCACAAGAGCGGCGCCGAAGTCCTCGAAGGCAGGCTCGCGGGGCAGCGGGTGGTATTGGCCAAACCGCGCTCGTACATGAACCTCTCGGGCGGCCCTGTCGTGGGCACCGCCCGGTTCTACAAGATCCCCCCGGCCGGTGTCGTGGTCGTCCACGACGAGCTGGACGTCGACTTCGGCGCGCTCAAGATGAAACTGGGCGGCGGCGACAACGGTCACAACGGACTCCGCTCGATCACCAAATCCCTGGGCACGAAGGACTACTACCGTGTCCGTTTCGGCGTCGGCCGACCCCCGGGACGGCAGGACCCGGCGGATTTCGTGCTGAAAGACTTCTCGACGGTCGAACGCAAAGAACTCGCTTTCGAGATCGATCGTTGCGCCGACGCCGTTGAAGCGCTTATCAGCACCGGCCTCGCCGCAGCTCAGAACACCTTCCACGCTGGGTGAACCCGCTCACATGGCGGTGCGTTACACCTCGTCACTCGAAGGCGTTTCACCACGCCCCTGATCGAGTCGTGGAATAGCGCGAGCTCTTCCGGGGAACTCTCAAACCCGTTAGGACGGAATGCGGAGATCGCATTCCCCACCGAAACCGGAGAGAGTTTCATGTCGTTTACGGCCGAAGACATCACCGGCGCCACTTTCCCGAACGCCCCGATCGGGCGGCGCGGATACGCCAAGCACGAGGTCGACGCGTTCCTGGAACGGATCGCGGACACGATCTCGGACCGGGACGACCTGACGGCCGCCGAGGTCCACCACGTCATGTTCTCGCGTCCGCTGATCGGGAAGCGCGGCTACGACGAACGCGAAGTCGACGAGTTCCTCGACAAGATCGAAGAGCAGCTCGCCCACCGGACCGGACAGCAGGTACTCAGCGTGCCCGGCGCGCGTGAAGAGGGTCAGGCGACCGCCGAACGCTCCGTTCCGGACCGCGGGCCCGTCGAGTTCCTGCGGGAGCGCTAGTGCCCGTCACCGCGTTCGAGGCGAGAACCCGGCAGTTCGACCGGGCGCCGATCGGCGCCCGGGGCTATCACGAACCCGCGGTCGACGCCTTCCTCGAACGGGTCGCCGCGACACTCGACGGCGACGACGATCTGTCTGTTTCGGACGTCCACGACGTGGCGTTCGCCAAGGCGCCGCTCTCGAAGAGAGGCTATGACCCGGCGGCCGTGGACGCGTTCCTCCGGGACGTGGAGGGGACGTTGGCCGGGCTCTCCCGGTCCGCCGATTACTACATCGCGCCCGCCTTGGAACACACCCATACCCGTAAGCCGCTCTGGCGACGCCGCTGACCCACGGGAGGTGCCGCGAAAGAGCCGGGCCCGCGATATCCACGGGCCCGGCTCTTTCGTGTCAGCTGGTCGCCGCGTTCTTGGCGATCTTGTCCGCGAACTGGGTGGCGGTCGCGGCCCGCTTCACCTTGCCCGAAGGCGTCTTGGGCAGGCTTCCCGCCGGGAGCACCACCACCGCGAAGGGCCGCATGTCGACGGCGCCGCGCACCTTGGCCGCGACCTCCTTCGCCAGCGCCTTCTCCGTTTCCGGGTCCCCGGCGAGTTTCGATTCGAGGACGACGGCGAACCGCTCCCGGCGGCTGCCGGCGTCGATCCGCACAGCCACGGCGTTTCCGGCACGGACACCCTCGACCGAGGTGGCCGCCCGTTCGATGTCGGTCGGGTACAGGTTCCGGCCGCCCATGATGATGACGTCCTTGCGGCGGCCGCAGATCACGATCATGCCGTCGACCAGGTAACCGAGGTCTCCGGTGAGCAGCCAGCCGTCCTCGTCCTGCGTCGCGAGCGGACCTTCCATGGTCAGGTAGCCCGGCGTCACGGCCTCACCGCGCAGCCGGATCTCCCCGACCTGGCGTTCTCCGAGCACCGCGCCCTTATCGTCGACGATCTCGGCCTCGAGCCCGTCGAGCGGCGGTCCGAGCACCGCGAAGGACCGGACTTCGTCCGTTCCGCGCCGCGGGTCGTCCTCGGGGACCGGCACCGCGCGGTCGTCGGCCTCGAGCGCGTCGGCTTCGACGACGTCCAGTGTCAGCCCGGTGAACAACGGCGCGAACGAAACCGCGAGAGTCGCCTCCGCCATGCCGTAGGCCGGGAAGACGCATTCGGCGGGCATCTTGAACCGTGACCCGGCCTCGACGAACGTCTGCACGGCCGTTTCGTCGATCGGCTCGGCGCCGTTCAGCGCGATCCGCAGCTTCGAGAGGTCGTACGCGTCGTCGTCCTCGACGCGGGCCATCCGCCTGCCCACGATCGCGTACGCGAAGTTCGGCGCGGCCGTGGTCGTGCCGTTGTACTTGCTGATCAGCTGCGGCCAGATCAACGGTCCCGACAGGAACTCGATCGGCGTGATCTTGACGAGTTCGACACCGAAGGTCATCGGGACCGTCAGGAAGCCGACCATCCCCATGTCGTGGAAGGTGGGCAGCCACGAAACCATCACGTCGACGTCGAAATCGAACTCGGCGCGTTCGACCATCGCCTTGACGTTCGAATACAGGTTTCCGTAGGTGATCCGCACGGCCTTCGGATCGGCCGTCGACCCACTGGTCAGCTGGAGGAGCGCGGTCTCGGACTCGTTCGTCGGCACGGGCTCCGCCAGCGGCTCGGCCTCGAGCAGCTCGGTGATCACCTGGAAGGCGATGCCGTGCTCGGTGAGCACCGGCCCCAGCTGGTCGAACGGCTCACCGAGCAGTACCAGACCGGATCCGATCATCCGCAGCACGCGAACGGTGTCTTCGGCCCATTCGGCGAGGTCGGTGCGCGGTGTCGGCTGATGCAGCATCGTCACGCTGCCGCCGGCGAGCCACACCGCCTGCACCGTCGGCGCGATCAGCGACGGCGCCGCCGCCAGGACCGCCACCGCCTTGCCGGGCTCGAGCCCGGCCGTCACCAGGCCTCCGGCGACCCGCTTGGCCTGCTCGTGAATCTCGGCCCAGGTACGCCGAACCGGCTCCTTGGGCTCCCCGGTGACCATTCCCCGCTGCTGACCTCGCCCCGCCGCGGTGGCGACGAGCGTGTCCACGAACCGACTCATGCGCGTCACATTACTGTCCGCGCTGAAAGATCCGCTCGCCGTCGAGTGAACTCATTCGATCGCTTCGGAGGTCTCGAGCCATTGGGCCTCGACCTCCTCCTTCTCCGTTTCCACGGCCTTCAGCTCGGTGTTGAGCTCGATGAGCTTCGTCGGGTCGGTCGCCGCGGCGAGCAGCGCCGCGTGCAACTTTTCTTCTTTCACGTGCAACTGGTCGAGCTTGCGTTCGAGACGGGACAGTTCCTTCTGCGCAGCCCGCTGTTCCGCGGCGCTTTTCTTGGGCGCGGAGCCCTGTCCGTTACCCGGCTTCCGCTCGCCACCGGCCTTCTCGAGGCTCTTGGCGCGCCGATCCAGGTACTCCTCGATGCCGCCCGGCAGGTGGGTCACCTGCCCCTCCCCGAACAAGGCGACGATGGTGTCGCAGACCCGTTCCACCAGGTACCGGTCGTGCGAAACGACGACGAGGCTGCCCGGCCACGAATCGAGCAGATCTTCCAACTGCTGCAAGGTGTCGATGTCGAGATCGTTCGTCGGTTCGTCGAGCAGCAGCACGTTGGGCTCGGCCATCAAAAGCCGGCACAGCTGCAGACGGCGCCGTTCACCACCGGAAAGATCTTCGACAGGCGTCCACTGCCTCGCCTGCGGGAACCCGAGCTTTTCGGCCAGCTGCGAAGCGGAAAGCTCCTGCTTGCCGAACACGACCCGCCCTGAGACCTCTTCGATCGCCTGGAGCACGCGCAGGTCACCCGGCAGATCGTCGAGCTCCTGCCGCAGATGCGCGAGGCTGACCGTCTTGCCCTGGATGCGCCGCCCGGTCTCGGGCTCCCTGTCACCGCCGAGCAGCTTGAGCAGCGTCGTCTTGCCCGATCCGTTGACGCCGACCAGGCCGATCCGGTCGCCGGGCCCGATCCGCCACGTGACGTGGTCGAGCAGGGTGCGGTCGCCGACGGTCAACGTGGCGTCTTCGATCTCCAGCACGGTCTTGCCCAGCCGCCGACGGGCGAACGCCTGCAGTTCGACCGAATCACGCGGCTCCGGCACGTCGGAGATCAAGGCCTCCGCCGCCTCGACGCGATAGCGCGGCTTCGAGGTCCTGGCCTGAGGACCGCGACGCAGCCACGCGAGCTCCTTACGCGCCAGGTTCTGCCGTTTCTCTTCGGCTGTCGCTGCCAGCCTGGCCCGCTCGGCCCGCGCGAAGATCCAGTCCGCGTAGCCACCTTCGTACTGCTCGACACGACCGTTGGTGACCTCCCAGGTCACACTCGCGACCGTGTCGAGGAACCACCGGTCGTGGGTGACGACCACGACGGCGATCTTGCGGTTGAGCAGGTGATCCGCGAGCCACCGCACACCTTCGACGTCAAGGTGGTTGGTCGGTTCGTCGAGGACCACGAGATCCAGTTCACCGGTGAGGGCGGCCGCCAGCGCCACCCGGCGGCGTTCGCCACCGGACAAGTTCGCCGTCGCCTTTTCGAGGCCGAGGGCGGTGATCCCCAGACCATCCATAATGGACCTGACACGCGCGTCAGCGGCCCACTCGTGCTCTGCTCCGTAGCGCTCCAGCACGACATCGCCGACCGTGCTGCCGACCGGGAGTTCGGTCCGCTGAGTGACCACGGCCATCCGCAGGCCGCGGACTTGACTCACCCGGCCCGTATCCGGCTCGCTGATCCCCGCGAGGACCTCCAGAAGGGTCGTCTTCCCGCCCCCGTTGAGACCGACGACGCCGATGCGCTGCCCCTCCGCCACACCGAGCGAAACACCGTCGAGCAGCGGGCGCACCCCGAAGGACTTGCTCACCGACTCCAGGTTGACCAGGTTGGCCATGCCTCAGCCGATCCTTTCCCAAAAAGCTTGCACCACAACGAATTTGTCGATGTCCTTTTCGGACACCCTCACGCGTGCACCCGAGGCGGCGCCGGCCGCGGCGCGTCGTCCCCGCCTACCAGCCGGGCCCCGGGAACCGGTCCGTGCGCGACGCGAACCGTGCGACAGACCCCGGCCCCGGACAACTCCGCGGCGACCTCGACGGCCGACTGGGCGTCCGCGCAGAGGAAGGCACAGGTCGGCCCCGACCCGGACACGGTGCCGGCGAGCGCACCCGCGTTGACTCCCGCCCGCAACGTGCGTCGCAGTCCTGGACGCAACGAAACAGCGGCCGCCTGCAAGTCGTTGCCGAGCAGCAGGGCCAGCTGACGCGGGTCACCGGACGCCAGCGCCTCGACCACCGGAGTGTGCGAACCGATCCGCGGCGGGTCGCCCTCTTCACGCAACCTGTCCAGTTCTCCGAACACCCGCGGCGTCGAAAGACCGCGCTGGTCGAAGGCCAGGACCCAATGGAACGTATGCCGAGACAAGACCGGCACCAGCTGCTCGCCCCGGCCGGTACCCAATGCCGTCCCGCCATAGAGCGCGAAAGGAACGTCGCTGCCGAGCTTCGCGGCGATACCCGCCAGTTCGTCTCGGGAGATGTCGAGCTTCCAAAGCGAGGCGAGTCCCACCAGGGTCGCGGCCGCGTCCGCACTGCCTCCGGCCATCCCGCCCGCTACCGGGATCCCTTTGCGAAGCACCACCCGGACCTTGGACTCACCGTCCGCTTTGCCGACGTGAGCCGCCAGAGCCTGCGCCGCCTTCCAGGCGAGATTGTTGGCGCCGGTCGGTACGACACCTTCACCTTCGCCATAAACCTCGACGCCGGGGTCCTCGGTGACCGCGACGGTCACCTCGTCGGTCAGGGAAAGCGCCTGGAACACGGTCACCAGCTCGTGGTAGCCGTCCGGGCGTACGTCACCGACCGACAGGTGCAGGTTGACCTTGGCGGGAACCCTGACGGTTACTGGGGGCGGTACGACGGCGAGCACGACTCAAGCCTACGTGGCCGCTCCACTTGTGCAGTCACCAGGAGAAAAGAGAACAGGACGAGTCAGACACCGACGGGCCGCCCCGGACGGATTTCGTCCTGAGCGGCCCGTTCGTGGAGAAATCAGGCAGCGACGCCCTGCGGTCCGCGGACCGGGTGGGTCACGTGGCCGCCGCGTTCGGCGATCCACGCGAGGGCGGCGTCCGCGCGCTCACCGCGCACACCGAGACGGAACCGGCCCACCGGCGTGTCGCCGATCCGGGTCAGGCCGCCCCCGATGGTGGCGAGTTCGACGTCGAAGCGACCGGCGGCCTCGGGAAGCAGCGCGCCGACCGAAGCGAATCCGACGAGCACGACGTCCACGGCGCGGTCGTACTTCGAGGCTTGCGCCCGGCCGGTCTCGATCGAGGGCAGCAGCGCCTGCGCGGTCCGGCTGTTCGGGTCGGAGACCAGGTCGAGCACGGATCCGCGTTCGATGATCGCCCCGGCTTCGAGGACCGCGACGTCGTCGCAGACACGACGGACGACCCCGGCGTCGGGAGTGGTGAGCAGCACGGTGACCCCGAGCTCGGCACGTGCCCGGTCGAGCACGGTCAGGACCGCGCCGGACTCCTCGGGCTGCACACCCGAGGTGGGGTCGTCGGCCAGGAGCACGGACGGCCCGGCGGCCAGCGCCTTGGCGATGGCCACTCGACGCAGCTGCCCCTCGGACAGTTCGCCCGGCCGCTGCCCGGCCCGCGGCGTGAGTCCGACCAGGTCGAGCAGGTTTCCGACCCGGTTGCGACGCTGCGGCCCGTCGAGGCCGAGCTGCTCGAGCGGCGACGCGATGTTGCCGGCGATGGTGCGTTCGGCAAGCAACTCCGGTTTGGTGCTCACGACACCGACCTGGCGGCGGATTTCGCGCAGACGGCGTCCGTCGAGGGTCCCGGTGTTGAGGCCGTCGAGGCGGACGACACCACGGTCGGGGCGCTCCTGGAGTCCGATGCAACGAGCGAGGGTCGACTTGCCGGAACCGGCCGGACCGACGACTCCGAACAGCGAGCCCGCCTGGATGTCCACGCTCACATCGCGCAGGGCGACGACGGGATTTCCGTTGAGGGGAAAGGATTTGGACAGGTTTTCGACAGTGATCACGAAAGGCTCCATGCAAATGGGGCGCCGCTTCTTTCGAGCGCGCCGACCGTCACCGAGTGACCGTCCGGAACGGACGGGATTCAGAGGTAAGGGAGAAAGACTCAGGCAGTAACGGTGGAGCGTCGACACGCACTTACCGTGCGGCGACCTTCGTCGACTACACGTCGCCTGGTCAGCAGGAGCGGGTGGGTGACCCTGTTCATTAGGCACAGCCTCCATCGGTCCTGGCGGTAGCACCTGCCCCGTGGAGGGTGGTTGCTGCGACTTCGGCGAGCCAGGTCTCTCAGTCGCTCGGGATGGCTCACTGAGTAAAACCGATCCCACTGGATGAAAGCAAGCACGTAGTCGCAGATCACACGTCTGGTCGCGTCCACGATACAGGATCGGCTATCCATATTTTGAGACAGCACCAGATGCATTCGTGCTATGGCGAGGCCGCTGCCTGCGAAGACAGCTCTGGATCAAGTAGATCCAGGAGAGGATTTACGCAGTCTTGCTGACATCGACCGGACCGCGTTCGGCGCGGTACCGGTCACACCTGCGACAGGTGGTCAGCCGGCCGCGGCGGCGATCCGGGCGAACTGGTGGACGTCCAGCTGCTCCCCGCGGGTCTTGGGGTCGATACCCGCCTTCTCGAGCAACTCGCCCGCGCGTTCGGCGGAACCCGCCCATGACGCCAACGCCGCGCGCAAAGTCTTCCGACGCTGCGAGAAGGCGGCATCGACCACCGCGAACAACTGTTTCCGCTCCACGGACGACACCACGTCGCCCCGCTCGAAAGCGACCAGCGCGGAGTCCACGTTCGGAACGGGCCAGAAGACCGCGCGGGGCACCGCCGCGACCTTGCGCGCCTTGCCGTACCACGCGAGCTTGACGCTGGGGACGCCGTAAGTCCGGCTCCCCGGCCCGGCCGCCATTCGGTCCGCGACCTCGGTCTGGACCATTACGAGTCCACTGGTCAGCGATGGCAGCTCGGCGAGCAGGTGAAGCACGACGGGAACGGCGACGTTGTACGGCAGGTTCGCGACGAGCGCGGTCGGCCGCGCAGGCAGGTCGGCCGCCGTGATCCGCAGAGCGTCCGCCCCGACGACCGTCAGCCTCTCGGCGCCTCCCCGTTCGGCCGCGGTGTTCGGCAGTCGTCCGGCCAGCACGGGGTCGATTTCGACCGCGACGACCTCGGCTCCGGTCGCGAGCAGCCCGAGGGTCAACGAGCCGAGGCCCGGCCCGACTTCCAGCACGACGTCGCCTTCGCCGACCCCGGAAAGGTCGACGATGCGGCGCACCGTGTTGGGATCGTGCACGAAATTCTGGCCGAGCTTCTTGGTCGGACGCACGTCCAGCTCGGCCGCCAGCGCCCTGATCTCCGCAGGCCCGAGCAGTTCAGTCACCCGACGATCGTAACCAGCCCCCGCGAGCCGCGACTGGCGGCCGCGACTCGCCCCCACCACCCGTCCGACGGTTTCTATCTGCCCGCGTTCCACTTCAGGGTGATGGGCGCAATTTCGGTCTGCCGGAGCGTAATGATCATCCACCCGATCGATACCGTGCATTCGTTCGACTATGGCCCGACAATCGAGGGATGACCAGCACAAACACCCCCAAGGCCTTCCCGCTCAATCTGCCGGAAGGTGACGCCGATCTGCTCCTCGACGAGTTGCAGTCACGGCTATGCGAAGGGCGGCGCCTCGCCGCCGAAGTCGGCCAGATCCTGGCCGAGATCGAGTCACGTGGTGTCCGGGAGCTTTACGGATTCAACTCGATCGCCGTCTTCTACGAACATGTGGCCCGGGTCCCCAGAGCGGAGGCTCAGAAGGTGACCGGTCGTGCTCTGGCGCTCAACTCGAGACGTGCGCGCGACGGCACATCGACTCAACCCGTCGCGCCTCTGACCGGAGTCACAGCCGCTACGGGCGTACTGGCCGAAGCCGGCATCGACCGGATCGTCACTGTCCTGAAGAAGCTGCCCGACCACGTCACCGCGAGCGCGCGATCCGAGGCCGAGAAGGATCTGGTCGATCTCGCCAGCGTCGCGAGACCTCGCGACATCACAGTGGCCGGAACAGACCTGCTCGCGCTTCTCGACCCGGACGGGAGCACCACGGAGGATCCCGCCCCGAAACGCGAACGAAGCGAATTCTGGTTACGGCAGAAACGAACCGGCCGTTGGGACATGCGCGGCAACCTCGATCCGGAGACAGGCGCCCGCCTGAACGCGCTCATGGTGCCGCGGGCGTATCCAGCTCCGAACGGGGAAGCCGACGACCGCACACCGGCCGAGAGACGCGGTGACGCCTTCACGGAGATCGTCGATCTCGCGGAAAGTGAACCGGATGTCCCCTTGCCTCGGCAGGCCCCTGAACGAGGCACCGGGCAGTCTCAGCCCCCTGAGCCGGTCAAGAGACCCGAACACAACCCCAAGCCCACCCCGGTACGGCCGAAGAGCTATCCAAGCCCCCACCGCGGCCACAGTGGCGTACGAGAGGGCGCTGCGACCGAACGCTCCCAGAACGTGGCCCGTATACGACCCACACGCTGGTGGACACGGCTGTCGAAACCGAGAGCCGAAAACGCTGTGCCGCCGCAGAAGCCCTTAACGGCCTGAAGGCCACCTTGCGGGCGGAACCCACACGATGACCTTCAGGAAAGGAGGACTTAGCCGGCGTCAGGCCTTCTTGCCGCAGTGCGGCCAAGCGCCGTAGCCGCCACGGCTGTCGCGAACCTTCTCGGCGACGGCGATCTGCTGGGCCTTGCTGGCCTGGTGCGGGTACGCGGCGTACTGATCGCCACCGTAGGCATCCCAGGTGCTCTTGTTGAACTGCAGGCCACCGTAGTAGCCGTTGCCGGTGTTGGCGGCCCAGTTGCCGGTCGACTCGCACTGCGCGATGCGGTCCCAGGCACCGGCGTCACCGATGACCGGGTCGGCGGGCTTCTTCGTACCGACCTTGACGATCTTGGGCTTGGCCTCGGTGATGACCTCTTCCGAGACCTTCTCGCGGCCGACCTCTTTGCCGTTGCGCTTGGTGACCTTGTAGGTCACGGTCTTCTGGCCCGGGGTGCCCGGGTCCTCGACCTTGGTCTTGCCCTTTTCGAGCTCCGGGTCGTCGACCTTCTGCTCGGGCGGAGCGATTTCCTCGTTCTGCTTGACCATGGTGACGCCGGTCCGGCTGATGTGGACCTCGGCGCCGTCGACCAGCTTGACGTCGAGGCCACCGACGGCCTCGTCGTCCGGGCCGAGGGTCATCCGGAGCTCACCGAGGAATTCCTTGGTGGTGACCGAGTTGGTCTGAACCTTGTGCGGTTCGTTCGCGCCGTCGAAGACGGTGACGTTCTTGAGGGTCTTGACCTCGACGGTGGTTCCCTCGAGCGGGAGCTCGCCGTTCTGCGGCATCGAGGTCCAGGTGCCGGACTTCGCGAGATCGGAACGGCCGAGCTGGTTCAGGGCCTCGCTGAGGTTGGTCGCGCGGACCCAGGACTCCTGCTGCGGTGCGCCGTCGACGATCAGGTTCAGTTTGCGGCCGCGCTCCAGCTTGATGACGCCGCCGTCGCCCACCTCGGCCTGCGGCGAGGGCGAGAGCGAGTCGTGCGCGCCGACCGAAAGGCCGGCGTCCTCGAGGACCTCGCCGACCGTGTCACCGAAGCTGTGGACGGTCTGCTGCTTGCCGTCGATGTCGAGCGTGACGCTCTTGTTCATCGCCATCGCGGCCGCGCCGCCGCCACCGAGGGTGAGCAGCACCGCCATGACGGTTCCCTTGAGGAACCGCTTCTTCCAGACGCGGGTCGCGCTCGAGATGACCTCGTCCTTGGTCGCGACCTTCATCGGCGCGCCCGCGGTGCGCTCTTCGGCCACCTCGTCCGGGATGACGATCGGCGGGAGCATGGTGGTCTCAGCGCTGATGAGGCGGATCAGTTCGTCGACGTCGACGTCGATCTCGGCCATCAGGGCGTCGGCGTCGGGGCCGAGCGCGGCGAGGACGTCCTGGTGCGTGATGCGCGGATCGTCGGAGTAGTCCAGCTCGCCGTACTGAGTGTCGCGGTCGAGCACGGCAACCGAACCGGCGGAAGCGAAGGTGTTCGTCTCTGCGCCGAGGCGCGAGCCATCCTGCCTACTGCTACCAGTCACTGGGTCGTTCCCTTTCCCAAGACGTCGAGGAGCTCGACTACCGCTCCACTACGTCCTTCGTCTCGATGCGCACTTCGGCACACCTCTAGAAGTCCGACACCCGCAGTCAGCGCCATCGTCACGGTTCCAGGCCGTACCGCTCCCGGTTCCGCTTCCCCGACGTGCACTGACGTGACTGTGGGCGTAACAGCCGGAAACCGCATGAGCGGGTACCGACCGGCACGATCACGGGACAGTAACGAACCTCGCCGGGTTGCGCAAACACCCCCCGGAGTGTCGTGACGTTGGTCACTCATCAGGGTGGACCATTGTTGATCACTAATGTCGCAATCCGTTCAACGGGCGGTGACTGTCGGCAAACGAAAGACCCGCTCAGCGGTCACTCGCACCGCTTCGGCCACCTCGTGCACCGCCTCGCCCCTGAGCGAGGCGAGATGACGAACCGTATAAGCGGCGCAGTAGGGCTCGTTCGGCCGTCCACGGAACGGATGCGGGGTCAGGAACGGCGCGTCCGTTTCGACGAGGTACTGGTCCGCCGGAACGATCCGCGCCGCCTCGTGGAGCCCGCGGGCGTTGCGGAAACTGACCGTCCCGGCGAAAGAAAGTACGTATCCCGCGTCGACACAGCGGCGAGCGACGACCTCGTCTCCCGAGAAACAGTGGAAGACGACCTGTTCGGGCGCGCCTTCTTCTTCGAGGATCCGCAAAACGTCCTCGTGAGCGTCTCGATCATGGATCATCAGTGGCTTCCCGATCCGTTTCGCGAGATCGATGTGCCACCGGAAGGCGTCCTGCTGGGCGTCGTGGGGCGAGTAGTCCCAGTAGTAGTCGAGGCCGGTCTCGCCGACAGCGACCACTCTGGACTCCTTCGCGAGACTCTCCACTTCGGATTTCTCGTCCTCGCCGAAATCCTTTGTACGCGTGGGATGGATCGCGACAGCGGCCCAGACCCGCCGGTCCCAAGTGGACGCTTGCGCGGCCCAGCGAGCGGCCGCGAGATCGTCCGCGACCGTGATCACCCGCGAGACACCGGCGCGTTCGGCGCGATCGACCATGGCTGTCACGTCAGCCGCGGTGACCGCGCCGCACGCGTCGAGGTGGGTGTGCGCGTCCACCACCGAAACCGGAAGGCGGTCCGGGATCGGCGGCAGTTCCTTCTTCTCCGCACCCATCAGCTGATCATTTCGAGATCGGGGCCCATTCGGGACCGGTCTCGCCGAGTTCCGGGTCCAGCTTGGCGAACAGCGGGGTCGGCTTCTCCAGCGGCTTGCCGACCTCGATCGGCACGGACTTCCAGCGCGCCTGCTCGGTTTGGTAATCCCCGGTGATGATGGGGTTGATCCGGCCGGGGATGTCGAGGTCCTCGACTTCCCGCAGTTCGGGCTGGGCCGCCCAGACGCCGGTGCCGCCGAGCGCCTCGTGCACCTTCTGCGCCGAGTGGGGCAGGAAGGGCGTCAGCAGCGTGTTGGCGTCCGACACGACCTGCAGGGCGGTGTGCAGGACACTGTCGCGGCGGGCGGGGTCGTCCTTGAGCTTCCAGGGCTCCTGGTCCGAGAGGTACCGGTTCGCGGCGGTGACGACACGCATGGCCTCGCTCGCGGCCGCCTTGAAGCGGGACCGCTGCAGGTGGGCGCCGGCGGTGTCGAACGCCTTGCGGGAAAGCTCCTTGAGCTCCTCGTCGGCGGCCGTGGGGGCGTCGGGACGAGGAATGGCGCCGACGTTCTTGTGCGCCATGGAGACGGACCGGTTGACGAGGTTGCCCCACTCGTTGGCCAGCTCGAAGTTGGTCCGGCGGACGAACTCGTCCCAGGTGAAGTCGGTGTCCTGGGTTTCGGGACCCGCGACCGAGATGAAGTACCGCAGGGTGTCCGGGCCGAACTCGCGCAGGAAGTCGTGGACGTAGATGACCGTTCCGCGCGACGTCGAGAACTTCGAGCCGCTCATGGTGAGGAACTCGCTGGAAACGATCTCGTCGGGCAGGTGCAGCTTGCCGTACTTGCCGGGCACGCCGCCTCGGTCGCCCTCGCCGTTGTGACCGAACAGCAGGGCGGGCCAGATCTGAGCGTGGAAGGTGATGTTGTCCTTGCCCATGAAGTAGTAGGAGCGGGCGTCCGGGTTGCTCCACCACTCCTGCCAGGCGTCCGGGTTACCGGATCGGCGCGCCCATTCGACGCTCGCCGAGAAGTAGCCGATGACGGCGTCGAACCAGACGTAGAAGCGCTTGAGCGGCTGGTCGCGCCAGCCGTCCAGCGGGATCTTCACGCCCCAGTCGAGGTCACGGGTGATCGGCCGCGGCCGCATGTCGTCGATCAGGTTCTTCGTGAAGTTGAGGACGTTCGGGCGCCAGTCGGTCTTGCTGGACAGCCACTTGCCCAAGGTCTCGACGAACGCGCTCAGATCGAGGAAGTAGTGCTCGGTCTCGACGAACTTCGGCGTTTCGCCGTTGATCCGGGACTTCGGGTTGATCAGCTCCGCGGCGTCGAGCTGATTGCCGCAGTTGTCGCACTGGTCGCCGCGCGCGCCGTCGTAACCGCAGATCGGGCAGGTGCCCTCGATGTAGCGGTCGGGCAGGGTGCGGCCGGTCGAGGGGCTGATGGCGCCTCGGGTCGTCTTGGGAACGACATAGCCGTTGCGGTGCAGCGCGAGGAAGATCTGCTGCGTCACCTCGGCGTGGTTACCCGTGGTGGTGCGGGTGAACAGATCGTAGGTGAGGCCGAGTCCCTGCAGGTCCTGGCCGATCTGACGGGTGTACTTGTCGGCCGTCTGCTGGGAGGTGAGCCCTTCGTTGTCGGCCTGGACGGTGATCGGGGTGCCGTGTTCGTCGGTTCCGGACACCATGAGCACCCGGTTGCCGGCCATTCGCTGGTAGCGGGAGAAGACGTCGGACGGGACGCCGAATCCGGACACGTGGCCGATGTGGCGGGGGCCGTTGGCGTAGGGCCAGGCCACCGCAGTCAACACTGGGGTGCTCATGCTTGTTTAGCCTACGGACGTCGTCCAAGGCATTGTTGTCCGGGAGAGGATCGGAGGCCTCGGTGTCCGCCACGCGTCTGCTGGTGCTGGGTGTCGTGCGCATGTACGGGAAGGCACACGGCTACCAGGTCCGGCGCGAGCTTCTCTCGTGGGCGGCCGACAAGTGGGGCAACGTCCAGCCGGGTTCGATCTATCACGCGCTGAAGAAGATGACGGCCGACGGCCTCCTGGAGCAGGTCGAGGACGTCGAAGCCGGCGGCGGACCCGACAGGACCGCGTACAGGCTGACCGAAGACGGCGAAACCGAATTCGTCGTGCAGCTCGGCAGGGCGTTGTCGAGCGACGACGCGACCGGGTACTCACTGTCGGCGGCGATCACGTTCATGCCGACCCTGCCCCGCCCGCAGGTGCTGGCTCTGCTGAAACAGCAGCTGGCGAATATGGAAGCGCACGCCCAATCGACCCATTACGCCCGTGAACACGCCGTCGATCTGGGCAAGCCGCCGCACGTGAGCGAGCTGTACCGCTTGTGGAGCGTGCACGCGGACGCGAACGTGTCCTGGATGAGGGATCTGATCGGCCGCCTGGAAGCAGGCGAGTACGTGATGGCCGGCGAGGGCGACGACGAAAACGTGTTCGGCGCACCGCCCAAGTAATCAAATTTGACTACGGCACGACTCCTAGGGCACAGTGCGTCCAGCCGACTAGTCAAGTTTGAATAGTCGGACATCGGAAAGGGGTAGACATGATCAAGGCACGCGGCCTTGAGCGGCGCTTCCGCCGCAAGGGCCGCAATGGGGGCGAGGTCCACGCCGTCAAGGGCGTCGACCTCGACGTGTCGGCCGGGGAACTGGTCGGCTTCCTGGGGCCGAACGGCGCGGGGAAGACCACGACCCTGCGCATGCTGACAACGCTTCTCAAGCCCACCGCGGGCGAAGCGACGGTCGGCGGTTGCGACCTGCTCGCCGACCCACTGGGGGTGCGCCGGCGAATCGGCTACGTCGCCCAGGGCGGCGGCACCGCGCCGGCCAGCAAGGTCGTCGAGGAGATCGAGTTCCAGGGGCGGCTGTACCGGATGAGCAAGGCGGACGCGCTCGCGCGCGGGGCCGTCCTCGCCGAGCAGCTGGACCTGGCCGGGCTCGACCAGCGGACGACCGCGACCCTGTCAGGAGGGCAGCGCCGACGGCTCGACATCGCACTCGGACTGATCCACTCGCCCGGACTCGTCTTCCTCGACGAGCCGTCGACGGGGCTCGACCCGCAGAGCCGGGCGAACCTGTGGGACCACATCCGCAGGCTGCGTGACGAGCAGGGGGTCACGGTCTTCTTGACCACGCACTACCTCGACGAGGCCGACGCGCTCTCCGACCGGCTGATCGTCATCGACGACGGCAAGATCGTCGCCGAAGGCACACCGGATTCGCTGAAGGCGAGGGTTTCCGGTGACAGTGTGGTCATCGGGGTCTCATCGGACTCGGCGGCGGAGACCGCTGAAGTCGCGGGCCGCCTCGAAGGCGCCCACGAGATGACCGTCATCGAGGGCACGGTGCGTTTCCGCGTGCCGCGCGGGGACACCGCGATGCCCGAATTGTTACGGGCGCTGGACGCGCGAGGCATCGCGATGGCGTCCATGCAGGTGCACCGGCCGACGCTCGACGACGTCTTCCTGACCCTGACGGGCCGAAGCCTGCGCGACGCCGAAGAGGGCGCGCCGGTCGACGGCGCTCCGGAAAAGGAGGCCACGCATGTTGCATGACACTTGGTTGATCTTCCGCCGGGACATGCTCGCGGCGTTGCGCAATCCGACGTGGCTGGCGATCGGCATCATGCAGCCGTTGCTGTACTTGTTCTTCTTCGGCCCGCTTCTGGTGAAGTCACTCAACGCGCAAGGCATGTCCGATGTGGACGGCTGGATGATCTTCACCCCGGCGATCGTCGCGCAGCTCGCGTTGTTCGGCAGTTCGTTCGTCGGCTTCGGCCTTCTGGCGGAATTCCGCTCGGGCGTGGTCGAGCGGATGCGGGTCACGCCGGTGAGCCGCGTAGCGCTGTTGCTGGGCAAGGTGCTCGCCAACGCTTTGCAGACCGTTGTCCAGGCGTTGCTCATCATCGCGCTGGCGTATCTGGTCTTCGACCTGAACGCGCCGTTCGGCGGCGTCGTGCTCAGCCTCGTGATCGTCTTCCTTCTGTCGATCACGCTGGCGTCGTGTTCGTACGCGCTGGCGCTGACGCTCAAGAGCGAGGACGCCTTCCCGGCTTTGCTCAACGCGGTTCTCATGCCGTTGCTGCTGCTGTCCGGAATCCTGATCCCGATCACCGCGGGCTCGGCACCGGATTGGCTGTACACGATTTCCCGGATCAATCCGTTCCGGCACGTGGTGGACGTCGAGCGGAACAGTTTCCGCGGTGACTTCTCGATGGACGCGCTGTTCACCGGGAGCGTCGTGGTGCTGGTCATGGCGGTCCTGGCCATCTGGTGGGGCTCACGGACCTTCCAGCGCGAAAACGCCTGAGACACGCTGAACCGAAAGGTCACCTCGCGGCCGCTCTGCGGACGTAAGGTGACCTTTCGGGCGTACTGGGGCGAATTCGAGGACAGGTGAGTTTGATCGATCCGGAAGGTGAGCACGGCGTCACCCTGTCCCACCGTGAGACGGTGACGGACTGGGCCGCGGTACGTGGCGCCGCCATCCGGTTCGCCTCGGTCACGGTCAGCGAGAACACCAACTGGCGGGACGCCGCCGCGGAACGCAATCTGGCCGGTGCGCAGCATGTCGGCATTCACACCGGCGCACGGCATTACGCGCGCCCCGGCGCCGTCCACGACCAGGCGGACCATTTCGTGCGGACGGCGAGCGCGCTCGGCGCCTTCGCACCCGGCTCTCTCGCGCCCGCACTCGAAGTGGAGGCGCCCAGCGTCGACGACCGGTTCATCAAGGCGTGGATCAAACACGTCCGGAACGCGGCCCGCGTCGAACGCGTCCTGATCTATGCGGGGCTCGACTGCTGGACGGACCGCCTGCACCCGGACAAGTGGGCGGACAGCGAAGTGGTGCTGTGGTTGGTCCGGCACAACGAAATCCCGGGACGGCCAGGGTGGTTCCACTCGCGGCTGGGCTTGCACCAGCACGGTTTCGGTACCGGCCTGCCCGGTGTGGACGGTCCGATCGCCCAAGACGCCGTCGTCTATCCGTTCAAGCTCTCGGACGTGCTTCTGTAGCGCTCGCTCCGTGACGACGGGTGTGCACTATGTCACCGCGTGGTCGCGGATCTCACTTTCCGCCGGGCGCGGTTGCTTTTCCGCCCACCCGGGCGGAGACAATGTCGCGTGCGGTTGATGTGCCGGAGGCTGCGGACGGACGTCGGGCCCGAGCGGGCGCTGACGGCGCTTGGAGTACGCGCCGAGGCGCTCGGGCTCGCGCCACCGGCGGCGCTTTGCGGAGACTGGTTTTCTTCGCGCGCGGTCATCGCGCTGAGCGCTTCCCTGGCTCCTGTCAGCGACGTCACCGAGGCCTTCGCGATTCCGACTCGGATGCCTGCCGTTCGTGACGCCGTGCCCGGCGCCGTCGGGGGCGGATGGTTCGGTTACCTGAGTTACGACCTGACCGATCCATCAGGCCGTTCCGGCGCGCTTCCCCCGGCCGTCTGGGGCTGGGTCGACCGGGTGCTGCGACTCGACTCCGAAGGTTCGTGGTGGTTCGAAGCCCTGGTCGCCGACGGCGACCCGGATCCGGTCGACGAAATGTCCTCGGTGGAATCCGCGCTCGCCGAGCTACCCGCGGCGGCGACGTGGAGTTCCGGCCCGCTGTCGCGACCGCTTCCGTCGGAGCACTACGATGCGGTCAAGGCGTGCGTGCACGCGATCGAAGCCGGCGAGCTGTTCCAAGCGAACATCTGCGCTCGTTTCAGGGGCGGATTCGAAGGCGATCCGATCGCGCTCTTCGCCGAAGGCGCTCGTCGCCTACGGGCCCGCCGAGCGGCGTTCCTCAGCGGCGACTGGGGCTCGGTCGTGTCGTTCTCCCCCGAGCTTTTCCTTTCCCGGCACGGGCGCCACGTCCGGTCGACCCCGATCAAGGGCACGCTGCCACGTCGGGACGCGGCCGACGATCATCTCGCGCGGCGGCTGCGGGAATCCACCAAGGACGTCGCCGAGAACGTGATGATCACCGACCTCGTCCGCAACGACCTCGGCCGGGTGTGCGCCACCGGCAGTGTGAGTGTCCCCGAACTGCTCGCGGTCCGGCCCGCGCCCGGGGTCTGGCACCTGGAGTCCACTGTGGAGGGATCACTCGCCGACGGGATCGACGACGCGGCCCTGCTCGCGGCCACGTTCCCGCCGGGTTCGGTGACGGGTGCGCCGAAGGTCCGGGCGCTGGATCTGATCGCCGAGCTGGAGTCCACGGGACGTGGCGTCTACACGGGGGCGATCGGCCTCGCGTCGCCGATCGCCGGGCTGGAACTGAACGTCGCGATCAGAACTTTCGAAATCCACGATGGCGAGATCGCGCTGGGCGTCGGCGGCGGGATCACCGCCGACTCCGACAGCGAAGCGGAATGGCAGGAATGCCTGCACAAGTCCGCTCCGCTGGAGCGCCTCCTCGGCTGAGCTACTTGCTGGGATCCAGCAGGAGCTTGCCCATCGTGCCGCGCGAGCGCAGGGCCTCGTGGGCGGCGCGCGCGTCGGAAAGCGCGTACTCGCCGCCGGCGACGGCGCGGACCTGACCGGCGAGTGCCAGTTCGAAAAGCTCGTCGAGCGTGCGGCCGAAAACGTTTCCGGGGAGTTTGAAGGCGTGCGGCAGCCACATCCCGGCCACGGTGGTGCTGTGCCCGAGAAGGTTGCGGGCTTCGATCGGCTTCGGCGACTTCCGGCTGGCCATGCCGTAGAACGCGAGGCGGCCGAACGGCGCGAGCGCCACGACGCTCTGGTCGGTGACGGTGCCGCCGGTCATGTCGAGCACGATGTCGACGCGTTTGCCGCCGTTCGCCTCGCGAAGCGCGTCGGTCATGTTCTCGGCGCGCGAATCGATGGCGATGTCGGCGCCGAGTTCGAGGGCGAGGGCACGCTTTTCGTCGCTGCTGGCGGTCGCGATGACCCGGCCGGCACCCCAAGCCTTGGCGAGCTGGACGGCGATGGAGCCGACCCCGCCCCCCGCCGCGTGCACGACGACGGATTCGCCCGGTTCGAGGTGGGCGCTCTTGCGCAGCAGGAGCGCGGCGGTGGTGCCCTGGACGATGAAGGAGAGCGCGGTCAGATCGTCGACGCCGTCGGGCACGTCGAAGCTGGTGACCCCATCTGCCACCGCGCGCTCGGCGTAGCCGCCACCGCCGTTGAGCAGCGAAACGACACGCTTGCCGTCCGCGGTGCGGCCGACGACCTCGCCGCCGGGCACGAGCGGGAGTTTGCTGGGCGCGAGATAGGAGTTCTCGGCCTGGTGCGTGTCGGCGTAGTTGATGCCGATCCGGTCGACCTCCACCAGCAGCTGACCCGGTCCGGGAACGGGATCGGGCAGGTCGACGAGGTTGAGCACCTCGGGTCCGCCGAATTCGGTCACCTGTACTGCGCGCATCCGCATCCTCCTCGTCGAGAGGTAAGACATTCTTGCATATGTCTCATCTGTGAGACGTCGCGTGATATGTTTCACTCATCGAAACAGCACTCGAACGCCAGTTGACTTCGCCGCGCCCGGACGCCCTGCGCGCGTTCACGGTCGCGCGCTCCTGGTTCCTGGACGGGCGCCGGGTGGACATGGGCGATCTCGCGGGTGAGCTCGGGATCAGCAGGGCCACGCTGCACCGCTGGGTCGGCGGCCGGGATCAGCTGCTCGGCGAGATCCTGTGGTCGATGACCGTGGAGGTCTTCGAGGCGCGGGCATCCGGCAAGCTCGGACGCGGCGCGGAGGGGATCGCGGAACTCGTCGGCACCTTCGTCCGGACCGTGAACGACTCGAAACCGTTCCGGGAGTTCCTGCGCAACGAGCCCGAGCGGGCGTTGCGGATCCTGACGACGAAGGCCAGCGTGGTGCAGAGCCGCGCGATCGCGAAGATGCGCGAGTTCCTGGACGAAGAGGTCGCGGCCGGACGGCTCACACCACCCCTGCCGGTCGAGGATCTGGCCTACCTGCTGGTGCGGATCGGCGAGTCCTTCATCTACACCGACGTCATCACCGGCGCCGAGCCCGATGCCGCGAAGGCACACGCGGCCGCGGCGGCCTTGCTGTCCTAGCTCTTACGCGACGCGAGAACGGCGTCGTAAAGCTCCTTTTTCGAGACCCCCGCGGCCTCGGCGACTTCGGCGGCGGCCGACTTGAGGCGTTCGCCGGCCTCGACGCGCGACGAGACTTCCGCAACCAGGTCCGCGACACTCACCGAACGCGGCGGCGCACCGGCCAGGACGACCGTGATCTCGCCCTTGACCCCTTCCGCGGCCCAAGCCGCCAGATCCGGCAGATTCCCGCGTTTGACCTCTTCGTACGTTTTGGTCAGCTCGCGGCAGACGGCGGCGCGACGATCGGCACCCAGGACGTCGGCGGCATCGGCGAGCGTGCTCGCGAGGCGGTGCGGAGATTCGAAGAACACGGCCGTCCGGGGCTCGTCCTTCAGCGAACCGAGCCATTTCGCGCGTTCACCGGGTTTGCGCGGGGCGAATCCTTCGAAACAGAAACGGTCACAAGGCAGCCCGGACAGCGCCAGCGCCGTGGTCACCGCGGACGGGCCGGGGAGGCAGGTCACCGGCACGTCCGCCTCGACACAGGCCGCCACCAGGCGGAATCCGGGGTCCGAGACGCTCGGCATCCCCGCGTCGGTCACGAGGACCACCGTTTCGCCGGATCGGAGCGATTCGAGGAGTTTCGGCAGGCGGGCCGTCTCGACGTCCTCGTAGAAACTGACGACGCGCCCGACCGGCGAAACGTCGAGGGCGGCGGTGAGGGAACGCAGGCGCCGGGTGTCCTCGGCGGCGATCACGTCGGCTGTCGCGAGGGCTTCGGACAGGCGCGGCGAAGCGTCGCGGACGTCTCCGAGCGGGGTGGCTGCCAGCACGAGGCGTCCTTCGGTCATTCCCGAAGGTTAACCGGTTCGCACATCCGGACACCGAGTTCACTCTTCCGCCCGTAGGATCATGCCCCGTGACCGCACTGCTGACCCGGGACAACGAGAGCGTGCGGCCGGATCCGGTCGACGCGCTCCGGCCACCGAACGACCGGGAGGCCACCCTCCTCGGCCGCGGCATGCCGACCGACCGCTTGCGCGGCTGGGTCGTCACGCTGGTGCTGACGCTGGTCGGCGGCATCGTCCGGATCCAGAATCTGGGGACGCCCACGGACAAGGGCACCCCTGTCTTCGACGAGAAGCACTACGTCCCGCAGGCGTGGCAGATGCTGCGCAACGGCGGTTACGAAGACAACTACGGCTACGAACTGATCGTGCACCCGCCTCTGGCGAAGCATCTCATCGCGATCGGCGAGTGGCTGTTCGGCTACAACGCCTGGGGCTGGCGGATCATGCCGGCGCTGGCGGGCACGCTGATCGTGTTCCTCACCATCCGGATCGCCCGGCGGCTCACCCGGTCGACACTGCTCGGCGCGGTCGCCGGGATCCTGGTGATCAGCGACGGCGTCCTGCACTTGCAGTCACGCATGGGCATGCTCGACATCTTCATCGCGTTGTTCGTGCTCGCCGCGTTCGCCTGCGTGCTGGCCGACCGCGACCAGGTCCGGCAACGGCTCGCCGTGGCCGTCCGCGAAGGCTGGATCGAGGAGTCCCGGTTCGGCCCGAAGCTGGGTTTCCGGTGGTGGCGGTTCGCCGGCGGTCTGATGATCGGGCTGACCTTCGGCGTCAAGTGGTCGGCGCTGTACTACATCGCCGCGTTCGGCCTGCTCACCGTCTTCTTCGACGTGGCCGCGCGCCGCGCCGCCGGGGTGCAACGGCCTTGGGTCGGCACGCTGCGCCGCGACGTGCTGCCCGCGCTGTGGGCGATCGTCGTCATCCCGATCCTGGTGTACCTCGCCTGCTACTGGGCCTGGTTCGCGAGCGAGACCGCGACCGACCGCAATCTGGTCGCGATCAAGGAAATCGATCCCGGTTTCTGGTCCTGGATGCCGCCCGCGTTGCGATCGCTGGGCAATTACTCGATGAACGTGCTGGACTTCCACGCCAACCTGGTGACGCCCAAAGACAAACCGCATCCGTGGGAGTCGAAGCCGTGGACGTGGCCGATGGGGCTGCGGCCGATGCTCTACGCGTACGCGGGCGGCACCGAGGCGACCGGCTGCGGCGAGTCGACCTGCGTGCGGGCGACCATGCTGATCGGCACACCGGCGATGTGGTGGCTCGCCCTGCCGATGCTCGGCTGGAGCGCGTGGCGGTCGTTCTTCCGCGCGGACTGGCGCTACGCCGCCGTGCTCGTCGGCTACCTCGCCGGTTACCTGCCCTGGTTCACCAACCTCGACCGCCAGATGTACTACTTCTACGCGACGCCGCTGGCGCCGTTCCTGGCTCTCGGGTTGACGCTGATCCTCGGGCAGATCCTCGGCAGCGCGAAACGCGGATTCGAACGGCGCGGCACCGGCCTGGTCGTCGTCGCCCTCTACGTGGGGCTCGTCGTGGCCAACTTCGCGTGGTTGTGGCCGATTCTCAACGGCAACGCGATCACCAACGACCATTGGAACGCCGAACTGTGGCTTCCGTCCTGGAAGTGACCCAAGACCCGGCGAAACAGCGGAAAGCGACTTAGACTCCCGTCCGAATTGAGGACTACTGGGGGTCATCATGTCTCGTTGGCCGTATTTCGTGGCCATTGCCGTTCTGCTCACCGGGTGCTCCAGCGCCGTCGACGGAAAGGCCTTCCGCGCAGGCTCCGCTCCGGGTGCGAGCGATGCGAAGTACCCGCAATACAAACCACCCGCCGATGGGTCGGGGTTCAGCGATCAGGTGCTCGACCAGCCGCTGGCCCTGCCCGTGAAGCAGAGCGAAGAGGGCTGCGACTGGATGGAGTCGGTCAAACCGGACCTCCAGCCGCTCGGTCTCGTGAGCACCAAGAGCTCGCTCAGCGGCTGCCAGTTCGTGTTCCCGAACAACAAGGGCGCGCAGGTGCACGCCTATCACCCGTACGGCTGGATCACGCAGGATTCGCCGGTGATGGAGCCGGTGGAGATCGCC
This sequence comes from Amycolatopsis thailandensis, assembly GCF_002234405.1. GTDB lineage: Bacteria > Actinomycetota > Actinomycetes > Mycobacteriales > Pseudonocardiaceae > Amycolatopsis > Amycolatopsis thailandensis. The sequence continues at coordinate 38,722 of NZ_NMQT01000124.1, read as the reverse complement.
GGGATCAAGGGCCGGACCTATGCCTTCGATCCGGAACCGGCGACGTTCTGCTCGGTGAACATGGACGTCCGCGCCTACGCCTCGATCGCTGTCGACGCCTATGACGTCACCAGCGACGAAGCGGGCACTCGCGCCGAGCATTGTGAGCTGGCGAAGAAGGTCGCCGAGGTCCTGCTGAAGAAGTTCGTTCCGCTCGCCGGAGGCAAACCGGCGCCGAGCACTGTTCAGGAGCCGTCGGCCGAGGCGCTGAAGAACCTGGACGTCTGCGAGGTCGTCAAGTTCACCCACGCGAACTACGCCGGGGTCAACGCGGGCCGCGAAGGCGCGCAGAAGGGCGAAGGCCCACTGGGGCCGACCTGCACTCACGAAGTTCCCTACGCGAAGGCCGTCGGAATGTACACGAATGGCACCGGCGGTCTCGAAGCCGTGCCGCCGAAAGCGGGCGCGGAGGTGCGGAACGGCCAGTTCGGCACGCTGAAAGCCAGGTTCGAGCAAACCGAGGAGACCTGTGCCCTGAGTGTCCAGCTGGGCAACGGCCAGGTCGTGCAGGTCGACTTCATCGGCAAGAAGAAGGAAGCGATGCCACGTACCTGCGTGTCCGCCCAGCTGATCCTGTCGGTGTCGATGCTGGCGCTGATCACCGGGGAACACTGAATTTCCCGATTCAAGTGTGACACTTGGGCGATGATTGTTACTCTTCCCTGGTCAACAGCAGCTCGACAGGGGGCATCATGACGATCCGACCGCTCGGAGCGGCCTGCGCGGCCACGGCGTTGTTCTTGATCGCGGGCTGCGAGGAGCAGACGCCGGGCACCGCGTCGCCGCAGACTTCGGCCGTTCCGAGCACCTCGGAAGCACCGGTCAGCAGCTCGACGCAGCCCAGCGCTTCTTCGCGTCCTTCGGCGACCGCGGCGACCGTCTCCGAGGTGACCAAGCCGTCCACTGGCGGCGCGGCGGCGCACAGCCCGGCCGGGGCGGCGAGCGTGATGGAGGAGTATCACCACGCGCTGGGCAAAAAGGATCTCGACACCGTTTGCCGGATCACCGCGCCCGCGTTCGACGGCGGGATGAAGGAGTGCCGGAGCCTCACCCCGATGCAGTTCGGGATGCTCTCGGAGGACGACTTCAAGAAGCTGAAGGCCACCCGCGTCGACCCGGCGAAGGTGCAGAGCAAGGGGGCGGACAAGGTCGTCGTCCCGCCGTCCGCGATCTCGCCGCAGATCGCGATGATGGCGGCCGAGCCCAAGACGTTCACCATGGCGTGGCGCGACGGGACCTGGGTCGTCATCGACTGAGAGAGAGCAAGGGACCTTTGCTGGCGTTCGTTAGCGCACTAACTAACGACAGCAAAGGTCCCTTGCTCTCTTTTCGCAGGTCAGCGCGGGTGACGCTGGGGCTGCGGCTGCTGGTGGGGCTGCGGCTGCTGCGGACCGCGGCGTGGCACGATCTGGGTCACCGGGCCGTCCGGCGACTTGCCCGCCCGCGCGAGCCAGCCCTCGACGTCGCGCCGTACGGCGGTGAGCGTCGGGCGACGGCGCGGCTCCTGGTCGAGCGACGCGATGAGGATCCGGGCGTGCGCGCTGCGGTTCGGCAGCTTCGAGACCGGTTCGGCGCGGGCGGCGGCCATCAGCGCGGCCATCGGGGTCTCCCTGGTGCCGCGCGGAGGCTGACCCGACAGCGCGTAGCTGACCGTCGCCGCGAGCTGCCACGCGTCCGACGCCGGGCTCGCCTGTGAGCCCATCGCCTGCTCGGGGGCGACGAAGTCCGGCGTGCCGATCATCATCCCGGTCGCGGTCATCTTCGAGTCGCCCTGGCTGCGGGCGATGCCGAAGTCGATCAGGTGGGCGAGCCCGTTGCGGTCGAGGATGATGTTCGACGGCTTCAGGTCGCGGTGCAGCACACCCTTCTCGTGCGCCGCGGCGAGCGCGCCCGCCATGGTCGACCAGAGCCGTCCGGCGGCGATGTCGTCGAGCGGGCCCTGCGAGTCGACGATCTCCGCCAGCGAGCGCCCTTCGAGGTACTCCATGACCAGCGCGAGCCCGTCGGGCTCCTCGACGAGGTCGTACACCTTGACGCAGTTGGGGTGGTTCACCACGGCCAGTGCCCTGGCCTCACGCTGCATGCGCTCTTCGGTGTCGCGGTCCGGCGCGTGCGCGATCTTCAGCGCGACCGTGCGGTTGAGCTGAGTGTCGATCGCTTCCCAGACGGTGCCGAAGCCGCCGTGGCCGAGCCGCCGGACACGCTTGTAGCGGCTGCCGCCCGAGTTGCGGGAGCCCGGGGGCGCCGGGACCGGGCCTGGCACGGCGGCCAGCGCGGGAGGTTCGGGTGCCTGCGCCAGCGCGGTCGCCGGGTACTGCTTCTGCGGCGGGGGCGGCAGCTGCTGCTGCGGCTTCGGGGCGGGCGGCTCCGGGCGGTACGGCTCGATCTTCTGCCGGGGCTGCGGGTCCGGCCGGTTGATCACCGACCACGGCGGCGGGCCGACCAGCGCGACCGGGATCAAGCCCAGCACGCTGAGCGGCAGGAAGCCGAGCCAGAAGTGCACGGCGGTGTTCGCGCCCATGCCGACACTCGCCAGCACCATCAGCACGAACGGGATCCAGAAGAACCGCGAAGGCCACTTCGGGCCGCGGCGGAACGCTGTCCGCGCCTGGAGCATGACGAACAGCAGGGACAGCGCGGGCAGGCCGACCAGCAGGATCAGATAGAAGATGTAACTCAGCTGCATCCCGCTCGGATAGAACAGGACCTCGTACACGTTCTGGCCGCGTCCGAGGTACTCGCTCTGCTTACCGATCAGCGGGCTGTAGTCGGTGTTGAAGGCGGCCAGGTCACTGCCGGAGAAGCCGGATTGCCCGCCCGACTTCGACGAGGCGGCTTCCTGGTAGGTCTGCGAAACACCGGTGGCCAGCAACCACGGCAGCAGGAAGACCGCGACGACGCCGATCCCGCCGAAGACGGACAGGGTCACCACGTCGTAGCGGTTGCCGGTGCCCTTGCGGACGATCGCGACGACCATCGCTCCCAGCGCGGGCAGCAGCGCGACCAGCGCTCCCGCGGTGCTCGTCGCCCACACCCAGTCCCCGGGCCAGATCCCCGGTCCGAACAGGCTGTGCGCGAACGACAGCAGCGCGCTCGCTAGTCCCATGGACCCTGCTCCCCTAGCTTGTCGAGGCCGTTTCCGGCGGTTTTTTCCTAGTTCAGCTTAGGACGCTCCATGCCCGCGCGGGGTTGCCGGGTTGTCACGGCTGTTACCACCGGGCATGAGCTCGGCCGGAAGTCCATGATGGTCCGGTACCCGAGCGCGAAGGAGCATTCGATGTACGCCGAGACGTACCAGCGAAGCCTTGAAGACCCCGAAGGTTTCTGGCTCGAAGCGGCCCGGGCGATCGACTGGACCCGGCCGCCGACGAAGGCCCTCGACGCGGCGAAGGCGCCCTTCTTCCGCTGGTTCCCGGACGGGGAATTGAACACGTCTTTCAACGCGCTCGACAGGCACGTGCGGGACGGTCGCGGCGAGCAGACCGCGCTGATCTGGGATTCTCCCGTCACCGATTCGGTACGCCGGTTCACCTACGCGGAACTGCTGGACGACGTCGCGCGCTTCGCGGGCGCGCTCGCCGCTCTCGGTGTCGGGAAGGGCGACCGCGTCATCGTGTACATGCCGATGGTCCCCGAGGCCGCGATCGCGATGCTCGCGTGCGCCCGGCTCGGCGCGGTGCACTCGGTGGTCTTCGGCGGGTTCGCCCCGAAAGAGCTCGCGGCGCGGATCGAGGACGCGAAACCCAAGGTCATCGTGGCCGCGTCGTGCGGGATCGAACCGACGCGGGTCGTCGAGTACAAGCCGATCATCGACGAGGCGCTCGCGGGCACCGTCCATCAGCCGGACAAGGTGGTGGTGCTGCAGCGTGAACGCTCACTCGCCGAATTGGGTGAGCGCGACGCGGACTGGGCCGAGCTGGTCGCGAAAGCCTCCCCCGCCGATCCGGTGCCGGTCGCGGCGACCGATCCGCTCTACATCCTGTACACCTCCGGCACCACGGGGAAGCCGAAGGGCGTCGTACGCGATACCGGCGGGCACGCGGTCGCGCTGGCCTGGTCGATGAGCGCGATCTACGACGTCCGGCCCGGTGACGTGTGGTGGACGGCTTCCGACGTCGGCTGGGTCGTCGGCCATTCCTACATCGTCTACGCGCCGCTCCTCATCGGAGCCACGAGTGTCATGTACGAGGGCAAGCCTGTCGGGACGCCCGACGCGGGCGCGTTCTGGCGCGTCATCGCCGACCACGGGGTGAAGGCGCTGTTCACCGCCCCGACGGCGTTGCGCGCGATCAAGAAGGTCGATCCGGACGCGACCGAAATCGAAAAATACCAGCTCAGCGAGTTTCAGACGTTGTTCATGGCGGGTGAGCGACTCGATCCGGAGACCTATCACTGGGCGCACGAGAAGCTCGGCGTCCCGGTGATCGACCACTGGTGGCAGACCGAGACCGGCTGGCCGATCGCGGCGAATCCGCGCGGCCTGGAGCCGATGCCGGTCAAACCCGGGTCCGCCACGAAACCGGTCCCGGGCTGGAACGTGCGGATCCTGGACCAGGCGGGCGACCCGCTCCCCGCCGGCCGGGAGGGCGCCATCGCGATCAAGCTGCCGCTTCCGCCGGGATCGTTGCCGACGCTGTGGCAGGACGACGAGCGGTATCGCGAGGCGTATCTTTCGCGGTACGACGGCCACTACCTGACGGGTGACTCCGGTTACGTCGACGAAGACGGCTACCTGTTCGTCATGGGCCGCACCGACGACGTCATCAACGTCGCGGGCCACCGGCTTTCGACCGGTTCGATGGAAGCGGTCCTGGCCTCCCACGCCGCCGTCGCCGAATGCGCGGTGATCGGCGTCCGGGACCAGCTCAAGGGGCAGCTCCCACGTGGTTTCGTGGTGCTGAAATCGGGCGTCGACGCCGACGCGGAAACGCTCAAGGCCGAATTGGTCGCCCTGGTGCGGCGCGACATCGGGCCGGTCGCCGCGTTCCGTGACGTGTCCATTGTGGACGCGCTGCCGAAGACGCGGTCCGGGAAGATCCTGCGCAAGACCATGCGCGGCATCGCCGACGGCCGCGACGAGCCGGTGCCGTCGACGATCGAAGACGCGAGTGTTCTCGATGCCCTGAAAGCGGTTCTGCGTGGCGGGTGAACCAATGACCGGTACGTGTCACTGGTCCGATCGGGTGTTGTCCCCTTTGCCCTATTGGTCTATACCTCTATGAGCAGAGAGTCTCCAGTTCCCCGACCGGAGGTGCTCCATGAGTAAACGCCTGTCCACAACCGTGCTCGGCGTGGCCGTCCTGAGTCTCGTGACGTTCGGCCTGCCCGCGACGGCGAGCGCGGCTCAGCACACCAAGGCCGAACGGACCGTCACCGACGTCATCCCCGCGCCTGTCGAAGCCAAAGCCGACCCCCGCGCGAACTTCCGGCTCAACCCCGCGACCGTCATCCGCACCGACCGCGACGGCAGACAAGTCGGCGAATACCTGGCCGGGCTGCTCCGGCCCGCCACCGGCTACCGGCTGCCCGTCGTCACCGGCCACCGCGGCGGCGGCCCCGCCATCTCGCTCGAAACCGGCCACGCGAGCGACCGCGTCGGCACCGAGGGCTACCAGCTCAAGGTGTCGTCCTCCGGTGTGAGCTTGCGGGCCAAAACCGACAAGGGCCTGTTCTCCGGCGTCCAGACGCTGCGCCAGCTGCTCCCGTCGGCGATCGAGGCGACCACCGTCCAGAAGCGCTCGTGGGTGGTCTCGGGCGGAACCGTGCTCGACTACCCGCGCTTCGGCTACCGCAGCGCGATGCTCGACGTCGCCCGGCACTTCTTCACGCCGGCGCAGGTCAAGCTCTACATCGACCAGATCGCGCAGTACAAGATCAACACCCTCCACCTGCACCTGAGCGACGACCAGGGCTGGCGGATCGAGATCAAGAGCTGGCCGAAGCTGGCGACCGTTGGCGGGCTGACCGCCGTCGGCGGCGGCCCCGGCGGGTACTACACGCAAGAGCAGTACAAGGATCTCGTCGCCTACGCGGCTTCGCGGCACATCACGGTCGTCCCCGAGATCGACATGCCGGGACACACCAACGCGGCCCAGCACTCGTACGCCGAACTGAACTGCGACGGCAAGCCGATCCCGGCTCGCACGGACATCGAGGTCGGCTATAGCTCGCTGTGCATCAACAAGGACATCACCTACACCTTCGTCGACGACGTCCTCCGCGAACTGGCGGCGCTCACCCCCGGCAAGTACCTCAACATCGGCGGCGACGAGGCACACGCGACCACTCCGGAGGATTACCAGACCTTCGCCAAGAAGGTGCAGCCGATCGTCGCGAAGTACGGCAAGCAGATCACCGGCTGGCACGACATCGCCAAGACCAATCCGCCGGTTTCGGCCGTCCCGCAGTTCTGGGGCACGACCGGTACGGACGCGAACGTCGCCGCGGCCGCCGCCCGGGGCAACAAGATCCTCATGTCGCCCGCCAACAAGGCCTACATGGACATGAAGTACCACCCGCAGACCCCGCTCGGCCTGAGCTGGGCCGGGCTGATCGAGGTCAAGACCGGCTACGACTGGGATCCGGCCACGTACTTGCAGGGCGTGACGGAACAGAACGTCATCGGCGTCGAGGCGCCGCTGTGGTCGGAAACGCTCGTGACCAGTGAGCACATCGAGTTCATGGCGTTCCCGAGGCTGCCGGGTTACGCCGAGATCGGCTGGTCGCCGAAGGATTCCCGGACCTGGGACGCCTACCGGCTCCGGCTGGCGAAGCAGAGCCCGCGCTGGGTTCAGCAGGGCATCGACTTCTACCGGTCCACTCAGGTCGACTGGCAGTAGTCGAGACGTTCGGTGATGGCGGCACGGGCCAGCGCGTAGGGCTCCGTGCCGCCGAACATCACCGAATCGGCGTTCGCGGCCCGGCCGAGGGCGTGCAGTTCGAAGGCGAGCCGCTCCACGTCGACGGACGCGCGGAGGTGTCCCAGCTTCCGCGCTTCGACGGCGGTGGAGCGGATGAACTGGGCGAAAGCCCGGCTCACCTTCGCGACCGCGTCGTGGACCCGGCCGGTCCGCGCGTCGAATTCGGCACCGGTGTTGAAGAAGAAACAGCCACCGGGGAACACCCGGCGTTCCGAATAGTCCAGCCAGTTCGCGCACAGCGCGCGCAGCCGGGCGATTCCCGGCTCGACCTTCAGCGTCGGCTCGACGACGTTCTCCGCGAAGATCGCGCTCGCCGTCTCGACCGTCGCGAGCTGCAGTTCCTCCTTGGAACCGAACAGGGCGAACACCCCGGATTTGCTCAGTTCCAATTCGGTGGCGAGCCTGCCGAGCGACAACCCGTCGAGCCCTTCGACCGACGCGATGTCGACGGCGCGCCGGAGCACGATCCGCCTCGTCGCGTCGCCGCGGGCCACCCGGCCGTCAACCGGCATTCCGTTCCTCTTTCCGCCGTTTCGCCGATTCCAGGCCGTCACGGTACTGCCGGGAAAGCGTCGGCGTCGCGAGCACCCGGTCCAGCAGCGCCCAGTACGCGGCCCGGCGGTCTTCGTCCAGTCGAGCGACGTTGGTGAACGACGCGACGTACACCTCGGCGATCGTCGGATTCGCCGGATCGCGTTCTTCCAGCGTCATGCGCCCCGACGTCGGGACCCGACCGGCCCTGAGCACCCGCAGGTACCAGCCGCTGCGGCCGGAATCGATCATCGCCGGGATGACGTCCTTGCGGCCGGTCTTCATCGCGAGCTTGAAACACGGCGTCCGCGGCTGCGAGACCTGGACCAGCGCGTCTCCCCAGGTCCAGACGTCGCCGACCCGTACCTCGAACTCGTCCGTGCCGCCGACCGACAGGTTCTCCCCGAAATCGCCGGCGGCCGCTTCGAACCCCTGCTCGGACCAGGCCGCGTAGTGCGCGGCCGGATAGACGTAAACCGCTTTGTCGACCCCGCCGTGGACGGTGCGGTCCGCCTGATCGTCCCCGGCCAGGTTGATTTCGCCGAGTTCCAGGAAGGGCGCGCCGACCCGCGACTTCGAGATCGCGCTGTACACCGCGACGTCGCGCTTCGTCCCCAGCACGGTCGGACGGCCGACGAAGACCTCGTTCACTTCGAGTGTGCTCACACTCTAGAAAATAGCACGACCGTTCGTATATGTTCCGGGCATGGACTTCCTCGCGTTGACGACAAGGGCACATCAGGCGACGGGCGAGACGATCGCCGGGATCGGCACGGACGACTGGGACCGCTCGACCCCCTGCGCCGAGTGGGCCGTCCGGGACATCGTGAAACACCTGATCGACAACAACGAACACCGCGCCGCACAGGCGTCCGACCGGCCCAGGCGGACCCGGCCGACGACGGACGCCGACCTCGCCCAGTCCTACGCCGAGAGTTCCGCCGAGTTCCTCGCGGCTTTCGACGCCCAGGCCCTGGAGAAGACCTTCGACTTCGGGACCTTCGGCCCGCTTCCCGGGAAGAACGCCTTGGCCGTGCTGTTCGTCGACAACCTCACCCACGGCTGGGACCTCGACGCCGCCCTCGGCCGCGAGCACGTCTGGGACGACGAACTCGCGACGGCCGCGTTCCGCGTGGCGAGCCGCTACCCCGACGCGATGCCGGTGCGCGGGCCCGGTGGCGCCTTCGACCACGCTGTCGAGACACCTCCGGACGCCGCGCCCGGCGACCGGCTCATCGCGTTGCTGGGCCGTTCAGCTCCGCCGATTCCTCGTCGCTGAACAACCGGGAGCGGACCAGGAAGCGGACTCCTTCGGGTGCCTCCAAGGAGAATCCGCTTCCCCTCCCCGGGACGACGTCGATGGTCAGGTGCGTGTGCTTCCAGTACTCGAACTGCGGCCCGGACATCCACACCGGGACGTCCTCGATCCCCTCGACGACCAGGTCGCCGAGACGGACGTCGGACGCCCCGGTGCGGAATTCGCCCGCCGGGTAACACATCGGCGCGCTTCCGTCACAGCATCCGCCGGACTGATGGAACATCACCGGCCCGTGGAGCGACACCAACCGCCGCAAGAGATCCGCGGCGGCCGGTGTCAGGCCGACCCGCTCGGTCATCAGAAGAACCCGAGCGCACTGTCCGAATAGGACACCAGCATGTTCTTGGTCTGCTGGTAGTGATCCAGCATCATCTTGTGGTTCTCGCGCCCGATCCCGGAGGCCTTGTACCCGCCGAAGGCCGCGTGCGCCGGGTACGCGTGGTAGTTGTTGACCCACACCCGGCCCGCTTGGATGTCGCGGCCCGCCCGGTAGGCGGTGTTGCCGTCGCGCGACCAGACACCGGCGCCGAGGCCGTACAGCGTGTCGTTGGCGATCTTCAGCGCATCGGCGTAGTCGTCGAACTTCGCCACCGAGACCACCGGGCCGAAGATCTCCTCCTGGAAGATCCGCATCTTGTTGTCGCCCTCGAAGACCGTCGGCTGCACGTAGTACCCGCCGGAGAGTTCGCCGCCGAGGTCGCTGCGCTCGCCGCCGGTGAGGACCTTCGCGCCTTCCTTCTGACCGATGTCGATGTAGGAGAGGATCTTCTCCAGCTGGTCGTTGGAGGCCTGCGCGCCGATCTGCGTCTCGGTGTCGAGCGGGTGCCCCTGCTTGATCTTCTTGACGCGCTCGACGGCGTCGCCGAGGAACCGGTCGTAGATACCGGACTGGATCAGCGCCCGGGACGGGCAGGTGCAGACCTCGCCCTGGTTCAGCGCGAAGAGCGCGAAGCCCTCCTGTGCCTTGTCGTAGAAGGCGTCGTTGGCCGCGGCGACGTCGTCGAAGAAGATGTTCGGGCTCTTGCCGCCGAGTTCGACGGTGACCGGGATGATGTTCTCGCTGGCGTACTGCAGGATCAGCCGCCCGGTGGTGGTCTCGCCGGTGAACGCGACCTTTCGCACGCGGTTGCTCGACGCGAGCGGCTTGCCCGCCTCGACCCCGAACCCGTTGACGATGTTCAGCACGCCCGGCGGGATCAGGTCGCCGATGAGCGACATCAGCAGGTGGATCGACGCCGGGGTCTGCTCGGCCGGTTTGAGCACGATCGCGTTGCCCGCGGCGAGCGCGGGCGCGAGCTTCCAGACCGCCATCAGCAGCGGGAAGTTCCACGGGATGATCTGACCGACGACGCCGAGCGGCTCGTGGAAGTGGTAGGCGACGGTGTTGTCGTCGATCTGGGAGATGCCGCCCTCCTGGGCGCGCAGGGCGCCGGCGAAGTAGCGGAAGTGGTCGATCGCCAGTGGGATGTCGGCGGCGAGGGTCTCGCGGACCGGTTTGCCGTTCTCCCACGATTCGGCGACGGCGATCGCTTCGAGGTTCTGTTCCATCCGGTCGGCGATCCTGAGCAGCACGTTCGACCGTTCGTCCACCGACGTCCGGCCCCAGGCCGCGGCCGCGCCTTCGGCCGCGTCGAGCGCGCGGTCGACGTCGGCGGCGGTACCGCGGGCGATCTCGGTGAACGCCTGCCCGGTCACCGGGGTCGGATTCTCGAAGTACTGACCGCTCGCGGGCGGTACGTACTCGCCGCCGATGTAGTGGTCGTAGCGCGACTCGTAGCTGACGACGCTGCCTTCGGTGTTCGGTGCCGCGTACTTGGCCATCTTTCCTGCCTCATCGCTAGGGGTGGCGGATGGCGGCGAAGGTAGGCCGGGTGAGGTTGCACGCACGTTGCAACGTAGTGAGCCCGGTCACCTATCCTCGAAAACGTGGCGGAGCTGCCCGGAGGTGAAGCGTCGCCGCGTGACCCTCAGGCGTACGCGCGGCTGCTGAAGGACGTCCGCGAAGCCGTCCTCTCCGGTGTTCCCGCGCCGCGTTCCCCCAGGTCGATCGTGTCGGCGTCGTGGAACCGCTCGCTCGCCGCGCGGGTCGACCCGGACACGGGCGTCGCCCCGCTGGTCTACGACCCGGGCGAAGTGAGCGGGCTGCGGGACGAGCATCCGCTGGCGCCGGTGCTGCCGATCCTGCGGCAGACGCTGGTGAGCATCGCCGACGACGCCGAGCACATGATGATCGTGACCGATGCGGCCGGGCACATCCTGTGGCGCGAAGGCGCGGCCGGGGTGCTGCGGCGCGCGGACGGCGTGATGCTCGCCGAGGGGACGCGCTGGAGCGAGGACGTCATCGGCACGAACGCGATGGGCACCACGCTCGCCACCGGGGAACCGGTGCAGATCTACTCCGCCGAGCATCTCGTGCGGACCTACCACGGCTGGACCTGCGCCGCGGCGCCCGTGCGAGACCCGGAGACCGGCGCGCTGCTCGGGTCGATCGACGTCAGCGGCCCGCTGCGGACGGTCCATCCGGCGATGCTCGCGCTGGTCACGGCGGCAGCGCAGCTCGCCGAAGGCCAGCTGCGGGCCCGGCTCGCGCTGCTCGACGAGCGGTTGCGGATCGCCAACATGTCTCATCTGGAAGCGTTGCGCGGCACTCCCGGCGCCTTGCTTTCGGCGAAGGGGCGCGTGCTGGCGGCCGAATCCTGCGGCGATCTTCCCGCCACCGTGGACATCCGGCCCGGTGGCGGCGCGGTCACCCTGCCCGACGGCCGGCTCGGGACGGTGGAGCCGTTGAACGAGGGCTATCTGCTGCGCCTGCGGAGCCGGGGTCCGTCGAGGCGGCCGCGGCTCGCGCTGGAGTTCCTCACCGACGGCCCACCATCGACCACAGTGGACGGTCGCGAGGTGCCGTTCACGCTGCGGCACGCGGAAATCCTCACCCTGCTCGCCCTGTATCCCGGTGGTCTCTCGGCGGAACGGCTGGCTTTGCTGCTCTACGGCGAGAGCGGCAACCCGGTGACGGTGCGCGCGGAGATCCACCGGCTGCGGACGCAGCTCGGATCGGACATCGTGCGGACCCGGCCGTACCGGCTCTCCGCCGAGGTGGACGCCGACTTCCTGCGGGTCCGCGCGGCGCTCAAACGGGGCGACGTCGCCGGTGCCGCGAACGCGTTCCGCGGGCCGCTGCTGGCCGAATCGGAGTCGCCTGCCATCCGCGAGGAGCGCGAGTCGGTCACCGCGTCGGTCCGGCGGGTCGCGCTCGGCAGCGGGGACGCGGCGGCGCTGTGGTCGTACTGGGAGACCCCTTGCGGCGCGGACGACCTGGAGATCATCGACGCGCTGTGCCGGGTGCTCCCGGACGGAGACCCGCGGCGTGCTCTCGCGTTCACCCACCGCGCCCGGCTCGGGCGATAGCAAAGGTCCCCCGCTCCCCCGAAGTAGACAGCGTCTACGTGAGTTTGATAGACAGTGTCTACAAGGTGAACTCGCGGTTACGGAGATCTGGATGGGCTACCAACGTTTCGTCGCGCTCGGCGACAGCTGCGCCGAAGGGCTGGCCGATCCGCATCCGTCGGGCGGCTTCTACCGCGGCTGGGCCGACTTCGTCGCGGCACGCCTCGCCGAGGAAGAGCCGGGTTTCCGTTACGCCAATCTCGCGGTCCGCGGGCGCAGGCTCGACCAGATCCACGCCGAGCAGACCCCGGCGGCGAGCGGGTTGCGGCCGGATCTGATCGCGCTGTTCGGCGGCGGCAACGACGTGATGAGCCGCGGCTGGGACGCGCACACGGTCGCCCGCCGCGTCGACGCCACCATCCGCGCCTGCACCGAGATCGCGCCGGACGTCGTCACCTTCACCCTCAGCGACATCTCCCACCGCATGCCGATGGGTCACCGCATGCGCCCGCGCATCGTCGCGCTGAACGACGCCGTCCGCGAAGCGTCCGTCAGCTACGGCGCGACGCTCGTCGACCTCTGGCCGGACGACGCCGCGCACGATTCCCGCTACTTCGGCCCGGATCGGCTGCACCTGTCCGAACAAGGGCACCGGCGCCTGGCCGGGCACGTGCTCGGCAAGCTCGGCGTCACCCACGACCCGGCCTGGCTCGCCCCGCTCCCCGGTTCGGCGGGACGCCCCGGCCTGCGCGCGGACCTGCGCTGGCTGACCCGGGAAGTCCTCCCGGTCGCGGCCAGCCGGTTCCGCAACCGGCTCAGCGGCCGCCAGCCGGGCGACGGCTTCCTGCCGAAGCGCCCCGACCTGCTGCCCGTCCTCGAGGAGACCCGGTCGTGGGCGCCCGAACCCGCCTGATCGACACCGCGGCGAACCTGCTGGCCGAAGAGGGCGTCGGCGCGGTGACGCTGCGCGGGATCGCCAAGGCGGCCGGCGTCTCGCACGGCGCGCCGCTGCGGCATTTCTCCGGGCGCGCGGCCCTGCTCTCGGCGGTCGCCACCCGCGGCTACACCGAACTGCTCGATCGCGGCACCGGCCTGCCGGACGGGACGCCGCGCGAGCGGCTCATCGCGGCCTGCCACGGCTATCTCGACTTCGCGCTGACCAATCCGGCGATGTTCGAGCTGATGTTCCGCCGCGATCTCATCGATCCGGACGACACCGAACTCACGCGGGTGAGCAGCGCGGTCTTCGACTTCTTCGCCTCGCTCGTAGGCGCGCTCCAGGACGGAGACTGGCATCCCGCGACCGATCCGCGGCTGCTCGCGTCCTCACTGTGGGCGTCGCTGCACGGTCTCGCCCAGCTGTGGCTCTGGGGCGGATTGGCTGGTGCGAGCTTCGCGCCGTCACCGGAAAGCGCGCTGGCCGTCACGCTGGACGCTTATCTGAGCTGAGGCTCGGCGAAGAGGCGACCCGCTCCGGATATCCCCTCCCGAAGGCCCTCTTACCCGGAGGAGGGCGACCTCTTCGCCGAGTTGGGGAATGGAATATCCATCCTGCCCCGACGTTATCCGGACGGATCATCGAGCGGAATCACCGCGAGTCGGAAGGCGAGGTAAACCTTCGCGGTATATCGCCGGTCGAATACCGCGAAAGTTGCAGGAATTGGGCGGTCCGACGCTCCGGCGGTAACTTTCGGAAGTGCCGTCCCTCGCTCAGCCCTTTCAGCTCCTCCGTGCACGGCCGGCGCTCATCGATTTTCTGATCACGGCGGCCTCGGCCACTCTCCTGGCACTGGGCGCGGCACCCCGCGGCGGCGCGTTCGGCGATCCGGTCGAGGCCGAAGGCGTCGCCCTCGCGGTGCTCGTCGCGCTCCCGCTGCTGGTGCGCCGCCGCTATCCGATCGCGGTCCTGCTCACGTCGGTCTCGATCATGACCGTGTACACCGCCTTGGGTTACCGGGCCACCTTGGGCGAGCCCTCGGCCTTCATCGCGGCGTACACGGTGTGGGCGCGCTATCCGCCCGCGAAGGCCGTGGCACCGACCATCGCGTGGGTCGTGCTGTTCGAGGCAGGGCTCGTCCTCGGGGAAGTGCCGTCGTTCGTGGCCGACACGACACGCCTGATCGCGCAGTGCGTGGGCACGATCATCGTCGGACGGCTCGGTTTCCTGCGCGCGGACCGGCTGGTGGAACGCGCCGTCCGCGCGGAGCGCGAGATCCGGCTCGAAGCGGAACAGGCCGTCGTCGAGGAGCGCATCCGCATCGCGCACGAGCTGCACGACGTCGTTTCCCACCACATCTCGGTGATCGCGGTGCAGGCGAACCTCGCGCGATACGTCTTCGAGTCCTCCCCCGGCACCGCGCGCACCGCGCTGGACACGATCACCGGCACCACGACCGAAGCGCTCGACGAACTGCGGCGGCTGCTCGGGGTGTTGCGCCCACCGCAACGTGAAACATACGAGTACCGCCCTCAGCCCGGTCTCGCCGATTTGCCCGCGCTGGTCGCCCGCGTGCGCGAAGCCGGCCTCACCGTGAAGGCGCGGACCGTCGGCGAACCGCGACGGCTTCCGCCGGGACAGCAACTGTGCACCTACCGAATCGCGCAGGAAGCGCTTACGAACGTACTGAAACACGCGGACAAGGCGAGTGTGGAGCTCGTCCTCGAATACGGCGAGGCGGCGCTCGTGCTGAGCGTCCGCAATTCCGCTCCCGAAGACACACCACCGTCCGATCCGGCCGGACAAGGCCTCATCGGAATGCGCGAACGGGCGAGAATGTACGGTGGTTCGATCGAAATGGGACCGGCAGAATCCGGTGGTTTCGCGATCGAACTGACCCTTCCCTATCTTCCGCAGGAGCGAGCCCGGTGACCAGTGTGCTGGTGGTCGACGACCAGGATCTCGTACGGGCGGGCTTCGTCGCTCTGCTCGACGCCGTTCCCGACGTGCACGTCGCGGGCGAAGCGCGAAACGGGCTCGAAGCCGTCGAGAAAGCCCTCGACCTGCGTCCCGACGTGATCTTGATGGACATCCGGCTGCCCGGGCTCGACGGGGTCAAGGCGACCGAGCGGATCCTCGCGCAGGCCGGTCCGGAGAAGCCGAACGTGCTCATGCTGACGGTGTTCGACCTCGACGAATACGTCTACACCGCGTTGCGCGCGGGAGCGGCGGGCTTCCTGCTCAAGGACTGCCCGCCGGAGACGCTGATCGCCGGGATCCACGCCGTCGCGCGCGGCGACATGCTGTTCGGGCCGACCATCACCCGGCGGCTGGTCGAGGCCTTCACCCAGGGCCCGCCGGAGAAACCGGCGGCCCCGCCCGCCCTCACCGGACTGACCGAACGCGAACTCGAGGTGCTGCGCTACGTCGGCACCGGCGTGCCGAATTCCGACATCGCGCGGAGCCTGCTGGTCAGCGAGGCCACCGTGAAGACGCATCTGAACCGGTTGATGACGAAACTCGGTATTTCCAGCCGGGCCCAGGCCGTGGTGGTCGCCTACGAAACAGGGCTCGTACGGCCCCGGAATTCTTGAATAACGCGATCGAAGTCTTTCCCAAGCACGGATTTCGCGGCATACCAGCCGCCCATTCCGTGCACACCGGGTCCCGGCGCCGTCGCGGCCGAGCACAGGAAGACACCGCCGAGCGGGGTGCGATGCGGATTCCAGCGCGTGACAGGCCTTCCGAGCACCTGGCGCAGATCGACCGCGCCGGCGGCGACGTCCCCTCCGGGATAGTTCGCGTTGTAGGCCTCCAGCTCCGGCGCGGTGAGGCAGCGACTCGCCAGGATCGTGTCGGAGAACCCGGGCGCGAACCGTTCGATCCTCCGCCGGACGAGCTCGGTGACGTCTCGCGGATCCCCGTGCCGCACATGGCAGTATGCCCACACCGGCCGTTTGCCCGGCAGCCCGCGGGAGGGGTCGAGCACCATCGGATCGGACACGAGCACGAATCGGTCTTCCGGAGTCTCCCCGCGCACGACGGCGTTCTCCGCGGCGTACACCTCGTCCCGCGTGCCTCCGAGATGGACGGTGCCCGCCTTGCCGACCTCCGGGACCGCCCACGGAACCGGTTCGGACACCAGGAAGTCCACCTTCGCCACGCCGGGCCCGTAGCGATAGGACTCCAGCGCCTTCCGATATCGCGGCGGCATCAGATCCCGCGCGATGTCGAGGAAACCGCGCGGCGCGAGATCGAGGACCACCGTTCGCGAACCCGCCAAGCACCGCAGATCCGTGATCCGGCTGCCGGTGTGGATCCGCCCGCCGTGCGCGCGGAGATCGGCGGCGAGCGCCTCGGTGATGCGCTGGCTGCCGCCGCGGGCGATCGGCCAGCCGGTCGAATGCGCGAGGTGGCCGAGCAGGAGGGTCGCGCCGGCCGCGGCGAGCGAAGGTTGACGGCTCATCACGTGCGCGGAGACACCGGAAAGGAGCGCGGGCGCTTCCGGACCGTTGAACAGACGGCGTTCCAGCCCGGAAGCGAGCAGCGCCGTCCGGGCGGGGAGAAGCGCGGCGGCGCGCGGGTCCCGTGGCGGATGACGGAAGTCGCTGAGCAGGAGATCGGCCAGCTCGCGACTGTTCGCGGCCAGCGGCCCCAGCAGGCGGCGCCACCGGGGACCGTCCGTACCAAGGGCATCACAGGTCCGGTCGAGATCTTCATAGGCGAGTCCGGCGCGGCTACCGTCGATCGGGTGCGCGTACGCGACCTCCGGCCGCAGGAGGTCGACTCCGTGCCCGGCGAGATCGAACCAGCGGAAGAAGGGAGACGCCGCGGCCAGTGGATGCCCGGTCGCGCAGATGTCGTGCCGGACGTCGTCGTCGAACAGCGGGGCCGTGCGCGTCCCACCGCCGATCTCGTCCGCCGCCTCGTGCACTTCGACCGACAGGCCCGCCCTGACCAGCAGCACCGCCGCCGCGAGGCCGTTCGGCCCGGAACCGACCACCGAAACGTCGACCGCCATACCGCCCCCTTGCCGGATCCGAACTTCCCGTCCGAATATTGTCGGACCTCTCTCCTAGATTGACCCGCTCCAACCCAATCAGGAAGGAGGGCCATGCCCGACCATGACACGCTGCTCGCGCGCGTCCGGAAACTCCTCGCGAAGGCGGAGGACCCGGCGGTCACCGAGGCCGAAGCCGAGTCGTACAACACCAAGGCCGCCGAACTGATCGCCAGGTACGGCATCGACCAGGCGCTGCTGGCCGCCTCCGGGGCGACCGCCGACGAGATCACCCAGGTCATGATCCCGCTCGAAAACCCGTACAGCCGGGACAAGGCGGGACTGCTCACGAACATCGCGCATCCGCTGCGCTGCCGGGCCCTGCTGCACCGGCTCGGCCAGTCGGTCACCGCGGTGACCGTGTTCGGCTTCCGGTCCGATCTGGAGCGCACGGAACTGCTGTACACCAGCCTGCTGCTGCAAGCGACCACCCAGCTGACCAGGGTCCGCCCGGAGAACCGGGTGTTCGCGGGCGAATCGCTGGCCGCGTACCGGCGCACCTGGCTGCACGGATTCTCCGGCGCCGTCTACGAAAGGCTCCGCAACAGCGAAGACACCGCTGCCCGCACCCACACCACGGCGGCGGGTCATCGCTCCGCCGAACTGGTGATCCAGGACCGGACGGCGATGGTCAAACAGGCGTACGATGAGCAATACGGCGACTTGCGCTCGGCACCGCCGAGGCGGCTGTCCGGAAGCGGCTATCTCGACGGACATTCGGCCGGTGAGCGAGCCAACCTCAACACCACCGGTCTCACCGGAAGGCGCCGCGCGCTGCCGGTTCGCTAGACCATCGTGAAAACCACCTCGTGAGAATCGCGTGTCCTCGGGTCTACTGAGGACATGATCGTGATCGAAGACCTGGCCACCCGGCCTGAGCTGCGTGAGCCCGCGCTCGGCCTCGGCGGTGTCGGCGGCGAATTCCTCCAGCACGGCCTGGCGGGCCTGCTGGCGAAGTCGTCCCACCTGGCCGCCCGCTGGCCGGAATACTTCCTCGTGCTGCTGGAAGACGGCGTCCCGGTGGCGAGAGTGGCCGCCGTCCCGGTCGGATTCCCGACGGCCGAACGCCCGGAACTGCCGGACCACGGCTGGGACGCCGCCCTGATCTGGGCCGCCGAAGATCTGATGAGCGCCCGTGAGACGAATACGCTGATCGCCCTCGAAGTGATGGTCGCGCCAGGCCGCCGCGGTGGCGGCCTGGCCACAAAAGCGTTGGAAGCGTTGAAAAAGCGCGCCTCGGAAACAGGGATGCGCAACCTCGTCGTGCCGGTCCGCCCGGCCGGGAAGGAGAACGAACCTGGACTGTCCTTTGAGGACTACGTCGCGCGCCGTCGCCCGGACGGGCTGCCCGAGGATCCCTGGCTGCGCACGCACGAGCGGCTCGGTGCCCGGTTCGTGAAAGTGGCGCCGTTCGCGATGACGGTCACGGGCACGTTCGCCCAGTGGAAGGCGTGGACCGGCGTCGAACTCCAGGACGGCCTCACGGCCGTTCCCGGCGGGATCGCGCCGGTGCTCGCCTCCTCGGCGCTGGACGTCGGCGTCTACACGGAACCGAACGCCTGGATGGAGCACCTGGTAGATCGAGCCAGCACCTGCTAGATTTCTTTGGCATGTGCGGGAGCCTGCCATGAGCGCCACCGGACCGTCCGGCGACGAGCTGCTGCGGCTGCTGGGGGCATTGGCGAATCCGCATCGGCTGCGGATCGTCGCGGCGCTCCGCGAGGAGCGCGCGTACGTGAGTCAGCTGGCGCGAGAGCTCGGCATCAGCCGGGCGCTGTTGCAGCTCCACCTGCGCAAACTGGAGGCGGCCGGGCTCGTGTCGGCCACCCTGGAGCTGTCGGAGGACGGGAAAGCGATGAAGTTCTACGAGGTGAAACCGTTCCTGATCGAACTGAGCCCGGACGCCATCGCCGCCGCGGCACCGACACTGACCACGCCGTCGGCGGGCGATGAGGGGGAACGACCGTGAAGTGGCATCAATGGCAGGAAGTCGCCGGACTGATCGGCATCTTCGTGTTCCTCACCGTGGTGATCACGGTGGTCGTGTGGCAGTTCGGCGCGACCATCCGGGCCAAGGGCGCGCTCGCGCGGGAACAGGAATACCGCAGGCTCGCCGAAAAAGCCGTCCAGGCGCAGGAAGAGACCGAACGCAAACTCACCGAACTCGACGGCCGCCTCGCGGATCTCCAGAAGAGCGTGGGCTCGGTCGAGCGGATCCTCAAGGAGGTCGACTGACCACCCGGTGAAAGGACCCTGGGCCGCCGAGCGGCAACTCGACGGCCCAGGAAAGAAGAAGCAAAAACCTCGCCCGAGGCATCTCACTCCTTCACGTAAAGGACTGTAGTTCATGCTGCCCGAAAAGCTCGCCGCCTGGTCCCTCCGGCATCGCGCGCTCACTCTCGTCTGCTGGGTCGCCCTCGTGGTCGTCGCCCTGCTGTCGGGTGCCCTGCTGGACGGCGAAAGCCGGCGGAGCACCGATCCCGGCGAATCCGGTCGCGCGCAGACGGCTTTGAACGCCCAGAACACCTTCGACCCCTTACGCGAGAACGTCCTCGTCCAACCGAAGAACGCCGGCTCGGCACCGTTCACCTCGAACGAAGAACTCCGGCGGGCGACCGACGACCTGATCACCACGCTCACCCGCTCCGGTTCCGTCGCCGACGTCCGCTCGCCGCTGGCCCCCGACGGCGCGGACCGGATCTCGGCCGACGGCGTGTCCGGTCTCGTCGGCTTCTCGATCGCGGGCGGGGACAAGGACATCCGGCCGAACTTCGAGACCGCTTCCGCGCAGGTCGACGGGGTCGCCGCCCGGCATCCGTCCGTCCGGTTGGGTCTGTCCGGGGACCTCAGCCTGTCGACCGTGGTCGACAAAGGCATCCGGGAAGACGTCAAACGGTCGGAGCTCCTTTCGCTGCCGATGACACTGGTGATCCTGCTGATCGTCTTCGGGGCGCTGGTCGCGGCGTCGGTCCCGTTGCTGCTGGCCGGAACGAGTGTCGCGGCGACGTTCGGTTTCCTCTCCGTCGTCGACGACCTCACCCCGATCAACGGCGCGACGACGGTGATCACGCTGCTCATCGGGATGGCGGTCGGCGTCGACTATTCGCTGTTCTTCCTGAGGCGGCAACGAGAAGAGCGTGCGCGGGGGCATTCGATCGACGACGCGATCCTGATCGCGTCGGGGACGTCCGGGCACGTCGTGGTCGTCTCGGGCGTGACGGTCGTCCTGTGTGTGAGCGGGCTGGTGTTGACCGGGCTCGACAACTTCACGGGGCTCGCGATCAGTACGGCGTTCGTGGTGGGCCTGGCCGTGCTCGGCGCGGTCACCGTGCTGCCCGCGCTGCTGTCCTTGCTGGGCGACAAGGTCGATCGCGGCCGGATTCCTTGGCTGGGCAAGCGGCGCACCACCGCGGAGAACTCGCGCTTCTGGTCCGCGATCGCCCGCGCCGTCACCCGGCGGCCGTCGTTGTGGGGCGGGCTCGCGACCGCGTCGCTGATCCTGCTCACCTTGCCCGCGCTCGGCATGCATCTACAGGATCCGACACCGGCGGAGAGCCTGCCTCGATCGATGGCGACCATCGACTCCGCCGTCCGCACCCAGGAAGCCTTCCCAGGCGTCGTCTACCCCGCGACGGTGGTGCTGACGGCCGAGGACGGCGGCCCGGTCGACAGCCCGGCACTGCGCTCGGCGATCACCGATCTCGAACGAAGGATCGGGGAAACCGGCGGCGTGCTGAACAAACCCGTCGCGGTCGCGAACGTCGACGAGGCGGTGGTCGTCCGGGTCCCGCTGTCGGGCGCGGGCCGGGACGCGGAAGCCGATGCCGCGCTGGCGAAACTGCGCACCGAGGTACTGCCCGCGACGATCGGCGAGGTGGACGGCGTCGAGTTCGCGGTGTCGGGCCGGACGGCGAACGCCCGCGACTTCGCCGACCGGGTGATCGACCGGATGCCGCTGGTCGTCGGTTTCGTCCTGCTGGCGGCGCTCGTGTTGCTGCTGCTGGCCTTCCGGTCCGTGGCGGTGGCGCTCGTGTCGATCCTGCTGAACCTGCTGTCGATCGGCGCGGCCTACGGCGTGCTCACCTGGATCTTCCAGGACGGCCATTTCGCTTCCCTGCTGGGATTCACCCCGTACGGCGGGGTGGTCGGCTGGCTGCCGATGTTCATGTTCGTCCTGTTGCTCGGGCTGAGCATGGACTACCACATCTTCATCCTCAGCCGGATCCGTGAACGCCGGGCCGACGGAGCCGTCACCGCGATCGTCCGCGGCACCGGCACCAGCGCGGGGGTGGTCAGTGGCGCGGCCGTGATCATGGTCGGCGTGTTCAGCGTCTTCATCACGTTGAGCGCGATCGAGTACAAGATGATGGGTGTCGGGATGGCGGTCGCCGTCCTGATCGACGCCACGCTGGTCCGCGGCGTGCTGCTGCCCGCGTTCCTGGCACTGCTGGGCGAGCGGGCCTGGCGGCGCGACCGTAAATCCGTGGCTCCCGAACGGGTCCCGGAGCTATCGTCGCCGAATGCCTGACGCGCTCTTCGCCCACGCCCGGCTGGCACCGATCTACGACGCCTTCGACGGCGCTCGCGACGATCTGGACCACTACCTCGCGATCATCGGCGAACTCGGGGCGGGGAGAGTGCTCGACGTCGGCTGCGGCACCGGCTGCCTGGCCGTTCTCCTGGCCGAACGCGGGATCGAGGTGGTGGGGGTCGATCCGGCCGAGGCGTCACTGGAGATCGCGAAGGCCAAGGACCCGGAAGGGAAGATCACCTGGATCCACGGTGACGCGAAGGCGGTGGGCGAGGCGGGCGCCGATCTCGCCGTGATGACCGGGAACGTGGCCCAGGTCTTCCTCACCGATGACGAATGGCGCCGGACCCTCGAAGGCGTCCGCACGGCACTGAAGCCGGGTGGTCACCTGGTGTTCGAGATCCGGCGTCCGGGCCGCCGCGTCTGGGAGGACTGGTCCGCCGACACCGCGCACGACGTCATCGACGTCCCCGGCGTCGGTGAGGTCGAGCAGTGGCGCGAGGTCACCGAGGTGGACCTTCCGTTCGTTTCGTTCCGGTACAGCTACCGGTTCGCCGACGGCGAGATCGTCACCTCGGACTCGAAACTCTGGTTCCGCGAGCGCGAAGACCTGGAGGCCTTGCTGGCGGAGCACGGTTTTCGCGTCCTGGACGTCCGGGATGCTCCAGACCGTCCAGGACGCGAGTACGTGTTCATCGCCCAGCGAGGCTAGAGAACTTCGCCGTCCGGGATGGTCTTCGGCCCGGTGATCTTCACATCGCCGCGGGCGACGACGTTCTTCCCGAAGGTGACGTCGCCGTCCACTTCGAGGCTCGTGCATTCCTTGAGCGAAGGCGCGGAAGGGATACGCGCGTCGAAGTCCGGCAGGAGCTTGTAGAACTCCTTGCTCAGCGAGACGACCGGCGGGGTGGTGGTGAACTCCGGGATCATCTCCCCGCTGTCGTCGAGCACGTACGCGTCGGACCTGACGACGAGCAGGTCGTCGGTGGTCTTGACCGGCGCGAACCGGGTCCGCGGGATCTCGATGGCCCGCGCGCCCTCGACGGATCCGATGGCCGCGCCCATCGCCGTTTCGAGCTGGATCACCGGCGTGCTGGCCGCGTCGGCCGGATCGACGGTCTTCCGGTTCACGATCAGCGGCAGCAGCGGCGCGGCCGGATCGGCGTCCTGGAGGGATTTCAGCCGTTCGAGGTCGAACCAGATGTTGTTGGTGTTGAAGAAACGCCACTTGGCGACGTCGCCGAACGAATCGTCGCCGTCGGGCACCTGCGCGGATTCACGCAGGACGATCCGGCCGGCGCGCCGCGCGAGGTGCCCGCCCTTGCGGTCGGCCGCGGTGCCGAGCACGGTCTCCATCGCGAACGGGATGTCCTCGCTCGCGAGCCACGCGGCGATCCGCGCGTCCGGCAGCGCGCCGAGGTTGTCGGCGTTGGACACGAAGCACCAGCGGATGCCTTCCGCCAGCAGCGTTTCGAGCATCCCGCTCACCGCGAGCGCGACGTAGATGTCGCCGTGTCCCGGCGGGCACCATTCGAGTTCCGGGTTCGCGGGCCATTCGGCGGGCTTGCCGTCGGCCGTGATCTTCGGTTCGCGTCCCTGCAGGAAGTCGGCGGGGATCACGTCGTCGGCGAGATCGGGATACTTCTTCAGCGACTCCAGCGAAGGTTCGCGGGTACCCGCCGAATTCATCAGGATCAGCGGAAGGCGCGCCTTGTACTTCGCGCGGGTCGAGAGCACCTGCATCGCGATGACGTCGAGGAAGGTCTTCCCCGGTTTGATTTCCAGCAGCGATTTCGGCCCGGTGAGCCCCATGCTCGTGCCGAGCCCGCCGTTGAGCTTGAGCACGGCCGTGCGGTCCAGGACCCGGCGCGCTTCCGCGTCGTCCGGCTCGGGCAGATCCACGAGCCTGCTGATGTCATCGAGAGGTTCGAGTTCGTTTCCCGGCAATTCACCGGCGCCGGGTTCGGACAGCTGCTCGAGCCGCCTTCGCAGGGCCGCCAGCTCCATGGCGTGGGCCCCCGCGGAACGCATTTTCGACAGCGTTTCGGCGAATCGATCGGACAGGTGCGCGTCAGAGCTCATTGTGCCCTTTCTGAACCACTGCGTCGGGGCGTCAGTGTATTACCGGTCGTGGGGCGGCACCCTGGTCTGGGGTCAGCACTCCTGCTTATCCAGGTATTACCGGTCATGGGGCGGCACCCTGGTCCGGGGTCAGCACTCCTGCTTATCCAGGTATTACCGGTCGCGGGGAGACCCCCTGGTCCGGGGTCAGTACCCCGGTCATGCGGACGTCATGCGGTTCCGAAGGCAATTCACGGACGAGTTCGGCGTCCCGGACGACGGCGATCAGCGCGGCGCCCGGCGCGGCGAAGGAGAGCGACCGGTCGTAGTACCCGGCGCCCCTGCCGAGCCGGACACCTTCGTCGTCGACGGCGAGCGCGGGGATCAGCACCAGATCGGCCGTCCCCAGCGTGTCGGGACCGAGCCGGCGGCCGGTCGGTTCGAGCAGCCCGCGCAGCCTGCCCGGGCCGAGGCTCGACGAGCCTTCGTAGACCGCCCACCCGAGCGGTCCCGGCTCGTCCGGGACGATCGGCAGCAGTACCCGTTTGCCCTGGTCCAGAAGTTGATCAAGGAGTGACGTCGAACCCGGTTCCGTCCCGAACGGTACGTACGCGCACACGACCTCGCCCGGCAGCCGAGCGGCCGAGGCGGCCAGCGCGACGGCCTCCCTGGCCCGCTGTTCCGTCACCTGTGAACGCCGTTCGGCGGTTATCCGAGAACGCCACTCCGCCTTGCTCAGGTGTTCATTGCCGGGCTCGCACACGTGGTCAGGTTAGGCTTCACGCCTATGACAGGCGCAGCGACCACCCCGGCGGCACGGACCACGGGGGACTTGCCCGATCGGGCGATTTCCACGGCTTCGGACCGCATCACTCCTGGTAACGGTGGTGAACTTCAGTTCACCGACGGGCCTTCACCGCGCGCCTGGTCGAACGAACGGATCGAGATCCCCCAGTCATGACGGAGCCCATCGCCGAAGCGGCTGAGACCGAAGACGCGGGACAGTTCCGTTCCGTCGAGGATCAGATCGCGCTGACCCTGGACGCCGCGGTACGCCCGCGCCCGGTCCGGGTCGCCATCTCCGAGGCCCAAGGCCTCCTGTGCGCCGAAGAGGTCGTCGCCGAACACGCGCTGCCCGGTTTCGACCAGGCCGCCGTCGACGGCTACGCGGTGCGAAGCGTCGACGTCCGCACCGCGGGCCAGGAGCCGGTGCAGCTGCCGGTGGTCGGCGAGATCGCCGCCGGTTCACGCCAGCCGCGGCGGCTCCAGCCGGGCCAGGCCGTGCGGGTCGACACCGGCGCGCCGCTGCCCACGCTCGCCGACGCCGTCGTTCCGACCGCCTACACCGACGGTCACCAGGCCAAGGTCACCGTGCACAAGTCGGTGCCGTCGGCGGGCTACGTGCGCCGGACCGGCGAGGACGTGCAGATCGGCGACGTCGCCGTGCGCAAGGGCGACACCATCGGCTCGGCCCAGGTCGGCCTGCTCGCCGCCGTCGGCCGGGCGAAGGTACTGGTCTACCCGCGGCCGCGGGTTTCGATCGTGTCCGTCGGCGACGAACTGGTCGACATCGACCGCACCCCGTCGGTCGGGCAGGTCTACGACGTCAACTCGTACGCGTTGTCCGCGGCCGCGCGGGACGCGGGCGCCGAGGTGAGCCGCGTCGGCATCGTCCCCGGCGACCCGAAACGGTTGCGGGAGATCGTCGAAGGCCGCCTGCTGATGTCGGAGATCGTCGTCGTCGCGGGCGGCGCCGGCGGAAGCGCGGGCGACGAGGTGCACGCGGCGCTGTCCGACCTCGGCCACATCGACATGACCCGCGTCGCCATGCACCCCGGTTCGGTGCAGGGCTTCGGCAGGCTCGGCCCAGATTCGGTGCCGACGTTCCTGATCCCCGGCAACCCGATGAGCGCGCTGGTGGTGTTCGAGGTCCTGGTCCGCCCGCTGATCCGCGCCGCGCGCGGCACCCGCAACCCGCACCGCCGGATCGTCGGCGCGCGGCTGCTCTCCCCGATCACCTCGACCAAGGGACGCAAAGGCTTCCTGCGCGGGCAGCTGCTGCGCGACGAGGGCAACGGCGAGTACCTGGTGCAACCGCTCGGCACCTCCGGCGCGCATCTGCTCGCGTCGCTCGCCGAGGCGAACTGCCTGATCAACATCGACGAAGACCTCACCGAGGTCGCCGCGGGCGAGCAGGTCAAGGTGACCTTCCTTGCCCAGCGGGCGTAATGGGCGCACCGATTTCCGGCGTCGCGTATCCGATCGAGACCCGGCATCCGGGCTGGCCCGCGAAGCTGGGTCCGCTCAGGGTGCCCGCCGGGATCCTCGCCGTCCGGCCGGTCCGGCTACGGGACGCCGGCGAGTGGAGCCGCGTCCGGCTGCGGGACCGGGAGCACCTGGAGATGTGGGAACCGACCGGCATCGGACCGTGGCCGGATCGCAACGCGTACTGGTCGTGGCCGTCCCAGTGGCTGGCTCTGCGCGGCCTCGCCCGGCGCGGCCAGTGCCTCCCGTTCACCATCACGGTGGACGGACGCTTCGCCGGGCAGATCACTGTGGGTAACATCATCCGGGCATCGCTCCGGTCCGCCTGGATCGGCTACTGGGTGTCATCGGACATCGTCCGCGGCGGCGTCGCGACCGGCGCCGTCGCGCTGGTCACCGACCACGTCTTCGACTTCGGCGGACTGCACCGCCTCGAGGCGACCGTCCGCCCCGAAAACAACCCCAGCCTGCGAGTTCTCGGCAAAGCGGGCTACCGGCAAGAGGGACTTTTCGAGCGCTACCTCGACGTCGCGGGCGGCTGGCGGGACCATTTCTGCTACGCGATCACCAAGGAGGAGACCGGTGACGGACTGGTCTCCAGGCTCGTCGCGAAGGGCCTCGCGGAGCGCGTTTGACCCCGTCACCGGGCCGTTCCGGTGACCGCGTTACCACAACCTGTGAGATTCACCTAATTTGGTGATGCATTTTCCGTGATCGAAACCGGCGAGTCTGCGCGGCGTGTGTGACTGTTGTGGCTAGCGTGACTACAGCAGTGGATCGGGGGAGGTGACGGGAGATGCCCAGTTCGGTGATCATCGTCGCGCTCGCAGCGGCATGGCTCGTCGTTCTCGTGCCCATGGTCGCCCGCAAGCGCCAGCAGGTCGCGCGGACGACGGACTCGGCCATGGCGGCGCGGGTCGTGCGGAGCGGGAGCACACGCCAAGAGGGACCGGAGGAGTTCGCCATGGCGGAGAACACGGAACCGTCGGTAGAAGACGATCTGGCCGAGCTCGAGGCGGAACTCGATGCCGACCTAGAAGACGAGCAACCGGAAGCCGAACCACTACCCCAGCCCTCGCGCGCGTCCCACACCGAAAGGGAACGCCAAGGCACCGGCTACCGGCCGGGCCGTGGTGGCTTCGATCCCGAAGCCGCGGACATCGCCGCGCGCGCCAAGTACGCGTTCCGCCAGCGGATCGTCATCGCGCTCCTCGTCCTGGTGGTCACCACCGCGGTCGTCGCCGGCTTCCTGACCCCGACGGTCTGGTGGGCCAACGGTGTCGTCGACGCCGTCCTCATCGGCTACCTCGTGTACCTGCGCCGCCAGGTCCGCATCGAGAACGAGATCCGGCAACGCCGCCAGGCCCGTTTCAACAGCACCCGCGCCCCGCGCCGCTCGGTCGCCGATGACGAAGACTCCGAATCCCACGAGGACGTCGAGGTCGTCGCCACCGAACGCCCGGCCGTCGTGGAGCGCAAGCCGTCCCCGATGTCCCGCCTTCGGCGCCAAGCCGTCGTCGTCGACCTCGACGACGAGGATCCGGCCTTCCACGAGCTCGACGAGCCCGGCACCAGGCCTTTCCGCCGGGCCGCCGGAGAGTGACCCCCGCGTTTCGGGGCTCCATGAGCCACTGATAGGCTCATGGAGCTCCAAACAACGGGGCAGGATTCACCAGGGGCTGTAGCGCAGTTGGTAGCGCGTCTCGTTCGCATCGAGAAGGTCAGGGGTTCGATTCCCCTCAGCTCCACAACAGATCAAAAGCCCTTCCCAGGGAATCGGGAAGGGCTTTTTTGCTGCCTGTACAGCAGGGAAGTACAGCAGCAGGCAGAGGCACGACTCGCGCGAGTCGGTGGTGTCGCGAAAGCCACTTCGGGGACATGTGGTGTCTCGAACGTGGCTTTCGCGACACGGCCGCCTCGATACGGCACATGTTCGCAAGGAAGATGCGGCCCTCAGACGCGCTGCTGGATACGGATCAGGTTCCCCGCCGGGTCACGGACGGCGCCGTCGCGCAGGCCGTACGGCTGGTCGGTCGGCTCCTGGATGACCTCCGCGCCCGCCTCCGCGAGGTGCTTGAACAAGCCATCGAGGTCGTCCGAGGAAAACAGGATGCCCGCGTAGGTGCCCTTGGCCATCATCTCGCCGATGACCCGGCGTTCGTCCTCGGTGATGCCCGGATCGACGGCGGGCGGGTGCAGCACGATCGACACCGGCTGCCCGGGCGGGCCGACCGTGAGCCAGCGCATCCCGTCGTAACCGACGTCGTTACGCACCTCGAAACCCAGGAGGTCGCGGTAGAAGGCCAGCGCGGCCTCAGGGTCGTTCTGAGGAAGAAAACTCCCGTGAATGCTGATATCCATGGCGATCACGCTAGGTGAGACCGGCATCCGGCGCTTCTCGATTCCTGATCGGTCCGGCAATACGGGAGTCTCCGGGGCCGCCGTCCCGGTGCGAGGCTGGAGAGATGTGCGGCATCACCGGTTGGGTGGATTTCGGGCGGGATCTGACGCGGGAACGCGACACGGTCGAGGCGATGACGGACACCATGGCGAAGCGGGGGCCCGACGCCGGCGGGATCTGGCTCTCCGCGCACGCGGCGCTGGGTCACCGGCGGCTTTCCATCATCGACCTCGACGGCGGCCGCCAGCCGATGACGGCGGGCACGACCGCGCTCACCTACAGCGGCGAGGTCTACAACTTCCGGGAACTGCGCACGGAACTCACCGCCCGCGGCCACCGGTTCGACACCCGCAGCGACACCGAGGTCGTCCTGCGCGCCTACCTCGAATGGGGTGACGCGTTCGTCGACCGGCTCAACGGGATGTACGCGTTCGCGATCTGGGACGGCGACGAGCTGCTGCTGGTCCGCGACCGCATGGGCGTCAAGCCGCTCTTCTACTACCCCACCCCGGACGGCGTCCTCTTCGGTTCGGAGCCCAAGGCGATCCTCGCCAACCCACTCGCCGAACGCGTTCTCGACACGGACGGCCTGCGGGATCTGCTCTCGGTGGCGAAGAACCCCGGGCACGCGGTCTTCCGCGGGATGCGCGAGCTGCCGCCGGGGCATACGCTGCGAGTCCGCCGCGATGGACTTGACCTGCGGAAATACTGGTCGCTGCAGGCCGGGGAACATCCCGACGACCTCACCACCACGGTCGCCAGGGTGCGGGAACTGCTGGAGGACACCGTCACTCGCCAGCTGGTCGCGGACGTGCCGCTGTGCACGCTGCTGTCGGGCGGGCTCGATTCCAGCACGCTGACCGCGCTCGCGGCCGGGACCTCCGACGTCCGGTCCTATTCGGTCAAGGTCACCGACCAGCCGGGCGACAACCTCGACCACGTGCACGCGCGGCTGGTCGCCGACCACGTCGGCGCGCGGTACGAGGAGATCCTGCACAGCACCGTCGATCTTCTCGCTCCCTCGGTGAAAGCGGCCGTCCTGACCGCGTACGACCTTCCGATCGCCAAAGGCGACGAACACGCGTCGCTGCACGAGCTGTTCCGGATGGTCCGGGAGCGGTCGACGGTCGCGTTGTCCGGCGAATGCGGCGACGAGGTCTTCGGCGGTTATCGCTGGTACCGCAAGCCTGACGCCGTCTGGTCGGGCACCTTCCCGTGGGTCCATTCAGGACGAAGCCGGCACGAAGGGCTCGATCTGCTCTTCGCGCCGGATCTGATGACGAAACTCGGGCTGCGCGAGTACGAACGCGACAGCCATGACTCCGCCGTCGCCGAGCTGTCCACTGTGGCCGGTGAGGATGCGCTGGAAGCCAGGATGCGCGAGGTGACCTACCTCGGGCTGACCCGGCACGCGCAGGTGCTGTTCGACCGCAAGGACCGGATGAGCATGGCGGCCGGGCTGGAGGTGCGGGTGCCGTTCACCGATCACCGGCTGGTGGAATACACCTTCAACGTCCCGTGGTCGATGAAGAACTTCGACCGCCGAGAGAAGAGCCTGTTGCGCGCCGTCGGCAAGGATCTGCTTCCCGCCGAGGTGCTGAGCCGCGCCAAGACGCCGTATCCTTCCATCGAGGACGATTCCTACGACCGGATCCTGCGCGACCGCCTGCGGAAGCTGATCGGCGCGAAGAACGAGCCGCTTTCGCCGTTGCTGACCGACGAATTCCCCGAGGGACGGCTGACCCGGCCCGCGCTGGAGACCACGTTGCAGCTCAACGACTGGCTGAAGGCCTACCGCGTCCGGCTCGTGCTCTGAGCCGGACGCGGCGGGCCCTACAGCGCGACGACGTGCGCGTCGTGCGGCACGGCGCCCCTGGTGTCCAGCAGAAGCCGGGCACAGTCCGCGAGGGCGTCGACGTCGTAGGCGGCGTGCTTCTGCAGCAGGATCGTCAGATCCGCCGACGCGAGTCCCGCCGCCAGCTCGGTCACCCTCGGAATCCGGTCCCCGTGCACGCGCCAGTCCGTGACGTGCGGATCGTGGTAGACGACGTCGGCCCCCAAGGACAGCAGCCGCGCCGCGACCGGCTGCGCGGGCGACTCGCGCTGATCGGCGATGTCCGGTTTGTAGGTCACGCCGAGCAGGAGCACCCGCGAACCGCGCAACGCCCGGCCGGATTCGTTGAGCATGGCCTGCGCCCGTTCGACGACGTACCGCGGCATCCGCGAGTTGATCTCCTGCGCCAGTTCGACGAACCGGAACGGGTAGCCGAGGGTGCGCACCTTGTACGACAGGTAGTTCGGGTCGATCGGGATGCAATGCCCGCCGACGCCCGGCCCCGGCCGGAACGACTGGAACCCGAACGGTTTCGTGGCGGCGCACGAGATGACGTCCCACAGGTCGATGCCGAGTTCGTGGCAGAACACCGCCATCTCGTTCATCAGCGCGATGTTCACGTGCCGGTAGGTGTTCTCCAGCAGCTTCGCCATCTCGGCCTCGCGCGTTCCCTTGGCGGGCACGACGTCGTCGACGAACCGGCCGTAGAACCGGGCCACCGAGTCCGCGCACGACGGGGTCAGCCCGCCGACGACCTTCGGGGTGTTACGGATGCCGTAGACCGCGTTGCCGGGGTCGACCCGCTCCGGGGAGAACGCCAGGCAGAAGTCCTCCCCCGCGCGGAGTCCCGACCACTCCAGGATCGGGGCGACGACCTCTTCGGTGGTCCCGGGATAGGTGGTCGATTCCAGTACCACCAGCGTTCCCGGCTTCAGCTGACGGCTGACCGCCTCGGCCGCGGCCTTCACCGCGCCGAGGTCCGGCCCGCCGTCGGACGCCAGTGGTGTCGGTACGCAGATCACGATGACGTCGGCCGAGGCCAGTACGCTTTCGTCGGTGGTGGCGGCGAAACCCGCCTCCACCATCGTCGCGACGTCGGCGTCCGGGATGTCGTCCACATGCGACAGTCCGGTGTTGAGCGCCGCGACGACGCGCTCGTTCTGGTCCAGCCCGGCGACGGTGAGCCCGGCACGGATGGCTTCCCTGGCCAACGGCAGCCCCACATACCCCAGGCCGATGACCGCGAGATCCTTCTGCACGAGTGCCTCCTAGATGCGGGTCCTCAGCGCCAAAAGACACGCTGGGAGCGCGATAAGTGCCACGAAGGTGAAAACCACCCCGTAGACGAGGCCGCCGGAGTAGCCGGCGGCGGTACCGACGTTGAACAGCGCGCCCGCCGCGCCGATCATCACGACGCTGCCGAGCCCCTGGGACACCTGCATGGCGGCCGAGTAGCGGCCCTGGTCCTCCGGCGGGCAGTGGTCGAACGCGAGGACGGTGAGACTGGGCAGCACCAGCCCCATCCCGAAGCCGGCGACGATCAGCGCGACGCTCGCGGTCATCGGCGGCGCGATGCCGAGTACACCGAAGATCGCGATCAGGCTGGACCCGGCGATCACCGCGGAGCCGAGCAGCACCAGTTTGTGCCGGGGCACCTCGGACCACGGATGGCCCTGCAGCCAGGCGGCGCCCGCCCACAGCAGCGTGGCACCGGTGAACGAGACCCCCGCGGCGGTGACCGAGATCTGCCGCTGGTTGATCAGCATCAGCGGGATGTAGGACTCCAGCGCGAAATAGATACCGGACGCCAGGCCACGCAGCAGGATCGCCGCGGGAATACCTTTGGCCGCGCGCAACGTCCCCGCGGGCAGCAGCCGGGGCACACTGATCACCAGCGCGATCACGCCCGCGAGCGCGAACAGGACGTGCAGGAGGTCCAGCCCCGACGCGCCGAAGTGCAGGATCCCGGCGGCCACCGCGACGATGGCCGCGGCCCGGACGAGCCCCGGCGGCGTCGACCGCTCTTGCTCGGCCACCGGGCTGAGCCGCCGCAGGAACCCGAGCGGGATCAGCGAGGCGACCGAAACCAGGATGGCGAGCCCGAAGAACACCCACCGCCACGACAGCAGCTCGGTGACCGTCCCGGCGATCGCCGGGCCGATCATCGACGGCACGATCCAGCAGGTGCTCATCAGCGAGAGCGCCTTCGGCCGCAGCTTCGACGGATACGACTGCGCGATGGTGACGTTGAGGCCGACCACCACGACACTGCTCGCGAACCCCTGCACGCAGCGCCCGGCGATCAGCTGCCACACCGTCGTCGCGGTCCCGGCGAGCAGCAGCCCGGCCAGGAACAGGCCCAGCCCGAGCACCAGCAGCAGCCGGGGACCCCGTTTGTCGGCGACCTCGCCCGCCAGCACGCTACCGAACAGGCTCATCGTGACGAACCCGCCCAGCGCCAGCGCGTACACGGCCAGTCCGTCGAGCTGGCCGACCGCCACCGGAAGGGTGGTGACCAGCGCCAGCGCGGCGAACCCTTCGAGGAACATCACGGACGCGAAGCCGATCGTGCTCGCCCGGTACTCCTTGGAGAAGATGCCCACCTTCGCCTGGGTGACGTCCTCCTCCGTCAGCGGCGCGGAAGTCATTCGATCGATGTCATGATCGTCATGGTCAAGGACTCCAGCGTGCCCTGGACACCGTCGGACGACGTCCGCACGGCCTCCAGGAAGCGTTCGAGCTGTTCGGGGCTGAACCCGGCCAGCGGGGCGAGCGACGGGTCGATGGAGTCGGTCACAGCGCACCTCGGTGTTCGACGGATTTGATCTGCGGTTGCCCGGCGGGGTCCAGAAAGTCACGCATCGCCGCGAGCAGCAGGATGGCGTCCTCGCGTTTCGTGTCCGGGGCGCCGCCGTCGAAGAAGGCGGCGATCCTGGCGTGCTCGTCCTCCGGGATCTCTCGCCGCAGCAACATCAGCACGGTCCGGGTGACGCGCTGCGGGAAGTACAGTTCCTTGGCGATCGCGAGGAACCGCTCCCCCGTTTCCGGGGCGAAGGCGCCTTCCTCGATCCCGGCGGCGATGGCGAACCGCATGTTGACCATCGGTTCGGACAGCGCCGAAAGGTTCTCTTCGTCGTAGGTGACGGCGACCTCGTCGTCGGCGTCGATCCGCCCGGAGAAGTACTCCTCGTAGATCTTGCCGACGCCGACCATGCCGAACGGAGAGCATTCCGCCGCGCGCAAGGCGCCCATGCTCGACGAACCGAACATCGTGACACCGCGGTCCATCGCTTCGAGCACCTCCTTCGGCGAGATGCACAGGCTCTGCAAGAAACGGCCGTCGACGATGCCGATGGCCTCCGGCGGCTCCGGCCGGGCCAGCAGTTCGGCGAGGTCGCCTCGTTTGACCGGCGGCAGGAACTCGACGTCGAGTTCGGCCGACGCCGCTTCCCGGTCGATGCTCGGGCCGATGAAAACCACTGCGCGCATGACGATCTCCTAGGCGGGCTTGGAAAGTTCGGCGGCCCGGATGCGGGCGGAGAGTTCCAGCAGCGTGTCGTTCCAGACCGTCGCGCCGCGCGGACCGATCTTGCAGTGGTCGACGGCCCACGATTCGAGCCTCGGCACGATCACCCGCACGACACTGACCGGGATCCCCGGCGGGGAGAGGTCGACGGCGAGCGCGCGTTCGATCCCGGCGGCGCGGATCCGGTCCAGGATCAGCTTGATGTCGGTCATCACGTCGTCGGTGGTCCACGACGGGATCTCGTCGAACGCGACCTGTTTGCGCATCGGCTGCCAGGCCCACGCGCCCTTGTCGATCGTCGCCGACCGCTGGACGTGGTTCTGGTACTTGGACACGTTCTCGGTCGGGAGCCGGATGTCCTCGCGCATCGCCTGGATGTCGACGGCGCGGCCCTGCGCGCATTCGGTGATGGCGCGGATGAGCGCGACGTTCGCGTCGGGATGCGTGCCGAACCCGCCGTGGCCCTGCGACGTCGTCGGGCCGAGGTCTTCGGAGGTGGCGGCGAGGAAACTCGGGATCTCCAGATCCGAGGTGATGTGCACGATCCGCATCTTCAGCCCGGCGTCGTGGAACTTGGCCACGAGGGACTTCGCCAGCGGCGGCAGCGTTTCCAGGTCCACGTGCGGATGCAGTTCCCGCAGATAGGACGTGACGTGCTCGGGCTGCGGATCGACGAAGATACCCTTCTCCAGCACCTGGGCCAGCTGACTGCTCACGAGTTCGGCGTTGGTCATCGAATCGCGTTCGATCAATTCGGTCAGCGCGTGGCAGATGGCCTCTTCGACGCTGTTGCCGGATGCCAGCCCGTTGGTGGAAAGCACCTTGTAGCAAGGAGGTTCGTGGAACTTCAGCCCGTAGACGGCGGACGCCTGCGGGATCAGGATCGACTCTTCGTTGATCAGGTCGTACGCCTCGACCCACGAGATCGGGAGGTCGTCGCGGTAGTGCGCGGAAAGCTCGGCGTTGTTCTCGCGCGGATCCAGCACCGTGCGGCCTTCCGCGACCAGCTCCTCGTAGGAGGCGATGACCTGTGGCCGTACCGGAAGGGCGGCGGAGAACCGCTCGATCGCCTCCATCGCCGCGGACGTCCTGGCGTCCATGTTCGTCAGGCCCTTGCCGTTGTACACCGAGATGATGTCGTTGGAGCGCGGCGCGATGGCGTTGTAGACCGGGATGCCGACCCGGTCGAGCCAAGTGATCTCCGCGACCCGGGTGACCCCGGCGCGCCGCAGATGCGGTTCGATCCGCGCGTAGGTCTGCTCGGCGGTGAACTCCCGGTGCACCCCGCCGCCACCGACCTTCGGAACGCTCTTCCTGAGTTTCATCGCACTCCTTCGTATCCGGCCTTCGCGGGGACCGCTTCGGCGAGCAGTCGCTCCCAGGCCTCGGTTTCACGCTCCGGATCCACCGAAGCGCGGCGGGCGGCGCACTGCCGCCGCAACTGCGTGTAAAGCCCCGCGCGGTCGTGTTCGGCGGCGTCGAGCACGGCGGCCAGTGCTTCCGTGTCACCGACCGGGAAATAGCCCGCGTAATCCGCGCCGAGCAGCCCGACCGAGCCGGGGATGCGGGTGGAGATGATCGGGACGCCGGCGGCGAGCGCCTCGGTGACGACGTTCGCCCCGCCCTCGTGCAGGGACGTGAGCACCAGCAGACGGCTGCGGGCGAGTACGGCGAGCGCTTCGGGCCGCGGCAGCGGGCCGAGCCACGAATAGCGCGGGTTCTCCGCCGACTCGGCACGCAGCCGGTCGCCGATGTCGTCCTCGCGAACGCCGCCGACGTGCGTCACGGTGATCCGGGACGACGGCGGCAGCAGCCGCACCGCCTCGCTCAGCCGCAGCGGATCCTTGACCGGTCGGGCGTGCGCCAGGAAGGCGATCTCGAACCGGTCCACCGCCGGTGCCTCGCCGGAGATGGCCGGCATGGACTGGGTGATCACCCTGGTACGGCCGCGTAGTCCGGGCGGGACCTGCGCGACTCCTTCCGGCTGGAGGACGACGACGCGTTTCGCGCTTTCGAGCAGGGTCAGGTCGACCCCGCCGGCGACCAGGTCCGGGTAGAGGTCGGTGCCGGTCAGCGCGATCACGATCGGCGCGTCCGGGCAGGCGGCGCCGAAGGCCCGGATCGCGGCCTCGCTCTTGCGGGCATGCAGCGCGACGAGCAGGTCATAGGTGCCGCCGTCGTAGTCCTGGACCACCCGGACGTCGTGGCCGAGGTCGCGGAACAGCCGTGCCCAGCGGCGCGCGGTGACGCCGTTGCCGTAGTCGCTGGCCTCCGGGACCGGACCCGCCACGAGGATCCTCATCGGTCCCATTCCGTGTCGTAGGCCAGCCATTTCCCGAAGGTCCGGACGGCTTCGTCGGCCGGGATGGTCGCGGTCCAGCCCAGTTCCGCCGCGGCGGGCCCGGGTTTCAGCACGGGCGTCTCCGACGGTTCGGTGACCGCTTCCGTCGGCACGGCGCGAACCGCGGCGCACACGACCTTCGCCAGTTCGTTCCCGGTGAGCGTGGCCGTCGCGATGTCGTACACCGGCGAGACCGGCACCCCGGTGAGCACCGCGTCGATCGCGCTCGCCATGTCCCGCACGTCGGTGAACTGGTGGACGCGATCCGGGTCGACCGGCAGGGTCTTCCGCGTCCACGCGAGCCGGATCCAGTGCGCCACCAGGGAATCGGCCGGGGCGTGCGGGCCGATCGGCGTCGCGAACCGCAGGACGTGCTCACGCGCGCCGGTGTCGACGATGGCGCAGAAGACGTCGCCCGGATCGGTTTCGTCGCCGAGATGGACGATCCTCGTCGAAGCGGAAGGACTTTCGCCGCCGACGATCTCGTGGCCGAATTCGGCCAGCAATCCGGCGAGATACTCGGCGAGTGTGCCACCGGGACCGATGATCGCGACCTGGAGACCGCTTCCCGCCCGTGAGCGCCGGGGACGGGACGCTCGCGCCCGTCCCGCCGCGAAGGCCTTGACCGCGACTTCGTTGTGTGAAGCCGTGATCGACTCGATCTCGGACGCGGTCAACTGGTCGCAGAGCCCGCCGGGTCCGACGCTCGCGAGCGCGAGAGCCAGCGCCTCACTCTCAACCGCGTCCACAGAGGACAGTCCCATCGCGAACGCCGTCAGCCAGGTCTGCCAGGCGCCCTCGGAAAGATCTTCGCCTCGCTCGAATCCGGTTCTGCACTCCTGCGGCGAAATCCCCGATCGCCGCAGGAGCCGTTCTGTGCCGAGGTAGTCCCAATACCCGTCGCCGCGCACCGCGCATTCCGACGTGACATGCTTGTGGAAGGGAATGACCTCGGGCTCGGCGATCACACCGTCGACCGAAGACGGCGCGACCGCTGAGAAACAGGAAGAACGCCGGAGTCCGTGCGCGTCGTTGCCGGCGACACTGGGCAGTCCGGAATGCTGGACGGTGTTCGGTACCGCGATGCGGATCGGCACCCCGATGGACTTCAGATACCGGAACATGATCACGTCGCACGGCCAGCCGTCGGTATGCGCGTCGGAATAGGGCGTGTAACCGCGGGCGACCGCGGCGGGCAGCATCATGGCGACACAAGGCGCGTATTCGTTGACCGCGGTCGCCCACGACGCACCGGCCGCGGCGGCCATCCGAACGGCCGCGCCGTTACGGGAGTTCCAGTTGGCGTAGAAGGCGACGGCATCGTCGGGCAGTCGCTCGGCCGCTTTCCGCGCGTGCTCGAAGAAACCGTCCGCGAGCTCGACGTCGTCCTGCAGTACGAGGAAGTGCGTGGCGTCGGCAGGAACACTGCTCCAAGCCAGGCGCGCCGTCCGCAACGCCGTCGGCGGCCCGTCCGGCTCGGGGTCCAGCACCACGCGCAACGCGCCGGCGGGGTCGAGGCGCGCGAGTTCTTCCGCCGCTTCCCTGCGTCTGGGATGCGCCATCACGGCGCCGCTGAGCCGGATCTCGGTCATCGATAACCCCCACCTGTTTTCACGGGCACCGGAAAAGTGTGCCAGCGCCTATAAACCATGCTCATCTCCGTGGATGCGAGTGGAACGAAATGGTGAAGTTCTCCTCGATTGCGCGCCTCTTTTTCACCCGCGAAGGATGAGGTCTTCACGGGTAGCCTCGGTAACGGAACACATCACCGAGGAGAACGGGCGGCGCAATGACGGAAATCCTGTTCGTGTGCGTGCACAACGCGAGCCGGTCGCAGATGGCGGCCGCCCTGCTGAAGCATCACGGATTCGGCAGGGTGACCGTGCGGTCCGCGGGCTGCGACCCGGCGGAGCAGGTCAACCCGCTGGTGGCCGGGGCGCTGGCGGAATGGGCCGTCGACATTTCGGCGGAGGTGCCGAGCCAGGTCACTTACGCGGACGTCGAGGCGGCCGACATCGTGATCACCATGGGCTGCAAGACCTATCCGATCGCCGAGGGGACGCGGTACATCGAGTGGATCGTCCCCGATCCGGAAACCGAGGGCGTCATCGGCATCCGGCCGTTGCGTGACGACATGGACCGGCGGGTGCGGGAATTACTTTCGTCCCTTGTGGACACTCCCGCGCACGTGTGATCGGGGGTGATTCAAGGACGTCTTGCCGGTGAGTGAACGGTGCCCCGAGCGCCGTCGATCAGCGGGTACCGGAGGTGTTGCGAAAGCCACTTTCGCAACGTTGGGGGTTGCGAAAGTGGCTTTCGCAACCCCCAAGCGCCGACAGGAGTGCGGGCGGCGAGACCAAGCGGTCCCGTCACACAGGTCCGTGAAGGCCTCCTTCTTGAAAAAAAAAAAATTCATTCATTCATTTCTCTTTTTTTTTATTCATCTTCTAATTCTTTTTATTATTTATGTACATTTTTTAATTTTTGTCAATTGATTTTATCTTGTATTATGTTTTTTCTTTATTGTGATTGTTATTTTTATACTACTTTTCTTGTATTTTTTTTTTTTTT
>NZ_NMQT01000123.1 GCF_002234405.1 Amycolatopsis thailandensis | reverse complement strand
GCCCGGTGCCAGGCCTGCCGGTCTCGGGCGGTGCCCGGATCGGTGGCCTCGGCCAGTGCCCGATGCGCCGCCTGCCGACGCTCCGGTTCCGCCGCGAGGTAGGCGGCCGAGCGGGCCAGCGGATGACAGAAGCGCGCACGCGTGCCGAACAGGATCAGTCCGGACGCCTCGGCGGCGGCGCTCGCGGCGGACACGTCGATGTCCAGCCGCCGCGCGGCCGCCCACAGCAGCCCCGGGTCGCCGGTGGGATCGGCGCTCGCGAGGATCAGCAGCCGCCGGGCGTCCGGGGGCAGTTCCGCCATCCTCGCCCGGAAGCTCCGCTCGATCCGGCTCGCGATCGGCGACGGCGCGGGCGGCGCGAAGCCGCCCGCTTTGGGCAGCTCGATCAGGGCCAGCGGGTTCCCGCGTGCCTCGGCGAGCAGGCGGTCGCGCACCCGCTCGTCCAGCGTCACGGTCTTCTCCTCGGCCAGCAGGGCACGCGCGTGCGCGTCGCTCAGGCCCGTGACCGTCAGTCCGGGCAGCTCGTCCAGCCCGCGGATCGGGTCCTGGTCACGGGCGGCGAACACCATCGCGATCGGCTCGGCCGCGATCCGCCTCGCCAGGAACGTCAGCGCCCGCGCCGAGGCGGTGTCCAGCCAATGCGCGTCGTCGACCACGCACAGCAGCGGACGCTTCCCCGCGGCCGCCGTCAGCAGTTCCAGCGCGGCGAGGCCGACGCGGAACGGGTCCGGCGCGCCGTCGGCCAGCCCGAAGGCGACGAGGAGGGAGTCGCGGTAGGGAGCCGACAGCGAGTCGAGATGCGCCAGCGCCGGAACACAGAGCTGGTGCAGCGCCGCGAACGGCAGCTCGCCCTCGAATTCCGACCCGGACGCGTGGATGAGCTGGAAGCCCTCCGGTGCCGTGCGTTCGACGTGGTCCAGCAGCGCGCTCTTGCCGATGCCCGGCTCGCCGCGGAGTACGAGCACGCCGCCTTCACCCCGGCCCGCGGCGCGGACGAGGGCGAGAAGACGGTCGATTTCGTCTCGCCTGCCGACGAGCGACCGGGAGGACGTCGAGGCCATGGTCCGAACCCTAGCGAGGCGGGACGGCGGAAGGACCGGAAGAACCCGCCGACGCGGAGTTCTGCCGGTCCTTCCGCATGGTCGCGGGCTACTCCGACCGGTGGAATGAGGTCAAGGACGCCAACTAGTCAGGGAGGTCGGCGTGACAGGCCACCGCGGTACGCAGGTGACTTCGCTGGC
This sequence comes from Amycolatopsis thailandensis, assembly GCF_002234405.1. Taxonomy (GTDB): domain Bacteria; phylum Actinomycetota; class Actinomycetes; order Mycobacteriales; family Pseudonocardiaceae; genus Amycolatopsis; species Amycolatopsis thailandensis. Next base: position 89,646 of record NZ_NMQT01000123.1, on the reverse strand, counting down.
GGACAGGGCGCCGTCGGCCGAGGGGAACGCTTTCCTCGCGGCGCTGCACGCCGAGCACCGGGTCCATCTGCTGCGCTTCACCCGCGGGCTGCTCCCCACCGACCCGCACCGGGCCGAGGACGTCGTGCAGGAATGCCTGTTCCGGGCGTGGCGCAACAGCGAGACCCTGATCGAGAAGCGCATCCCGCCGCGGCCGTGGCTGTTCCGGGTCGCCCGCAACCTCGTCGTCGACTGGGCGCGCCGCGACAAGGCCCGCCCCGTGGTGTTCGGGGACGACGACTTCGACCTGCTGCCGGGCGACACCGACTTCGCCGACGAGGTCCTCGAACGCTGCGTCGTCGAGGAGGGGTTGGCTCAGCTGACCCCGATCCAGCGGGAAGCGCTGGACGAGGTCTACCGGCTCGACCGCACCCGGCAGCGGGCCGCCGCGAGCATCGGCGTCCCGGTGGGGACGGTCAAGTCCCGCGTGCACCACGCGACCATCGCGATGACCGAGGTGCTGGCCGGCAGCGGGGTCACCGCCGCGGGGTGGTGATCAGGCCGATTCGGACACCGCGACACCGAGTTCGGCGGCCAGCTCGTGCCCCGTCTGCCGGGCGAACGGCGTTTCGTACCGGGCGCATTCGGCGAGAGCGCGCACCCGGTGCGCCTTGGCCTCGGCGGGTTTCCCGGCGGTTTCGGTCAGTTTCGCCAGCTGGATCAGGATCTCGATCTTGGTTTCGGACCAGCGCGCTTCGGCGAGGGCGGAAACCAGCTGCTCCTCGGCCTCGGCCAGCCGGTTCGCCTTGAACAGGACCTGGCCGCGCAGGTGCTGCGCCTTCGCCACCGCGAAGGTCGCGCCATGCCTGCGGAACAGCGACTCGGCCTCGTCCAGCAGAGCCAGCGCCGTCGCGACGTCGCCGGTCGCCGCGACACTGTCGGCGAGCCGGGTCAGGACCATCGACAGCAGTTCGTCGTTGCCCGGCGCGGTGGCCGAACCCCGGTAGTAGGCCTCGCTCTCGCGTTGCGCGGTGACGGCCTCGCCGTACTCGCCGAGGGTGTGCAGCATGCTGCCGAGCAGGGACAGCGCCAGATGACGGCCGTTCGGATATCCCGCCCGCTCGAACAACTCCACGGACCGCCTGGTCATCAGCGCGGCCTCGCGCGGGGAGCCGAGCCGCCGGGTGATGGCGGCCCCGTAGTACCAGGCCCAGGCCTGGACCAGCAGGTCGCCCGCTTCGGTCGCCGCCGCCACCGCCCGTTCGTGCGCCTCGCGCGCGGCGTGCGGATCCCCGCAGAGCGCGTAGAGCGCCCACGACACGTAGTTCAGCTGTTCAGCCGCGGACCGGACGTCGCCCAGTGCCCCGGCCGCCGCCGCGCCCGCGCCGAACACCTCGCGCCAGAGCGGGCCGGTGCCCCGCAGATCCGAGTACCAGTGCATGGCCTCGGCCAGTTCGAGCACCTGACCGTGCGCGCCGAGCGCCGCCGCCGACCGCAGCGCCCCGCGCCAATGGTGCTGCTCCTCGGCCAGCCACCGGGCCGAGGATTCCCGGTCGGGCACCGGATCGGGCCCGTCGATCACGACGGTCACCTCGGTCCGGTCGTGATCGAAGTACTGCGCGGCCTTCGTCGCGACCGCGAGCAGCCAGTTCCGGACCCGCGCGGCGGCCTCCCGGACGTCCTCGGCGTTCTCGGTGGTTTCGAGCCTCTCCTTGGCGAACACGCGCAGCAGATCGAGCGTGGTGTATCGCCCCGGCGTTCCGCTCAGGCCGAGCAGGCTGGCGTCGGCCAGCTTCTCCAGCGCGGCTTCGACGTCGTCCGCCGGGCTGCCGGCGGCGACCGCGGCGAGCTCGACGGACACGTCCGGACCGTCCAGCAGCGCCAGCCGCCGGAACACCCGGGCGGTTTCGGGCGCCAGATGGTGGTACGAGAGAGCGAAAGCGGTGCGGATCTGGAGGTCGCCCGCGGTGAGCACGGACAACCGCCGCCGTTCGTTCTCGAGCTGGTCGGCGAGATGCGCGATCGTCCACTGTGGACGGCTGGCCAGCCGGTTGCCCGCGATGAGCAGGGCGAGCGGCACGCCGCCGCAGAGTTCCGCCACGCGCCGCGCGGCGTCCGGTTCCGCCTTCAATCGCCGTTCCCCGGCAGCGGCGCCGAGCAGGACCACCGCGTCTTCGCCGGACAGCACGTCGAGGGCGAGCCGGTGCCTCGCGTTGAGCCCCGTCAGCGTGCTCCGGCTGGTCACCAGCACCATCGAGCCGGGGCTGGTGGCGAGCAGCGGGCGCACCTGGGCCTCGTTGGCGGCGTTGTCGAGGATCAGCAGGATCTCGCGATCGTGGACCAGGGACCGGTAGAGGGCGAGCCGGTCCTCGGGATCGTTGGGGAACTGGCGTTCGTCGAGTCCCAGCCCGCGCAGCAGGCGGTGCACGGCCCGGTCGGGCGTGAGTGGTTCGGGGTCCATGCCGCGCAGGTCGAGGAACAGGCAGCCGTGGGCGAACCGGTGGGCGTGCCGATGCCCGGCGTCCACGGCCAGCGCGGTCTTCCCGGCGCCCGGGAGTCCGTGCAGCACCGCGACCTGAAGGTGGGATGACGACGCGGCGGACTCCGCGACCTCGTCCAGCAGCCGTCGTTCGGCCGTCCGGCCGGTCAGTTCGGTCAGGTGGGGCGGCAGAGCGGCGACGACGACGGGCCGGGGTGCCTCGGCGGGGGCGGATTCGTCCGGGACGACCGCGCCGCGCCGGCCGGAGCGGGCGAGGCCGGTGAAGTCGTCCGCCTCCTTGCCTGCCAGGCCCAGGCCCTCGACCAGCAGTTCCGCGGTGCGCCGCTGTGGGCTGCGGACCCGCCCGCGCTCCATGTCGCTGATGCTGCGCACGCTGATCCCGGTCCGCTCGGCCAGTTCCTCCTGCGTCATCGGGACGCGCAGCCGGTAGAAGCGGAGGAAGTCTCCGAACGCGGTCTTGTCCACGCTGCGTGGACTCCTCTCGACGACGCCAGGCAGGGCGGGCCAATCCTGCCATGGCGTCGCGAGGTGAAGCTCAGGGAAGGTCGGCCGGTGAGAGGAGCCGCAGGTCCGCGATGGTGGGAGCGCCGGTCGTGCTGAGCCTGCCCGCCTGGCGGGTCATCATGATCTCCAGGACTTGGCGCGCGTAGCGGGCGTTGCCGAAGGTTTCGTCCCGTTCCACGCCCGCGAAGTGACGGCGGAGCGCGATGACCGTCTCCGGCGCGCACTCGTAGCCGTTCGACGAGGCCATCCGGTGCACGATGGTGACGAGGTCGTCGGTGGAGTAGTTCTCGAACTCGATGTGCCGGGAGAACCGCGAGGCGAGACCGGCGTTCGAGGCGAGGAACGACCGCATCGCCGCCGAGTAACCCGCGACGATCACCACGGTGTCGTCACGGTGGTCCTCCATCAGTTTGACCAGCGTGTCGACGGCTTCCTGGCCGAAGTCGCCGCCCGTGGCGCCCTCCGGGGTCAGCGCGTACGCCTCGTCGATGAACAGCACGCCGCCGCGGGCGGACTCGAACGCCTCCCTGGTCAGATGCGCGGTGTGCCCGACGTAGCGGCCGACCAGGTCGGCGCGCGCGACCTCGACCAGATGCCCCTTGCGCAGCACGCCCAGCGCGGCGAGCAGCTCGCCGTAGAGCCGGGCCACCGTGGTCTTGCCGGTACCGGGCGCGCCGGCGAAGACGAGATGGTTGCTGATCGCGGGGACCGGCAGCCCGGCTTGCCGTCGCTGCCGCGCGGTGGAGATCAGGTTCACCAGATCGTTGATCGCGTCCTTCACGCCGGTGAGGCCGATCATCGAGTCGAGTTTCGTCCGCAGCACCGTGAGCTCGCCGTCGTCGCCGCCCTGAACGGCCTTGCCCGCGTCCCCGGGGACGTCGGCGGCGAGCAGGAGCGACAGGCTCTGGTCGTCGGCGTCCGCGTCGCTCGCGAGCCGGAAAGCCTGCCTGTCCACCATCTCCTCGAACACCTTGCGCGCGGTGCGGCCGTTGCCGAAGTCCTCGCCGCGTTCCATCTGTCCGAAGTGGACGGACAGGGCGTTCCTGGTGTCCTCGGGCACCTGGTACTGGTGGGCGGTGCACATCTTCTCGACGATGGTCACCAGCTCGTCGGTGCTGTAGTTCTCGAATTCGATGGTCCGGGTGAACCGGGACGCCAGCCCGGGATTGGACTGCAGGAACGAGGACATCTCCTGCGAATACCCGGCGGCGACCACCACGAGCTCGTTACGATGGTCTTCCATCAGCTTGACCAGCGTGTCGATGGCCTCGCGGCCGAAGTCCGGGCCGCTGCCCTTGTTCTGCGCGCTCAGGGTGTACGCCTCGTCGATGAACAGCACGCCACCGAGGGCTTTGGTGAAGGTCTCGGTGGTCTTGATCGCGGTGCCACCGACGATCTGCGCGACCAGATCGGCCCTGGCGACCTCGACCAGATGACCTTCGCGCAGCACCCCGAGTTCGGCGAGGATGCTGCCGTAGAGGCGGGCGACGGTCGTCTTGCCGGTGCCGGGCGGACCGGCGAAGATCAGATGCCTGCTGGTCGGCGGCGCGACCATCCCCGCCTGCTCCCGGCGGCGCGCCATCTTGTTCAAGTTCACCAGCGTCTTCACCTGGTGCTTGACGCCGCCGAGGCCGACGAGCTCCTCCAGCCTGGCCAGCGGTCCGCTCTCGCTTTCGGCGCTCTGGGGTACTTCGCCGGGTTCGGTGACCGCCGTGACCTCGGCGGTGGCCGCGGTGGTGCCGTCGGTGTCCGGGGCGCCGTTGGCCTTGCTGATCAGGTTCTCCACCGACAGCCGGGTGGTGGGCACGGCCGTGCGGAGTCCGCCGCCGGTGTTGTCGGAAACGGCGCAGTCCACCAGGCTCACCGGCTCGGCCGACTCGATCCGGACGCCGTCCCGGCGGTTCCCGCTGACCTCGTCGGCGGTGAGTTTCGCCCGCGCGCCCGCTTCCACCAGCACGCCGTGACCGCGGGACCGCCGCACGGAGGACCGCGACAGCATCAGTTCGCCGCCGTCCCTCACCAGCACGCCGTCTTCGCCCGCCTCGCCGATTTCGCAGTCACGCAAGGAACCGACGCCGCCGGGTCCGATGAGGACGGCGGACCGCTTCGACTGATGCACCCGAAGTGTGCTGACGTAAGGACTTCCGCCTTCGGAGACACTGAGCCCTGCTTTCCCGGCGTCGCGGACTTCGCAGTCTTCGACCCGGCCACGGCCGTTGCCGGTGACCTCGATCCCGTTGCCGCGGCAGGCGTTGAGCGTCGCCCGGCGCAGCAGCGGATTGGCGGCCGCCCGCACCAGGACGCCGTCGCCGGCCACGTCCCGGATCTCCAGCCGGTCGAACTCGGCCGTCGCGCCGTCGGTGACCACCAGGCCTTCCGCCGCGCCGCCGCGCACCGTCGTCCGGCTGAACGTCGGGCCGCTCGCCTCGTCGACGTGGATGCCCGGCCCGGTCGCGTCGGAGACCTCGCAGTCCTCGAAAGTGCCGCGCGAGCGCCCGGTGACCCGGACCCCCGCGCCGCCGGTCTTGGCCGTCCGGCAGCGGCGCAGCACCGGGTCGGCGCCGTCGGCCACGGTGATCCCGTCGCCGGTGGTGTTGGTGGTGCGGCATTCTTCGAGCACGGGGGAGGAGTGCGTGCTGATGAAGACGCCGCTCGCGGTGTCGCGCACTGTCGTGTCGAGCACCTTCGTGGCGCTGTCCTCTTCGAGCGCGATCCCGGGCCGGTCGGTCGAGGAGATGTCGCAATGCTGGATCGTGCCCTGAGCCTGTCCGTTGGCGCAGACGCCGTTTCCCTTGGCGTGCCGCAGGGTGCAGTCGCGCACCATCGGGTTCCCGCGTTCGGCGATCACGACGGCGGAGGTCCCCACGTGTTCGACGACGCAGTCCTCGATCGTGCTGGGGGCGGGCGAGGTGACCACGATCCCCGCGCCGCCGGGGTTGGTCACCCGGCAGCCCCGCATCGCCAGCGAACCCGAATTGCGGGCCAGCACCGCGGTCCAGGCGGCGCCGATGATCTCGCAGTCCTCCACCGCGGCCTGTCCGCGGGCGATGTCGACGGCGGGGAGTTCCTCGTGTTGTCCCCGCAGCACCAGACCGGTGAGCTTGACGGCCTCGGCGGCGAGCTGGACCGCGCTGCCCTGGCGCGCCACCACCTCCACGGTTCCACGCGCGTCGCTCGCCGCGATGGTGACGACCTTGGTCACCACCAGGGATTCGTCGTAGCGGCCGGGCAGCACGGAGATCACCGTGCCGTTGCGCGCGTCCTGCAACGCGGCCGAAATGGTGCGATATCCCTGATCGCGGTCCACCGTGAGCACGTGCCGTGACACGAGCGCTCCCCTCGTCGTTCTCCGATCGGAACCTGCCCTCGGCTCCACCGAGGACAACGCGGGGGAGGTCCGATCGGGTTCACCGGCGCGGGCGATCCTGCCGGTGGTTCTTCCTGGGCGGGCCGCGCGGGGCGTGCTGGACTGGGACGATGAGGCGACCCCTGGCCGTGGCGTGCGTGACGCTCACCCTGTTGGCGAACGGCGGTCTCGCGGCCGCGCAGGACACCGAGCTCCCGCAGATCCCGCAGACGTTGAAGGCCGGGCAGGCGTGCACTTCCGCGTCGGGCAAGACGGTTCCTTCGGTACCTTGGCAGCTGCCCTATCTCGGGGTGGACCGCCTTTGGGCGCTGTCGAAAGGGGACGGGGTCACCGTCGCGGTGGTGGACACCGGAGTCGACAAGTCGGTCTTGCCGGTGCAGCCGGTCGGTGACGGCGGGACGGACTGTGTCGGGCACGGCACCGTCGTCGCGAGCCTGATCGCGGCGCCCGTCGTGGACGGTGCCAAGGTGTCCGGGCTCGCGCCCTCGGCGCGGGTGCTCGCGGTGCGCGGAACGGAGAAGAACGGCACGGCGAGCGCGGCGGGCATCGCCGGCGCCCTCGACGCCGCACTGGCGGGCGGCGCGCGGATCATCTGTGTCGCGGCGGCCGTCACCGACGCGGATCCGGAGCTGAATCAGGCCGTCGACCGGGCCATCGCGGCGGGCGCGCTGATCGTGGCCGCGGCGGGCCGGGACGCTTCCCGGGACGTCCCGCCGGGACCGTACTACCCGGCGTCGTTCCCCGGCGTGCTCGCGGTGTCCGCGCTCGGCCCGGACGGGAAACCGGACGCCAAGGCCGTTCCCGGATCCCTTGCCGCACCGGGGAATCTTGTGGCAGGCCTGGGACCGGGCGGTGGTGCCGCGGTCGGCGCGGGCCCCGCGTTCGCCGCCGCGCACGTGGCGGCCGCGGCGGCGTTGATCCGCTCCTACCGGCCCGAGACGACGGCCGCCGACCTCGCCAGGAGACTGCGGGACACCGCGTACCCGCACGCCGGGGTCACCGTGCTCGATCCGCTCGCGGCGCTGACTTCGGTCGCCGGGGCAGGGGAGGGCGCGGCGGTCGCGCGCCGTGAACCGGTGGTGGTCGCGTCCGGCCCGGACGTGGCGCCCGCGCGGCAGGCGGCTTGGTCGGTGGTCGTGGGTGTCGTGGTCGCTGTCGCTTTGCTGGGCGCGGCGGCCGTGGTGGTACCGCGGGGGCGGCGGCGGGGGTGGCGAGCCGGTTCGTGAGTGGCGTTTCGGTGTCCCCAATGTGGCATTGGGGACACCCAGCGTCCCCAATGCCACATTGGGGACACCGAACGGCCGTCGGGGCGCGCCCGATCACGGACATCCCGGAACGAAAAGGACGGAGCCCCGGACCCCGCAGCGGGTCCGGGGCTCCGCGGCGGCAGGACCAAGCCGCCGGGAAAGCCCTTCCGCCGCCGATGGGGGGAGCAGCGGCGGAAGGGCGGGTCACTTCGCGACGAGCGCCGCCTCGTGGGCCGAAAGCGCCGTCTGCACGACGGTCGTGCCGCGCCGCGTGGCGTACTGCGCCCGCCCGGGGGTCAGGACGCGCGGCCGCACCTCGCCGAACACGATGCCTTCCGAGAGCGGGCACGAAAGCAGCATCATCGGCGTGTTGACCTCGACGAGACGTCGCAGCAGCGGGTCGTTCGCGCCGCGGCCGATGCCGTTGGCGCCGCGGGCCACGATCAGGTGCAGGCCCAGCGCGTTGCCCTGCGCCAGCGGGTCGAACAGTTGCTGGAACAGGGAGTTCGACGACGACGCCACCATGTCGTAGTCGTCGATGAGCACGAACACCTGCGGTCCGGTCCACCAGTCGCGCAGCCGCAGGCGCGCCGGCGTGATGTCCGGGCCGGGCATCCGGGTCCGCACCGCCCGCGCGACACCGTCGATCATGTCGTGCACCGAATCCCCCGACACCGCGTAGCCCAGCTGGTAGTCCTTGGGGACGGCGTCGTACAGGCCACGGCGGTAGTCGACGGTGATGATCCGCGCCTCCTGCGGGGTGTACCGCCGCGTGATGCCGTCGATCACCAGCCGCAGCAGGTTCGTCTTCCCGGATTCCACGTCGCCGACGACCATCAGGTGCGGGTTGTCCTCGAAGTCGTGCCACAGCGGTTCGAGCCGCTGGTCGTCCAGGCCGAGCGCGACGCGCACGTCCGCGTCCGGCTCGGGGAGTTCGGCCCGGTCCAGGACCGGCGGCAGCATCCGGACCGGCGGAGCGGACGCGCCGGGCCACGCCGCGACGATCCGGTCCACCAGGACCTCGACGTGTTCGGCGACGTCGCGGTCCACCCCGTCGATGGACGGCAGCGCGGTGAGGAAGTGCAGTTCCTTGTCGGTCAGGCCGCGGCCGGGGATCTTCGGCACGGTCGCCGCCGCGCGCATGTTGATCACCGAATCGACCGGGTCGCCGAGCCGCAGTTCGAGCTGCGTCCCGACGAGATCCCGCACCGCGCTGATGATCTCGCTCCACCGGCTCGACGCCAGCATCAGGTGGATGCCGTAGTTGAGGCCGCGCGAGGCCAGCTCGACGAACGTCGGCAGCAGGTCCATGAAGTCCTGCCGGATCGTGGACCAGCCATCCACCACCAGGAAGACGTCGCCGTGCCGCTGGTCGGCGAACTCGCCCGCCGCCCGTTTGCGCCGGTAGGTGGCCATCGAGTCGATGTCGTTGTCGGTGAAGAACCGCTCCCGGCGGGTCAGCAGCGCGGTGACCTCGCCGATGGTCCGGTGGATGCGTTCGACGTCCAGCCGTCCGGTCACCCCGCCGACATGCGGGAGTTTCCGCAGGCTGGTCAGCGTTCCGCCGCCGAAGTCGAGGCAGTAGAACTGGACCTCGGCCGGGGTGTGGGTCAGCGCCAGCGCGGTGATGAGGGCCCGCAGGGCCGTGCTCTTGCCGCTCTGCGGCCCGCCGACGATCGCGACGTGTCCGTCACTGCCCGCCAGGTCGACGAGCAGCGGATCCCTGGCCTGCTCGAACGGCCGGTCGATCAGTCCGATCGGGACGGTCAGCGCGCCCCGGCCGGGCCAATCCCGTGCGGTGAGGCCGTATTCGGCGGTCTCCACCAAAGGCGGCAGGAGTTCGTCGAGGGAACTGGGCGCGTCCAGCGGCGGCAGCCAGACCTGGTGCGCGGGCGGACCGGCGTCACGAAGCCGGTCGACGGCCAGTTCCAGCAGGCTCGGCACCGAACCCTCGGGTTCGTCGAGCACCGGCTCGGGCTCGGGCACCGGTTCCTCGCGAGCGGCGAACTTGGAGGTGAACGGCACGATCTGCCGCGCTACCACCGCCTGCTCGACGTTCCGGCGGGTCACCCGGTGCGGACCGGAGACGTAGGCCGCCTTGAACCGGTCCAGCGCGGCGGTGCCGCTCTTGAGGAACCCGTTCCCCGGATCGGACGGCAGCTGGTAGGCGTCCGGCACCCCGAGCACGCCGCGGCTTTCCATCGCCGAGAAGGTGCGCAGGCCGATCCGGTAGGACAGATGGGATTCCAGCTGGTGGATCCGGCTTTCGTCGAGCCGTTGCGAAGCGAGCAGCAGATGGACGCCCAGCGAGCGGCCGAGCCGTCCGATCATGATGAACAGGTCCATGAAGTCGCGATGCGCCGAAAGCAGCTCGCTGAACTCGTCCACCACCAGGAACAACGTCGGCAGCGGGTCGAGCGGGGTCCCGTTCGCCCGCGCCCGTTCGTAGTCGAGCGCGGAGCTGTAATTGCCCGCTTTGCGCAGAAGTTCCTGGCGCCGCACCAGTTCCCCGTTGAGCGCCTCGCGCATCCGGCCGACCAGCGCGGCCTCGTCGGCGAGGTTCGTGATCACCGCCGAGGTGTGCGGCAGCCCGTCCAGGCCGAGGAACGTCGCGCCACCCTTGAAGTCCACCAGGACGAAGTTGAGGATCTCCGACGAATGCGTCAGCGCGAGCGCCAGGACGAGGGTGCGCAGCAGCTCCGACTTCCCGGAACCGGTCGCCCCGATCAGCATGCCGTGCGGGCCCATGCCCGACTGGGCCGATTCCTTGATGTCGAGGTCGACCTTGTGGCCGCCGGGTCCGATGCCGAGCGGGACGCGGAGCCTGCCGCCGGGCCGTTTCGCCGCCCAGCCGGCGGCCACGTCGTAGGTCTGGATGTCGTTGATGCCGAGCATGGCCGTCAGGTCGAAGTTCACGGCCATCGGTTCGGCCGATTTCCGCCGCGCGCCGACCCGGTAGGGCGCCAGCCGCATCGCCAGCGCCGTCGCCGTGTTGAGGCCGATCCCGTCCGGGCGGCCGAGGTCGCCCGCGACCTCCTTGTTGTGCTGATCGACCGTGATCAGTTTCAGCATCCGGTCTTCGAGCCGCAGCCGCAGGGTCAGCGGATCGTCCTGAATGGACAGTGCGGACGACAGGTCGACGAGGGTCGTGTTGCGATAGCCCTCACCGGCGAGCCGGGAGGTGGGCGGAAGGGTGACGCCGTCCACGAACAGCATCACGCAGGGTTCGTGGGCGTCGGGCAGGGCGTCCGGATCGAAACCGGGCCGGACGGCGAACTCGTCACCCATCGCGGTCTCCAGCTCGGCGATGGACTCCACCACCAGCCGGGCCTCCCCGGCGCCGTCGGTCTCACTGGGGTGGAGGTTGTGCGGCAGCCATTTCACCCATTCCCAGGCCGCGCGGCGTTCCGGCGCGGCGAGCACGACGATCCGCAGTTCGGCGGGGGAGTGGAAGACCGCGATATGCGCGATCATCGACCGCGCCAGCGCCCGGATCCGTTCGCCTTCCTCGGTCTTGGCCTCCACCAGGATCCGGGCGAACGACGGCAGGAACACCGCGACCGGCTGATCGGTCACCGTGCCGTAGGCGTGGATGAACCGCCGGAGCGCGTGCGCGGACAGCGGTTCGAGATCGTCGACTGGCTTGGTGGACAAGGGGTTCAGCCGCCACGCGAGACGTTGCGGCCCCCGCGCGACGCGGATCTCGCCGAAGTCGTCGTCGTGGGCCTCCCGTTCCCACATGCGGGTGGTGCCGGGCAGCGACCACAGCGACGTCGGGTCGGGATGCCGCCAGGCCAGCGCCTGCCGCTGGCTGAGGACCACCTCCCGGACCTTGCGCCGCGACTGGGCCAGGTAACGGAGATAGTCCCGCCTGGCGTCGTTGAGTTTCTGCTTGCGTTCGCCCGCGCTGCGGCCGAGTTGCCCGATCAGCATGGCCATCGACGACACCGTCATCAGCCCGGCGGCCAGGTAGCTGAACGCGCCGTTCTCGCCCGGCCGGACGAACAGCAGCACGGTCGCCGTCGACGACAGCGCCATCGGCAGGTACATCATGACCGCGCCGGCGCTGCGCTGGACCTCGGGCAGCGTGGGCGGTTCCTGGATACTCAGCTCGCCCTCGGGCATTTCCGGTCCTGGCCGTCGCGGCCCCTTGCGGAATGTGATTACACTCAAGCCCGGATTCCTTCCCTCTCGGACGCGCTGTGGTGGCAGCTCCACCAGAGGAGACGAAATCCGACCACGCGACGGTTCATTCACGATTCCGCGCGTCGGTCGCCCGAGCGAAGGCGTGTGCCATGGCGACCACTTCAGGACTGTGCAAACTCCGAGTCCGCGCACCGGCGACCAGTTTCGAACTGGCCGTCCCGGTGGACATCCCGTTGATCGACCTGATGCCGACGATCCTCGGCCACGCCGGCCACGAGCTGGCGGAGGAGGGGGTGGACCACGACGGCTGGATCCTGCAACGGCTCGGCGATCCGCCGCTGGACCAGGAGTCCACTGTCGACGTTCTCGACCTGCGCGACGGCGAGACCCTGCACCTGCGGCCGCGGCGGGAACAGTTGCCCGCCGTTCATTTCGACGACATCATCGATGGGCTGTCCACCGAGGCCCGCGCCCGGCCCGATTCGTGGAGCGCGCAGGCCACCCGGTGGACGATGCTCGGCGGCGTGCTGGCCGCGGTGGCGCTCGGGTTCTTCCTGCTGGTGACCGCGCCCGCCGGCTGGCCGACGCTGTTGTCCGCCGGGGTGGCGGCCTTCTTCCTGCTGGTGTGCGCCGCCACCGCGGCCCGCGCGCTCGGTGACGGTGCCGCGGCCTTGGCGCTGGCGCTGGCCGCCGTCCCGTTCGTCGGGCTGGCCGGTTCGCTCGTCCCGCACGGCCCCGAAGGTCCGGTGCTGACCGGTGCACGGCTGCTGGCCGCCTGTGTCGCGGGCGCGGGCGCCGCCGCGCTCGGGATGGCGGCGGTGGCGGGATCCGCGGCGGTGTTCGTCTCGGTCGCGACGTTCGCGCTGCTGTGCGCGACCGGTGGCCTGGTGCTGATGCTGGGCGGGGAGTCCGCGTCCGCCTCGGCGACGATCATCGCGGTGATCGCCGTCCTGCTCGGCGCCTTCGTGCCGAGGATCGCCTTCCGGCTGTCCGGGCTGCGGCTGCCCGGTCTGCCGACCACGGCCCGGGAACTGCAGGAGGAACTCGATCCGCATCCCGGTGACGAGGTCGTCGGCAAGGGACTGATCGCGGACGCCTTCGTGACCGCGTTGTTCGCCGCGATCGGCACGGCCTGCCTGGTCACCCTCGAATTCGTGGTCCGCGACCGGTCGTGGCAGGCCGTCACGTTCGCGGCCGTGCTGAGCGTCCTGCTGCTGGTGCACGGCCGCGCGCTGGGCAGTGTGTGGCAGCGGCTCTCGGTGATCGTCCCGGGTGTCTACGGCGTGCTCAGGCTGCTGCTGGCCTCGCAGTCGGATTCGCACAGTCCGCTGCCGATGGTGGCGGGGGTGTTCGCGCTGGCCGCCCTGGTGCTGGTGGCGCGGTGGACGCTGCCCGGACGCCGGATGCTGCCGCAGTGGGGCAGGCTCGCGGATCTCGCGGAGACCCTCGCCGCGATCGCGCTGCTGCCGCTCGCCCTGTGGCTGATCGGCGTCTTCGGCTTCGTGCGCGGATTCGGGGGCTGAGACGATGAACGCCAAAACCGATCAGGTCCAGGCACACCGGTTCATGCTGGGCCGGTTGACCTCGGCGTTGCTGCGGGTGGATCCCGACGCGCCGGAAAGCCCGTTGCAGCGGACCTACCGGGGCAGTCTGATCGGCGTGGCTGTCGCCGTTCTCGCCTGTCTTGGCCTGCTGGTGTTCGGGCTGGTCTCCCCGGGCGGGAACAAGTCCTGGCGGGTGGAAGGCGCGCTGGTCGTCGCCGACTCGTCCGGGGCGCGCTTCCTCTACGCCGGCGGAAAACTGCTGCCGGTGCTGAACTTCGCCTCGGCCAAACTGGTCGCCGGGAGCCAGCTCGCGGTGAAACACGTCTCCGAGGCCTCGCTGAAGGACGTGCCGCGCGGCGAACCGCTGGGGATCATCGGCGCGCCCGACTCGCTGCCCGCCCTCGCCGTCGACCCGTGGGAAGTGTGCACCACCGTGGATCGCGACCAGGCCGGGCCGACCGCGTTGCGCGTCGGGGACGTGACGGCGAAGCCCCTCGGTGACGACGCCGCGGTCGTCGCGGTCACCCCGGACGGGGCGACCTTCCTGCTGTGGAAGGGCAAACGGCACCGGGTGGCCGCCGACCGCGGCGCGCTCGACGCGGTGGACGGGGTGCTCCAGCCCGCCAAGGTGCCGTCGGCGCTGCTGGACGCGCTGCCCGCGGGCCCGGATTTCGCGCCGCCCGCCATCGACGGACTCGGCGAGGCCGGACCCTCCCTCGGCGGGACGGAATCGCGGATCGGCAGGCTCTACACCGTCGCGGGCGAACCCGCGCAGCGTTACGTGCTGACGAAGGCCGGTCTCACGCCGGTGTCCGAACTGGACACCCGGTTGCTGACCGCCGACCCGGAAGTCCGGCGGGCCGCGTACGGCGGCGGGGACGCCGTGGTGGCCCCCCTGCCCGGCCGGGTGGTCAGTGAGCGGCTCGCGTCGGTCGAGCAGCCGCCGCCCGCGAAGCCGCCGAAGGCCGCGACACTCCACAGTGGACAGAGTCTGTGCGCGCTCGTCACCCCGGACGGCGACGCGCCGCGTACGCAGGTGGCGGTGTCCGACGGGACCGCCCGGTCCGGGCAGGTGCCGGCGAGCCGGCCCGGTATCGCGGCGCCCTGCTCCCGGATCGACCGGATCGTGGTGCGCCCCGGCGCGGGTGCCCTCGTCCGGGCCTCGGCCGCGTCGGGGCGGGCGGGCGACGCCCTCTTCCTGGTGACCGACACCGGGGTGAAGTACCCCGTCCCTCCTGAAGGCGCGAAGGCGCTCGGCTTCGAGCCCGCCGCCTCGAACGGGATGCCCACCACCCTGCTGAACCTGCTGCCGACCGGGGCCGCGCTGGATCCTTCGGTCCTGCGCGACGGCGGAACGGTGCTGCCCGCGGCCACGACCTGCGGTTCCTGACCGGAGGAATCCGCGACGGCAACTTCTGCCGGTGGTTCCGCATGGTCTGCCGGGCCCGGAGTTGGTGTCCTTGCCGTGGACCGGTGAAAGTCCGCGACACCCTGAGGAAGGACGAGCGACCGATGACCATGCAGTTCCAGAAGACCGACACGGGGATGAAGGGCGGCATCTCCGCCATCGAGGAGTGCGAATCCTCGTGCAAGACCATCCACTCGGGGGTGACGTCGGTCCGCAGCGACCTGAAGGCCGACTGGCAGGGCGCGGCGTCCCAGACCTTCCTCAACCAGCTCGAACTGTGGGAGCAGGACTACATCCAGGTGCTCAACATGCTCACGGAGATCAAGAACCTGGTCGGCGAGGGCGACAGGACCATGAACACCGCCGAAGAGGACATCAACCTGACCGCCCTGAACGCGTTCGGCGGCAACGAAGGCAACCGCGTCTACGACGCCCTGACCTGATCACTCCCACCCTGAAGCAGAGAGGAAAAGCTCATGAGTGCCCCCTATGACGGTTTCGCGGTCAGCGGCAACATCCCGCATCTCGCCGAGCGGATGGTCGCGCTGAGCAAGCAGATCGACGGTGCCCTGCTCAACCTGGAGCGGGATATCAAGCCGATGACCAGCACTTGGATCGGTCAGGGCGCCGAAGCCTACATCGATCTGCAGCGCCGCTGGCACGCCACGACCACGGCGATGGAGAACCGGTTCACGAAGGGCCACCAGACCCTGGCCATGTCCTTCGAGAACTACCAGCGCACCGACAAGAACATCGGGGCGAAGTTCCAGCTCTGATTCCGGGCTGCTTTCGGGAAAGGGAGTAGGGGCGTGGCGGACAAGCCGGACAGCGGCGACATCAAGATCACGGTCAGTTTTCTCAAGGAGTTCCAGTCCGGTGTCCTGCAGAACATGGTCACCGAGCTGGAGTCGAACAAGGACTACGAGGAACTGAGGCTGACCGCGAACAACACCACGGGAAAGCGGCGGCTGCTGGCCGGGTCCGAGGCTTGGGAACCCGCCAAGTTGCTGATGGACAAGTACGAACTCGCGGGCAAAGGCACGGCACCCACGCTGTGGGCTCAGGTCGAGGTGATCAAGGAACGGCTCATCCAGCTGAACCGGAACATCACGACCGTGGTGGAGGTCGCGGAAAAGGGCGAGCACGAGAACATCCAGCTGGCCAACGAACTCGACATGAGCGTGCTCGGTCAGGTCTTCCAGACGAGCCCCACCCCGCCGCCTCCCGGTCCGGGGGCCTGATCCGCGATGACTTCGCCTGGCCCCGCCTCGAAGACGCCGTGGGAAGACGCCCTCAACATCTTCGACTGCACGACGGATTCGGGTAAATCCAAGAAGATGCCGCTGCGCGACAGCATCACCGGGGTCCAGTGGCTCAAATGGGACGTCTGGGGCAAGCCCGCCGCCACTCCCTCCGGCCCGCCCCCGGGCTGGGACTTCTACGCGGTGAGCTCCACCTTCTGGGGCCAGTACTGGGCGGCGGCCAGCGCGAACTACGAGGCGTTCACCCCGGTGATGACCCCGTTCTACGACAACATGCGGGACATCCTCGGTTCGATGGAAGGCGCCTACAACACCAACCCGGTGGCGCAACCATGGACGTTCACGAGGGCTTTCGACGCGCTGAACGGGACGAAGAGCCTGCTCACCGGCCAGGCCGACGACCTGAAGATCTGGCGGGACAAGGTCGGGAAGAAGGGCGACGACTTCCAGGGCACCGGCGCGGGGGCGTTCGCCGATCTCCTGGACGGGTTGATCTTCAGCTGCAAGGACCTGGTGACGCAGCTGGGAACGCGGTCGAATTCGCTGAACGGTGCCAGGACCTCGGCCGACGATCCCACCACGGCGGCCGACGAGGCCGCGAACGGTCTCCAGTGGGCTTTCACCAAGCTCCAGGAGGGCTACAACAACTGGCAGCACGGTGAAGACATCACCTACAACGCCGGGATCTTCGGCGATCTGAAGGTGCCGCGCAGCCGGCTGATCTGGCCGGGAGGCTGCCTGACGGCGATCTGGACCTGCGACGCGTTCAAGAACGATCTGGAGAACAACCGGTCGGGCTCGGGGAACTTCGCGGGCGGCGAGCACTATCCGAAGAGCAGCCTGATCGGCGCCGACGCCCGGAGTCCGGCGTTCTGGGAAGCGATCATGGCCGCGGCCAGGGGGCTGTGGACCGACCACATCGAGAACACCCTGGACCCGGCGGGCACGGCCGTGCTCACGGAACTCCCCAAGGCCTACGAGGTCGCGAGGATGGCGCTCCCGCAGATCCGGGCGCCGCATCGGCTGAACTTCAACCAGAAACCGCCGACACCTCCACCGGGTTCCCAGGGGCCGCCCCCGCCGACGCCGCCTCCGGGCTCACAGACGGGTGGACCCCCGCCGCCCGGATCGAAGGACGGGCCGCCGAAGATCCCGGATCCTTCCAAGGACAAGACGAATCCCGACGGTTCCACCGGGGACGGCAAGGACAAGAAGGGCCCCGGCGGCACACCCCCGCCGACGATCCCTCCGCCGCCGGGACCGGGGACGGGCGGCCCCAAGCCGCCACCGGCCCCGCCGAAGCCGGAAGACCGGCTGACCGCGCCGAAGGGTTCGACCATCGGCCCGGACGGCGTCGTGCTCGGGCCGGACAAGAAGCCGCTGCTCGACTCCCTCGGCAGGCAGATCGTCGTCCCGCCCGGCTCCCGGATCGGCCCCAACGGCGACATCATCGGGCCGAAGGGCGACAAACTCGCCGAAAAGGACCGGCTGGGCAGGCCCGCGGAGACCAAAAAGGACGAAAGCCGGGAGTCGGAACTCGACCGGTACCTGAAGTCGTTGCGCGGCGGCAGCACGCCGTCGATGCCGACGCTGCTCAACGGCTCGTCCTCGCCTTCGCCGCTGTCGCAAGGCTCCGCGTCGAGTGTCCACAGTGGTCTGGGCGTCGGCGGGCCCGGCGGTTCAAAGGCGCACATGGGCTCGATCGGCTCGCCGGGTGGTCTCGGTTCGGCCGGAGGGCACGACCTGCCCGCGCCGCCGGAGAAACCGGTGACGACCGAAGGCGGTCCCTCGCTGGTCAAGAACCAGCAGGGGACCGGGAACCAGCAGAACGGGATGGGCGGCGTCCCGTTCTATCCGCCGACCGCGGGCGGTGGCGCGGGTGCGGGCGCGGGCGGGGAGAACAAGGGCGAACGCGACCGGACCACCTGGCTGACCGAGGACGAAGAGACCTGGGGCACCGACCCGAAGCTCCCGCCTTCGGTACTGGGCGGCCGCAGGCGCGGCGGCCGGGCCGCGGGACGGGGTGCCGGCGGCTCACGCAACTACGGACACGGAGGACAGGATGGCCGACTGGCTGGAGGATCAACTTCACCAAACCATGGTCACGTTGAGGGAACAGCATGACCGGATCGAGGCGGCGAAAGCGGATCTCGCTTCCCGGACCTCTTCGGCGACCTCGGCCGACCGCATGGTCACGGTGACCATGGACGCGCAGAACTCCGTGGTGGGGCTCAAGTTCAACACCACGCGGTACCGCTCCATGCCGCCGGAGCAGCTGGCGCGGGTCCTGCTCGAAGTGCTCGGGCAGGCCCGGCAGGGCGTGGCGGACACCGTGGCCGAGGTCTTCGGCCCGCTGATGGACCAGCGCGGTGACCTGCGCGCGGCCATGACCGGCACCACCGAGGTCGACAAGATCTTCTCGGAGCTGTGGAAGGACGCGCCGTCCGACGTCTTCGGCAGGGGAAGGGACTGATCCCCGGTGGATCTCGGTGGACCGGACACCAGGACGTGGGTGTGGGAGCAGGCGCTCAACATCTTCGCGCTCGCCCCCGACTTCCCGATCGTGCCGTCGCGTGAGGACGCCATCCGCACCACGTGGCTGACGTGGGGTACGCCCAAGCACATCCGCGGGCCGAGCAACAAGGTGCCGGGTAACCTGATCCACGCCGAGATCATGACGGCCTACACGTCGTACTACGCGGTCGCCGACGCGACCGAGGAACTGAACACGTGGTCGACGACCTTCTTCGCCAACGGCGACAAGATCGTGGACTCGCTGCGGGACGACTCGAACACGGTCGCCCGGCAGTCCGACTTCGTGCGGGCGTCGAACGCGCTCAGCGGGACGGCGGCCTGGCTGACGGCGCAGGTCACCCCGCTGGAGAGCTGGCGGGACAAGACCGGCCACCGCGGTGACGCCTTCCAGGGGACCGGCGCGGGCGCGTTCTGGACCCTGCTCGACGGCTTCGCGCACTCGTGCCGGGACCTCGTGGCCCAGATGAGCCGGGAACGCACGTCGTGGGACGGGCTTCGCGACGCGGGTGACTTGCTGAAGCACGCCGCGGGCATGTTCGTCGACGGGCGCGCGCGATGGCAGGGAGGCGAAAGCTTCACCTACGACACCGGACTCGGGTTCGCGGTGACCGGGACCGGTAAGCAGCTGTCCACGCCGACCGGTGTGGTGCAGGCGATCTGGCAGGCGCCCGCGCTGGCCGCGGACATCGGCAGCCACAAGGCCGACAGCTACTTCGCGGACAACGTCGGGGACAACACCCCGGCCAGCAAGATCCTCGGCGGCAGGTTCAGCGAGACCGGACCGCGCGAAAAGCTCGAAACGGCGGCGAAGAAGGTCTGGCGCGACCACCTCGGCGTTGCCGACAGCTGGGGAGCCAGCGCGGTGGGCCTGCTCGACGCGAACTACCGGGTGGCCATGCGATACCTGCCGGAGCTCCGGACACCGGTCGTGCTCGACTTTTCCGGCGGCAACGGCGCCGGCGGCCCCGGAACGGGTGACGGCGGCACGGGCGGCGGCGGCGATGGCGCCGGTCCCGGCGGAGGAGACGGTTCGACCGGGGACGACGGCACGAACCACACCGGCACGTCCTCGGTGCCGCCACCACCGCCGCCGATCGTCCGGACCGGCACCAACGGTTCGGGCGGGGCCGTCCCGCCGCCGATCACGCGGGTCGGCGGCGGCTCGGACACCTCTCTCAAGGTGCCGAGCGGGTCCCACGTGGGTGGCGACGGCACCGTCATCGGCCCCGACGGGAAGCCCGTACTGGGGCCGGACGGCAGGCCGATCATCGTGCCGCCGGGCTCCCGGGTGAACGGGAACGGCGAGATCGTCGGCCCGAGGGGCACCGGCAACCTCGACCAGAAGGACAGGCTGCGCAAGGCGTACCCGGACAAGGTCACCTCCGGGGCGGGCGGCGAATCGGCGATGGAGCGGTATCTCAAGTCGTTGCGCCGGACCCCGCCCGCGCAGCTCCCGCCTCTTCGCGCGCCCGACACGCTGCCCATGACGATGTCGAAGTTCGATCCGCAGTCGAACTTCCACAGTGGACCCGGCTCGCTCGGCGCCGGCCGGGTCGGGGTGGCACCGGACGCGTCGTCGTCGCTCACCCCGCCGGGCGGGAAGCCGTCGGCGAGCACCGGACCGCCGACCCTCGGTGGCCCCAAAGGAACGGGGACGGGGAACGGGGTGCCGTTCCATCCGCCTTCGGTCGGCGGTGGCGCGGGCGCGGGCGGCGGGAGCAAGGAACGCGACCGGTCGACCTGGCTCGCCGAGGACGAGGAGACCTGGGGCACCGACCCGACGGTCGCGCCCGGTGTGCTCGGCAGGCGCGAGCGCCGGACCCGTCGCTCCGGCGGCACCCGGTCGAGCGCGAATCCGAGCCGTGACTTCACGTTCGGGTTCGGCCAGGGCGATTCCACCACCGGTCGAGCAGGCACCAGCAGCGGATGAGGACGGGACCATGAGTGATTTCAGGGCGGATCCGAGGGCCATGCGGAAGATCTCCGAGGGGTACCGGACGGTCGCGGGCGCCATGGACGAGATCAGCGGGCCGGGCAAGGACCGGCTGGCCCTGCTCATCGAGGCCTGTGGTGACGACGACATGGGCGAGGAGCTCAAGACCAAACTCGGTGACCCGGTGAAGAAGATCGAGGAGGCCCTCACCTCGATCACCACGGTCGTGGAGAACCAGACCAACGTCACCAAGGGGATGGCGGCGAAACTCGCCATGGCCGAGAACGACAACATCGCGAATGTCCACAGAGGACTCAAGCGCTAGCGCGTGTTTCACAAGTCGGTTCGATGGGCTTCGTGATCCAGGTGGCTTCTGGCGGTGCGGGCGGATCGGCCTCGTACCGGGTCGTACTCGGGCGCATCCGCCCGTGCCGTCAGGAGTCGCCTGGGCGCGAAGACCGCGAACCGACTTGTGAAACACGCGCTAGCGATCCTCCGGCGGCCGCTCGGGTGCCGCCGGCCAGACCTGAGCCAGCAAAGGAAGCGGGAACACCATGTCCTCGGACGCAGAACAGGCCACCGCCGTCGCGGTCGCCGCGACGGAACCGGCTGCGCCTGCCGTCCCCGAACCGAAGGCGGACAACGAAACCTCGGCGGCCCCGGCCACCGAGGCCGCCGCGGCCGGTGCCGTACCACCGGTCGTGGACGCGGGCACGGACGTCGAAGCGTCGCCGCCGGGCCGGATGTCCAAACCGGTGATCGTGGCGGCGGCGGTCGCCGGTGTCGTCCTGGTCGCCCTCCCGCTGGCGTTCAGCGGTCTGCTCGGCGGAGACCAGTCCGGTGAGGGGCCCGAGGCCGCGGGGTACGCGAAGGATCTCCCGCCGGGCGGCGGTTTCGTGCCGGGGCTGGCCGCTCCGCCCGCCGACAAGGGCGGTGTCCCCGCCGGGCAGCCCGGCAACCAGCTGCCCGGTCAGGCGGCCGACGGCGTTCCGGCCGGCCAGGCGGGTGCCCCCGCCGAACCCGGGACCGCGGGTCTCCCCGGCGGCCCGCCCCCGGCCGCGGGTGGTGGACCGGCGCAGGCTCCGCAGCAGCACCAGGGACAGCCTCCCGCCCAGCAGCCCCAGGGCCCGCCCGCTCCGCCTGCCGCCAGGACGGTGACCTACGAGGGGACGGCGGGCCGGGGATGCGGTGGCGGCACCGGATTCACCGGTTACGGGGCCTACAGCGACGGCAAGGCGGGCTGGGTGAACCACGGGAACGGCGGCTGCGGCACGTCGTTCGTCTCCATCCCCATGTCCGGCGACGCGAACAAGGACGACACGAGCGCGTATGGGCTGTGGACGTTCAACACCGGCCCGGTGACCACCGGTTCGTGCGCGGTGTCGGTGTTCGTCCCGAACGGCGACGTGACCGAGGTGGGTGGCAGCCCGTCGGTCTACCGCGTGTTCGACCGGTTCGCCGTCGACAAGGGAACCCCGGTCGGGACGTTCCAGATCGACCAGGTCGGCAACCGCGGCCGCTGGGTGAACGTCGGCACCTTCCGGATCAACGGCGCCAAGCTGGCCGTCCAGCTGCTCAACCGCGGCCGCGACTGGTCCGGCTCGAGCAAGACCTACGCGCACCACGCGGCGGCGACGGTGAAGGCCAACTGCCAGGCGTGAGCCCGGCGGCGCGGTGAACCGTCCGGCCCTCGGGCCGCGTTGTCCCCGGTGAACCGCTCAGGAGGTAGTCCGTGCCCATCAAGGACGTTCGCAACGAATTCAGCGAGGTCCCGGCGTGGGCACGGACCCTTCTCGAAGTCCTCGGCGTCGATTGGCCCGCCGCCAACCACAACAAGTTCTCGCGGGCGGCCCAGGAGTACGACACCGTCACGAACCAGCTGCGGCAGATCCCGGACGAGATCGCCAGGGTCAAACGCGGGATCGACCAGACGTTGTCGATGCCGCAGGCGGGGGAATCGTTCGACAAGAGCATGGCGCCGCTGACCCACGGCACGCCGAACGCGCTGGAGGAACTGGCCGACGGCACGGGCAAGGTCGCCGAGAACTGCCGCGAGATCGCGCTGAAGATCCAGTACGCCAAGTACTCCGCGATCGGCCAGCTGTTCATGCTCGCCTACGAGATCGCGATGGAGTACGCCCTGGCCGCCTTCACCGGCGGCGCGTCACTCGCGAATCTGACCTGGCACTACGCGCTCACCCGCAGCTATCTGCTCACGCTGTTCAAGATGCTCGTGCGCGCGATCGCGTTCGAGTTGTTCATCGGGATCACCGGCGGGCTGCTCATCGACTACGCCGTCCAGCGGCTGCAAACCGAACGCAAGCAGTGGGACACCGAGGCCACCGACCAGACGCTGATCTCGGGGGCGATCGGCGGCGTGCTCGGCGGCGCCGTCGGTGAACTCGGCGAACGGCTGGGACGCAAGGTCGGCAACCTGCTGGGCAAGGACTTCGGCAAGATCGCCACCGACGACCTGGTGAAGCGGTTCAAGGACTTCAAACTGCCGGGCGGCGACGCCCTGGCCGACACCTTCGTCCGCGACATGGGCCGGACGCTGACCGACCGGGCGGGCAGGCAGCTCGCCGATCCGGCCACCGCGTTCACGAAGAACGCCGTCGACACCTTCAGCGACCAGGTGGCCGACCGGTTCGGCACCGCCTTCGGCAAGACACTCGGCGACGACACGGCCCGGCAGCTCGGCCGCGACTACGCCCGCACGTTCGTCGACAACTGGAGCAAGCACGGTCTCGACGGCAGCCGGGCGTTCAACGACAGCCTGCGGGACGTCCTCGACCCGTACAGCGACAAGCTGGGCAAGGACGCCACGGACCTGCTCACCGACCACGTGCCGGACGTGCTGTCCCGCAACGTGACCGACAAGCTCGGCGGGAACCTCGCCGCCAGGGCCGCCGAGTTCAGCACGACCTTCCTGTTCGAGGGCGTCTCCGGGGTGATGAGCCAAGCGGCGATGGCGTCCATCAACGGCGAGGAGGTCTCTCCCGAGGAATACGGGATGGGCTTCGTCGGCGGCGTGGTCGGCGGCGCCGTCAGCCACAAACTCGAAGGCATCGGGGAGAAGGCCCTCGACTCGATGGTCACCTCGATCAAGGAGAAGTTCGGCGACCTCGGTTCGCTCGGCAAACCGCCGACGGAGCTCTCGCTCGACACCGGGCGCGGATCGGACGTGACCGACACGGGTCCGGTCACCGTGCCGAACACCACGAGCCCGCCGCCGAACACGACGAGCACCGGCCCGGCCGCCGCACCGGCTTCGGACGTCAAGTCCACTTCGGACACTCGTGCTGCTTCGGACACCAAGCCGGGCACTGACACGAAGACCGTCTCGGACGCCAAGCCCGCGCCCAAGTCCACTTCGGACACCAAGGCGCCGTCGGAGGTCAAGACGAGCTCACCCGGCAAGACGGACGTCAAAGCTCCGAAGCAGGAGACCGCGCCCACCGCGGTGCGGACCACCTCCGGCGAGCAGCCGGAAGAAGAGGAACGGCCGCGTACCCGTCCCGCGCCGCTGCGCACCACTTCGGAAGACCAGCCTGTCGCCTCGACCTCGGCCGCCGCGCCGGTCCAGGCCGAGCAGACCGTGACCGGGATCGGGGAAGAACCGGCTCCCGCCATCGAACTGGACCTCGGCAAGCCGTTCGCGGAAGACCTTTTCGACGGTCCGGAACCGGGGGCGCTGTCCGAGCACGTCCCGGCCACCACGGAAACCACGGAAACAACCGCGAAGACCACCGAAACCCCCAAGGACGAGCAGGACCTGACGCGCGAAGATCTCCCGCCGTTCCTCGCCGCCGGCCAGGCCCTGGGCTCGGCGCCGGTGCTGACCGTCGACGGGACCGGCGAACTGCGCGACGAGCTGGCCCGTTTGCTGCCCGGTGCCGGACCGCGGCAGCTCGACGCGATCAAGAACGCCGTCCACGACGATTTCGAATCCGCGCTCGACGGCCTGCATTTCCCGATCCGCACCGACAAGGGCTGGCGGGAGGTCCGGATCCGGGCGACCCTCGGCGGCGACGTGGTGAGCGAGCCGAGGGAGAAGACCAAGGCGGACCTCACCGTCCAGGGCGGGATCGCGAACGCGGAGAACCTCGCCGTCCTCCGCGCCGGAGACCTCGGGACGGCGGCGACCGTGCAGGCGCCGACCGGCCCGTATCTCACCGTCGGCGGCAAGGTCGCGCTGGCGACCCCCGGCGCGACGCAGACCGTTTCGGTGTCCACTTCGGACCAACGGGCGATCCGGTCCGGCGAGGGATCCCGGCGGGTGGGCCTGAACGTCGGGTTCACCGTCGGCGTCCACGACGAAAACGGCGCCGAAGTCGGCCCGCCCGCCGGTGAAGAACGCGCGAAACCGGTTCACGGCAAGGTCACCGTGCGGCTGCCCGACGACCTGGTCCGCGTCACGCCGCCCGCCGGGCTGACCGCGAAGGAGCTGACCGCCGACGTCGGGCGCAAACTGCGGAATCCGGTGCCCGAGGCGGTCACCGACCTCGCCGAGGTGTTCACCGGTACGGCGGGACTGCTGCACCGGTCCGTCACCGCGTTCGGCGCCCCCGGCCGGGACGCGTTGCGCGCGTTCCTCGGCACCGCCGGGATCCGGGAGAACTTCGGCGCCATGCTCGAAGGCTGGGTCAGCTCGCCCGCCCTGCTCAGCGCGGACGGCGGCAAGGTGGCGGCGGTGCGGATGAAGGCCGTGCTGACCAAGGCCGAGTTCGTCGGCCCCACCACCGCGACCCAGCTCCGGCTGCACGAATCCGCGACCACCGGCTCGACCGTTTCCGCCTTCACCAAACGCGGGTTCGACGCCTCCGTCTCGTTCGGCGGCGGTGGCGGTGTCAACGGGGTGAAGATCGCCGCCGGACTCGGCGGCGGCTACTCGGCGCGGACGGTGGACACCGTGGTGGCCGGCCGGACGTCGACGGCGAAAGCCGGCATCCAGCTCAAGGGCGACATCGGTCTCTACCGGTTCGAAGCCGGGATCGTCGTGCAGGCCTTGGACGGCAGGGAGACCACCACCACGGCGACCGTCTACGCCCGGGTGGGCCTGGCCGAAGCCGCCGAACAGGGGTTGCCGGTCCCGGACGGCACCGGGGACGGGATCACGCCGCCGTCGACGGAGAAGTTCCCGCCCGCGCATCTGGCCGCGGGGCTCGCGGCGGGCAACGTGCGGGTCGGCGAGTTCACCGGCGCCGACGCCGTGCTGACGGAGATCCGCGACCGGCTCCGGAAGGCGGGTGAGTACAAGGATCTGCTGCCGGACTGGGACGAGAAGGGCCCCGGGGCGAAACCCCCGGGTCCGGCGCGGGCACTGGAGACGCTGGCCAACGAACACCGGCTGCAGGCGATGTTGTCGCCGTCGGCGCTGCGCAACCGGATGGACGCGCTGCTGGGCGCCGGGGTGTCCGTGACGCTCAAACGCCAAGGCGTCCTCCGGCAGGACAACATCACCATCACGGTGCGGCTGGAAGCGAAGCCCCCCAAGCACATCGGGCGGGCGACCGGCCGGGTGATCCGCAACGCCACGACCACCGGCCCGGCGCTCGGCTCGTCCTCCGCGACGAGCAAGGGCTGGACGGCCGGACCCGAGGGCAAGGTGACCTTCGGGGCGACGGGAACGGCCTCGGCGAAGTACGGCAGCAGCAGCGGCACCCGGACCGGGGCGGGGCCGGTCACCGAATCGACGGACCTCGACATCGGCAGCGCCGACTCCGAGGGGTTCGAGCACGAAGGCCGGTTCGTCGTCACGATCACCGGATTCTCGCGGCTGAACGCGACGGTCCGGCAGATGCTGCCGGGACTGCCGGGCACCCAGGTGCCGGACGTCCGGCGGATCTGGTCCACCGAGACGGCGGACGGAGCCGACTCGCTCCCGGCGAACTTCACGGTGTGGATGTCGGACAGCCTGACGCTGCCCGCGAAGGCCGATCAGGTCGCCCCCGGTGCCCCGGAGATCCGCGAACTCGACCCGCCGCGGTCGATCACCGGGCACTTCCAGGAACTCGAACCGCCCGCCGTCGACGACTGGATCGGGGTGGAGAGCATCGCCCACACCGGGCACGTCGGCAAGGCCGCGCTGGCGGCGCTGGTGGAGGCGTCGGACGGCGACCGGGCGCTCGCGCTGCCCGGCAGCGACGCTTGGACCAGCGTGCAGGCGATGCTGGGTACCGACAACATCAAGGCGGCGCTGAGGTCGTTCACCCGCGGCGTGGTGAGCACCGACCTCGTCCACTCCCGCCGTCTGGCGGACCGCGTCGGCAGGATCGGCGTCCACGCGAAGCTGAGCGAACCCACCCTGGTCCGGATGTCGGACGACGCGGGCTCGGAACGGTCCACCTCGGGCGGGTTCCGGTTCGACGGCGGCGCGAGCAAGAGCACCGGCCCGGCCATCACCGCGGGCGTGACGGTCACCGGTTCGGCGACCGGCGATCCCACCGGCACGGCGACCGGCGGCCTGTCCGGCAAACCGTGGGCGAAGACGACCACGAAGGCCGACGGCCTCGACATCTCCGCGGTCGTGGACCGCAACGTGACCACGGCGGCCGGTACCCCGCGGGTGCTGGCCCGGTTCGACGTCGACTTCACCGTGCTCGCCGAGGCGCGGCAGCAGACCGCGTTGATCCGCCCGGACGCCAGGGTCGCCGCCCGCACGGTCCACCTGCCCGGCGCGGTGCAGGTGTGGCTCACCGAAGGCCAGGCACGGGAACACGGTCTCCTGCCCGCGAAGCCCGCCGGTCCGCGCGAACGGGACGAGCGGCTCACGGCGCCCGCGACGCTGCCGAAGGGGAAGCCGGGAACGCTGGGGCTGGGCGCCGTCGAGCGGCTGCCCGACCTGTCCGGTCTCGTGCCGAAGCTGTCCGCGAAGCTGGCCGAGGCCAAGATCTCGTTGCTGCCCGGTGTGTCCTTGAACGACGCGATGCACAACTGGGCGCGGCTGACCGGTCTCGTCTCGCCGGACGGCGTGCGCGGACTGGTGGACAGCGCGCTGGACGGCGGGATCCCGCTGCACGCGCATCTGCCGAAACTGTTCACCGACAGCGGGTATCAGGTCCTGCTGACGGCGAAAACGCTGGGGGATCCGGCTTTCCGCGAAGTCGTCAACGACGGCAGGGCGGTCGAACACAGCACCGTCCGCGCTGTCCGGACCGTCCACACGGACAGTACGTCCACGGCGTGGTCGGCCTCGGTGCGAGCGGGCGGGCAGAAGAAGTACCAGGACGACGGCGACGCCACGGCGACGTCGGTCGGCGGCGCGGTCACCAAGGGGATCGGCGCGGTCAAGGTCACCGGCACCACGGAGGTCCGCACCGAACAGGAAACGCGGCTGCGGACCGGGACCGGGCCCGCCGCGCTGTTCGACGTGCCGATCGAGTTCACCCTCGAGGTACGGCGTGACGGGAAGACCGTCGCGGCGGCGGGCACGGGGAAGCAGTCGCTCGGCGTCCGGCTGCTGGCCGACAACCTGACCGCCGGCACCGATCGGGAGCCGGACACCGGTGGGGACACGGAACCGGATCCGCTGTCCGCGGCGGACGCCACGCCCGCCGCGCTGGAGGACTGGCGGCGGGGGACCGTCACCACGCTGCCCGACATGGCGTCGGTGGAATCCGTGCGTGCCGCCGCCCGGCTGCGCGAAGTCGTCCGGGACACCCTCACCAAGGCCGGGGCGGACAACGGGATCACCGGCTACGGCACCGCACCGGTCAACGCCCTCTGGTCGAGCCTGAGCCCTCAGGTGCTCCAGGCGTTCCTGCCCGCCATGACGACGAAAAGCCTGCCCGTGCCCGCGTTGCGCGAGGCGGCCGTCCTGCGGGGCAAGCGGGCGAACGTCGAGGTGCACGCGCGGCTCGGCAAACCGCGGACGATCGCGCTGAGCGACGGCGTCAACCTGGAGAACCCGAAGAACTCGACCACGGCCCGCTCGACCGAGCGGAAGGTCGCCGAGGTCGGCGAGCTGGGCGTCACCGGACCGACGGTCACGCCGGTCAACGAGAAGGACAACGTCGGCGGCCTGGTCACCGGCGCCGACGCGCGATGGACCAGCGAGCCCGCCGACGCCACGGTCGACGGCACCACCGTGTCCGCCGTCGCGAACCTCAAACCGGTCGGGCGGACGGCGCTCGTGCGGTTCGACGTGGACTACCGGATCGTGGTCGAGGTCGACGGCCGTACCGAGGTCGTCGATGTGTCGATGCCCGGCTCGGCGGACGTGCGGATGCCGATCGAGGGGCTGACGGACGTCACCGGGGAGAAGACGTCGCGCATCCTGAAGGCACGGCAGGGAAGGGTCGCCAGGACAGCGAAAGCGTGGCGGGACGCCGAGGTCGGCGCGGAAGGTCAGCGCCGCCGTGCCGAAGACCTGGTGAAGAAGCTCGGTGCCGCCGTCGACTGGAACGCCACTGTCGACGCGGCCAGGGTCCGCCGTCCCGGCACGCTGGAGGACCGGCACCACCGGTACGCCCGCGAGACCGAGAAAGCCTTACGGGAAGCCGAAAACCTCGCCGAGGCCGCGCGGCTGCACCATGACCGGGTGGCCGCGGCGACCGACGAGGTGCTGGCGGGGCTGACGGCCAGGACCACCGACCTCGACGACCTCGCCCGTGGCACCGCCGACGCGGACCGCGCCTTCCGGGTGCTGTCGTCCGAACTGGCGGCGGCACGCGGGCGGGTGGACCTCGCCGAGACGAACCAGGACCTCGCCACGGCGCTGGACGACGTCCGGCGGCTGGCCGCCGCGCGGTCCGAGGCGAAGGAGCGGCGCGACCTGTTCCGCGAAGTCCTCGCGGAGGAACGGGAAACGCTGGCCGCCGCCGAAGCCTCGGCGGCCGAAGCGCGGGAGCAGCGGGTCGCGGCGGCGGAGCAGCTGGTCCGCACCCAGGCCGGGCTCCAAGCGGCGTGGCTCGATTTCGTGGACACCAAACAGGACGCCTGGTGGCTGGCGAAAGGCGCGCTGGACGCCGAATTCGCGCGGATCACGGCACGGCCCGCCACCCCCGAGGACGAGAAGTGGCGGCACAGCAGGGAAACCGACGCGCCCTGGTTCTCGGTGGCGAACCCCCTCGACCCGGCCCAGTGGGAGCCGCTGCGGGCGATGACGCCGAGCCGGTCCGTGGCCACCGAGACCGCCGACGTGCTCACCACCTTCCGGACGGGGAAGGACAAACGCTACGACGGCGTGATCCGGTACGGCGTCAGCCGCTTCAAGGTCGGCGACCGGGGGGTCACCGAGTTCACCGTGCCGATCAACCTCGTGCCCGGCCGCGGCACCACCGACGAGCAGCTCGCTCAGCTGCGGGAGCGCGCCACGGCCGGTGTCGAGAGGCTGATCAACAAACGCCACGGCCTGCCGAACGGCGATCAGCTGCACGTCCGGATCGAGTTCACCAGCGACCGGCTCACCGACCGGGACGGCAACCCCCGGTACCGCGCGTACGACGTCGTCGCCGGTGACGACGAACGCACCACCCAGACCACCTGGCGCTCCGACGCCACCCCGGAGGAACTGGCCCACGAGCTGCTGCACTACCTCGGCGCGGCCGACGAAGAACACGACAAGGACCGGGTGTTCCTCAGCCGGGAGGACGACGGCACGACCGGTGTCGTCACCGGCGACGAAAGCATCATGGGCAAGGACGTCGTCAAGCCCGGCGTGACGCCGAAGCTGATGCCCCGCCACACCTGGATGATCCAGCACGTCCTGCACAGCCAGCTGGGCCCGGGTCACCGCCTCACCGACCCCGGCCAGGACGCGCTGCCGGGCGTCCGGCCCGCCGCCGACGCCGGACTGACCGACGCGCAGCGGGCGGCCCTCGGCCACGAGCGCAGGGAGGTCGTCCAGGTCGGTGGCGACACCGTGGGAGCGAACCTCGTCGAGGCGATCGCCCGGACGCTGGCGCCGGATTCCCCGGCGCGCCAAGCGGAACTGCGGAACCGCGCCGCCGCTCTGCGGCAGGCCACCCCGGAGGAGGTCGCGGTCGCGCTCGACGTCCGCCTGGAGCTGCTGACCGAGGACGGGGGGACGGTCCGGCTCGGTCCCGACGACGGCGAGCCGGTGCGGGTCGCGTTGACGTCGTCGGCCGATTTCCTCGCCACGGCGCGGGTTCCGGTGCCCCCGGGGCTCACCGGCGCCCAGCAGGACACCCTCTTCCGGCTCGGCAAGACAGCGGTGCCCGCCGGCGGGGAGCCGGTCACCGGGAACCTGATCGCCGCGATCGCCGCCGCCGTCGCTCCCGAGTCGGCGTCACGCCAGGCGGAACTGCGGGAACTGGGCGCGACCCTGCGGAACACGACCGCGGCGAAGATCGCCGAAGCCTTCGGGGTCCGGCTGCACGTCGTGACCGAGAACGGGGACGACCTCGCGTACGGCCCCGCCGGACCGCGGCCCGTCCGGATCGTGCGGACGTCGGGCGGGGAGTACCTCGCGACCCGCGACGTCGACACGAGGACGGCTTCGAGGCCCGCTCCGAACCGGTCCGAGACCGGCGAATCCGACGGATACGACTCCGGGATCGAGCGGGAGTACGGGCTCGACCGCGCGTCGCAACGGCACTTCCAGCACCTGGCGGACACCACCGGAACCGTGTTCGACGTGCGACCGGTCAACCCGGACGCGCTTCGCCACGCGCTCGACGGCGCCCAGCCCGCGCCCGCCGGGCTGACCGCGCACACGGTCACCGCGTGGGACGTCTACCTCGGCATGCCGGAGCACTGCATCGGGCTGGTCGCGCGGTTCGAGCCGGTGTCCCCGGACCTGGACGCGCTGCCACCGGCCATCCGCCCGAGGGTCTCCGAGCGCTACTACCGGCGCCGGGCCGAGTATCACGACCCGGCGGAAACCCTTCCGCCGCGGCACCGCGTTCTCGACGGTGTCGTCCAGCGGGAGACCCCGGACGGCTGGGTGTCGTTGATCGGCACCGACGCGACCCATGTCCGCCACCCGGACGCCACCGGTTCGATGCTGACCGACGACGTCGGACAGGACTTGCCGCTGCTCGGATCCGTCACCCTCACGACACCGCTGGGCCGCGACGGCGTGCCTGACGGTTTCGACGTCGACAACGCCACCGAAACGCTGATCCGGTTCGCGCCCCGGGAACCGGCCCGTCCGGTGTTGTACGACGACGCGGAACAGGCCGACGACGGGTTCTGGGCCGGGTTGGACGACCTCGGGAATTCCGTCGAAGACGACCAGCGCTCGGAGGTCAGCGCTTCCTCCCTGGACTCGGTGCTGGCGGAAGCCACGCTCGACTACGAAGTCGAATCGGACGGCTCCGAAGCGCCGTTCACGCGCTTCGACTATTACGGCACCGTGGTGGACAGCGACGAGTTCCCCTTCTCCGTGCCTGTGATCGCACGCGAAGCCGTCGATCACCCGCTGATCTCCTTCTCCTCGGACAAGACGCTCGCACTGCCGGTGATGGAGGGCGGGCATTTCCGGGAGTTCTACGCGACCGAGTCGCGGGTCGCCTCCGTGAACGCGCGCCTTTCCGAACTCGGCAGCAAGGTTTCGCTGGTCGTGAACCCGGGGAACAAGGTCCTGGCCGGCGGTCGGACGCTCGTGATGGTGAAGCCCTTCTTCAAGGAACCGCCGTCGGCGGTGTGCAGCGAGTTCGCCGGCGCGATCATGGGCGCCCCGCCCCGGCAAGCGGTGCTGCGATCCGGCGACGGGCCGCCCGTCCTCGCCCCGGTGCGGGACGGCGGGGCGTTCCGGTTCCACGGCACGTACGAGGTGGCGGACGCGCTGGCGAAGTTCGCCGCGGGAACGGACGAGGACGCCGCGATCGATCCGGCGAAGGTCGCGCTCGCCATGCGGTCCGCCGGGGTGAACAGCCCGCTGAGCGGTAAGGAGTACGGGACCTCGTTGCGAGCCGGTACCGGCGCACGGGCCAAACTGGACCGGGCCGCCGCGGCACTCGGGGTGAACCAGTACGCGTGGGCCGAGCCGGGTGAGGCCTACGTCGCGCAGTCGGTCGCCGTGCCGGGCGCGGACGGACCCGACTACGGGCTGAACTACTCCCGTGCCGACGCGGAACAGCTCGAACAGTTCTTCGGCTACCACTTCGGTGCCGTCGTCCTCAACTCGGAGAACGACGGCGCGCAGGTGTCCGTCGAGATCTCCCGCCAATCGAAGATGCGGGCCGAACTCCTCGACGACGCGATCCGGAAGAACATCGACCGGCTCGGTGACGGGCTGAAAGCCGAGATCGACCGGCATCCGCCCGGAACGCTGGAGCGGCGCTTCGTCGAGGCGTTGTCGACCATGCGTGAGATCGAAGCCCGCCCGGACATCGAAGACGTCGACGAGGACTGGGGCTGGCGCAACGCCAGAGCCGAGGCGCGCCAAGCCCTTTCCGGGCTCGCCGGCGATCGGCTGCCGTCGCTCGGCAGGTCCTGGCTCCTTCGCCTGTACCAGCAGAAGAAGGGCAGGACGTTCTTCGAACAGAGCGCCCAGGTCGAGGACTTCGGGTACGTCCAGACGCTCGCGAATCCGCTGGTCATGGTCACCACCTCGGTGGTCTCCAGCGCGTCCTATCAGGCCCCGATGGGCAAGACGTGGAATCCGGTCGAGCTCGCGACCCAGGGCAGGCAGCGGCTGGAGCCCACCGCGATCGGCCGTCTCACCACGCTGGCGAAAGAGGTCACCAAGACCGCGTTGTGGCGTCACCGCAACAAGTTGCCCATGCCGGAAGTCCTGCTGGAGGGGTACGGGAACTCGCGCCTCCACGGCACCAGGACAGGACTTCGGCGTGCTCAGCTCGCGGAGACCTTCTTCCGGAGCAAGCTCGACGAACTGATCCGCGAGAAGCAGAAAGACCTTCCCCAGGGCGAGGAACGGCTGTCCGCGGACCGTATCCCCGTCAACGTGGTCTCACACGGTGGCGCGAAGCCACCGGGGGCGCCCGACGCGAGGGCCGCCCGCCGGGAGGTGCGGGCGACCATGACCACCGCCAACGGACCTCGGCCCGTGGACGATCCACCGGACGGGTTCTGGGTCTCCGGTACGCCTAGTCCCCGTGAAGCACGCGCGCTGGATCTGCTGGCCTCGCTGGGCTACGGCCCGTTCGACACACCGTCGGACCTGTCCCGGCTGGCCAGTGCGACCCGGGCGGACTCCGCGGTGGAGGAAGCGGCAGGCGACCAGGAAACGGGCTCGGTCTGGCACGCTGCCGCGTTGCTCGCCGAGTCGGGCGGCGAGTTCACGGTGGCGAGGCTTGCCTCGATGCGCGTGCTGGCCGACGTGGCACGCGCCGAGCTGCGGCTCTCCGAGCAGGCCACGATCACCCTGGACCATCTGGAGCTCGCCGCCGAACGCCTCGGCCGGCCCGGCGACCTCACGGAAGTGCTGGCGCACATCGAGAGCGCCGAGCGGCCCGTCACGGCCGAGACGCTGCGTAAACCCGCCGAGCAGGCCTCGGTCACCAAGGCCGTCTTCGACGTGCTGGTGCCGACGTCACACCGGATCGAGGCCGTCCCGCTCGAAGGGAACCGCGGGATCAGGCTCGACGACGCGAGCCTGGAAGGCGTCGTCGGCGGTTACCCGGCCGACGACAGGTTCTTCACCTTCCTCGCGCACGGTGACACGAACGGCGCCCCGGTGCGCGGCGCCGGGAGCACCCCGCTGAGCCCGTCCGACGTGGCGACCCTGCTGGCAAGCGCCAAGGACGATGGACTGTGGGACGGCGAGAAGCCGGTGATGTTCGCGTCGTGCGGCGCGGGCAGCGGCGGCGGCAAATCGTTCGCGGCCCGGGTACTGGCCGAACTTCGCGCCCGGGGGATCGACGCGGAGGCCGTCGCCCCCGACGGCCCGGTGTACTTCGTGCCCGGCGCCGGCGGAACGAACGGACCGGGTCATCTGGTGGTGACCGGCAAGGTCGGGATCGACGCGGCCGGCCTGCCCGTGGTCGCGCCGAACGGGAACTGGGTGCACCTCACCGGCTCCCGGGGCGAGACGCTCCCGATCGGCGCGCACATCGTGGTCGAGGACAGGGAGACCTGGCGCACGGGTCCGGTGCCCGGCTACGTCGTCGGGAAACCGGTCGAAGAGCTGGACGGTGCGGTGCGGCTGGCCGAAGACTCCGGCCGCACGACGGAGGAGATCTCCTTCCGGGAAGGCAGCAAGGACCTCGACCAGGCAGCTTTGGCGAAGGTCGGGCAAGTCGCGAGGCAAGTGGTGGCGACGGCGGTGGCGCGGCGCGAGCAAGGGCTGCCGTCCCCGGTGGTGGAAGTGACCGGCTTCGGCAACGGGGCCCTGTTCGGCATCGGGCAGGCCGTCCGGACGGGGAACGCGCGAGCCGAAGCGACCGTGAACGCGTTGCGCGCCGCCGTCGCGAGCGAACTGGAGAGGCAGGGGAGCGACGCGGACGTGCTGTCGCCGGCCGCCGTCAGGGTCGTTTCCGCTTCCTCGCCGGACGGGACGACCTCTCGGCAAGCCCGCCGTCGTGCCGTGATCACGGTCGTCACCGATCCCGTGGCCCACGGCCCCCGGCCTGTCGGCGTGGACGTGCGACCGGCACCGGTCGAACGGAACCCGTCGGGGACGTCGGGGACGTCGGCGAAGTCGGCGGTCACGGTCAACTCGGTCGCGGTCACCGACCCGTACCCGGGCAAGGTACTCGACCGCGGCGTCGTGACGGAGGCGCAGCAGGAGCTCTTGACCAAGCACGGCTCCGAACCTGTTCTGGTCGAAGGAGTCACGCCGCACGACTCCTTCCGAGAGGCGGTGCTGGCGAGCCTCCCCGATCGCGCGCCGCGTGAACACGCTCGGATCACCGGGAAGATCGCCGGGTTCGCGAAAGAACATCCGGACGGGTTCGAGCTCGACGCGCTCGCCAGGGCCGCCGACGTCCAGGTCCACGTACTCGGCCCGGACGGCTCGTGGACCAGCCACGGCGACGAGACCGGGCGTCCCGTGCACATCCTGCGCGCCGACGTCGACGGTACGGACGCCTACCTCGGCACCAAGGAGAACGTCCACATCGGACGACCGAAGGTCAGCTACCCCGGCCCCACCGTGTTGCGGAGCGGCAAGGACCTCAAAGTGGTGCACCGCGGCGAGTTCGAGGTCGAGACGGTCAAGGGGGAGCACTACGTCCGGATCTACACCGCGGTCCTGTCGCCCGCCGAGCAGGGCAAGGAACACAAGGACGTGCACCAGGCATCCGACGGCACCGTCCTGCCGTTCAGCGGCGTGGGCCGTGAAGGACCGAAGGTCTTCTGGGCGGGTGGCGGACGCCCCCTGCGCGCGGTGCAGTGGCTCTCGAAGTACGAGACCGACGTGCACCTCAAGCCCGGGATCCCGCCGGTGCTGCGGTCGTTCCTGGTCCCGCTCCCGACGTTCCTCGAAACGAGTACGCAAGCCACCGTCGAGACGGAGGCCGAGGGCAACAGACTGTCGATGAACGTCGACCAGAACGGGGACACGAACCAGTTCGGCGTGCGGGGGATCGACTACGAAGCCTTGCAGAAGAAGGCCCTCAAGGGCTCATTGGTCACCTACACCAAGGCCGGGCACGAAGACACGATGCCGGGGATCGCGGGCCGCCAGGAGGCCATCGGCGATCTGTACTCCCGGCTCGGCCTGCGCCCGGACTTCGATTCCGCGCGGCTGGGCCGCGAGAACGACCCGTGGTTCACGTGGTCTTCCGAGGGGCGCAAGAACTTCCGCAACAACCCGGTCGCACTGCGGAACATGGCGAGGAAACTCGGCAATCACTACCACACCTGGAAGGGCTCGCCGGACATCTACTTCACCCCGGCCACCGACAGCATCCCCGGGGAATCGGACGCCGTGGTGACCGACAGTCCCCAGCGCCGGGTGGAGGACATGCACGAGTTCGTCAACACCTTCGGCCCCGGGAAGGGGCCGGTCGAGCAGCTCGCCGGCGGGATCGGGACCGCGATCGACCTCGCCACCCGGACCTACGGCGCCGAGGGGATCCCGGTCAGTCAGAAGGAGTTCAAGGCCGCGGTGCTCGGGCCCGTCAAGAACCTGCTGAACCCGCCGCAGGTGATCCTGACCGCGGTGATCAAGGAGGTCGACCCGGGGAACACCTTGCGGTACGACACCATCGAGAACCTTCGCGCCGCTCTGAAAGAGCACCCGGAGATCGCGGAGAAGACGGCGGAGGTGGTGGCCGGGGCGGTGCGCGCCGGCCTGGTGGACCAGCTCGGCGCCGACGTGGTGGACGAAGGGCTCGGGGAAAGGATCCTCCCGGTCGTCCACGACGTCGTCCGCGAGCGGATCGACGCCCTGCACCGTGAGTGGGGAGACGAGCTGGAGGCGCTGGGCAAGGCGAAGCGCGGCTACCTCAGCGGGGCGCGCGGTGACGCCTTCGTCCGCGGGATCACCAAAGGCCTCGAAGCCGATCCAGGGCTCAAGAAACTGTTCGCCGAGTCGGGGGTGCGGATCGCGCCGGAGACCTACGCCGCGCAGATCAAGTCCACGGTCGTGCCCAAGGCCCTGCGCGTGGTCACGAAGGACAAACTCATCGACAAGGACGAAGACGCCCTGCGTGAGATCTTCGTCGGACGGCAGGAAGCCGTCGCGGACGCGCTGAAGACCGAACTCGCCCGCAAGAACGTGGGCAAACTCGTCGCACCGGCCTTCCGGGACAGTTTCGCGGCGGATGTCGTCGTGGCCGCGCGGAGGCCGGAGCTGCTCGTGGGAGCGACGTTCACCAAGGTGACCGAGACCCAGGTCGACGAGTTCATGGACCTCGTGCCGGAATACGCGACGCAGGCCGAAATCGGGTCGACCGTCGCGATCGACGAACGCCGGATCAAGGTGGACTTCAACACCCGGCTTTCGGTGCTCGTCGAGAACCACATCGAGGGCGCGCCGTTCTCGAACGAGTTCGGCCTCTGGCGGGAGAACGCCGAGTTCGGCTACACGCAGAACCATGACGCGGCCGTTCTCGCGAAACACCAGGCAGCGGGTAAGGCCTTGGCGCAGACGATCAAGACCCAGCTCGCGGCCCCGAACGCGCGTTCGGGGAAGGTGATCGTCGACGAGCTGGTGTCCAGAGTGGACGAAGGGGTGACCGATCCGCACGAGCTGCTGGCACGCAAGTTCGCCGAGACGGTCAAGAAGCAGGACGGACGCGCCGACCGGGCGCCGGGCGATTCGACCCGGAACACGTTCGGCGAGCACGCCCAGATGGTGCTCAACCAGTACCTGAAGATCACCGAAGGCCACGAGGACGCCGCCCGGTTCGTGTCGAGGGAGGCGATCGCGAAGGCGATCCTGTTCCACGACATGGAGAAGGTGAACTCCAAGAGGCAGTTCGGCGACGCCCAGCTCAGCCATGACCGCGAACCCGAGCACCGCGGCGCCATCCAGCAGATGCGGCGGCACGAAGGACTGTGGACGAGCCGCCGGGACTTCGAGCTGGCCTGCCGGATCGTCGACTCGGACCCGTTCGGCTACTACTTCCGCGACAAGGACCTGGACGCGAAGAGGGTGTACGACTTCATCCGCGGCGTGGCCTTCCAGGCGAAACGGCCGGACGACACGGCGCCGAGCGCCTCCGACGTCCGGAACCTGTTCCGTGAGTTCCACCAGTACTACCAGGCGGATTTCTCCTCCTACAGCAACCAGGCGAAGTTCGTCGACGACCAGACCGGAGACGTGCGCGACGGCTTCGACACCCTGATCGGGATGGCGGAGGACGAGGACGGCGGGCACGTGCCGGTCCCCGGCGATCACCGGCTCGCGTACTCGAACCGGAGCGACGGCAAGAAGCCTTCATACGAGCAGAAGTTCAACGAGCTCGCGAAGCTGTTCGACGACGCTGTCGCCCAGGCCACCCCGTGACTTCCGGGACGCGGGAACCACCGGCGGTTCTGCCGCCTCTCCTGCGTGGTGCGCCGCGGTCCGATGCGATGTGCTGGGGTGGCGAAACCATGCCCGCCGACAGGAGGTATCCCGGTGACCACAGCGGAAGAGTTCACCCTGGCCAGGGTGTTCGACGTCGTCGACCCCGCGACGGGACCGGGATTCTCGCCGGACCGTCCGCGGATCGAGGACCCGGCGGAACTGCGCGCCGTCGTCGCGTACCTGACCGGCGGCACCCCGATCCTGGTCACGCCGTCCTTGCTGGACGACGTCGTCGACCCGGCCCGGACCGCGGTCGTGCCGACGAACTTCCTCACCGACGGCACGTGGATCTGGACCGACACCGTCACCTACTACCTGGAAAACCACGGAATGGCCCCGGAACCGGGGCTGCTCGGCCACATCCGGGCGCGGGGGACGACACCCGGGCCGGTGCCGGCGGACGTCGTCCAGCGCGCCGCCGGGTTCGTCCTGGCGCCGCCCGCCGAGCGGACGGCGGTGTGGCGCGCGGGGTGATTCCTTCCGGTTCTTCTGCTGGTGGTTGTTCATGGTGACCGGGCCACGCGTGCCGTTTACTGAATGCAGAGTCGCAGAACCGCCCGACACCAAGGAGTTGACGTGTCGCTACGAATCCAAGGCTTCCCCGGTCGTTCCGCCCGGTCCGAAGAGGACATGGTGGCCGTCTACGTCTCCCGCGACGACATCCGTGACCTGGACGCGGGTGAGCTCGGCGGCCGGATCGCCGCGGCCGCCGGAATGTCGAAGGCGGCCACGGCCATCGCCGAGTTCGAACCCGGGCCCCGCTACACCATCCAGGACGTCCTGCTCGGGCACATCACCTGGGAGGAACTCACCCGCACCTCGGCGTGACGGCGCGCTACGAGGCGTTGAGGCGGTCGGCCAGTTTCTCCCGGAGCTTGCCGCCTTCGGACCGACCGAGCCGGTCGCAGAGGCCCAGCGCGCGCTCCCGGTCGTCGCGTGCCGACGCCGGATCGCCCATCTCCTCGGACAGGGCGGCCCTGTCGCAGAGCGTGTCGATCTGGGCCTGCGTCAGCCCGATGCGTTCGTAGACTTCCTCGGCCTCGGTCAACCGGCGGCGCGCGTCCGCGTGGTCGCCCCGGCGGCGGAGGAACTTCCCGGATTCCTGGAGCGCCCGGGCCTGGCCCATCCCCGCGCCGTGGCGGCGGAACAGGCCGAGTGCCCGCTCACACTGGGCGAGTGCCCTGTCGAGCGAGTTGAGCGCGGCCAGGTTCTGAGCCGACCGCAGCAGGACATACGCGTAGTTGGTGTCGTCCACCGGCGTGCGCGAGCCGCCGTGTTCCTGCGCGAAATAGCGGACACACGTGTCGAACTCCTCGGCGGCGTCGTCGAACCGGCCGTTCCGGTACCAGTAGGACGCCCGCATCGCCCGCGCCACGTGGACCCCGAGCGGATAGCCCGCTTCTTCGAACAGGCTCGCCGCCTCGTCGAACAGCTTGGGCGACGTGGTGAGGCTGGTGTCGCGCGCGTGGGCGCTGGTCAGGTACACCCGGGCCCAGCCCTGTTCACGGCGATCACCCGCCTCCTCGGCGGCGTCCCAGGCCCGGCGGGCCATCTTGACGGACTCTTCCGCCTGATCGCACAGCGAAGCCTGCACCCAGGCCAGATAGTTCAGATGGACGGCTTCGTCCCGTTTGCTGCCGATCGCGACGGCCGAGTCCACCGCGAGGGCGAACACGTCGCGCCAGGTGCTCGCCGTCCCGCCGATCTCCGAGTACCAGTGCATCGACTCGGCCAGGTCGAGGACCTGCCGGTGCTCGCCCCGGGCGGCGAGGCTCTTGACCGCGGCGAGCCAGTTCTTCAGCTCGGCCTCCAGCCATCTGCCCGCTCGGGAGTGATCGTCGAACGACGGCGTCGCGACCGGAAGCGGGCTCACGCCGTCGGTCGGATGGAAGTAGCGGCCCGCCGCCGTCGCGGTGCGCACCAGCCACCCGGCCAGCCGGTTCTCGGCGGCCTCCACGGCTTCGGGGTCTTCCTCCCGCGCGAGCCGTTCGGTCGCGAAGACGCGCAGGAGGTCGTGGAACTGGTACCGCCCGTTCTCCGGCGACGTCTGGAGCAGGCTCGCGTCGGCCAGCTCCTCCAGGAAGACGGCCGCGTCGTCCTCGTCGGAGGCTTCGATCAGGGTCATCGCGGCCCCGACGGAGAAGTCCGCGGCCGGGACGAGCGAAAGCCGCCGGAACACGGCGGCGGCGTTCGGGCTGAGCTGGCGGTACGAGAGCTCGAACACGCTGCGCACGTCGAGGTCGCCGGCGGTCAGCGTGGTCAGCCGCCTGCTGCGGTCACGGAGCTGATCCACCAGCCGGGTCAGCGGCCAGGTGGGGCGGCTCGCCAGCCGGTTGCCCGCGATCCGCAGCGCCAGCGGCAGCCGTCCGCACAGCCCGACCAATTCGAGCGCCGCCTGCCGCTCCCGCGTGACCCGGCTCGTCCCGACGATGGACGCCAGAAGGGCGACAGCGTCGTCCTCGCCGAAGACGTCGAGAGGGAGCCGGTTGGCGCCTTCGAGCCCGACCAGCATCTGACGGCTGGTGATCAGGGTGAGACAGCGGGGACCGCCGACCAGCAGCGGGCGGACCTGGGCTTCGTCGGCCGCGTCGTCCAGCACGATCAGGGTGGCGCGATCCTGGAGGAGGGAGCGGCACAGGCTCGCCCGGTCCTCGGGATCGGCCGGGATACGGACGGCGTCGATGCCCAGCGAGCGCAGGATCAGATGCAGCACGTCCGCCGGGTTCGTCGGTTCGGCGGACATCCCGCGCAGCTTCAGGAACAGCCTGCCGTCGGGGAAGTCTGCGGCGAGGTTGTGCGCCGCGCGGACCGCGAGGGTGGTCTTGCCGGTGCCGGGGGGACCGCTCAGGATCGCGACCCGGCCCGCCCGGCGACGCCCGTCGCACAGGCCGGCGGCGAGGTCGCGCAACGCGTCGAGGTCGCCTTCGCGGCCGGTGAGGTCGTCGACGTCCGTCGGCAGGACGCCGATCAGCGGCGACTCGTAGAGCCCGGACGGAGCGGGCGCGGCGACCGGCTGGGCACGACCCTGCCGCGCGACCTTCTGCAACGACGTCAGCTCTTCGTCGGTCAACGACAGCGAGGCGGCGAGCGCCTCGATCGTCCGCCGCTGCGGGCTCTTGGCGATTCCCCGTTCCATGTCGCTGATGGCCCGGACACTCACCCCGGATCCCTCGGCGAGCTCCTCCTGAGTGAGGTTTGCGCGAACGCGATACCCCTTCAGCAGCGCCTTGAAAGTGGTGGCTGCCCTTCCCGAGGCGGCGTTCGTCATGGCCGAATTATGCATCCCCACCCTGCCCGCCCAACTCGCCCTCGGCCTCGGGAAGCGGCCTTTCACCACACTGTGTCGCGGCCTCGGCGACGGTCCGGGGAGACCGGTCGGCGGGCCCCCGCGACCGTGATCAGGACGAACGCGGGACGAAGATGACCGTTGTGAGAACACGACGTTGCCGGCGGTCGCGTGGCGCGGTGACCGGGACGGTCCGTCGTGACCGAGCGTAGTCCTGTGTAACGATCGTCACGGAGTGCGTCGACTGTCCACAGTGGTCAGACCTGTTGGGGCGTCGTAACGGCTGGTGATCGCGGCGGCGCGATCGCGCAGGGCGGTGCGCAACCGCCGCGGGGACAGCGCCTCCGCGTCCGTGCCGAGCTGCCACAACGCCCATTCGGCGTGCCGGTCGTCCTGGAAGGTCACCTCCAGCCGCAGCCAGCCGTCCGCGTCGGATTCTTCGGCGAGGACGGCCAGCGCGGTGCCCACCAGTCCCTCCCGGCGCGGCGGTCGCACCCGCGCCAGCACGGTGACCTGGTCGCCGCCGGTCCGGAACCGGGTGCCGCGCTCCTGCCAGGCCCGGTCCAGGTCGACCCGGTCCGCCCGCTGCGCGGGTTCGGGGAGCTCCTCGGCGGCCCGCAGCCGGGACAGCCGGTAGGTGCGGTCCTCGCCCGCCCTCGTGGCCAGCAGATAGCCCTGATCGCGGACGGTGACCAGGCCGATCGGGTCCACCGTGCGCCACTGCGGCTTCCGGCCCGCGGCCGCGTAGTGGATGCGCAGCTTGTGCCCGGCGAACACCGCGCGCCGGACCTCGGCCACGATCGCGTCGGGCACCTCCTCGGCGGCTACCCGGCGCGAGAGGAGGTCGGTCTCCGGGTCGACGAGCAGCCGCCGGGCCGCGCCCGCCGCGGTGTCACGCTGGGTTTCGGGCAGGGCGTCGACCACCTTCAGCATCGCGGAGGCGAGCGCCGAGCCGAGCCCGAACGCCTGCGCGCCGCGCCGGGACCCGGCGATCAGCAGGGCGAGCGCCTCGTCGTGGTTCAGCCCGGTGAGCTCGGTCTGGAAACCGGGCAGCAACGCGAAACCGCCGTGCCTGCCGCGTTCGGCGTAGACCGGGACGCCCGCCGCGGACAACGCCTCGATGTCACGCAGCACGGTGCGGGTGGACACCTCCAGCTCGCGCGCCAGCGTGGCGGCGGAAAGCCGGCCGCGGTGGCGCAGCAGCAACACCAGGGAGACCAGCCGGTCGGCGCGCATGCGAAAACTCTAACGGAATACACGACACAGGATGTCGTGTATTCGCTGCGAAGCTGCTCCGCATGACAAGCAGGACTGTGGCCACCGAGCCGAACGATCTGGGCAAATTCTTCATCGAGCGCGGCAACGCGGGTGATGTCGAGGGGCTCGTGGCGTTGTACGAACCGGACGCCGTGCTGGCGTTCCCGCCGGGCAACCTCGCGACCGGGCACGCGGAGATCCGCAAGGTGTACGAGGAGTTCGTCGCGGCCGCGCCGGAACTCCTGCCGGGCAGGCAGCATCCGGCGCTGACGGGCGAGGACCTGGCACTCACGGCGTCCACGCTGACCACCGGCGAGGTGACCGTCGAGGTCGCCCGCCGTCAGCCGGACGGCTCCTGGCTCTGGGTGCTGGACCAGCCGGTGTTCGTGCCGTAAGGGGGCGGTCCGCCGGTGACGGGGCCGTACCCGTCACCGGCGAACGGCGTCAGACCGTGCAGTTCCTGGCCGTACCGGTGTTCACCTTGGCTCCGGTGAATTCCTCGATGATGGCGACGTTCTCCGGGGCGTAGTTCTTGGCGACGATCTTGGCCACGTCCGCACTGCCGAGTTTGGCCGCGTAGGGCTCGGACTGATCCAGCCAATACGCCGCGCGGAGGAATTCGGTGAGCACGAATTCGCGCAGTTCCGGCTGGCCCTTGATCTTGGCCCAGTAATCGGGATACTTCGCCTTGGCGACGCGCAGGTAGAGCTGAAGGTAGCGAATGTTGGTGGCGACGATGTCCCTGGCGTTGCTCGCGCCGATTCCCTGGATGAACTCGGCGACGACGGACGCCGCGGGCAATCCCATGAGCCCGGCGTTGAGTTCGGCGATGACACCCTGGATTTTGTACGAACCCTGCTGCTGGTCACGCAGATAGATGTCGTCCATCGACTTGGTGAGATTGTCCGTGATCAGCGGCAGGATCTCGCGGCGGGCGAAGCCGCCGTGGATCGGGACCTTCATCGCCTTGCGGGAAGCGTTGATCCACGCGGAGACGTAGACGTCCCACGAGGTTCGCGAAGGATCCAGGTCCCACATGTGGGTCTCTTCGTGGATCGCGACCATGAGGGACTCGGCGAGCCCGTTGAAGCTGGTCTTGGTGACGAACTGGCTGAAGTACTTGTCCTTGGCCTGGGCGATCGCGAGGCCTTCGCCGCTCGGCCATCGCCGTTTGTACACACCTTGGATCGTCTGCAACCA
This sequence comes from Amycolatopsis thailandensis, assembly GCF_002234405.1. Taxonomy (GTDB): domain Bacteria; phylum Actinomycetota; class Actinomycetes; order Mycobacteriales; family Pseudonocardiaceae; genus Amycolatopsis; species Amycolatopsis thailandensis. The sequence continues at coordinate 45,591 of NZ_NMQT01000123.1, read as the reverse complement.
CTTCGAAGACGTGAAAGCGGCCTTTATGTCACTGACATCCGCTTTCGGCTGCGAAGGCTCTTCATAACATATGGGCGCCCGTACTTTCGTCGTGTCCTGGGCGGCCGCGGGGGCGGTCAATTGAGTGAGGGAAAGGGCGAGGCATGCGGTCAGTACGGTAATACGATTGCGCATTGGGACCTCGGTTCACGGTAGGGTTTCCGTGGGGCGGAACGCAGTGTCCCCTACTCGTCACCGTTTGTTCAATGATCTAGGTCAGACTGCGGCTGTACAGGCTAGGAATTATGGCGGCGAACGGGCTATTCCGCGGCCAGCCTGGATCGGCGCACGCTGTAACCGAAGTAGATCAGCAGGCCGAGCGCCATCCAGCCGCCGAAGACGATCCAGGTGGCGCCGTCGAGGCTGAGCATCATGTAGCCGCAGCACAGCACGCCGAGGATCGGGGTGACGGGCGAGAACGGCACACGGAACGAGCGGGGAGCCTCCGGCTGACGGCGTCGCAGCAGCAGGACGGCGATGTCCACCAGCCCGAACGCGAAGAGGGTGCCGATACTCGTGGCGTCGGCCAGCTTGCCGAGCGGGATGAACGCGGCCAGCGCCGCGACGAACCCGGAGACCACCAGAGTGTTGATCCGCGGGGTGCCGGTCTTGGGATCCACTTTGGACAACGCCGCCGGGACCATGCCGTCACGGGACATCGAGAACAGGATGCGTGTCTGCCCGTAGAGGACGGTCAGCACGACGCTGGAGATCGCCACGATCGCGCCGACCGCGAGCAGCCCGGCCCAGAGCGGGTTGTCGGACACGGCGCCGAGCACGTGCGAGAGCGCGGCTTCCTGGCCGTCGAACTCCTGCCACGGCAGCGCGCCGACGGCGGCCACGGCGACCAGGCAGTACAGCACGGTGACGATGGCGAGCGAGAGCAGGATCGCGCGCGGCAGGTCCCGCTGCGGGTTCTTCGCTTCCTCGCCCGCCGTGGAGGCCGCGTCGAAACCGATGTAGGAGAAGAACAGTTTCGCGCCACCGGCGCTCAGTCCGGCCAGGCCGAGCGGCAGGAACGGCGTGAAGTTCGCCGCCCGGACCGCGGTGAACGCGATCGCGCAGAACAGCACCAGCGTGCCGATCTTGATCACGACCATGATCGCGTTGGCCCGCGCGCTCTCCTTCGCGCCGGACAGCAGCAGGAACATGGCGAGCAGCACGACGAGAATGGCCGGGACGTTGACGATCCCGCCCGAACCCGGTGGCTGGCTCAACGCGTCCGGGATGGCGAAACCGAACGTCAGCCGCAGCAGCTCGTTGAGATACTGCCCCCACCCGACCGCGACCGACGCCACCGAGACGCCGTATTCGAGCACCAGGCACCAACCGCAGACCCAGGCGACCAGCTCGCCGAGCGTGGCGTACGCGTAGGAGTAGGACGAACCGGACACCGGGATCATTCCGGCGAGCTCGGCGTACGAGAGCGCCGAGAACAGCGCGGTGACGCCGGCGAGCACAAAGGACAGCACGACCGCGGGGCCTGCCACGGGGACCGCTTCGCCGAGCACGACGAAGATCCCGCTGCCCAGCGTCGCGCCGATGCTGAGCATGGTCAGCTGGCCGAGGCCGAGGGAGCGCTTCAGCGTGCCGTGATCACTCTCGGCGATCAGGTCGGCGACCGGTTTCCGCCGCATCGCCGCGGCTCGCAGATTCATGCCGACGACCGTATCTGCCGCCTCGCGCGCGCTTCGCAGGGTGGTCGAGTGGGCCGTGAGTGGCGTTATCGCGTCAGGGCCAACCGTGTCTCAGGTACCTCTGGTCGGGGGGTTTCGCGTGACCGGTGGGACGGCACGCGTGACTGGGCGGACGGCGGACTCGGCCGTCGCCGAGTGCCGTCCATCTGGACACGCGTGTCGTCCGTCTGATCACGCGTGTCGTCCACTCGGTCACGCGAAAGTACCGAGCTTGGTCACCGTGGTCGTGCGTGGCGTGATCGAGTCTCCTGCCGAGCGGGGCTTCCGCGGCCCGGCCTGAACTGGCCTGCGGGAGCGGGTCGCGACTTCGGCCGTCCACATGAGGCACCCCTTCCAGCCGGAACGCCCGTTTTGGGCACTTTGCGTGGCTTTGTGAAGGGGTCGTGAGTGATAAAGATGGTTAGAACCCTCTTTATCGCTCACGACCCCACGCGGAACAGCCCATACGGGCATGAATCGGACGCTAAATCGTCGCTAGGTGTCCCATGTGGACACTCAGGCCGCGACCAGCCCGCCGGCCAGTCCGAACCTGCCCCTCACCGCCCGGCCAGTTGCCGGTCGTGTACCCGTCGCCAGATCAGCAAGGAGACCACCGCGCCGCACAGGCACAGGAACATGTCCCACTGGGTGTCCCAGACATCCCCTTGGGTGGCCAGGAAATCGTCCGCGCCCGACCCCGCGAGCAGCGCGCTGATCCATTCCACGAATTCGAAACAGGCCGCGATCGCCAGGCAGACGCAGACGGTCAGGAACGAGGTCCAGCCACCGGGCCGCAACGGCGTCCGGCGAAGAAGCACCTCACGGACGGCGATCGCGGGGACGAAGCCCTGAACGAAGTGGGCGAACCGGTCGTAGTTGTTCCGTTGGGTGCCCAGCCAGCCCTGGACCCACTCACCGATGGGGGTTTCCGCGTAGGTGTACTGCCCGCCGTAACACAGCACGATCGCGTGCAGCACCAGCAGCCAGCAGAGCAGCCGGGTCAAGGGGAAGCGTCCGCGCAGCGCCACCACCAGCGGTAACCCGATCAGGACCCAGACGACTTCCAGCAGCCACGTGCCTGGCGACTTCGCCTGGATCCCGGTCACCACGAGTGCGGTGAGCACCACGACGGTCAGCAGGGCCCCTTCGACCCGGCCGACTCCGCGAACCACGGTGGTCAGTTCAGCTTGCGCATGTCGGCGGGCAGGCCGCCGCCGGCGTAGACGTCCTCGGCGAGCTTCGCCAGCGCGGTGAGCGCGACGTTCTGGCTGAACGGCCCGTACGACACCCGGGAGACGCCGAGCTCCTGCGCGGTGGCCAGCGGGATCGAGCCCGGCACGCCGATCAGGTTCACCTTGCGCTCGCCCAGCGCCTCGACCAGCCTGCCGACCTGGGTCTCGTCGAGTTTGCCGGGCACGAAGAAGTTCGACGCGCCGGCGTCCAGGTACGCGCGGCCCCGGGTGATCGCCTCGGCCAGCACCTCCTCGGGGTCGCGGTCGCCCGCCCTGAGGAACGCGTCCGTGCGGGCGTTGAGCACGAAGTCGATACCGGCGGACTGGGCGGCGGCGACCGCGGCCTCGACGGCCTTGACGGATTCGTCCAGCGGCTTCATCTGGTCTTCGAGGTTGCAGCCGACCGCGCCGACCTCGATCGCGCGGGCGACCGTGCCGCCCGGGTCGCCGTAGCCCGCTTCCAGGTCCGCGGTGACCGGCAGGTCGCCCGCCGTCCGGACGATCAGCGCGACCTCGGAGATCATCTCGTCGCGGGGGATCTTCTCTCCGTCGGGATAGCCGCGGGAGGCGGCGATGCCGTGGCTCGGGGTGGCGAGCGCCTGCGTGCCGGGGGTCTCGGCGACGACCTTCGCGGTGATCGCGTCCCAGACGTTGACGACGAGCAGCAGTTCGGGGGCGGCGTGCAGCTCTTGCAGCCGGGTGGCCTTCTCGGCGGTGGAAACCATGCCTTCAATCTAGAGGCCGCCGCAAGGCGAGGGGGCTCAGGACGCGGCCGTGAGAGCGCCGAGTCCACTCGCCTGGGTCCGCCAGTCGGCCTGATTCGGCGCACCACCCGCCCAGCGCTGCCCGATCCGGTTCAGCGGATCGCGGTCCGACGTCCACAGCGAGTCGGCCTGCCGCTTGGCGTAGTCGCGGTAAGCGGGAGAGTTCGTCGCGGCGGCCAGGTCGGCGAGAAAGCGCATGAAGATGCCCTTGAACTGTTTTTGATTGTCGTCACAGGAGTTCTGGCCGACGTCGCAGGATTCGGTGAGGACGCCTTTCTCGGTCAGCACCGTGCCACCGACCGCCGCGTCGCCCAGGCGCCGGGCCGCGTCGAGCCAGCGGGTCTCGCCGGTGGCACGCCAGAGCTCGACGAGACCGCCGATGCCCAGGCCCTGGTTGTAGGTCCAGACCGTCTGCCCGTTGTTGCGGCAGTCGCGGGTGAGGCCGTCGTTGACCAGTCCGGACGCGTTGATCATCCCGCTGGTCAGGTACCAGTCCGCCGCGGTCCGGGATCGTCGCAGCCACACCGAGTCACCCGGTGTCCGGCGGTGGACGGAGGCCGCGAGCCGCAGGTACAGACCACTGGTGACGGCGTTCTTGTAGGTCCGTTCCCGGTCCCACCAGACCCCGCCGCCGCAGGTTCCCGGATCCCAGTACTGGTGCACGTAGGCGGCGATCGTGGTCGCCATGGCGAGGTAGCGCGGGTCGCCGGTGTGGTCGTAGGCGGCCACCCACGCGAGGCCCCACCAGGCACTGTCGTCGATGGCCCGGCTGGCGAAATTCCCTTCGATGGCATCGGAACCGCGCTCACCGGCGGGAAAGACGCCGCGGTTCCGCTCGAAGGTGCGCGCGATGATCCAGTCGTGGCGCCGATCCCCGGTCGTCCTGGCGTGGTCGATGACCGCCGTCAACGTCGCCGCCGAGTTCCACCAGCTGCTCGGCCACCAGCCCGGATACGGATCGTAGGAGTACAAGAGCGCGTCGGCCGCCGCTTGCGCGCGGGCCGGTGCCGGACGGGCCCACGCCGTACAGGATCCCTCCTGGTGCGCGGCTTCACGGCCGCAGGCGCGGACGGCACCGCCGTAGTGGCGGCCCCGGGGATCTCGCGTCGCGAACAACGCCGTCCGGCCGGCGTTCGCGCCCGCGGCGACCGGCGTCCGGCCCAGTGACGAACCACCGGCCCAGCTCACCCCCGCGTCCCAGGAACGATCCAGCCAGATCTCGTCGCCCCGCGCGCCGGATTCGATGGTGCCCCAGGCCATCGCGTTCCCGTCGACGTGCAGGCGGATCGTGCGCCCGAACAACGTTGCCGGCGGAACCGGCTGGACATCCCCGTCCGGCTGGGTCGCGCCGTCGCAGACGACGTCGCAGACCTTCGGGTGGATCCATTCCGTACAGGTGACCCCGGCGGCGTCGCCGCACGCGCGGATCACGCCGCGCCGGTGCTTTCCGGGATCGGTCACGTTGTACATCAAGGTTCTCGTGCCGGTCCAGGTGCCGGGAACGCTCGCTTTGCCCAGTAGTCCTTCCCAGGTCGCGCCGCCGTCCCAGGAGCGGTCGAGCCAGACCGAATCCCCGGTCGCCCCGCGATCGATGCTGCCCCAGGCCATCCCGTCGGCGTCCGACACATGCAGCCGGAGCACCCGTCCGCCGAACTCCTTGTCCGGAACCGGAAAGGTGTCCTGCTGGGCCTTCGAGGGGTCTAGAGTGTCGCAGGACAGCACACAGACCACCGCCGCGGCGGTAACCGGTTTCCCCGCCGGTACGGGAATCGCCGTCAGAATCAGGCAAAGCACGAGATGTATCAGCGATGACATCGTTGTCCGCCCTCGGGGTCGGCCGCGCACCGGATCTGGATGCCTTTCATGATCCGGGTTTCGTCACCGGCCGGTCAACGGGAACCACCGGTCAGGTCTCGGGACAGGATTTCTGTTACGCCTCAAGCCCAGGCCGCGATCTGTAGGGATATCACTTTCGTGGGAGGTCTCGTGGAGCTGACGATCAACGCCGCCGGCGACGAACAGGCGCTGAAGGAGTTCTACGGCTGGCTCCGCGACGACGCCGACGTCGCCCGGTCCGCGACGATCAGCACGGCGGGGTCCCGGGGCGCGGGGGAGATGGGGGTCTTCGAGGTCATCTGCATGTCCATCGGCTCCCTGACCGGACTGGCGAACCTGGGCATCGCGTGGGGCAACTTTCTGCGCTCCCGCAAGGAAACACCGCCGTTCACGATCACGATCGAGGGGGAGCTGACCACCGAACAACGCGCCATGCTCCGGAACCTGGATCTCCCGCTGGACCCGGGTGCCGACGAATGACCGTTGGTCTGACCTCCTTCGTCGCGGGAAAGGACGGACCATACGATCAGTGCGCCTGCGACTCGATCGGGTGAAAGTGGACTTAAAGCGCTAACGAAGTCTCCTTGGCCGCTGCTCGGCCTCATCGACCGTTGGGCGAAAGATCGCTGGAACGCCTGGCCGGTTCAGAAAAAATCCGCCACGGTCGAAGAGACGGGAGTAGGTCACACCGACAGGTGATGACTTGCCGCCGTGCATCCATGATGAACCGATCGGCGAAAAGGCGGATGAGCTGGTGGACGTGCTCAACCAGGGTGGGCGGCTGGAATGCGGGCCTGAGGCCACCTTGGGCGTTGCCTTGCCAGAGTGCGTGTCGAGCCGGCTGGAGATCCTTCCGGTGCGGGGTGCGACCCGGAGCGCGCGCGGCCTGCCGGGCGACACCGCGTACGTTCCACGTGACCTCGACGGCGACCTCCGGGCGAAGATAGCTCCGGTCGTCGGAGGTACGAGTGGGATCGTGACGCTCATCAGCGAGTCAACGGCGGGCAAAAAGCGCTCAGCCTGGGAGGCGATCCGATGGGTGAGACCCGGGGAGTGGAATTCCTGGATGGCCGACTGGCGGCTGTGGCCCAGTATCAGCCCCAGTGACCCGCTCGAGTTGCTGGACTCGCTTGGGAAGATCGGGCCTCGGACAGTCATCTGGCTCCCGAGGGCCGAGCGCTACTTCAAAGAACCCGGCGCCGGTGTGGGCAACAAGATCGCGAAGGCCCTGAGGGAACTCCTTCACGATGTCCGACGCGGTCCGGTGCTGATCATCGCCACGTTGCGCACGAAGTACTGGAGGCAGCTGACAGCTCATCCAGCCGAGGGCGAAGATCTCTTTCCACACGTTCGCCTGCTTTTCGCCGGCAATGGCGTTCTCGTGCCGGACGCGTTCAGCGGCGCGGAGATGGACAGGGCGCTGTCGTCCACCGACCCGCGGCTCGCGGATGCGGTCTCGCGTGCCGAGGCTGGACACGTGATCCAGGATTTGGTCGACGTTCCTGAACTGCAAGAGCGGCATGATACGGCTCGCGCGGGGGAGCGAGCGATCCTCGAGTGTGTCGTTGACGCTCTCAGCGCGGGTCACGGCAGCTGGCTGCGACGCGAACTGCTCGAAAAGGGTGCGCCCTTGTATCTTTCGCAGGGTGCGATCGGCGGCCTCGGTGACCAGTGGATCTCTGATGCGCTCACCGAGCTGACTCGCCGAGGGAACGGCGGGAGGAGCGTGCTGATCGAGCGAGCTCCTGTTGCGGACGGTGAGGGCCCTTCTTACCGGTTCGACGACTATCTGGAGCGCCGCCATGTGCGCGACATCGCCAGGCCACGTCTGCCGGACCCGGGCCTTTGGGACGTCTTGATCCGATACGCGGACCAAGGGAGCCTGCCTGCCATGGCGCAGGAATGCGAAAGACGTGGCCTTCTCGAATATGGGGCTCGTTTCTACCTTCGGTCAGCGAAGGAAGGTCAGGAGGAAGCACGGCTCGATCTGGCTGGCTTGCTTCACCGCGCCGGTCGCATCGATGAAGCGCTCGAACAGCACGCCTGCTTTGGGGCAGGTCACGAGGCGAACACTACCGCCGCCGAAATGCTGCTTTCGTCGGCACGGCCGAAGGAAGTCATTCGCTTCTTGGAGCGACTGGTCGAGCAGCGGGACAGGCGGGCTACCGCCCTGACTGCCATGGCTTACAACGACTTAGGGCAACGTGAGGACGCTTTGCGCCTCTACCGCGACCTCGCGCAGCGCGGAGACGGCCAGGCCGCCGCCGTGGCCGCCGACATGCTGGCCGCCACCACCGGCGTCCGGTCGGCCGTGGAGTGGCTGATGTCCCTCCCGAATCACAACAGCCCGGAGATCCTTCAAGCCGCAGCGGATATGCTGACGGATCACGAGGAGATCAAGTTCGCACTGGGGACACTGCACAACCTGGCCTCGGCTGGAAATCACCATGCCTACCTACTCGGCGCAGAGATCCTGGTCGCGCACAACCTTCTCGAGGACGCGTTGGACTGGAGTGAGACGGCGGTCGAGTACGAGGTCCCTTCCGGGTTGGCTTCGGCCGCACGGATCAACGCCATGGCCGGCTTCTTCGACGTGGCGTTGACGCACGCCGCGACGGCGGCTGCGCAGGGAAACCCCGAAGCGTTCACCGCGGTCGGTGATGTCTTGGCCACCAGGGGCCTGATCAGGCGAGCGCTCGAGTGCTATCAGCAAGCCATCGATGAGGGTGACGAGTCCGCTCCGGCGACGGCCGCGCGGGTAGCGGCGGAAGCGGGGTGGGTGACCGAAGCCATCGGTTTCTTCCGCGGTGCCCAGCGGTATCAGCAACCGCCCCAACCAGAAGAGCTGGCCAAAGCACTCTGCCGGGCGGGATGCCACAAGGAGGCCTTCGAGTGGTACATCAAGACCGTCGAGATCGCACCACCGGACATTCTCGTTCCGCTCAGTGATTTCTTGCTCTACGAAGGGGTTGTGGCTCACGCGGCGAGCAGCTACATGCGGCATGCCAACGTCGGCAAAGGGCAAGCGCTGCACTGGGTCGCGGAGGGATTGGTCGCGGCAGGCCAGGCGGAAGCAGACACAGATACCCGCTTGTTCGAGAGAAGCCTCGGGCCGGTCGTGGTGCGCAGCAAGAAGTTGCCCGCCGCCGTGGACGTCTTCACCACCGCGGCGACGGAAAAGTACGCACCCGCCCGGATGCGAGCCGTCGAGGTGCAGTTGCAGATCGGGCGATACCACGACGCGGCGCGTCTTCTCAAGACGTGCGATCCTACGGATCCACGTTATGCCACGAACCGGGTTCTCGCCTTGGCCGGCGAAGGTGAGTTCGGAAAAGCGATGGTCGAACTCGAGAAACAACTGGCGAACTCGGACACCTCGGCCGTCGCGTCGATCGCGTTGTCGCTTCTGGCGAAGAAAAACAGCAAGGAGCAAGGGATCGCCCTGCTCGAACGAGGCATCAGCGCGGGTGACATGAAGTCGCGCGTGTGCCTCGCCGATCATCTGCGGCGCGAGGTCCGTTACACCGATGCGTTGGACCATTACCTCATCGCGCTAGTGCACGGGTACACTGAGGCGAGAACCAGTATCGAAACCCTCTTCGCGAAAATGAAGGACCGGGGAGGTCGTCAGCGGTTGCGCAAGTACGGTTTGACACCCGACGGACGCATCTCACCGCCCTGGGCGGTCAGCACTCTCGAGTAACCCCGTCGGGGGACATAATTTCAAGGCTAGGAGTGTTCTTCGGCTTCGAAGGCCAGCGCTCGTTCGGCGCTGTCCACCAGGTCGGCGAATGTGATCACCTGAACCCGGCTCAGGTGAGCGTTGTAAGAGCGGATCGTCTGCTCGATCTGTTCCCTGCTGACCTCGTCGGAAGCGGACAGCTCCGGATGTCCGATGATGACCGTTCCCCTCGCTCGGCGAAAGTCCAGATCGAGACCGAGTTCGTTGTGGTAGTAGGTCTGATGCGCTGCCCCCAGTTCGTCGAAGCCGCGAACGTAGTTCATGCACTGGGCGACTGCTTCGTGGACTTCGTTCGAGACGATCTGGTGATTGCGGTGCTCTCGGACGAGTTTGTGCTTTGGTCGTTTAAGTTCGATGATATGGATGCTGCGGTCCGCGCAGATCAGTGGTACGTCGTATTCGTCTAGGGTGATGATCTGACGTCTTTCGAGCACGCCGACGTATTGTCCGCCGAAGATCCAATAGCGTTTGCCGATCATCTTCTGGATTTCGGTTTCGGTGGTGTTCGAGTTGAGAATAAGCTGGCGCAGCTCCGCGACGATCTGCCGTCGCCGTTGGATGACGTCGAAATCCACGGCCACCCGGCCGGAATCAACGGAGCTAATGCCTGCGACGACGCCAGCGACGTCCTCCCGCTCGGCGATCGTCCTGCCCAGCTTCAAGTCGTCGCGCTGGGTAAGGAGTTCACCGAGGTCGGCTGCGCTGAGGCCTTGGCCGTCTCTGGCTTCACGGACCGCCGCGATGCGTTCGATCATGATGCTTACGAAAGCGGTGAGCCCCATCTCCGGATCGGGCTCGCGGACCTCCGCGTCCGGTGAGTTTCGTGCTGTCAGATACCAAACGGCGTCGTACTGGCCATCGCTGCGCAGGCGGCGGAAGAAGGCTCCCAGTTCGTCGAGGACGGACATCGGCTGGAAATTCGCCAGGTCGCTCTGCCGCTTTCGTGGGGTTGTCGACTGGTCTGTTTCTTCGAGCAGGAGTGCCTGCCCTAGTGCTGGTCTGAAAGCTTCAACCGACGGGTGAGCGTACGCGCGGGCGACGTTGATGCTCTGCCCTACGATTTCTTTCATCCGGTTTGCCCGGTTGTTCGTGGAACCGGAGCCAGTCAGCGCCCGGAGATCGATGGCCGCTACCGGGAATCCGTCATCGATGACGAGGATGTCCCATCGCTGTGATAATCCGTCGTAGGAACCAGGCAAATGAAGGCGCGCGTTGATGTGAATGGATGACTGTTCCATGCCACCTTGAATCAATGCCTCTGCAACGGTCAGGACGAGACGTGATCGGGGAGCGCGAAGGTTGACCCGACCAGGTTCAAAGGAGAAGAGATCGGCTGTTTCCTCCCAGAACGCTTGTACCGCCTGGTCTGCCGGATGTCCCGTCACTACCCCTCCACAGTGTTGATCGACGAAACCATCCTGCCCGACACCCCCGACAGTTTCAGGCGCCGCTTCCCAGCCATCGCAACGTTTCCAGCGCCACCGCCACATCCACCGCGTTCTCCGCCAACGGCCGCGGAAGCAGTTCGTCGGCCCGCGCCAACCGCCGGACGACGGTGTTCCGATGGGTGTAGAGCCGTTCCGCGGTCCGCGTCGTGTTGCCCAGTTCGTGCACATAGGTCCGGACGGTCTCGCGGGTTTCGGCGTCGGCGTGCCGGAAGTCGCCGAGCGTGTCGGCGATGAATTCGCCCGCCTGCGCCGGGTCGCCGGTGAGCAGAGCGAGCAACTGGATGTCCTGGTAGCGCGCGATCTGCTGCGGTGAGGTGAGCCGGGCGAGCATCCGCTGGGTGGCGGCGGCGTCCAGATGGCTGCGGCGGAAACCGTCGATGCCGCTGCCGGGCCGTCCCAGCGCCACCCGGACGTCGGGGTGCGGTGCGAGGTCTTCGGCGAGCCGGTCCATCCGGGGCGGGGTCCGGCCGGGGAGCCAGACCCACAGGGCGGCCGCGCTGGCGACGACGGTCAGCCGGTGCGAAGCGTCGCTGGCCCGCATGAGCGTCTCGGCGGCGGTTTCGAGCTGCTGGGACGACGGGGTGGCCGAACCGCTCCAGACGATCGCGGCCGTATGCGGTCCGGCGAGCGGATAGCCCAGCTGGGCTTCGGCCCGCGAACGGCCGATCGGCGCGCCCTCCAGCAGCAGCGTGACGGTGGCCCGCCGTTCGGCGTGCGCGCCGCGGGTGAGTTCGCTGCGTTCGGCGGCCATCCGTTCGGACACCGCGGCGACGGTGTCCTCGATGAACGTGGTGATCGACAGTGACGAGACGTCCAGCAGTTCGCGGAGCAGGACCGGGTCCGACGTGAGGTCGAAGCAGATCTCGATCCAGCGCCGCCAGGCCACGCCCTGTGCCCGCCGGTAGGCGTCGAGGCCGCCGGAGTCGAAGCCGCGGCGCACCATGTCGCGGGCGCCTTCGAGCACCTCCTGGTTCAGGTTGGCGGTGACTCGTTTGCCCGGATGCTGCACGTTGGCGGCCGCCCAGTGCAGCAGATTCGCCAGGTTCGCGCGCTTGGTGCCCTCGGTGAGCACGGGGTCCTCGGCGACCGCGCGCATGCTGCCCCCGCCGAGCGAGGCCTCGTGCAGCTCCTCGATCCATTCGGCGCGCGGATGCAGGACGATCTCCGCCCCTCGCCGGAAGAGCTCACGCGCCTCGGCGGACAGCGTCGGCCACGGGGATGCGGCACTTTGCACCATGGACCCATCATGATGGTGCAGATAGTGCTAGCGCAATTCCCCCGCGCACCCGCATGGTGGGGAGAACCGAGACGAGGCTGGAGTACCGCATGACGACGAGCACACCCGTCGAGCACCTCGACGTGGTCATCATCGGGGCCGGGATTTCCGGGATCGGGGCAGCGCGCTACCTGAAGACCGAGAACCCGGGCAAGACGTTCGCCATCCTGGAGGCCCGCGGCACGTCCGGCGGCACCTGGGACCTGTTCCGGTACCCCGGCATCCGGTCGGACTCCGACCTCCACACCTTCGGCTACGAGTTCAAGCCGTGGCGTGACAAGCAGTCCATCGCCGACGCGCCCCGGATCCTGTCGTACCTGCGCGAGACGGTCGCCGAGAACGGCCTCGAACCCAGCATCCGCTACCACCACAAGCTGCTCTCGGCCGCCTGGTCGAGTGACGAGTCCCACTGGCTGCTGGAGATCGAGCGGACCGACACCGGCGAGCGCACCCGGCTCAGCGCGGGCTGGCTGTTCAACGCGGGCGGCTACTACCGCTACGACGAGGGCTTCACCCCGCGTTTCGAGGGCCGCGACCGGTTCACCGGCACGATCGTGCACCCGCAGCACTGGCCGGAGGACCTCGACTACGCGGGCAAGCGCGTCGTCGTGATCGGCAGCGGCGCCACCGCGGTCACCCTGATCCCGGCGATGGCGGGGACCGCGGCGCACGTGACGATGCTGCAACGCACCCCGACCTACGTCATGCCGGTGCCGCGCGAGGACAAGCTCGCCAACGGCCTGCGCAAGATCCTCGGCGACGAGCGGGCGTACGCGCTCACCCGGCGCAAGAACATCCGCAAGGGACTCGCGGTCTGGCAGTTCTGCCAGAAGTTCCCGAAGACCGCCCGCGGGCTCATCCGCTACGTCAACAAGAAGCAGCTGCCCAAGGACTATCCGGTCGACGAGCATTTCAACCCGCCGTACGACCCGTGGGACCAGCGGTTGTGCGCCGTGCCCGGCGGTGACCTGTTCGCCGCGATCCGCAAGGGGCAGGCCGACGTCGTCACCGACAAGATCAAGACCTTCACCGAGAAGGGTGTCCTGCTCGAATCCGGGCGCGAGCTGGAGGCGGACATCATCGTCACCGCCACCGGCCTGAACCTCCAGGTGTTCGGCGGGGCGAAGCTCAGCGTCGACGGCAAGCCGGTGATCCTGCCGGAAACGGTCGCCTACAAGGGAATGATGCTTTCGGACGTGCCGAACGCCGCGTTCGCGATCGGCTACACGAACTCGTCGTGGACGCTCAAGATCGGCCTGCTGTGCGAGCACTTCTGCCGCCTGCTGTCGCATATGGACACTCACGGCTACGACGTCTGCCGTCCCGTCCTCGCCGATCCGGACATGCCGACGCGGCCGTTCCTGGACTTCGCCGCCGGATACGTCCAGCGTGCCCTCGATCAGCTTCCGCGCCAGGGTGACCGCCTGCCGTGGCTGACGTCGATGAGCTACCACTCGGACATCAAGCTGCTGCGCGCGGACGACATCACCGATCCCGAGCTGCACTTCTCCCGCGCGCAGGTCCGGGAAGCGGTGAGCTCGTGACCGACAGCTTCGCCGACCTGCCCGGCGGCCCGCGGATCTGCTATCGCGAGGACGGCCCGGCCGATGGTGTGCCGCTGGTGCTGATCGCCGGGCTCGGCCTGGATCTCACGTCGTGGCCGCGGCCGATGATCGAGGGGTTCACCGGCCGCGGCTTCCGGGTCATCAGCTTCGACAACCGGGACGCGGGCCGCTCGGACCGCATCAAGGCGCCGAATCCCGGCAAGGTCCGGCAGTTGCTGGCCCGGCCTCTGCCGGGGGCGTACGACCTGGGGGACATGGCGGCGGACACCGTCGGCCTGCTGGACCACCTGGGCATCGAGAAGACGCATCTGGTCGGCATGTCGATGGGCGGCATGATCGCCCAGACCGTCGCCGCCCGGAATCCCGGCCGTGTCCTGACGCTGACGTCGATCTTCTCCACCACCGGGCACCGCCGGGTCGGGCAGCCGGCGCGGTCGACGCTGCTGCGCATGGCGCGGCGGCCGGCCACGACGGTCGAGGAATCGGTGGCCGGTCACCTGGCGATGATGGGTCACCTCGGCTCGTCGAGGTTCCCGCTGGACAAGGACGTCGAGACGGCGTGGGCCATCGAGCTGTGGGAACGGGCCGGTGGACGGCGGGCCCGCAGCGGCATCGCCCGCCAGATCGGCGCGATCCAGGCCAGCGGCGACCGCACCGCCGAACTCGGCCGGATCACCTGCCCGACCGTCGTCGTCCACGGGGACACCGACCGCATGGTCCACCACAGCGGCGGCCGGGCGACCGCGAAGGCCGTCAACGGCGCCCGCTACGTCGAAATCCCCGGTATGGGCCACCACATCGCCCCGGATCTCGTCGAGAGGCTCGTCGAGCTCACCGCGGAACTGGCCCTCGATCCGGCAGGAGAATCCCGATGAGCAGTGTTCGCGGCAAGGTCGCCGTCGTCACCGGTGCCGGTTCCGGCATCGGCCGTCAGCTGGCCCTCGAACTCGCCCGGCGCGGAGCGCGTCTCGCGGTGTCCGATGTGGACGAAACCGGGCTGGCCGAGACCGTCGCCCAGGTCAAGGCGCTCGGCGCCGAAGTGCAGGGTGCCGCGCTGGACGTCGGCGACCGGGCGGCCGTCCTGGACTACGCGGACACGGTCGCCGCGCAGTTCGGTGTGGTGCACCAGATCTACAACAACGCTGGCATCGCCGGTGGCGGGCAGACCGTTCTCGACGCCGAATGGGAGCTCTACGACCGCACGCTCGCGGTCAACCTCTTCGGCGTCATCAACGGCACCAAGGCATTCCTGCCGCATTTGATCGACTCCGGCGACGGCCAGGTCGTCAACGTGTCCAGTCTCAACGGTTTCATGGCCCAGCCGACGCTCAGCGCCTACTGCGCCAGCAAGTTCGGCGTCCGCGGGTTCACCGAGGCGCTGCGCACCGAGATGATCGCGGGCAGGCATCCGGTGCGGGTGACGGTCGTCCACCCGGGCGGGGGCAAGACCGGCATCGCCTCGGCGGCGTTGAAGGAAGCCGAGGCCCGCGGTATCGAGCCCACGGCCGAGCAGCGGGAACGCGTCCGCGTGTACAACGAGAAGCTGCTGAAGATGCCCGCCGATCAGGCCGCCCGCATCATCGTCGACGGGGTCGAAGCCGGGAAACCGCGCGTGCTCGTCGGAAACGATGCGAAACTGGTCGACAGGCTCGTCCGGCTGCTTCCGCGCCTCTACCCGAAGCTGATCGTGGACTTCGAACGCCGTCGTCTCGCCCGCTAGCTCAGGCGAACCGTTCCCATGCCGACTGGCGTCGCATGCCCAGCGCTTCGCCGACGCGGTCCCACGAGATGCCACGGCGACGGGCTTCGCCGACCCAGGACCGCAGGTCGTCGTCCACCAGATGGCGAATCGCTTCGATACGCGGCAGATGCGCGATAAGGGCGGCATCGTCGACGCCTTCCCAAACCGGAGTGGCGCGCTTCAGCCCGGCGGGCTTGTTCTTGACCGCCTCGGCGCACAACACCACGCAGTCGTCGCAGATGTAGACACCGGCTCCGGCGACCAAGGTGCCGACGTCGTCGGCCGAACGTTTGCAGAACGAGCAACGGTTCACGACGAATCCTCTCGTCAGGGTGTACCTGACAAGTTAGACCCGTCAGGAGTGTCCTGACAAGCGACCGGTGATCAGGCGTCGACGCTCCGATGCCCGAACAGGCCGAGCAGCCACGTGTAGCGGACGGCTTCGCGCGCTTGCCCGTAGGCGTCTTCGGTGCCGATCCAGATGGCCTGCGTGATCAGTTCGATGGTGGCGGCGACGACCGTCCGCGCGGTGAACGGCGGCGGTGCCGGCAACGCGGGGTCGGTGGTACGCAGCCATTTCGCCGTCCGGTCGAAAACGGCTTCCCCGGCGCGCAAGGTTTTCTCCCGCGCTTCGAGTCCCGCGTCGCCGAGCGCGTAGATCTCCAGCAGTACCGCGCGGACGGCGACAGGGCGCCGGTGCACGTAGTCGACGAGGAAGTCACAGCAGGCAGCGACGGCATCCAGCGGAGTCGCGGCTTCGGCGCCCGCGGCGACGCCCTGGGTGATGAACTCGGTGGTGATCTCGCGATAGGCGGCGAGGAACGCGTCCTGTTTGCCGGTGAACTGTTCGTAGAACGAGGTCCGTGACACGCCCGCGGTGGCGGTGATGTGGCCGACGGTGGTGGCGACGTAGCCGCGTTTGCCGGCGTTCTCCAGCACGGCGTCGATCAACCGGGCCCGCTGGGTCCCGGCGACCTCGTCGCGGCTGAGGTTGTGCGGGCCCTTCGGCAGCCTGCGGTGCTCGGTCACGTGCGGCACCGTACCGGTCCGGAAACCCGTGAAGGCCTCCTTCCCTACCTTGAGAGTAGGGAAGGAGGCCTTCACGGACCATCGCGGTCAGCTGACCGGCACCTCCGGGGCAAGGGAGTTGCCGGGCGCGATCTTCCCGCAGGTGGACGGCGCGGTCTTGCCCGCGAACCGGTCGTTGAGCCAGCCGACGGCCTGCGGCGCCCAGGCGACGGCCGCCCCGACGTGGCTCAACAGGTTGTACTGGTCGTATTTGATCGACTTGTTGCCGGTGTCGCAGTACTGCCGAGCGAGCGACCGCACGTCGCCGGCCACCATGACGCCGTCACCGGTCCCGATCCCCGGCGGATTGCCGAAAGTGCCTTCCAGGACACCGTTGTTGCCCTGTGCGATGTACCCGGGCACGGTCGGTGTCGCCGCGGAGCCGAGGTTGATCTTGTTCACGGCCTCGACGTACGGCAGCACCTTGTTCGGGTTGGTGTACTCGGGCTTGACGAACTTCTCCCACGTCAGCCCGGGGTACCGGCCGAGCGCGTCGACGATCGACGCCTTTTCCATGTCCTTGAGCACCTGAAGGCCGTAAGAATTCGCGTACGGCTTGAGATCGATGCCGAAGGATCGCGAGACCCCGATGAGCGCCATCGGAATGACACCGGTCCACGCGACACTGCCGTTGACGTACTTGAGATTGTGCGACGGTTTGACGAGCAGCCCGCCTTCGGCGAAGCCGACCAGATTCTTGTTGACGTCGGGGGCGTAATCCGGCGCGAGCGCGGCGGCCCACCCGGTCGCGATGGCGCCGCCCGAATATCCGATGAGGCCGAACCGGGTCTTGTCGTTCATGCCCGTTCCCGGCGACCGGGTCGCGGCACGGATCGAATCCAGGGTGTTCGTGCCGTATTCCGGCCCGGCCGCGAAGTTCGCCTTCTGGCCTTCGGTGTCGGGAATGACGACGTTGTAGCCCAGCAGCAACGCGGGCGCGATGAACAGTGCCTCCGCGTTGGCGATCAGGCCGCCGAGCGAGACGTCACCGGCGATCGCCCTCGACGGGCCGTGCTCGGGGTCGAGCGAGTCGTAGAACGATTGGTACGAAACGGCTTTGGTGCTGTCACCGGTGAGGCTGCGCACCACCGAAGTGACGTTGGCGGACGGTTTCCCTTGCGCGTCGGTGCTCCGGTAGAGCAGCTGGGTCACCTTCAGCGGCGTGGAAATGCCGATGACGTGGTAATTCAGCGTCCGGGTTTTCAACACGGTTCCGGGGCTGTACGACGACAGCGGTTCACTGCCGCTGTAGCTGTAGAACGAATCGGTCGCGGGGGCGGCGGAAGCGGCGGGTGCGGCGGCGAAACCGACGATGAGGGCGATCGCGACGGCCAGCAGGCGAGCGGGCTTTCGGGTCATGACTCCCCTTTGAATCATGAAGTGGATCACGTTTGGATGTCCGGAACCTACCAGCCGGTAACCGATGGTGTACAGCCCCGTACATCACTTATCGCCGCGAATCCGTCAATATTTCTTCACGGGGTGTTCCGGTTTGGACGGAGCACGGCTCGGACAGGGTGCGGGTTGTGATCCAGCACAAAAACGGCAGGGCGATCAACGGGATCAGGGCCGTCCGCAAGGACGTGTGGTCCGCGATGGCGCCGATGACGGGACTCGCGAGTCCGCCGATGCTGACCGTCAGTCCGAGGGTGACGCCGCTGGCCGTGCCGACGCGCGTCGGCAGGTAGTCCTGGGAGAGCGTGATCTGGAGGGAGAACGGGACGTACAAGCCCACCGCGGCCAGGAGGACGAACGGGAAGAACGCCGGACCCGGCACGAACACGACCCCCGCGACCGCGCAGACGGTGGCCAGGTACGACCGGCGCACCACGGTGACCCGGTCCCGGCGTCCGGCCAGCCTGCTGCCCAGCAGCGTGCCCGCGGCGCCGCCGAGGTAGAGCAGGAACAGCGCCGCACTGCCCGTCGCCGTGCCGCCGCCGACCCGTTGCTGGGCGTAGAGCGACACGAACGTGCTCAGCCCGACGAACACGATCGAACGGAAGACGACGGCCAACGACAGCCTCGTGAACGACCTCCAGTCGTCGACGCCCGCGACGTCCCCGGATGAGGCGCCGGCGCGGGCTGTCCTGGCGAGCGCGCGCAGCACCGGCAGGCAGAGCACGGAGCCGGCCAGCGCGGGCACGACGAGCAGCGGCGACATCCGGAGCCCGCCTAGGGCCATGACCGCGGCGACGAGCACGGGGGCGGCGGCGAAGCCGATGTTCCCGCCGAGGGAGAACCAGCCCATGGCCGTATGCCTGCCGCCACCGGCGATTCTCGCGACCCGGGCCGCCTCGGGATGGTAGGCGGCCACCCCGATCCCCGACACGGCGACGAAAGCGAGCGTCAGCGCGTAGGAGTCGACGAGCCCGCCCAGGCCGATGCCGAGGCCCCCGAGGAGGGTGGCCGACGGCAGCAGCCACGGCATCGCCCATCGGTCGGTCAGGGCGCCGAACAGCGGCTGCGCCACCGACGACAGCAGCGACGCGGCGAGCACGATGCCCGACACCGCCGCGTACCCGTAGGCGCGCTCGGCGGCGAAGAACGGCACCAGCGCGGCCACCGAACCCTGGTACACGTCCACGCACGCGTGCCCCGCCGACAACAGGAAGATCGCTTTGTTCCTCGACACCCCGTCATGCTCGTCCCGGGTCAGGGTGTCGCGCTTCCGATAAAATGACAGACAATGACGGAAATCCGCCACATGCCCGAAGCGCCGACGCAGATCCGGTCCCTGGCGTCCGGCACGACGATCGACGCACACCGCCACGATGACCACCAGGTCGTCTACGCCGCCCGTGGCGTCCTCGCCATCACCACCGACAGGGGCTCCTGGGTCGCGCCCGCCACCAGGGCCATCTGGGTGCCCAAAGGGACCGTGCACGCCCATCAGGCACACGGCGATCTCGAACTCCGTCTGGTCGGCCTGCCCGCCACCGTGAACCCGTTGCGCCTGAACGAACCGACCGTACTGGCCGTCGGCCCGCTCCTGCGCGAGCTGATCCGCGCGTATACCGATCCGCCGCACGACGACACCCGGGAACGGCGGCGGCTGCGCGCGGTCCTGCTCGATCAGCTGCGCGCCTCGCCGCAGCAGGCTTTGCATCTGCCGACGCCACAGGACCCGCGGCTGCGTGCCCTGTGCGAGATCCTGAGCGCCGATCCGGCCGACAACCGGACGCTGGCCGCTCTCGGCGCGCGGGTCGGGGCGAGCGATCGCACCCTGGCCCGCCTCTTCAAGGCCGACCTCGGCATGACGTTCCCACAATGGCGCACGCAACTGCGGCTCTATCGCGCTTTGGCGCTCCTGGCCGAGCACGCCCCGGTGACCGCGGTGGCGCACGCCTGCGGCTGGGCGTCCACCAGTGCGTTCATCGACGCCTTCCGGCGCGCCTTCGGCCACACCCCGGGCACGCACTTCGACCGGTGAACCGCACTGGTCGACGCGGCATCGATCATTTCACGTGCTCAAACCCGGATCTCGTGTGCTTGGAGGCGTGGCTCGTGTGATCGGATGCCGCACACGCGAGTTCCGTCTCCAAGCACGCGAGTCCCGGGCCTGATCACGTGAGTTCCGTACCTGATCACGCGGGTGACGCCTTCGCTCACCTTGTGATCAGACGCGAGGCCGCCCTACCCCTCAGGAGAACAGTCCTCGCCACTCATGACCAACCCAGCCGACACCTCACTTCGCCTCCCGGGACCGGTGAACACGAAAGCGGGGCCGGTCCACAATGGACCGGCCCCGCTTCGTGTTCGGTTCTTTCTTACGCCTCGCTACGGCGACGGCGCACCAGCAGCACCATCAGCACACCCGCGCCGAGGAGCGCGCCGCCGATGACCAGCGGCATGGTGGCGGAGGCACCGGTGTTGGCCAGCTCGTTGCCGCCACCCGACTCGGCGCCACCGGGCGTGGTGGGGGCCGGGGTCTCGGTGACGGGCGCGCCGCCCTGCTTCCAGCTCGCGGTCGCGTTCGCGGAGACCGAGGTCTTCTCGGAGTCCGCGACGATCAGCGACTGGGCGGGGACCTTGGCGTAGTTCTCGCCCACGAACAGGCGGCCGGTGTCGAGGTGGCCGCTCACCTTCAGCGAGAACGAGCCCTCGCCGTCCTTGGTGTCCTTGGGAACGTCGACGAAGACCTTGGTGCCGTCCTTGATGGCGGAGGCCTTGATCTCCTTGCCGTCGGCGTCGACGACCTTGACACCCTCGGGCAGCTTGCTGGTCAGCTCGGTGATGTCACCGGTGGTGGCCACGCTGAACGGGCCGATCTTGCTGCCGGTCGCCCCGGAAGCCTTGGCCGGGCCGATGTCGAGGGTCGGCTTCGGCTGCGCGCTGATGCCGACGTTCTCCTTGCCGACGAGGTAGTCGTAGAGGGCCAGCACGTCGGCGGCCGCCGCCTCGACGTTGTCCTCCATCAGCGGCTTCTTGCGGTCGAAGTCCTTGCCGTCGCTGAAGTGCCAGACGGCCGCCTGCGTCGCGGTGACGGCCTCACCGGCGGACAGGCCCTCGTTGAACTTGACACCGTTCTTGCCGAGCGCGCCTTCGATGGCCTTCAGGCCGACCGCCGGGTAGCCGTGGTGCAGCACCCAGTTGATCTTCGCGTTGTTCTTGTTGAACGGCGACGAGGCGTCCGGGTACTTGTTCCACGGGCGCTCGATCATGTCCTGATCGGTCCGCATGTCGACCTCGATCTGGACGCAGTACATCTTGAGCTTGCTGCCGTCGGAGAGCTTCAGCTCGAACAGCTCCGGGACGTAGTGCTTGGGGTCCCCGAAGTTGACGCTGTAGCCGCGCTCTCCGGCCTTGTCGACGACCCGGCCACGTGCCGCGCCGTCCTCGGCGAGGGCGGCCGGAGCGGCCATCGTCATCGCGACGGCCGCGGTGGCGACCGCGATCCCGCCGCGAACCAGAACTGACCTGCCGTGCATGTGTCTCCCATCCGAATACGGACCACGAATGCCAGTGCCGCGTGCGACCACAGGCCCCGACCGCAACGGCTCGCCCACATGGGGGATCAGTAATCCCATCGAGCGAGAGCGGAGCATACAGAAGTCATACACGTGGCTACTCCGGGGTATGGCTCATGTCCGAATTGCCCCGTAAGAAGAGTGAACGCCAGGAGAAGGATGTCGGATGGGTAGATGACGGCATCCCGGCGGAAAGAAACCGACGAAAAGCTCGCGGATGGAGGTACCGCCACTGCTCCGCTCACTGTTGAATTGGGCCAGCTGAATTGGACCAGACCATTCAACGGTGATTGGAGTCCCCATGACGCGACGGCACCTCCGCCGGGGGTTGTCCCTGGTGGCCGGGCTCGCCTTGGCGGGAGCACTGCTTCCGACAGCGAGCAGCGCGGAACCCCAGGCAGGACGGGGTGTTCCGCTCGGCGAGCTGACCGCCACGGCGACCAAGGTCGCGTCCGGGCTGGTCAATCCCACCGCGATCACGGCGCTCAACGACGGGAGCGGCCGGATCCTCGTCGTCGAGAAGAGAGGCGTCGTCCGGGCCTACCATCCCCAGACCGGGCTCGCCGCCAAACCGATCCTGGACATCAGCGACAAGGTGAACGGCGCGGACGTCGAACGCGGGCTGCTCGGGCTGGCGGTCGCCAAGGACAGGCGGGTCTACGTCGCCTACACCCGCAAGTCCGACAGCGCGGTGACGCTGTCGCGGGTCCGGCTGGACACCGGTGAACTCACCGAGCTGATCACCCAGCCGCATTCCGAGTATCCCAACCACAACGGCGGCCAGCTGGCGTTCGGTCCGGACGGCTACCTGTATTGGGGGATCGGCGACGGTGGCGGCGGGGGTGACCCGCTGGCCAGCGGCCAGCGGCTGGACACGCTGCTGGGCAAGATCCTGCGCGTCGACGTCAACCGCGCGTGCCGTCCGCTGCGGTACTGCGTCCCGCCGGGCAATCCGTTCGCCGGCGTCGCGAACGCGCGGCCGGAGATCTGGGCGTACGGGCTGCGCAACCCGTGGCGGTTCTCCTTCGACCCGGCCGACGGCTCGCTGTGGATCGGCGACGTCGGCCAGGGCCGGTTCGAGGAGGTCGACCATCTCGCCAAGGGCAAGGGCGGCGCGAACTTCGGCTGGTCCTGCAAGGAGGGCCCCGTCGTGTTCGACGAGACGCGCTGCAAGGACGGCGTGACCTACACCGATCCGGTCTTCCACTACATCTCCGGCGCGGAGGGCTGCGCGGTTATCGGCGGGCACGTCTACCGCGGCAAGAAGTACGCCTCGCTGGCGAGCGGGACCTACCTCGCCACCGACTTCTGCCAGGGAACGGCCTGGGCCGTCCGCAAGAAGACCGACGGCACCTACGAAAGCGCCCGGATCGGCGAGTTCCCGCTCGACGCCACCACCCTCGGCACCGACCAGAACGGCGAGCTCTATCTCGCCGACGAAACGCCCGGCGGACTGCACCGGATCTCGTTCGCGCGCAAGGGCTGAGGAGAAGACTCCCCGGCCGCGTCCGCCCGGCGCGGCCGGGGTCTCAGCCCGTCCTGGGCAGCCGGACCTCGACCCTCCAGCCGCCACCAGGAGCGGGACCAGCCTGTGCCGACCCGCCCAGCGCGCCCGCCCGTTCCCGCATCCCGACCAGCCCCATCCCGCCGCCGCTGTCCGCCGTCTGAGGCCGCTCGGCGGGACCGTTCGTGACGACGAGCGTGACCGTCTCCGGCGAGAACCCGAGTCGCACCGCGCGTGCGGCGCCGGGGGCGTATTTGGCCGCGTTCGTCAGCGCCTCCTGCGCCGCGCGGACGAGGGTGTGCGCGACACCGCCGCCGAGCGGGCCCGCGGTGCCGTCCACCTCGAAGGACACCGTCTCGCTCGCGCACATTGCGGCCAGGGTCTTTTCCAGCGGCAAGGCGTCCTCGCGCAGTTCGTGCACCGCCTGCCGCATCCGCCCGATGCCGTCCACCGCCAGCGACCGCGCGCGGCGTACGGCGTCGCCGGCTTCCGCGTCCCTGCCTTTCGTGCCGAGGGCGTCGGCCAGGTCGAGTTGCAGGGCGATCCCGGTCAGCGAATGTCCGAGCACGTCGTGCAGTTCCCGCGCGATCCTCGTCCGCTCCAGCAGCGCGGCCTCCCGCGACTCGGACGCGGCCGCGCGCCGGGCTTCGGCGGCGGCGCGTTCGGCGTTGAAGAGCGCGTCGCGCCGGTCGCGGCGCGCGATGCCGAGCAGCACCGGCAGGCCCACCGAAAGCGCGAGCCACCACGGCCACACGTCCGTGTCCGGTGTCACCGCGCCGACCACCGCGACCGCCACCGCGCAGCAGACGGCGTCGAGGACGGCCACCGCGACCGCCAGCGTGCGCGAGGCGAGCTTGATCCCGGCGACCGCGGCGGCGAGGTAGGCGAACATCGGCGCGAAGGTCTTCGGGGCCAGTGGGAGGAGCACGGCGGCGGACACGGCGTATCCGCTCGCGAAGAGGAGCCGCGCCCGCTCCGGGATCCGGTCCCACGGCAGGAACGACGCCGGGGCGAAGAGCGTGACGAGGACGAAGAGCACGGTGGTCAGAGGCCGGGCGTGGACGTGCTGGGTGAAGATCCCGACCCCGGTCACGACGATCGCCGCCGTGATCAGGGCGGGCCGGATCAGCCTGTCGGCGACCCATTCGCGGCGGAGCACCGTCGCGTTTCCGGTCATCGGGGCTCCTGAGGGTGGAGAGGGTTCTCCACCCGAAGATACGGCCGCCGCCGCACGACGGCCCGCGCTCACCGCCATAACGTCGGAGTGTCTTCGAAAACCTGCCCGAGGGGGAAACGATGAGCACTCCTGTCGAAATAGTCCTGATCGTCGCCGTGGTCGGATACGTCCTCATCCGCCGCATGGCCGGGGACGTCGCCGAAGCCAAGCGGATGCTGCTGCTGCCCGCGATCCTCACCGTGATCGGCCTGTCCAATGTGGATGAAAGCGTGAAGTCCGCGACCGCGGTGGCGTTCCTGGCGGGCACGCTCGCGGTGAGTGTCCTGTTCGGAGTCCTGCGGGGCGCGAGCATCCGGATCTACCAGCAGGACGGCGTCGCGCACATGCGCTACACCTGGCTCACGATCGCGCTGTGGGTCCTGAACGTGGCCGCCAAGGTCGGTGCGAACCTGCTGCTCGGCCTGATCACCGGAGTCGCCTCCGGCGGGAACAGTGTCATGCTGACCATCGGCGTCGGGATGCTCGTCGAGGGGGTCGTGGTGCTCGCCAGGGCGGTGCGCACCGACAGCCGTATCGTCTGGAAGAAGGGCGAGGACGGCAAGGCGCACACCACCTCGCCGTTCCTCGACGATCTGCAGGCCAAGCTGTCCCGCCGATGACCGGAGGTACCAGGTGACCGTCTCGCTCGTGGTGGTCGACGATCAGGCGTCCGTGCGGGAAGCCCTCGCGGTGATGCTCGACATCGCCGACGGCATCACCGTCGTCGCGACGGCCACCAACGGCGCGGAGGCCGTCGACGCGGTCTCCCGGCACACGCCGGACGTCGTGCTGATGGACCTCCACATGCCGGTGCTGAACGGCGTCGAAGCGACCGGCCGGATCAAGACCGCGGCACCGGAGGTCCAGGTGGTCGTGCTGACCAGCCTCGACGACGACGAGTCGATCCTCGCCGCGCTCGAAGCCGGCGCGAGCGGCTACCTGACGAAGGAAGCCGACCGGGCGAAGATCGAGCAGGCCGTGCGCACCGCCGCCGACGGACAGGTCGTCCTCGCCCCGGACGTCCAGCGGAGGCTCCTCACCCTCGCGTCGCGCCGGTCGCGTGCGGTGGAGGAGGCGGACCGATTCGGGTTCACCTCACGGGAGAAGGAGATCCTCGGCCTGATCGGCGAAGGCCTGCGGAACCCGGAGATCGCGGAGCGGCTGG
Source organism: Amycolatopsis thailandensis (assembly GCF_002234405.1). GTDB lineage: Bacteria > Actinomycetota > Actinomycetes > Mycobacteriales > Pseudonocardiaceae > Amycolatopsis > Amycolatopsis thailandensis. The sequence continues at coordinate 20,352 of NZ_NMQT01000123.1, read as the reverse complement.
TGATCAGCGAAGCTACCGTCAAGACCCACATCAACAACTTGTTCGCGAAGGCGGGTTTCCATTCCCGCGCCGAAGCCGTCCGGTACGCGCTGAGCGCGCCGGCGCCCGCGCCCTACCGCTTCACCTGATCGCGTTTCATCAAGTTTTCATCATCCCTCCTTAGCGTGATGTCCCTCAGGTGGATACGGCTATGGAGGGCGACGTGGAGCAAGAATTCCCACCCGGAGGCGCGCAGTGGCCGCCGCCGCAGGGCTGGGTCCGGCAACCGGTACCGGCTCCGCCCGCCCGGAAACCCCGGTGGCTGCTGTTCGGCGGTATCGCCGGACTCGCGGTGGTACTCCTCGCGGGACTGACGACGTGGCTGCTGTGGCCGTCGAAAGGGGATCGCGAGCCCTTCGAACAGGCGCTGGCCGGGCTTTCCTCGGCGCCGGCGGTGCGGAACAGCACCTCTTCGGTCGGCGGGATGATCACGACGGACGTCAAGACCACCGCGTACGGCGAGACGTCCGGGACGATGTCCTTCCAGGGCAAGAAGATCGAGATACTGGTCGTCGGCGCCAAGGTCTACTTCAAGGCGCCCGACGGTCTGCTGCCCGGCGCGCGAGGGGATTCGTCCGAGACCGAGGGGCTCAAGGACCGCTGGATCACCGGCGAGGACGCGCTGTTCGGCCCGGTGCTGCAGCAGTTCGAGTCCCCGGAGAAACTCGCCGCCCGCCTTCGCGAGGCGCTGGAGCGGGCGGACGACATCCCCGGCGACCAGAACGAGACCGTCCGGGACGTCCCGGCGCTCAAGGCGAGCACGCCCGCCGGTGACCTGTATGTCTCGAAGGAGGCGCCGCACCGGCTCCTCCGCTACTCCGTGAAGATGCCCGGCGGGATGCCTTCCATCCCACGGGTTCCGACGATCCCCGACGCGGGCTCGCGGCCGCCGATGCCGTCGGGCGCGAGCCTCGGCGAGTCCGATGTGGACGCTTTGTCACCGGAAGAGACCGTCGCCGTCTACGAAGACCTGATGTCGAACACCAAGAAGCTGTCCGGCGCCGTCGACACCGGTGTGCGGTTCGACCTGGACGGCGCTGCCACGGTCGCCTGCGGCGCCGCGGGCTGCACGGTGACCGCGAACGTGTCGAACACCGCGTCGGCGAACAGCGGCGGGAAGATCACCGGCCAGGTCAATGCCACGATGACCGCGAACGTGACCATCGGCGGCCGCCCGGCGGGCAGTTGCCGGAACACGGCGACGCTGCCCCTGAACGGCGCGGGCTCGATCAGTTGCGTCAACAACGAGGCCGGTGGCGTGTTCTCGGCGGTCGAGGCGGAGAAGAAGGCCGACGCCGAAGCCCGGTCGCGGGCCTCGGGCGGGATCCCGGTCCAGTACCGGATCGAGAGCATCGCGTCGGTTTCGGTCCTGGCCGAAGCGATCGGGCAGGTCGAGATCACCCGGCTGGTCGACGAACTTTCGGAGCGGCGGTCGAAGCTCGGCGGCAAGTGATCCGGCCGGACAAAGGAAACAGCGCCGGGCGAACGGCTTCGATGCCGCGCGCCCGGCGCTTTCGCGTCCCGCTTGTTCGGGTCAGTCCGTGGTGATTCGGGCCGTGGTGATTCAGTCCGTGCCGTATTCGATCGCGGCGTGGTCGAGCAGTTCGTCGTCGCCCGAAGCCTTGCCGCGTGAGGCGATCACCTGCGCGCCGCCCGCGTCCATCGCCCCGATCAGCCCGGTCGACGCGGCCTGCGCGGCGCCGATCAGCGTCGGGTGCCCGCCGCCGACCATGCCCAGCCCGGCGTACTGCTCGAGCTTGGCGCGCGAGTCGGCGATGTCGAGGTTGCGCATGGTGAGCTGGCCGATCCGGTCCACCGGGCCGAACGCCGAGTCCTCGGTGCGCTCCATCGACAGCTTGTCCGGGTGGTAGCTGAAGAACGGGCCGGAGGTGTCGATGATCGAGTAGTCCTCGCCGCGCCGCAGCCGCAGCGTGACCTCGCCGGTGACGGCCGCGCCGACCCACCGCTGCAGCGACTCGCGCAGCATCATCGCCTGCGGGTCCAGCCAGCGGCCTTCGTACATGAGCCTGCCGAGACGGCGGCCCTCGTTGTGGTAGCTGGCGAGGGTGTCCTCGTTGTGGATCGCGTTGACGAGCCGCTCGTACGCCGCGTGCAGCAGCGCCATGCCCGGCGCCTCGTAGATCCCGCGGCTCTTGGCCTCGATGATCCGGTTCTCGATCTGGTCGGACATGCCGAGCCCGTGCCGCCCGCCGATGGCGTTGGCCTCCAGGACCAGGTCGACCGCGGTGGCGAACTCCTTGCCGTTGATCGTCACCGGGCGGCCCTGCTCGAAGCCGATCGTGACGTCTTCCGGCGCGATCTCGACCTCGGGGTCCCAGAACCGGACGCCCATGATCGGGTTGACGATCTCGATCCCGGTGTCGAGGTGTTCGAGCGACTTGGCCTCGTGGGTCGCGCCCCAGATGTTCGCGTCCGTGGAGTAGGCCTTCTCGGTGCTGTCCCGATACGGCAGGCCGTGGGCCTGCAGCCACTCGGACATCTCCTTGCGGCCACCGAGCTCGCTGACGAACGCGGCGTCCAGCCACGGCTTGTAGATCCGCAGGGACGGGTTCGCGAGCAGGCCGTAGCGGTAGAACCGCTCGATGTCGTTGCCCTTGAAGGTGGAGCCGTCGCCCCAGATCTGGACGTCGTCCTCGAGCATCGCGCGCACCAGCAGCGTGCCGGTGACCGCGCGGCCGAGCGGGGTCGTGTTGAAGTAGGTGCGGCCGCCGTTGCGGATGTGGAAGGCGCCGCAGGCCAGCGCCGCGAGCCCTTCCTCGACCAGCGCGGCCTTGCAGTCGACGGCCCGCGCGATCTCGGCGCCGTAGGCCTTCGCCCGGCCCGGGACCGACTCGATGTCGGGTTCGTCGTACTGGCCGATGTCAGCGGTGTAGGTGCACGGCACTGCACCCTTCTCGCGCATCCACGCGACCGCTACGGAGGTGTCGAGGCCGCCGGAGAAGGCGATCCCGACGCGTTCGCCGACAGGCAGAGAGGTGAGTACCTTGGACATGATGGAAGTATATGCATAAGAGTGTATGACCATGCAAGCCGGGGTGAGCAGGGCAACCCGGGCGGGTGGCCGGTCTGGGTAGCCGGGGATTTGTCAGAAGGTGGCGTGGCAGGCGGGTGAGTGTGTCCCGTGCGCCATGCTTGGGACGCTCACCGTCTCGAGCGTGGCGCACGGGGCACACTGCCCTGGCGTTCGACGCGGTACAGGTGAGGCGGATGGTGCCGGGGATGGTCGGGCGTGGCGACTTGGGGTATCGAGGGGGAAGGGCGTAGGTGTCCTGTTCGCTTGCCGGCGCGTCTATTTGGGATGTTGTGAAAGTGGCTTTCGCAACCTTCAACGTTGCGGAAGTGGCTTTCGCAACACCGCCGAGCCGCTGAGGCGCTCCGGCAGGACTCGACACCCGGGGCCGCCAGGTGCGCGAGCAGGGTCGACTGGCTCGTCGAAGTACATGAAGGCCCCCTTCCTTGCGTCTAGCGCAAGGAAGGGGGCCTTCATGTACTTGAGCCGCAGGTGCCGCAGGCGCGCTAATCGTGGCCCTCCGGACCGGGTCGGGGCCGTATCCGTTTCGTTACCTGTCCGCGAAGCCTTCCGTCACGAATACTTGGCGAGGCCTTGTGTGGAAATCGGCGATTTCCCTTGCGGGAAAAGGAAACCAGTCTGCTCGTCCGTCGGCCGCGAATACCTGGCATGAAGACTTCGCGAGCCGCTCAGGGGCCACGTCTCCCGCTGTTCGGGGCGGCGCTGATCGGTGTCGTCGCCCTCGCCGCCGCCCTGGCGGCGGGCCACCTGGTGGCCGGGTTCATCAGTGCCAACGCCTCGCCGTACCTGGCGGTCGGCAACGGCGCGATCGACCTGACCCCGGTGGAACTGAAGGATTTCGCGGTCCGGACGTTCGGGGTCTACGACAAACTCGTGCTGCTCGGCGGGATGGCCGTGGTGATGGTGCTTGCCGCCGCGGTGGCCGGGATCGCCTCTCGACGTTCACCCGTTCCGGGGATCGTGCTGATCGCCGCGTTCGGGCTGCTGGGCGGGTTCGCCGTCTCGCAGCGTCCCGACCTCTCCACGGTCGCGTTGCTGGCACCGCTGGCCAGCCTGATCGCCGGGGTCGGCGTCTTCTTCTGGCTGCATCGCCTGGCCACGGCCAGGTCGCAAGCCGTCGAGGAGACCTCCGGGGCGGCTCCGTCACGCCGGTCGGTGCTGCTGGCGGGCGCGGGCGCCGTCGTCGCTGCGGGGGCCGCTGGCGCGGTCGGCCAGCTTCTCGCCGGGACGAGGGACGCGGAATCTTCTCGTGAAGCCATCGGACGGCTGGTCCCCGTCACGCCCGCGCCGCCGATCCCCGCCGACGCGGACTTCGCCAAGCTGGGCACGCCGACGTTCCTCACCTCGAACCGCGACTTCTACCGCGTCGACACCGCGTTGTCGGTGCCGCAGGTCCGGGTCGAGGATTGGAGCCTGAGGCTGCACGGCATGGTGCGCAACGAAAAGCGGTTCAGCTACGACGACATCCGCAACCGTCCGCTGATCGAGCGCACGATCACCATGACCTGCGTGTCCAACGAGGTCGGCGGGACCTACGTGTCCACGGCGAACTTCATCGGCGTGGACCTCGGAGATCTGTTGCGGGAGGCCGAAGTCCTCCCCGGTGCCGAGCAGATCTTCTCCACCAGTGTCGACGGCTGGACCGCCGGCAGCCCGGTCGTCGCCGCTCTCGATCCTGGGCGGGGCGCGATGCTGGCGATCGGGATGAACGGGGAACCGCTGCCGGTCGAGCACGGATTTCCCGCCCGAATGGTGATCCCCGGACTCTACGGCTATGTTTCGGCGACGAAATGGGTCAAAGATCTGGAGATCACCACCTGGAAAGCGCGCCGCGCCTACTGGCTCGACCGTGGCTGGGGAGAACAAGCCCCGATCAAAACGCAGTCCAGGATCGACAGTCCGAAAGGATTCGAAACAGTACCCGCGGGCAAGGTCCGGATCTCGGGCGTGGCGTGGGCGCAGCACACCGGCGTCGAGCGGGTCGAGGTCCGGCTCGGCGCACGCGGGAATTGGCAGCCCGCAACGCTTTCCCGCGAGGTGGGGATCAACACCTGGCGGATGTGGTGGACCGAGTTCGACGTTCCGGCCGGCAGCCACCAGGTCACCGTCCGGGCTGTCGACAAATCCGGCTACACCCAGACCGACGCCCGTGCCGGAACCGTTCCGGACGGTGCGACGGGCTGGCATGTCATCAGTTTCACCGCGCGGTGATCGGCGTCACCCGAAAGAGTGGCAATCCGGTTTCGCGGTAGTTCCGAATACCCGGTAAGAGTCCGAAAAACAAATGGAGTGATTTTCCGTGAGCAAGCTTCGCGTCGCAGGAATCGGTTTCACCGCGGTCGCCGCGCTGGCCCTGACCGCCTGCAGCAGCAACGACAGCGCTTCGTCCGGCAGCTCCAACAGCGCCTCCGCGCCCGCCCCGTCCTCGTCGATGTCGGCTCCGATGTCCAGCGCCGCCTCCGGTGACGGCGTCACCACCAACGCCGACGTGTTCGGCCCGGCCTGTTCGCAGCTGCCGCAGGGCAGTGCGCCCGGTTCGCTGGACTCGATGGGCCCGCAGCCGGTCGCCAGCGCCGCCTCGACCAACCCGCTGCTGACCAAGCTGGTAGCCGCGGTCAAGGCCACCGACCTGGTGGACACGCTCAACAGCCAGCAGGCCATCACCGTGTTCGCCCCGGCGGACCCGGCCTTCCAGGCACTGGGCGACGCCAAGTTCAACGAGCTGGCCGGCAAGCCGGACCAGCTGGCCCCGATCCTGCAGTACCACGTCGTCAACAAGCGTCTCGACGCCAAGGGCCTGGAAGCGGCCAAGTCGCTGGAAAGCCTGAACACCGCGGGCGGCCCGCTCAAGATCGAGGGTTCCGGCGAGAACATGACCGTCAACGGCGCGAAGATCCTGTGCGGCAACATCCCCACCAAGAACGCCACCGTCTTCGTCATCGACAAGGTGCTGACCCCGGGTACCAACAAGAACTAGGTCCCCACAACACGATCGCGGTGGCCGTGTCCTCGGACGCGGCCACCGCGATCGTCGTGGTTCAGGGTGTCAGCGCGGCGGCGTCCACATCGGTCACCACGAGCCGCAGGTCCGCGTCCTCCCAAGGGGTTCCGGTCAGCACCGCGCGCAAGGCTGCCCCGGCGACCTCCGTCAACGGCGGGATCGGCACCTCCAGCGCGACGACGCGGATCTCCACGACGTTCTCGGAGATGTCGACGGCCATCACGTCGAGGTCCCACGGCACCGCCGAGGCGGCGGCCGTGGTGGACGGCGTCGCCGCGCGCAGCCCCGGTATGTCGCGGAGCGTGCTCAGCAGCGACGCGGTCAGTTCGGAACGTGCGGTCACAACAGTCCTCCACGGATTTCGATGTCTAAAATGGACACCGAGACGGCCGACGGGGTGAGCCCGGTCGCCTCGGCGACGGCCTTGCCGACGGCACGCTGCACCGCCTGTGCCGTCGCGGCGGCCTGGTCCAGCCCGGAAAGCGAAAGGTCGATCTCCACCCGGACATCGGGCGGATCGTGCTCGACGAACGCGCGGACCCCTTCGGTCGGCGCCGGTTCGAGGCCTTTGATCCGCTGCCGCGCGATGCGGGTCAGCGAGCCCGCCAGCCCGCGCAGCCCGGGTTCCAGGCGTACCACGCCGGGGACCCGCGCCGCGGCGTGCGCGGCGACCGCCGCGATCACCGGCGGGGAGATCACCGTCTCGACCAGTTGTCTGGCCGGGGCCTGCTCACGCGTCATAGATGTCCTCCACCGTCAGGTCGAGCCGGGTCAGCCGGAGCCCCACCCTGGCGCCCGCCGCCGCCGTGACCCGCTCGCGGACCACGTCCAGCGAGTCATGGTCGAAATCATGCGCGATCGCGATGCTGAGTTCCACGTCCACGGCCAGCGCGTCGGTCATGTCAGGCGAACGGAGGACACGGCACCCTCGCGCGCGGACGCCCGCCACCGAATCCGCGGCGAACCGCAGTACTGCCGCGACCGCCTGATCGCTCACCCGCACCTCGCCCGGTTCGGGGCTGGCCAGCGGCACCAGGTCCCGGCGCCGCACCTCGGCACGGACGGCGGACATGATCCGGCTCGTGAGATCCGGAGACGGTTCGGTGTCGTCGTCGGCCAGTTCCTGGGTCAGTCCGCGCAGCACCAAGAGGCTTTCGCGGGTCGCCCGGCAGTGCGGGCAGTCGAGTTCGTGCGCGTCCGCCCGGCCGGCGTCGACCTCGTCGAGCCGTTCCCAGACCTGTTCCACATCACGGCCGCACGGCAGCAGGTAGTCCTGGGTCGCGTGGTTCATCGCCATGGCGCCATCACCTCCGCCAACTGTGCTCGTGCTCGCGCGATGCGTCCGCGCACCGCGGTGGTGGTCGCCCCGATCGCGTCGGCGATCTCGTCATAGGAGCGGCCGTGGACCTCGCGCAACAGCCAGCAGGCCCGTTGCTCGGCGGTCAGCTGGTCCAGCGCGCCGGTGAGCGCCGTCAGCTGGGCGTTCGTCTCGGCCTCGCGATCCGGCCGTCCGGCCGAACCCGCCGACTCCCGCTGGTCCAGCTCGACGTCGGCGACCGGTTTCCTGGCGCGGATCACGTTCAGGCACCGGTTGGTCGTCGTCCGGTAGAGCCAGCCGACGAACGCCGCGTCCTCCTGCAACTGGTCGAGCCGCCGCCATGCACCGAGGAACACCTCCTGGACGACGTCCTCGGCGTCCCCCTTGTTCCCCAGCATCCGTAGCGCCAGCCGGTACATCGGCCCCTGGAACCGCAGGACGAGCTGCTCGTACGCGCGGATCTCGCCGTCGCGGGCGCGCGCCACCAGCGTGGCGTCGTCCAGCACCGTTTCGCCGGCGGCCGGTGCGTTTTCTCTCGCCGACGTCGTCATCGAGCGCACCTGTGCAGTGCCGCCATGCCGAAGCTCCCTCCTGTCACCTGTCTCGGGTGACAACACGTAAGACACGACTTCCCCGGAAACGTCACGAGGCAAACCGGAACCAGCCGACCACGGCCGGGCGGATCGCGCACCCGGAGGTCAGGTGATCGCCCGGCGGCGGAACGCCCAGAGGCTCGCCGGGGTGTAGACCAGCAGCGCGAGGGCCAGTCCAGCGGCGCAGAGCCAGGCGGGCAGGTGGGCGACTTGCGGGGTCAGCGCCCCGCGCAGGCCTTCGCTGACGTAGGTCATCGGGTTCAGCGCGCACAGCGCCCGGAACCAGGGCACGGCGGCGAGCTCGGGGAAGGGGAACTGCGCGGAACCGGTGAACAGCAGTGGGGGCATCACCAGCGAGAAGGTGATCCCGATCCGGGCGGGCGCGACGAGCGAGCCGATCGTCGTCCCCACCGCGCCGCCCGCCAGCGCCCCGAGCACGGTGTACCCGAACGCCGCCGGGAGGCCCGCCGCCCGCCAGGACAAATCGCCGAGCACGAGCGCGCCGACCGGGACCATGAGGACGGCGGTGACGAGACCGCGCGACGCCGCCGCGAAGATCCGCTCGACGACGATCCAGGCGAGCGGCACAGGCGCCCGCAACCGGTTCTCGATGGTGCGGGTGGCGAACCCCATGGCCAGTGGGAAGGACGCGTTCTGGACGGCCGCGAAGAACGCGTTCAGCGCGACGAGTCCGGGCAGGAGCAGCCGCGCGTAGCCGGGTGGGGTGTAGCCGAGCGCGCCGAGGACCTTCCCGAACACCAGCAGCATCAGCAGGGGCTGCATGAGGACCTGCGCCAGCACCCCGCCGAGCTGCTTCCGCGTGATGAGCAGGTCGTGCTCCAGCAGGCCCCAGAACACTCGCCACGGACTTGGGGTCATATACGAAGCTTACGCATTTATTTTTGAAGACAATGCGACGTTGAGATGCGTGATTGGCAAGTGTTAGCGTTGTAGTGTGACTGAAGCAACGCAGGCCGCGGAGTCGGTGCGCTGGGCCGTTTCGCGGTTGTCGTCCCGCCTCCGCGCGGAACAACCCGGCGAAGACCGGAGCCTGAGCAGGCTGGCCGCGTCCGTGCTGGCGAACCTGCGTCACGGCGGGCCCCTGACCGTCAGCGCGCTCGCCGCGATCGAGGGACTCCAGCCGCAGTCCCTGACCAGGGTGATCAACGCGCTCGAAGCCGAAGGCCGGGTCGCGCGGCGTCCCGACGAGCACGACCGGCGGGCTCAGCGGATCGTGCTCACCGAAGCCGGTCACGCGGCCTTGCGCGGACATGTGCGCGACGGCAACCGGTGGCTGGCCCGGGCCATGGGCGAGGTGCTGACCCCCGCCGAACAGGAGATCGTGCGGGTGGCGGCGGGGCTGCTACTCCAGGTCGCCGAGCACGACGCCGGAGACGAGCACGGAGCGGGCGCCGCGCCACCCCTGTGATTCAGGCCCGCGGGACGAGCGCGGGGTAGTCGTCGAGGGCGATGTCGGTGGCGAACTTGTCGGTCACCCACAGCATCCCGCGCAGCATGAGCGGCCGCTTGAACATCTGGTTGCGCAGCTTGATTCGCAGCTTCGTGGGCGGCGCGAGGAACGGGCCCGCGTTGGCGCTGCGGGCGATCTTGGCGTAGCCGCGGAACTTCTCGTCGTAGCGCCGGAAGGCCGGTTCGTGGTCCCCGTCCGCCGCGGCGAGCTCGCCCGCGATGACATACGCGGCCACGACGGCCAGCCCGGTGCCGAAGCCGCCCAAGGTGTTGCCGTACGCCGCGTCACCGAGGAGCGCGACGCGTCCGGTGGAGTAACTGTCCATCGCGACTCGGCTGATCGAGTCCAGATAGACGTCGTCGGAGCGCTTCACCGCCGCCATCAGTTCGGGCACCCGCCAGCCGCCGCCGGCGTACGCGGCGGCCAGGATCTCCTTCTGCCGCTCGATGTCGTACCGGTCGTAGCTGAGTTCGGGGGAGGCGAACACGAAGAACGCGGGCGCCTTCGGGCCACCGGCGGCGGCCAGGCGGCCGGGTTCGTTGTAGAGCACCGCGGCGTCGCCGAAGTCGCCGGCCTCGTCGGTCTCGACCAGGGCGTAGTAGTGGCCGAGATGCTTCACGTAGTCGGCTTCCGGGCCGAACGCCAGCCGCCGCACGGTGGAGTGGATGCCGTCGGCGCCGAAGACGAGGTCGAAGCGCCTCGGGGCACCGCGTTCGAAGGTGACGTCGACGCCGTCGGCGGTCTCGGCCAGTGAAGTGATGGAGTCGCCGAAGACGTACTCGCAGTCGTGAGCGGTCCGTTCGTACATGATCCGGGCCAGGTCGCCACGCCGGATTTCGACGTCGCCGCCGGTGAACTCGCCGGGCATGACGGCCAGCGGCCGCCCCTCCGCGTCGATGAAGGTCTGGTCCAGGCCACCGGTCTGGTGTCGGTGGATCTCGTCGAGGAGGCCCATCCGCTCCAGCACGGTGCGGTGGGTGGCGCCCTTGAAGTCGACCGCCTGGCCACCGGTGCGCAGCTCCGGCGACCGTTCCACGACGGTGACCGCGTAGCCCTGGCGGGAGAGCCAGAAGGCGAGGGCGGGGCCGGCGATGCTGGCACCGGAGATGAGGACTGTCCTGTTCGTCATGGCAGGAGCTTCGCGACCGGCGTTGACGAAGCGCTGACAGTCCGCTGACGGTCGTCCGTCAGCTCCAGCCGGGCAGCGGGAGGGCGAGCTGACCGGGGGCGTCCGGCGGCGCGGTCTCGTAGCGCGGCGGCGTCGCCGACAACCCGATCGGGTTACGGGTGAGCCGCACGGAGGTGCCGTCGGGCCGGGGAAGGTCGACCGTCGGGTTCAGGCCGAGCCGGTCCGCCAAGGCGAACGCGCCCGCGACGTCGTTGACCTGCCCGGCGGGCACTCCGGCCGCGCTCAATTCCGCCGCCCACTCGGCGGCCGGCCGTCGGCCGAAGTGGTCTTCGAGCAGCGTGCGGAGTTCGGCGCGATGCTCGACCCGGGCCGGGTTGGTCGCGAACCGCGTGTCGCCCGCGAGCTCCGGCAAGCCGATGACCTGGCACAACGCCGCGAACTGCCGGTCGTTGCCGACCGCGAGCGCGAGCTCGTGGTCGGCGCAGGGGACGAGTTCGTACGGAGCGATGCTGGGGTGCCGGTTCCCCATCCGTGCCGGGACCGTCCCGCCCGAGGTGTACGCGCTGCCCTGGTTGACCAGCGCGGCGAGCAGGCTGGAAAGCAGGTCGATCTCGACGCGCTGTCCCTCGCCGGTGCGGTCGCGGTGCCGCAGCGCGGCGAGGATGCCGACGCTCGCGAACAGCCCGGCCAGCACGTCGACGAGCGCGACGCCGACCTTCTGCGGCTCGCCCGAGGGGTCGCCGGTGATGCTCATCAGGCCGCCGACGGCCTGGATGAGCAGGTCGTAGCCGGGCAGCGCGGCGCCGCCGCCGGAGCCGAAACCCGTGACGGAGCAATAGACCAGACCGGGATTCGCCGCCAGCAGGGGCTCCGGACCGAGACCGAGACGGTCCATCACGCCGGGCCGGAAGTTCTCGACCACGACGTCGGCCTCCAGCGCGAGCGCGCGGGCCTGGGCGAGGTCGTCCGGATCGCCGAGGTCCAGCGCCACGCTCGTCTTGTTCCGGTTCACCGACTGGAAGTACGTCGCCTGGCCCGCCGCGTCGTAGGGCGGCCCCCAGCTGCGGGTGTCGTCGCCGGTGCCCGGCCGCTCGACCTTGATCACCGTCGCGCCGAGGTCGGCCAGCAGCATGGTGGCGAACGGGCCGGCGAGCACCCGCGAGAAGTCGAGGACGCGCAGCGGGCCGAGTGCGGTTTCGGGCATGGGCCTGACCCTAGGTGGCCGTGGACGGCTTCGAAGTTGTGATCACGCTCACGAAAGGCCGGTTTTCCCAATACTTTCCTCTAGGTACCTACTATCCCAGGGAAGGTAGCTTCGGTCGCATCAACGAAAAAGCACATCGAGGAGCGACCATGATCGTGGTGACCGGAGCAACCGGGAATGTCGGCCGCCGGCTGGTGGAAACCCTTGCCGCCGAAGGGGAAGAGGTGACGGCGGTGTCGCGCCGGATCTCACCCGCGGACGTGCCCGCGGGAGTGTGGACCGTCCAGGCCGACCTCGCCAAGGCCGACGGACTGAAGGAGGTCTTCGCCGGAGCGGACCGCGTTTTCCTTCTGACGTCGGGAGAGTTCATGGCGGCAGGCGGTGACGTCGCGGAAGTCGTCGCGGCGGCGGGCGAAGCCGCGATCGTGTTGTTGTCCTCCCAGGGCGTCGGAAGCGGGCGGCACGCATCGGTTTTCGAGGAGGCGGTCAAGGCGTCGAGTCCGGAGTGGACAGTGCTGCGGCCGGGAGGCTTCGCGTCGAACGCCTTCCAGTGGGCGCCCGCGATCCGGGACGATCGTGTCGTCGCCGCGCCGTTCGGCGACGTCGCGCTGCCCGTCATCGACCCGGCCGACATCGCCGATGTCGCCGCGGCCGTACTGCGGGGATCCGGCCACCACGGCCGGACCTACGTGCTGACCGGGCCCGAGCCCGTTTCGCCCCGGCAGCAGGCGGCGGCCCTCGGCGACGCGCTGGGAGAGCCCGTGCGGTTCGCCGAACTGAGCGAAGACGAGGCGCGGGCGGCGATGTCGGAGTTCATGCCGCCGGTGGTCGTGGAGGCCACGCTCGCCATCCTCGGCAGGCCGACGGAGGACGAACGGCGGGTCAGCCCCGACGTCGAACGGCTGCTGGGACGCCCGGGGCGGACCTTCGCCGAGTGGGCGGCCCGGAACGCGGCCGCCTTCAAGTGACCAGGCCTCGTGTGCGGCTTCCGAGCACGCGAGATCCGCCTCCAAGCACGCGAGATCCGTGTCCGAGCACGCGAGTTCGGTGCCCCGTCGGTCGTCGATGAGAAAGTTCTCATCGAGTCCTCATCGGCGGCTCACCCGCGCCGGGCAGCCTGGAGGGCATGCGAGTCCGAATCATCGTCCTGACCGGGGTCGCCGCCGTCTTGGTGGCGGCCACCGGCACGTTCGCCGTCATCGCGGCCACCGCCGCCTCGCCACCCGACCTCGGCCCGGCCGTCGTCGCCCCGGCGGGGCAGGCCGCCACCGGGCCGGGGGAGGCAGGTGCCCCGCCCGCCGTCGTCCCGCCCCGGCTGGCCGGGCACGACGACGACCCCGATGATGACAGTGACCATGACGACGACCGTTTCGACTTCGATCTCGACGACTGAGCCGGGCCGATGAGCGCCCGCGCCCGGATCCTCGCCTGGGTCCTGCTGGTCGTGCTGCTCGCGCTCGCCGGGTCGCTGCTGGCCACTCGTACCGTCCTGCACAACCAGCTGGATCAGCGGCTCGACAACGAGATCGCGCACGAGACCGGCAAGCTCCGGGCCTTCCTGGCGTCGCCGGACGCCCGGCCCGCGGGGCAGCCAGTGACCGTCGAGGCGATCCTCGGCCGCCACCTGGAACGGAATCTGCCCGAAAAGTACGAGACGTTCTTCTCGATCGTCGACGGCGCCGCGTCGAGGCGGAGCGCCATCGAGCCGCCGGTCCGGCTCGACGCCGACCCGAAGTTCGCCGCCGAACTCTCCCGGGCCACGAGCCCGGCGTACGGCACGGTCACCACCGCGGTCGGCTCCGCGCGATACGGAGTCGTCCCGGTGACCATCGAGGGTTCGCCGGGCCGTGGTGCCCTGGTGATCGTCGAGTTCGTCGACCACGCCGCGGGCGAGATCAACGACGTCGTCGGAGTGATGGCCGCGATGTCGGGCGCCGCGCTGGTGCTGGCCGGGCTGATCGGCTGGCTGGTCGCCGGCCGCATCCTCGCGCCGGTACGGGAAGTCCGCCTCGCCGCCGAGCAGATCGGCGAGACCGATCTTTCCCGCCGCATCGAGGTCCGGGGCTCGGACGACGTCGCCGCGCTCGGACGCACCTTCAACACGATGCTGGACAGGCTCGAAAGCGCCTTCGCCGGTCAACGTGACTTCATCGACGACGCCGGGCACGAGCTGCGCACGCCGATCACGATCGTCCGAGGCCATCTCGAGCTGATGGGGGAGGACCCCGAGGAGAACGCGGCCACCCGGCATCTGGTCCTCGACGAACTCGGGCGGATGCAACGGATCGTGGACGACCTCCTGGTACTCGCGAAATCCGGCAGCCCCGACTTCCTTTCATCCGGCGACGCCGACCTCGCCGATCTCACCGTCGAGACCCTCGCCAAATCCCGTCCGCTGGCCGACCGTGTCTGGCGGCTGGACGCCGTGGCCGAGGCGACCGTTCGCGCCGACGGACAGCGGCTCACGCAGGCCTTGCTGCAACTGGTCTCCAACGCCGTCCGGCACACTTCGCCTGGTCAGGAGATCGCCCTCGGCTCGGAGGTCACCGCGACGACCGCGCGGCTGTGGGTCCGGGACACCGGGGAGGGCGTTCCCGCCGATTCGCGGAGCCGGATCTTCGAGCGGTTCAAACGCGGCAGTAATTCGAGCGGCGACGACGGCGCCGGACTCGGCCTGGCGATCGTCGCCGCGATCGCCGAGGCGCACGGCGGCCGCGTCCTGCTCGACACCGTGCCCGGCGAAGGCGCACGGTTCACCATGGAGATCCCTGTCGCCGGAGGTGCGGGCCGATGACCAGTGTGCTGGTGGTGGAGGACTCGGCCCGGATCGGCGCGTTCGTCGAGAAGGGCCTGCGGGCGCAGGGTTTCGCGACCCGCTGGGTCCGGACCGGCTCCGAAGGACTGACCGAGGCGCTGACCGGCGCGCACGACCTGGTCGTCCTCGACCTCGGGCTCCCGGACCTCGACGGCTCGGATCTGTTGCGTGCCCTGCGCGCGGCGGGCCGGACGGTACCGGTGATCATCCTGACCGCGCGGGACAGCGTCGTCGACCGGGTCGCCGGGCTGTCCGGCGGCGCCGACGACTACCTGGCCAAACCGTTCGCCTTCGAGGAACTCTTGGCTCGGATCCGGTTGCGGCTACGGGGAAATCCCGATTCCGAACCGGCGGTGCTCCGGGCCGGTGAGCTCTCACTCGATCTGCGCACACGGAAGGTTTCGGTGGCGGGGGAGGAGAAAGACCTCACCGCCCGCGAGTTCGCGCTGCTGGAGACCTTGCTGCGCAACCGCGGCCAGGTGCTGTCCCGTGAGCAGTTGCTCAGCGGGGTCTGGGGTTTCGACTTCGACCCCGGCTCGAACGTGGTGGACGTCTACATCCGTTACCTGCGCGGGAAGATCGGCGCGGAGCGGATCGAAACCGTGCGCGGGATGGGTTACCGGCTCGGTGAGTCCGGATGAGGCGGTTCTCATCCGGCTCTCACGACGGTCTCTTTTTCGGGCGGCACAGTGGTTTCCATGACCACGACACTGCTTCACCTGGCCGTCGACCTCGTCGCCGCCATCATCCTCGCCTATGGCATCTACGCCCGTCGACACCACCGCGGTGATCTCGCCTGCGCGTACCTCGCGCTGAACGTGGGTGTCTGCGTTTCGGTCGCGGTCCTGCTGTCCGTGTCGAGCGCGAGCGCCCTGGGGCTCGGCCTGTTCGGCGTGCTGTCGATCATCCGCCTGCGGTCCGATTCGATCAGCCAGCAGGAGGTCGCGTACTACTTCGTCGCGCTGGTGCTGGGGCTGGTCAACGGGCTGCCGTCCGCGGACTGGCGGATCGTCGCCGTCTTCGACGTGCTGCTGCTCGCGGTCATGTACGTGGCCGACCACCCCTCGCGCACTCGTGGACCGCAGCGGCGGACGGTCGTGCTCGACACCGTGTATCCCGACGAACAGACGATGCTGATGGAACTGCGGGCACGGCTCGGCGGAACGGTCGTGCGGCACAGTGTGTCCGAAGTGGACTATGTCCGCGAGGTCACCGTCGTCGACGTCCGGTTCCGGCCGGACGCCGCCCCGGTCGTCCACGGCGCGCCGGCGGCGCACCGATGAGCGGGCGCGGAACGGCCACCGTCGCGGCCGTGGCGAAAGGGCTCCCTTCGCTTTCGCTGGCCGAAGTCGTCGCCACGAGCGGGCTGATGAGCCGGACGGACCGCAAGTACGTCCTGGCGCCCGGCGATTTCCTGGCTGTCGCCGAGGCGGTCTCGTCGCGCTGTCTGGAGATCGGCGGGCAGCGGACGTTCGGCTACTCGTCGACCTATTTCGACACGCCGGATCTGGCGATCTTCCGGGCACACCGGCAGGACCGGCGGCGCCGGTTCAAGATCCGCACGCGCACCTACACCGACTCGGCCGACACCTACTGCGAGCTCAAGGTCAGCGGACGGCGCGACGAAACCGTCAAGGTCCGCCGCCCGCATCCGGCCGAGGCGGCACACGGCCTGACCGCGCCCGCGCTGGCGTTCCTCGACGACGCCCTCACCGCCGCCTACGGCCGCCCCGCGCCCCGGCCACTGGCTCCCGCGCTGGTCACCGACTACCGGCGGACCACCCTCGTCACCGCCGACGCCCGGATCACCTGCGACACGTCGCTGGTCTGGCGTTCGGGCTCGCGGAGCCTCGCCGCCGGGAGCGACCTGGTACTGCTCGAAGTGAAGTCGGCGTCCGAACGCAATAGCGTCACCGAGGCGCTGGCGAAACTGCGGATCCGGGAGCAGTCGGTGAGCAAGTACTGCGCGGGTCTGGTGGCGCTGGGGCTGGCGACCGGCGGTAACCGGTGGCGACCGGCGCTGCGGCGGCTCGGGGTGACGTAACGATCGCTTCGCGGCGGCCGACCCCTGCTGTTGGGCCATCGGGCCCGGACTGAGGGAGGACGAACATGAGAACGAGGGAGAAGGCCGCGCTCGCCGTCGCCGGGTTGGCCGTCGCCGCAGCCGGGGGCACGGTGTTCGCCGGGACGTCGGACGCCGTCGGCCCGTCACCGGCGCCGAGCGTGCAGGCAGCGGAAGCGTCGTGCGTGACCGACGGGGCCGGGATGTGCACCGTGCAGCACGCGCTGGGGGCGGTCCCGGTGGTGGTGGTCGTGTCGGCGAACACGCCGGGGCAGTTCAACGCGTACATGCTGAACACGGTGCAGGGTTCGTACACGGCGACCACGTTCCAGGTGCGGGCGATGTTCAACCAGACCACGCCGAAGGTGGGAGGGGCGATCTGGTTCAGTTACGCGGCTTACGGCGGGCAGGTTTCACCGCCGACGACAACGCAGACGTCGCTCACGCCGCCGTTGACGACGAGCGCGCCGCCACGGCCGACTACTACGACGCCGGCGCCGACTCCGCCGGCGTCTTCGGAGCCGCCGAGTACCCCGCCGGGCGGCGGATCGGGCCTGGGTAACTGACTGTCCAAAGAGGACCAGTGAGCGGCTAGGGGTTCGGCGGCGGCCGGTCGTCCAGTTCTTCGGCGAGGATCGTGTCGACACGGAGGCCGGCCCGCCGCAGTGCCCGGACGCTCGCCCTCAGTGACAACGCGGCGCCGAGGACGGCCACGAGACCGAGCCCGATGGCGATCGAACTCGCCACGAGCGCCTCCCTGCCCGATGGACGTGCTACCCAGGTCCATCCCGATGGTCAGCGTGCCCCGAGCGGGCGCCGCTCGGCGTTGGTCTCTGAAACCTAGACGAGCGGCCTTTGTTCCGTGCCGGAAACCAGCTGTTTGGCCTAGGCGATCGTGGCAGGTGAGCGCTGTGATAACTTGGAGCGAACTGGGACTTCTGTGCGTTCGCAAACCCGCTGTTCGGGCTGGGACGGCTCCCGCGGAGGTGTCAGGGCACCCTTGGGGCCGGTAGCTCAGTTGGTTAGAGCAGGGGACTCATAATCCCTTGGCCGTCGGTTCGAGCCCGACCCGGCCCACAATATCGACATCGCCGCCGACCTGCGGGAATATTGGCCCTTCGGCGGCAATTTCGCTTTGGCGTTGATCGTGGCTGGGCTCGGTTATGTCTCCGTTTTCTCCGGTGTGCTCTGCGGGGCCGGTTGGTGGCTTAGCAGCCTTTATGTTTCTCGTGGCAACCGCTGCGGTGGGGGCTTCAGTAGGTCCGGAGTTCTTTGCTTCCACGGCTGGACAAGCTGGTGTGGCCGCAGGTCGGCTGGTTCGCCGATTGCGCAGCGCTCCGGCAACAGTTCGCTGTGCCAAGAAGAGCATGAGCCCGGCTGCTGTGACGCTCACTCCCAGCTGGATTCTGTCGGTGTGTTCCAGGAGTGTGGAACCGGCCAGCGGGGCGAAGACGGCGCCGAGGCTTCGACCTCGCCGGAGAAGGTTTTCCGTTGATGAAGAACGATTTTAGGCTGTCGTCGAGTCTGGGCAAGTTCTTGTTCGCGGCGGCGGGCAACTCCGCCCCTTGTTGGCGTCACATCACTCTCAGGTGGTCGTCGGACACGCGATCATCCTCTTCGTTTGTCGTCGACACGCTCTCGGCCTGTTCGCAACTGCAGTCCTGGTAGCCTCTGCTCCTTTGGATGGGGGAGATGAGCGCAAGATGCCAAACGTGGAGTGCCTCGGCTGTCTGAGAGCCGGTCGAATCGCAGTGTTTGTCGTCGCGTCGGCAATGCTGTGGCTGGTTGGGTGTTCGTCGGACAAGTCTGGTTCGGCGCCGCAAGGCAAGGTCGCCGAGGGTGTGGCCCCGTCGTCCGCTGACCCGGCTACGAAGACGTCCGCTCCGGACGCTTCGTGTGAACTTCTCACACCGGCTGAGCTGTCGATGCTTGCCGGAGAGGTGTCCGAGCCGAAGACTTTGGCTGTCGGCGGATTGCCCGCGTGTCATTGGGAGATGTCTGCCGGGGGTCGTGTCCAGGTGATCTGTACGTCAGCAGGAACGTGGGCAAGGCAGTTGCCCGCAGCAATAGAGCAGGTGAAGAGGTCGGGACTGCTCGACGATCCGGAGACGGTTCGCAAACTGGAAACGGCTCGCGACCTGATCGCCTCAGGCAAGGAGATCGCGCCGGATCGTGCCTGTGAGCTGTTCTCTACGCTGCTGGAGGTTCAGGGGCAACCTGCCGGCAGTTCCCGCACCGTGAATCTGATTCCCACTCGGGAGAACCCCAAAGCCATCAACGGACAAGCCTGTAGTGGAGGGAGATTTACGTCCGTCCAGGTCGTCGCTCCGAACCTGAGCCGCTCCGACGATGAGGCCTCGAGACTGTCGAGCGTGCTGACCAAGGCACACGAACGTAACCGCGGCTGAAAACGATCCAGCCGCGGTTGCGCGGGAAGAACGGCAGCACACTTTCCGGGCTCTCCGCGGCGTCGAACCCCGCGCCGTCGCGGATGTGATCGTAGGTGACGGACAGAAACATCTCGTATCGATCATTGTCGATCTCGACGGCGATGCTGGAAGCGCCACGGGGCTCATCGAGGCGACCGACGGTCATCCGTTCTGGATGGAAGATCAAGGTCGTTGGCTCGCTGCCGGGAAACTCAAACCGGGCAATCAGTTGCACGCCGTCAGCGGAAATCCGGTGACGGTGGTTTCCGTGACTCCTCGCACGGAGAGCCGCACGGCCTACAACCTGTCCATTGATGGCATTCATGCCTACTATGTGCTGGCCAATACGACTGCTGTGCTGGTGCACAATACGGGGCCGTGCGGCATCCCCACGGCGGCCGAAGCGGCCGAATTGGTCAAGAAAGCAACCCCCACCGGATCGGCTCTCAAGGCTGAGCCTTGGCACAGGGCCGGCTCGTTTGTCGTAGACGACATCAGCAAGAAGGGTACCGTGTTCAAGATCGGCAGCAAGGATGGCAGAGGAGATGCCACTCTGATCCAGATGCCAGGAGAACTCAATGGTAAGCCGGGCAGATACGAGTGGATAGTTCGAGATGGTATCATGAGCCATCTGATGTTCATTCGCGGTGGAACAATTAATGGGATAGCGATCAAGCCATGAGTGATAGTGACCTAGTCAAGTTTCGCATTCCAGCCTCGTTTGTGACTGATAAGGTGGCGCTAACCCCGGCCGAGGCGGCATATGGGTTCGAGCACGGGTGGCTCACTCCGGACGATGTAGTCAAGGTGGCTCTCGCGGCGTACGAAGCTTTTGCTGCTATCCCTGACACATTCGAGGAACTCGCGTTACTCCTGTCCGATGACTATTACCGTGTTCCCGACTTGCTGAGCGCGCTGCCTCTTCGCGAAGAAAAAGAAGAGGCTCGCGTCTGGTTCTTTCTCGCTCTAGCCTGGGTGTATGACCACAAGGACTCCTATGCGGACCCGCTTGAAACAGTCGAGATGATCTCCGCTGATTTCGGATACCCGGAGGGTGGTCGCGCACTCCTCCGATTTACGCCAGTCGACGATGACAGGCCTGCCGGTACGGAGTCAATGTACGAGAGGTGGCTGGAGTACATTCAGCGTACAAAAGCGGACCTTTCCAAGCGTACTATCGGTAACTGACTGGGCAGGGTGACGAGATCGGCTTTCGTCACTACTGCTCCTGACCCGTGC
>NZ_NMQT01000122.1 GCF_002234405.1 Amycolatopsis thailandensis | reverse complement strand
GATCGAGGTCCAGGTCGCCGCCAGAGTGACTCCCTCCCGCCGTCGAGGCGCGGGTTCGTGCACGCGGCTCTCGACGTTTCCGGTTCGTTCTTTCGCAAGCCCCATAGTCCTTCAATACCCCGATCCGGGCTTTCCCAACCGCGTCCCGTGAAGCCCGAAAGCCGGTGAGATCGGCGCGAAGACAAGGAAATCCGGTCGATGGCCCCGGTCGGAGAAAGTATGGACCGGGACCATCGATTCAGCCGGCGGGGAGGGCTCAGAACCAGTGGGCGCGGCCGCCCACCTTGCGGCCGGTGCCGCCAAGGATCGCCAGGACGACGCCCACGACGGCGAGCACGGCGCCGATGGTGGTCAGCACCGGGATGCCGACGATCAGGCCGACCACGAGGATGATGACTCCGAGCACGATCATGGTGATTCTCTTTCCTGGCAAGGCAGGCACGCGCCTGCCGCTGCGATGGGGACTTGCCTCGTGTGCCCCGGCTCGCGCCGGGCCAAACCCGCGAACCGGAGGAGAACCGTGACGCTCGGCACTCCGGTCTGTTCGAAGCCAGTGGTCGCGATGGAGACGGCGATCCCGTAGACCCCAGTACCGCTGTTGGCTACGGATCCTCATCTATCGCTTCCGGCCTGGCCGTGGCCTCGGCGTCAGGGAAAGCTGGGTCCGTGTCGAAGCGATTCGAGGAGCCCGCGACCGTTTCGACCCTCGGGCCGCGCTACGTACGTGACCGCATGGTGGCCGGCGTGCTTCACCGGATGGCGAGTATGGCGGACGTCGCCCCCTACCTGCGGGGGCCGTCACGCGTGGCCGTGGTCCGGCTGACCGGCGAGGTGCTTTCGCGGTGCCTCGACGCGCTCGAGCCCGAAGGTCGGCTCAGCGGCGGCGAGGACGCGCTGCGACCGCGCGCGGGAGAGCCCGCCGCGGTGAGGATCGTGCTGGCCAGGGTGCTGGGCCGGTTCGCGTGGGAACAGCTGACCGAGGTCATCGGCCCGTTCGAGGTACCCCCGCTGGCCGTGTGCCGGTCCGCGGAAGCGCTGTTCGACAGTCTCGTCGAGCTGGCCCGCCCGGCCTCGCATTAAATGAGGGCCCTTAGAGAAATCCTGGACAGAAGGTTCGCGCTTAGAGTCGTTCCATGAGCGGTGCGACAGCGGATTTCGTCGCAGGGACGGCGCGGGCGATCGCCCGGTGTCCCGCCTTCGCCGTGGTCGAAGGCGAACCGGGAGCGGGCCGGACATGGCTGCTCGACGAGCTCGCGCGCCGCGAAGCCGGGGAATGCGCCGTGGTCCGGGTCCGCTGCGCCCGACGGCGGCGGCCCGTCCCGCTCGGCCCGGTGCTCGAAGCCTTGAGCGCAGACCTCGGCAGGTGGACGACGGTCGCCGCTCTGCTGTCGCCGCTCGCCGGAGTCCTCCGTCCCTTCCTGCCGGAACTGGCCGGAGTGCTCCCCGCCGAGCCGTCCGGCAGCGACAACCGCCACCTCGTGTTCCGGGCGCTCCGCGAACTGCTGACCGCGCAAGACCGCACGGTCCTGCTCGCGGACGACGCGGACGAAGCCGACGAGGAGACCCAAGATCTCTTCCGGTTCCTGGCGGACAATCCTTCTCCGCGGCTGGCTGTCGTCACCACTTCGACGATCCGGGCGCATTGGCCCGCGCCGGGTGAGTCCTGGTGGCCTCCGAGATCGGGAGTGACCGCGAGACTCACCTTGGCGCCGCTGGATGTCGACGACGTCGTGGCGCTGGCCGGCTCGCGGGAGCTCGGCGAGCGGGTTCATCGACGGACGGGCGGTGTGCGCGGAGCTGTTCACGCGGTTCTCGAATCGCCTCGCGCTCCCGTGCCGCCTGCCTGGTCCGCCGCCCTCACGGCCAGGCTCACGGAAGCGGATCCGGGCTGTGCCGCGATCACCGAGACGGCCGTCGCCTTCGGTCGTCCGGCCGACTGCGCCGAGCTGGCGAAAGTGTCCGAATTGGAGGGGGATGTCGTCGACCGTGCGCTGCTTTCGGCTCTCGACGCGGGATTTCTGCGCGATCTGGGCAGAGGACGGTACGCCGCACGCAGTCCTTTGGTGGCGGAGGTCGTCCACGCCGCCATCCCCGGCCCTCGGAGGTGCCGCCTGCACGGTCGCGTCGCTCGTCTTCTCGCCGGTTCGAGTGAGCCGGACGCGTCGAGAATCGCACAGCACCATCGGGTGGCCGGTGAGCTCGGCGATTGGGTGCGGTGGACCTCGGAGGCCGTCGACAGAGCGGTGGCCGACGGCAAACCGGACGAAGCCGTGCGCCTGCTCGAAGCCGCGCTCAGAGACGACGGACTTTCCCG
This sequence comes from Amycolatopsis thailandensis, assembly GCF_002234405.1. Classification (GTDB taxonomy): domain Bacteria; phylum Actinomycetota; class Actinomycetes; order Mycobacteriales; family Pseudonocardiaceae; genus Amycolatopsis; species Amycolatopsis thailandensis. The sequence goes on along the minus strand of NZ_NMQT01000122.1, from coordinate 8,007 downwards.
TGCCGACCGGGAGAACTTCGCGGTCAGGCTCAGCAGGGAAACCGCCTACGAGCTGATCAAGGAGCCGACGGTCCGGTTGCTGCGCACAGCGGTGCGGGAGTGGCCGATGAGCAAGACCGCCCGCGGTGAGATCCGGATCAATCTCGGCCGGGTGCTGATCAACCAGAGCGGGCAGATCGACGCCGGCCGCTCGGAGATCCAGCTGGCCGTCGCGGACCTCTCCGACCATCGCGCCCTGCTCGCTCGTGGCCTGGTCACGCTGGCGCTTCCGCATCTCGGCGCGATCCCGGTCGAAGAGAACCTGCGCTGGCTCGATCAGGCCGAGCGGGCCAGCCAAGGCATCCGTGACGTCGAACTGCTCGCCGCGGTCACCGCGAACCGGATGTCCAGCCGGATGCAGGTCGCCGACCCCGGTGTCTGGCAGGACGTCGGCACGCTTCCGGAGTCACCGCGGTCGGCCGATGTGCGCCGCCAGGTCTGCCGGACCTACATCAACCTCGCCGACGCGGCGGCGTGGAACGGCTACTACCCCGTGGCCAGGTCATACCTCGCGACTGCGCGGAGGCTTATCCAGGACGAGTACCAGCCTTATCTGGAGGCCTTGGCGGCGGGCACGGACCTGCGGCTCGACGTCGCGATGGGCTTGTGGACCACAGTGGACAGCGAGGCTCGTGACCTGGTCGAGCGAGTGGGCGAGGACAGTTCCCTGGCGGGGGAGCCGCTACTGGCGCTCGGCTGGTACCACTTCGGTCGAGGGCGGCGGGCGGCGGCGTTGCGTGATTTCGACGCCGCGTTCAAGCTTTCGGCGGGAAGCGTCCCCTTGCAGGCCTCGTCGTTCGCGGGACGGGCCGCGGTCCAGCTGGCGGGCAAGGATCTCGCGGGGGCGCGCCGTCTCGTCGAGTACGGGCTGACGAACATCCGCCGCAAGAACAACTGGGTGTGGGCGGCGGAACTGCTTCCGCTCGCGGTCCGGATGCTGATCGAGGCGCACGAGACCGAAGCCGCCGAAGCGCTGCTGGCCGAGTACCAGGAAGGGATCGCCGGGCGTGACGCGCCGCTCGCCGTCGCGGCGGACCTCTTCTGCCGGGGCTTGCTCGCCCGGTCCCGCCCCGCTGAAGCCGCCGAGCTGTTCAGTCGCTCGGCGCGGTCCTACCAAGCGTTGCCGCGACCTCAAGCGGCCGCGGGCGCGGAGGAACGCGCGGGCGAGTGCTACGCCGAACTCGGCGAGCACGAACGGCTACTGGGCGCGCTGACCTCGGCCGAGACGACCTACCGGGCGCTGGACTCCCTCGCCGACGCTCAGCGGTGCCGCCGGGCACTCGCGGCTCACAGTCCGGACGTTCCGCGACGCGGCCGTCGCGGCTACGGCAAGGCGTTGTCACCGCGTGAGCTCGAGGTCGTCGGCCTCGCCGCGCAGAATCTGACCAATCGCCAGATCGCGGAACGCCTGTTCCTGTCGGCGCGCACCGTCGAGGTCCATCTCGGCCGCGCGCTGTGCAAACTCGATCTGCCTTCGCGCGCCGTGCTGAGTGAAGAATTGCTGCGGGACCGGATCGCCGGGTCGAAAACCGCCTGAGTCATGTGATTCAATCAATTTGACCTTTTCGTGCTCGCGTTATTTGATGAGGTCCCTTATTTTTTCGGCATACGGTTCTCAGTGATTCGAACCGGTCGCTACTGGTGTGACTTGCGGCAAAAGTGCTGGTAGCGGCCCCGTGAATTTAATGAGTAGTCCATCGTGGACAACCACTATTGTTCTCGGCTCCCGGAAAATTCACTGTTGTCACAGCGTCGCGGCAGTCCTCGTTTTCTCCCCGCCCGCGCCGATTCCCCACCTTCAGGAGTATGCCGATGCGTGAACGTTTCCGTCCTCGACGGACCTTGGCTCTGGCCACGGCCCTGTCCGCCGCAGCCCTCGTCCTGCCGTCCGCCGCCTCCGCGGGCGAACAGGCCGTTCTGAAAGGCGGTCCCGGCGCCATCCCGGGCGCCTACCTCGTCACGTTCAAACCCGGTCAGGCCACCACCTCCGACGTGCACTCGCTGGCCTCCGGCTACGGCGCGCAGGTGACCCGCACCTACGACTCGGCCCTGCGCGGCTTCGCCGGCCGCATGACCGAGGCGCAGGCCCGGAAGCTCGCCGCGGACCCGGCGGTCGCCACGGTCGAGCAGGACTCCCTCGCCCGCGCCACCGACACCCAGAACGACCCGACCTGGGGACTGGACCGGATCGACCAGAAAGACCTGCCGCTGGACAAGAAGTACGACTACGCCAACAAAGGCGACGGTGCCACCGTCTACGTCCTCGACACGGGGACCGACTACCGGCAGTCCGAGTTCGGCGGCCGGGCGAGCAGCGGCTACGACTTCGTCGACAGCGACAGTGACGCCTCCGACTGTCATGGCCACGGCACGCACGTCGCGGGCACCGTCGGCAGCACGACCTACGGCGTCGCCAAGGGAGTGAAGATCGTCGCCGTCCGCGTGCTCGGCTGCAACTCCAGCGCGCCGTGGTCGACGATCGTCTCCGGTATCGACTGGGTCACCAAGAACGCCAAGAAGCCCGCGGTGCTCACGATGAGCATCGGCGGTGGCGCGACGTCCACAGTGGACCAGGCGGTGCAGGGCGCGGTCCGGGCCGGGATCACCGTCACGGTCGCCGCGGGCAACGAGGGACAGGACGCCTGCAACGTCTCACCCGCCCGCACACCTGAGGCGATCACCGTCGCCGCGAGCGACGCGCAGGACAAGCGTTCGATCTTCAACTCGTCGCAGTCGTCGAACTACGGGACCTGCACGGACCTGTTCGGGCCGGGCAGCAACATCACCTCCACCCGCAACGGTGGCGGCACGCAGCAGATGAGCGGCACTTCGATGGCCACCCCGCATGTCGCGGGCGCGGCCGCGCTCTACCTGACCGCGAATCCGTCGGCCACCCCGGCGCAGGTCACCAAGGCGCTGCTCGACAACACCACCCCCGGCAAGATCTCCGACGTCAAGGGCTCGCCGAACAAGCTGCTGTACACGGGTTTCCTCGGTGGCGGCACGCCGAATCCGCCGTCCTGCGCGGGTGGGAGCAGTACTGACGACGTCGCGATCCCGGACGCCGGTGACGCCGTGTCCAGCACCGTGACCATCGGCTCCTGCGACGCCAAGGGCACTTCGGGCACCTCGGTCGCCGTGGCGATCAAGCATCCGTACTCGGGCGATCTGAAGATCGACCTCGTGACGCCGAGCGGAAAGGTCGTCAACCTCAAGCAGGCCGGCGGCGAAAGCTCGATCGATCTCTCCAAGACCTACACCGTCGACACCTCGGGCGAGAACCGTTCCGGCGACTGGAAGCTGCGCGTCCAGGACATCTACCGCTTCGACTCCGGCCTCCTCGACAGCTTCGGCCTGACCTTCTGATTTCCTCCCCTGTGAAAGGAAACACCGTGCAGAGAAAAAGAATCCTGGGCCTGCTGGCGCTGGGCATGACGGCGTTGTCGATCCCCGTCGCGGGCGGCACCGCCGGGGCGGCGCCCCAGCCGTCCGCGTCCGCCGTCGCCCCGACCGGCGACGTCCGGATCCCCGACGGCGCCCACGCCCAGGGCATCGGCGGCGTGCCGGCCTCGGTGAAGGACTACCCGTTCGCCATCGCGGCCCTGCGTGAAGGCGGCTCGCGTCCCAAGGGACAGAGCTGCAGCGGTTCGGTCGTGGCGCCCCGCAAGGTGATGGTCGCGGCACACTGCAAGGAACTGGCAGGCGAGAAGTCCGTCCTTTATGGACTCGACGATCTGAAGAGCACCGGCGGTACCCAGCTCAAGGCCGTCGACTACCAGCTCCACCCGAAGTTCACCCAGCCCTGGAACGGCTACGACGTCGCGATCATCACCACCGACGCCGACATCCCCGTCCCCGCGGGCGGCTACGCGAAGGTCGCCACTTCCGCCGACACCGGCCTGGAGACACCGGGCAAGGACGGCTTCAGCCTGGGCTACGGCAAGAAGACCCAGAACGACAGCCCCGCCGACGTCACCCTGCAGAAGCTGACCCTGCCGATCGTCAACGCGAATCAGTGCACCGGGGTGGAGAACGGTGTCGACCCCAAGACGATGATCTGCGCCGGCTACTCCGACGGCCGCAAGACCGTGCTGCCCGGGGACAGCGGCGGCCCGTTCATCGTCAACGGCGTGGTCGTCGGCATCACTTCGTGGAGCCGCAGCGACTTCAAGTGGTACAGCGTCTACAGCCGCCTGAACAACGAGATGGGGGACTGGGTCAAGCAGCAGATCGGCGACGCGCCCAGCGCGGACAAGTTCACCCTCGCGGCCTCGCCGGGTTCGGTGAAGGTCGACCCCGGCAAGTACATCTCGACGTCGATCACGAGCAAGCCGGGCAAGAACGGCAGTGAGAACGTCGCGCTGACCGCGTCCGGGCTCCCCGACGGTGCCAAGGCGACCTTCCAGCCGTCGACCATCAAGTCGGGTGACACCGCGAAGCTGACGATCGAGACGGCGGCGGGAACACCGGAACGGGACTACACGATCACCGTGTCCGGCAAGGGCACGACCGACACCGTGACCACCACGCTGACGCTGACGGTCGGCAAGGGCGGGAGCGAGCCCGGTGACATGAAGGTGACCCTCGACCCGGCTTCGGGGACCGCTCGCCCGGGTTCGATGGTCAGCACGAAGGTTTCCGTGACCGGCGGCAGTGGTTCCATCACGCTCTCGGCCTCCGGCTCGGGCCTGCCGTTCGCGCCGTTCTTCAACCCGCAGACCATTTCCAGCGGCGGCACCTCGACGATGCAGGTCTTCCCGCCGTTCCAGGCCGGGACGTACCCGATCACCGTGACGGCGAAGGACGGCTCCGGCAAGACTTCGACCGCCACGTACACGCTCACCGTCCAGTGACCACGAAGACCACGGAGGTGATCCACCATGCGTAAATCACGAAAGTTCCTGCTGGCTCTGGGAGCGCTGACACCGTTGCTGGCGCTCGGCGTCGGGAACGCCGTCGCCGCGGAAGCCGAAGGTGTGGTGATTCAAGCGAAACAGCACTACGGCGATCAGTACATCGTGGTGCTGAAGGACGGCCTCGCGACCGCCCAGGCGTCGTCCGCGTCGCTGACCCAGCGCTTCGGCGGCGAGGTCCGGTCCACCTGGTCCGCCGCACTGAACGGCTTCTCGGTCAAGAAGATGACCGAGAAGCAGGCGCGGCGGCTCGCGGCCGATCCGTCGGTGAAGGCCGTCTACCAGGACGGAACGGCCCGCGGTGCCGACACGCAGACCAACCCGACCTGGGGTTTGGACCGCGTCGACCAGAAGAACCTGCCACTGGACAAGAAGTACACCTACAACAACAGCGGTGAGGGTGTCACCGCGTACGACCTCGACAGCGGCATCAACCCGTCGAACCCGGAGTACGAAGGCCGGGCCAGCCTCGGCAAGGACTTCATGGGCGGTGACGGCAAGGACTGCAACGGGCACGGCAGTCACACGGCGGGCACGATCAGCAGCAAGACCTACGGCGTCGCGAAGAAGGTCAAGATCGTCGGGCTGAAGGTCCTCGGTTGCGACAACACCGGCCCGGACTCGGGCATCATCGACGCCGTCGACTGGGTGACGGCCAACGCGGTGAAACCGGCCGTGGCGAACATGAGCCTCACCACTGACGCGCCGGGTGTCGGTGACGACGCGGTCAAGCGGTCCATCGCCTCCGGAGTCGTCTACGGCATCGCCGCGGGCAACGCCTCGACCGACGCCTGCAACACCAGCCCGGCACGGGTGCCGGAAGCCATCACGGTGAACGCGACGGACTCCAGCGACAACCGCTCGTCGTTCTCCAACTACGGAAGCTGCACCGACATTTTCGCGCCGGGCACCAACATCACGTCGCTGAGCCCGAGCAACGGCGGCTCCGCCGGAATGAGCGGGACCTCGATGGCGACACCGCACGTCGTCGGCGCGGCCGCGCTCTACCTGGCGGCCAACCCGTCCGCGACTCCGAAACAGGTCCGGGACGCGCTGGTGAACAACGCTTCCGACGGTGTCGTCAAGAACCCGGGCAGCGGTTCGCTGAACAAACTGCTCAACGTCTCGTTCATCGGCGGTGGTGGCCCGGCGCCGAAGTGCGGCACGAAGTCGAACACGACCCCGGTGTCCATCCCGGACGCCGGTGCCGCCGTGACGAGCTCGGTGACGCAGGATGGTTGTGACGGCAGGGCGTCCTCGTCACTGCCGGTGAAGGTCGACATCTCGCACACCTATTCCGCGGACCTGGTGCTCGACCTGATCGGGCCGAGCGGTAAGGCGTACCGGCTCAAGGGCTCCGGCGGAGTCGGCACGGCAGGCGGTGTCCACGAGACGTACACGGTGGATGCCTCCGGCGAGAACGCCAACGGCACCTGGAAGCTGAGCGCCCAGGACGTCTACAAGTTCGATACCGGCAGTATCGACGGGTTCACCGTCACGTTCTGACCCGGGGGCGAGGAAAGAGGTGGGGCCGGACTTGGCTACCGGTCCCACCTCACCGCGTCCTCATCACGAAGGGCGCGATGGACGCCGGGAACATGCTCAAGCCGGCGCCGGTTCCAGCCGATCGTCGTCGGCGAACCCATGGTCGAGGACACCGTCTCGATCCTGCGTGGACTGCGGGAGCGGCTCGAGGTGTTCCACGGGGTCAAGATCCAGGACGGCGCGCTGGTCGCCGCCGCGACCCTGTCCCACCGCTACATCACCGACCGGTTCCTGCCGGACAAGGCGATCGACCTGGTCGACGAGGCGTGCGCGCGGCTGCGCACGGAAATCGACTCCATGCCCGCCGAACTCGACGAGCTCACCCGGCACGTCAGCAAGGCGCGGCTGGCGGACCTCGAGCGGGAACTCGCCGATCTTCGTGCCGGAGCGGACTCGAAGAAGGCGCAGTGGGATGCCGAGCGTCAGGGGATCCGGCGGGTCCAGGAGCTGCGGTCCGAGCTGGAGCGGCTGCGTCACGAAGCCGAAGAAGCGGAACGGAACTACGACCTGAACCGCGCGGCAGGCTCGGAAGCTCATCGCCCAGCACGGGTTCGATCCCGTGTACGGTGCCAGGCCGCTGCGCCGGTGCATCTCCCACGAGGTCGAAACCGAGATCGGGCGCTTCTGCGCGGTGAACCGACCGAGGGACTGGCGATCACCGTCGACGCAGGCGAGACCGACTTCGCGCAAGTCGCGGAGCGGGCGACGATGCCGGTGGGCGACCTCTGGGCCGCCTGGTGCGGACCCTGCCGCCAGGTCAGCCCCGCGCTGGCCCAGCTGGCGCGGGAGCGGTCAGGAAGGGCCGTACACGACGTTGACCTGGCCTGATCGCGGCGATCGGGGTGGCGTGGCTGCTGGTGCTGGTCGCGCGGGCACGCGGGGCACGCCACCGGCACGGGTCTACCGCGTGGCGACCTCCCGGCATCCCGCGCTGCCCCTCTGACGTCCTGCCCGGCCCGGCTGGTTTGGCCGGCACCCGTCGGGGAAACCAGGTGCCGAGGAGAGAGGTGAAACCACATGAACGCGCCGCACCAGGTGGCCGTCGGGCTGTTGACCGACGAAGGCCTGCCGGAGCAGGTGATCACCACCATCGTCGACGAGCTACCGGAAACTTTCGCCGCTTTGGTGAGTGGGCAGACGCGATGGCGGGTGGAGCACGAGGTCGACCAGCTGCCGTTGAACGAAGACGGTGACATCCCGATGCGCACACTGTCGGAGCAGCATCGTCAGGGCCGGGGCTGGGACTTGCTGGTGCTGGTGACCGATCTGCCTCGGCGTGCGGGGAGGAAACCCATCGTCGCCGGTGTCGACGTCGAGCACGGTGTCGCGATGATCTCGCTGCCCGCGCTCGGCGCCGTCCTGCTGCGGCGCCGGGTACGGGCGTTACTGGTTCGGGTTGTGCGGCAGTTGGTGCCGCGGCGGTCCGGGGATCACGGCGCGCAGGACGCTGGGACACGGCTGCAAGAGGCGCTGGCCCCGACGCAGTTTTTGGCCGATGACCGCACGCCGT
>NZ_NMQT01000121.1 GCF_002234405.1 Amycolatopsis thailandensis | reverse complement strand
CGCCGCGGAGGACGTCGCGCAGGAGACCTGTCTCGCGGTCCTCACCACGCTTCCGAAGGCCAGGGCCACCGGTGGTTCCTTCCTCACCACCGTTCTGCGGATCGCCGCCCGGAAGGTCGCCGCTGCCTTCCGGGGGCGAGCGCGGGACAGATCCGAACCCACGCCCGATCCGCCCGACCGTGCGACGTCCGAGACCGACGAGCCCGAGTGGCACGCCCTCGCCGCCGACGGCCACGACCGGTTGACCCGGTTGATGAGCGCCCTGCCCGATATCCAGCAGGAGATCCTCCGGCTGCGGATCACCGTCGGCATGTCGGCGCCCGAAACGGGTGCGGTCCTGCGGGTGAGCCCCGGCATGGTCCGGGTCGCCCAGCACCGCGCCCTGAACAAACTCCGCACGATCATCAGCGAGGACGACCTGTGATCAGCCCGCTCATCGGCCCCGGGGACGGCCATACTTGGCCGGTGGAAATCGACGTCCGGCATCTGCGCCTCCTCGACGCGATCGCGTCGGCGGGCAGCATCGCGAAGGCCGCGACAGCGCTCGGGCTCTCCCAGCCCGCGCTGAGCGCGCAACTCCACCGGGTCGAACGGGCCCTGGAACGGACGGTGTTCGAACGGGACCGCCACGGTGTGCGGCCCACGGCGCTGGGCGAGGTGCTCTTGAACCACGCGCGGCGGGTCCTGGTCGCCGCGGACGAGCTCGACCTCGCCATCCGCCGGTTCCATCGCGCGCCGTCCGAGGGCCTGCTCCGGATCGGCGCGCTCCCCACCGTCTTCGCCGAGACGTTGAGCGGCGTGGTCACCGCGGCCGCCCCCGGACGCCCGGTCGAACTGCTCGCGATGACCAGCCGGACCGCGTTGTTCACCGCGCTTCTCGACGGCACGGTCGAACTGGCGCTGTATGTGGACCACCCCGGGCAGGAGATCGTTCCGCCGGACGGGGTCCACCTGCTTCCCGTCGGGACGGAACCGGTCTTCGTGATCGTGTCCCCGAAGCACCCTGTCGCCGGACGCGGCGAGGTTTCGCTGGCGGAGCTCACCGATTCGACCTGGCTGGCGGTGGCGGGCGGGGACGACGAGTTCCACGACCACCTGACCGACGAGTGCGCCCGGGCGGGCCTCGGCACGATCACCGTGCAGGAGCTGGAGCCGATGGTGCTGCGCCAGACCGTCCGGCGCGACGCCCGCGCGGTGGCGCTGGCCCAGTCCCTCGACTCCGGTTCCACGATGCCGGGTTCGGTGGTGGCCCTGCGGGGTGTGCCGCTGAGGACCCGGCATGTCCTGCTGTGGCGCGACGGATCACCCGTCGACGTCTCCGCCGTCCGAAGTGGACTGGTGCACGCGATCACCGAACTGGCCGCCATCCGGCATCGGCTTCCCGAGTGGGCGGCGGCCAACCCA
>NZ_NMQT01000120.1 GCF_002234405.1 Amycolatopsis thailandensis | reverse complement strand
AAAGACCCCTTCACCTCACTCACGTCTCCCGAACGCAAAGTCCAGCAAGACAACTTTGCCTTACCCCTCAACAACCCGAAACGCCGCTCACGACCCGCTTACGCGACTTTGCCGGGACAGAGTAGGGAAAGAGGCCTTCACGGAAACGTCAGAGCACGAAGACGAGGTTGCTCGCCGCCGCGTGGAACATCTCGGGCGCGCCCGCGTAGAACGCCCGCCAGACGCCGGGCTTGCGGTACTCGGCCGAGGCCGAGAAGGCCCAGGTGGTGCCGTTCCAGGTGGCGTCGACCGTCGCCGCCGTGGTCCAGCGGTGACCGCTGAGCGAGTAGTACTGGAGTTCGACCGGGATCGGGTTCGCGGTGTACCGGCCGGGGAAGTCGATCGTGCCCGAGCCGGTCACGGCCTTGGCCGCGTTCCGGCCCGCCGCGAACGACGTGATCTTCGCCGGGTGCAGCACGACGATCTTCGGGGTGTCGGCACGCGAGTTCGCGATCACCGGGTCGGTGGAGAAGAAGTCGGCGTGGTAGTTGCCGGTGCGGATCGGGGACAGTGTCGCGGTGTAGACGCCGGCGGCGTCGGTGACCGGCTTGGCCTGAGCCTCACCGCAGAAGCCGTTGAAACAGAACGAGATGCCCACCTCGGCACCCGCGATCGGGGTGGCGTCGGACTTCGTGAGCTTCCCGGAGATCGTGACGGTCTTGCCGGCGTCGATCTTGGTGCCGCTGGTGGACGTGGTGAGGGTGGACGGCTGGACCTCGGCGGCGGTCGCGGGCACCGCGCCCGCGGTGAGCAGCGCGGCGGCGGCGATGGTGCCGATCACGAGCTTCCTGATGATCATGTGCTCCCCAAACGCGTTCCGGAGTTGACGACCGCTAGGTCGGCCGGAAGTCGTTGCCCGTTGCGGGGAAATCCCGGTGTTCAGCAACCGGCCGTCGGTGCTTCACGCGTCGGGGAGCAGCGTGCGCGCCAAGGCGACCGTCGACGCGCCCGCGATTTCGAGCGCTTCGGTGTCACGCAACGATCGGCTCAGCACGAAGGCCCCTTCGAGACTGTTCACGAGGGCGATCGTGAGCTGCCGCGCGGCCGCGGGTGAGAGACCGTACTTGCCCAGCTTCTCCGCGCCGGTCTCGATCCACGCCGTGAACACGTCGGCCGTCGCGATCCGCAGCTTCTCGTTGGTGCTGGCGACCTCGAGCGCGACCGTCGCGATGGGGCAGGCGTCGGCGTAGTCGGTCGCTTCGAGCGTGTCGGCCGCGCCGGCGAAAGCCGCTTCGATCCCGTGGATCAGATCCGGCTCGTCGGCGAAGAAGATCTCGAACAACGCGAGGTACATCATCCCGGAGGTGCGGATGACCTCCTCGCCGAGCTGTTCCTTGCCGCCGGGGAAGAAGTGGTACAGCGAGCCGAAGGGCGCGTTCGCGGCCTCGACGATCTGCTTCACCCCGGTGCCGGTGTAGCCGTTCCTTCTGAGCAGTTCGGCCCCGGCGTTCACGATGCGTTCCCGCGTTCCAGTCACCACCCCATGATAGAGCGTTCTATCAAACCCCCTGAAACGTGAAAGATGCTCACTTCTATTGTGGACGGAGGTGAAAACTTGTCAGGATCGGCCGGTAGTCCAACGACGGATCACGAGGTCGCCATGCGCCGTACCACCCGACTTGTCCTCGCCACGCTGCTGGCGGTCGTCTCTCTAGCGAGTTTGGGGATACCGGCGAGTGCCGCCGAGACCCCGTCGTTCCGCAAGTACGTCGCGCTCGGCGACTCCTACACCGCGGGTCCGCTGATCCCGTGGCAGCAGGCGAGCTGGTGCTTCCGGTCGAACAACAACTACCCGGCCTGGCTGGCCACGAAGCTCGGGCTCTACTACAAGTCCGGCGCCTTCACCGACGTCAGCTGCTCTTCGGCGGACACCACGAACATGCTCAACCCGCAGACGGTTCCTTCGCCGAGTCTCGCGCTCGGGTCCGTGCCCGCGCAGTTCGACGCGCTGACCCTGGACACCGACCTGGTGACCATCGGCATCGGCGGCAACGACTACGGCGTCTTCGGCAGCCTGATCGGAACCTGCCCCGGGCTGCGCGACGACGACCCGACCGGTTCGCCGTGCAAGGACCACTTCACGATCAAGGGCACGGACACCCTGCTCGCGGCGCTCAAGAACACCGAGCGAAACCTCGAACGCGTGGTCAAGGGTGTCCAGGAGCGTTCGCCCGCGGCCACCATCGTGCTGGTCGGGTATCCGCGGATCACGCCGTCGAAGGGCTACTGCCCCAGCGTCCTCCCGTTCGCCGACGGCGACTACGCCTGGGCCGACGAGGTCGAACGCGCGCTCAACAAGGCCGTCTCCACCGCGGCCCGTAAGCAGGGTGCCCGCTATGTCGACACCTATGGGCCGAGCAGCGGGCATGACGCCTGTGCGGGCGACGCGGCCTGGGTGAGCGGCAAGGACACCGACCTGTTCCGCGCGGTGGCCTACCACCCCTACGCGGCCGGGATGAAGGCCGAAGCCGATCTGATCTTCAAGGCGCTCGGAGGCACCGCCGCCGCGTCCACGAAGGCGCCCGACGCGCGGAACGCGAGCACTCCGGCCGAACTGGAGCGCAAGGCCACCGCGGCCGGACTTGTGCCCCGGTCCTAGCCGCCCCTTGTTCCTTGGTTCACCTCCCGGCGCTACCTGCGGTCGATGTTCGCTGGGTGTGCCCGGCCCTAGCGTCGAGAGCCGTTGGGAAACAAGGAAAGAAGGGGGCAGCAGATGAAGCGGCTACTGGCCGCCGGGGTGATCCCGGCGGTCGTGGGCGGACTGCTCGCCGGAGCCGTGCCGGCTTCGGCGAGCACGCTGAACACGACGGGCATCCCCGGCTACTACACCGGTCAGACCCTGGACTGGCATCCCTGCGCGGCGGACGAACTGGTCACGCTGCCGCCGGGCACCGATATCAGCGGGCTCGAATGCGCGTCCTATCGCACGCCGCGCGACTGGGACCGCGCGAACGAGCGGCAGGACCTGACCATCGCGGTCAGCAGGCTGAAGTCCACCGGGGCGTCGACGGCGTCGGTGCTCACCAATCCGGGTGGGCCCGGCGGACCCGGGCGCTGGTTCCCGGTGACCTTCCGCGGGCAGGAGAAGCTGCGCGAACACCAGGACGTCATCGGCATCGACGTCCGCGGGACCGGCAAGAGCACCAACGTCACCTGCCGGAACACCGCCGGCCTGGTCAATGAGCTGGATCCGCGTGACCGGGACCCGCGCAACCTGAACCAGATCCTGGCGAACGCGGAGCACGTGGCCCGATCCTGTCAGCACGCCAACGGCGAACTCGGGCCGCTGATCACCACCTACCAGACGATCAAGGACTACGACCTGCTCCGGGTCCTGCTGGGCCGGGAGAAGATCAACTGGGTCGGCTACTCGGGCGGCACCTGGCTGGGAGCGCACTACGCGCAGCAGTTCCCCCAGCGGACGGGACGGTTCGTGCTGGACTCGTCGACGGAGTTCACCACGACCTGGCAGAAGTCGTTCGACCGGCAGCCCGTCGGCTTCGAACGGCGCTGGCGGCAGGACTTCCTGCCGTGGATGGCGCGCTACGACGCCAAGTACCACTTCGGCACCGGCGGCGAAGAGGTCCGGCAAGCCTACGAGCGGCTCCGGTACGCCTTGTCGCGCAACCCGATCAACGGGAACGGGCCGATGCAGCTCGAATACGCGATGATCTACCTGCTCTACAAGAAGGAGTCCTTCCCGGCGCTGGCCGACCTGCTGGTCAAGGTCCGGGCGGGGCTGGAGAACGGGGCGCCGGACCAGGCCAAGGCCGAAGCCCGGGCCGCCATCAAGGGCGCGGGTGACTTCCCCGACGCGCAGGACGGCACGTTCTGGAGCACCGTCTGCGGCGAGGGCCGGTTCACCGGCACCCGCGAGTCGCTGATCCGCGACTCGCAGCGGAACCTCGACCGCGGCCTGCTCCTGGCGGGCGGTGGCACGCTGAACGCGTCGGTCTGCCTGTTCTGGGACAAGCAGCCGCGTCCGTTGCCGAAGCTGGATGGCAAGGGAGTGCCGCCGGTGCTGATCGTCCAGTCCGAGCACGATCCGGCCACCCCGATCGAAGGCGCCAAGAAGGCACACGCCGGGTTCGCGAACTCGCGGATGCTGACGGTGACCGGTGAGGGTGACCACGGGATCTACGCGGGCGGCAACGCGGCCGTGGACAAGATCGTGGACGAGTACCTGGTCGGCGGAGCGATCCCCGCCGACCAGAGCGTCCCCGGAATGCCGCTGCCGACGCCTTAGAAGGAGACGAGATACGGAGGACATGCCCTGGCGGTGGCCTTCGGTGCCGTGGGTCGTGAGTGGCGATTCGGGTTAGCGCCGACCGTGTCTTAGGTAGCTGCTGGGTTCCGGCTGTGGCGGAGCGCGGTTCCGGTCCGTGAAGGCCTCCTTGCCTACCCTGAAGGTAGTGAAGGAGGCCTTCACGGATTTGGGTGATTGTCACTTTCAGCTCAGACGCACCAGCGACCACAGCGACCACAGCGGCTGCGCGTGAAGGCCCCCTTCCCTCGGCTCAGCCGAGGAAACTCGACCTTCACGGCGGCTCCAGTACATGATGGCCCCCTT
>NZ_NMQT01000012.1 GCF_002234405.1 Amycolatopsis thailandensis | reverse complement strand
CACACGAGTACCGCTAAAGAACGCCGGCCTTCCTAGGAGCGCTGAGGCGTCGCACCGCGTTCGCGCAGGCGAGGGATTCCAGCAGCGGCACCGTCCGGTCCCAGCCCAGGCATGCGTCCGTGATGCTCAGGTCGGGACGCGGCCGCGTGGACCCGACGTCCTGCCTGCCGTCCGAGAGGTACGACTCGATCATCACCCCGGCCAGCGCGTCGTTGCCCGCCGAGATCTGATCGGCCAGATCCGCGACGACCACGGGCTGCCGGTTGTGGTCCTTGCCGCTGTTGCCGTGCGAGGCGTCGACGACGAGCCGGTGCGGCAGGGCGGCGGTGGTCAGCGCGTCGAGGGCGTCCGCCACCGCGTGGGCGTGATGATTCGGTTTCGGTCCGCCGCGCAGGACGAGGTGGGCGTCCGGGTTGCCGGTGCTGCGCTGGATCCGCGCTCGCCCGTCCGCCGCGGCGCCGGGGAACACGTGAGGCAGCGCAGCCGACCGGACGGCGGCGACGGCCGTGTCCAGCCGCCCGGAGACGCAGTTCTTCATGCCGATCGGCATCGGCAGCCACGACGCCAGCTGCCGGTGCGGCTGGCTGGCCACGGTCCGCGCGCCGATCGCGCCCCAGCTGATCGTGTCCGCGAAGTAGGGCGCCAGGAACGGGTCGACGAACTCGTAGGCCAGCGGCAGCCCGGTCGCGGCGGCGTCGGCCAGGAACCGCCGTCCGAGCCGGATCCCGGACGCGAGATCGCCCTTGCCGTCCAGGGTGGGGTCGGGCACCAGGCCGGTCCAGCCCGCGATCGTACGCGGTTTCTCCAGGTAGGCACGCAGGACGAGGACGAGGTCGTCGGCGAAGCGCCCGGACACCTCGGCGAGCCGGTGCGCGTACTCGAGCGCGCCGTCGGTGTCGTGCACCGAACACGGACCCACGACGACGAGCAACCGCGAGTCGCGCCGGGCGAGGACGTCGGCGACGGTTTCGCGGTGCCGGGCGATCTCGTCCGGCACGACGTCGCTCATGGCCACCTCGGCCGGGCTGGGCAGGGTGTCCTGGTCAGGCATCCGCGTGACCTCTCTTCTTGTCGGGGGCGGCCACCCCGGCCCGGGGCAGCCGCGTCGCACCGGCGACCGCCACGACGGCGAGGCCGAGAACACACCAGAAAGCGTCGGCGAAGGCCGCGGCGACGTCCGGGCCGCGCGCGGCCAGCCGGGCCTGCAGCACCACGGCCAGCACCGCGGTGCCGATCGAGCCGCCGAGCGTGTTGAGCAGGTTCAGCGCCCCGGCCGCGCGGGGCAGCCGGGCGGGTTCGACCCGGCGGTAGACGATCGTCATCACCGGCGCGCCGATCAGCGCCGCGCCGAAACCGCGCAGCAGCAGGGAAACCACGATCACCCAGTCCGGAAGACCGGCGCCGAGCTGGGTGAAGGGCGCGGTGCCGAGGGCGACCAGCCCGATCCCGCTCAGCACCAGGGTGCGCGGCGAGATCCGGTCGACGAGCCGGTTCACCAGTACCGAACCGGCCGCCGCGCCGATGCCCTGGGGCACCAGCAGCAGGCCGGTGTCCCAAGTGGACAGTCCGGCGCCGCGCTGGAGGTAGAGCGGGAGCAGGAACATGGTGCCGAACACGGACGCGCCGAGCAGCACCAGCGCGAGCGCGGCGACTCCGAACGGCGGCTGGGTGAACAGCCGCGGATCGAGCAGCGGCGCCTCGGCCCGCAGGCCGTGCCGGACGAACGCCGCGAGCATGACGACACCCGCCGCGACCGCGAGCCCGGCGACCACCGGGCTCCCCTGTTCGAACCAGGTCAGCCCGAACACCAGCACCGCGAGTCCTGGCGAAAGCAGCAGCGCGCCACGGAAGTCGAACCGGTCGCCCCGGCCGCCCGGCTCGCCCGCCGGGACCCAGCGCCGGGCCAGGATCACGGCCACCACGCCGACCGGGAGGTTGACGTAGAACAACCACGGCCAGTCCGCGACGGCGAGGATGGTGCCGCTCGCCAGCGGGCCGAGCACCGGCGACAACAGCGGTACGAGACCGACGACGCTGATCACGCGTCCGATGCGGTCAGGGCCGGCGGCCCGCGCCAGCAGCGCCTGACCGGTCGGTGGCAACAGGCCGCCCGCGAGCCCTTGCAGGACCCTGAAGGCGATGAGCGCGGGCAGGGTCGGCGCCAGCGCGCACAGCAGGGACGCCAGCAGGAACACGGCGACGGCGGTGAGCCAGACGCGGCGGCCACCGAACCGGTCGGCGAGCCAGCCGGACGCCGGCACCGCGGTGACCACGGCCAGCAGGTACGCCGTGGTCACCCATTGGACACCGGTGACCGGCGCGCCGAACTCCTCGGCGAGGGTGTCGACGCCGACCGAGACGATCGTGCTGTCCAAGGTCGCCATGAAGGTGCCGAGCACGAGCACGGCCGCCGTGCGCCACAGCGCGGCGTCGATCGGGCGCGCGGTCACCGCTTCCCCACGAACCCGGCCGCGTCGCCGTCCAGCCACGACGGCAGCTCCCGGAGGAACCGGACGAGGTCGTCGGCCAACGGCTGAGGCTCCCCCGCGTAGAGGACTCCTTCCCAGCCGTCCTCGCCCGGGACGACGGTGACGCTCACCGGATGGTGCGTCCGTTCGCGGAACCTCGTCCCGGTGACGGTGAGGCCGGGCGCGGGTTCGCGCAGTTTCGCCGGATCCACCGGGTAGTTCTCGAACACGAGCAGACTGTCGAACAGCCGCTCACGCCCGGCGAGCGACGCGAGTTCGGGCAGGCCGATCCGGTGGTGCCCGGCCATCGCCTGCTGCCGGGCTTGCAGGTCGGCGAGCGTCTCGGCGACCGTCCCGGTGAACCGGGCGCGGACCGGGACGCTGTTGGCCAGCAGGCCGATGATCTCCTCGACACCGTCCACATCGGACGTCCGGTTCGAGGTCATCACGCCGAAGCTGACGTCCGGCCGTCCCGCGTGGGTCGCGAGCACGGCCGCCCAGGCACCCTGCAACAGGGTGTTGGCCGTGAACCCGCGTGCCGCCCCCAGCCGGGTCAGTTCCGCGACGAGCGGACCGTCCACGGTGAACAGCGCGGGTCCGGCCGCGCCGCCGGTGCGCGGCAGGTGGTCGCCTTCGGGAAGGCCTTCGAGTTCCGATCGCCAGGCCCGGACGTCCGCCGAGTGATCGGCCGCGGCGAGCAGGCGGGTGTACCGGGTCGGCGGCACCGGATCCGGCAGCGGCTTCCCCGCGTACAGCGCGAACAACTCGCCGAGGATGCGCGGCGCGGACCAGCCGTCGGACAGCAGATGGTGGCTGGTCAGCACGAGGGTCTGACGGCCGGGCCCGTGCCGCAGCACGGTGACGCGCCACAGCGGCCCGTTCGCCAGGTCGAACGGCTCCGCGAGCTCCTCGTCCAGCGCGGTGTCCGCTGTGTCCACTTCGGACACTTCGCACACACGGAAACCAGCACGTGGCTCAGCGGGGATCACCTGGACTTCGTGCGACGGCGGGAACACGGCACCCAAGTTCGGCTGCCGCCGCACCAACGCGGTGGCAGCGGCCCGCAGTGCCTCGACGTCGAGGTCACCGGACAGCGTGAACGCCGCCTGCACCGGATACGGATCTTCTTCCGCGGTCCGGGACTCGCGCAGGATCACCTCCTGCAACGGCGTCAGCGGCATGACCTCGCCGGGCCCTGGCAGGTCGGCCGCGAGTTCGTCCAGCGCGCGGGCGAAGTGCTCGCCCAGCACGACGATCTCGTCCTCGGTGAACAGCGCGGACGGCCAGGTGAAGCGGACGCCGAGCGTGCCGCCGTCGGGGACCATCGCGTTCACCGTCAGCGCGTACGGCAGCGGCATTTCCGGGCCACCGCCCGAACCGAGCGGATCGGCGTCCGGCGGGCGCTGCCACGGGGTTTCCGTGACCGGGGCCGCCGGGAAGCGGCCGAGATAGTTCCAGGCGATCTCGGGCCGGGGCCCTTCGACGCCGAGGATTCCGTGGCCGAGGCCGTCCCCAGCCGCACGCAGGTGATCGCGGACGGCCCTCAGCGCGTCCGGCAACGGTCCGGCGGGCGGGGCGATCCGCGCCGGGTGCACGGCGGTGAACCAGCCCGCGGTCTGCGCCAGGTCGACCGTGCCCGCGAAGTCCGGGGTGTGCCCCGGCCTGCCGTGACTCTCGGCGGCGACGAGCAGGTCGGCGTCGGTCCCGCGCCAGGCCGCGACCGCGCGGGACAGCGCCGTCAGCAGCACGGTGTCCGGGCCGGTGCGGTAGGCCGTCGGCAGGGCGGTGAGCACGGCGTGGGTGGTGTCCGCGCCGACGTCGATCCGGTGATGCCGCGCGGTCGCGACGGTGTCCCGCGCCGGATCGAGCCGGGTACGGCCGAGCGTGGCCACCGGCGCCGACGAGATCCCGTGCCAGTACGGCAATTCGTCCTCTCGATGCGGAGCGGCCGCCCGCAGCGATCGCGCCCAGCCCAGGAAGGACTGCCCGCGCCGGTGCGGGGTGTTGCCGTGGAAGGCCTGTTCGACGTCGTCGAGCAGCACCCGCCAGGTCACCGCGTCGGCGACCAGGTGGTGGGCCACCAGCAGTAACCGTCCCGGCCGCTCGCCGCCCACGTCCGCCAGCACCGCGCGGAACAACGGCCCGGTGCGCGGGTCCATCCGCGCCACGACCTGGCCGGCCTCCGCGTCCAGCACCGTGCGCGGATCGCCGGACACCCGGACCGCGGTCAGCACGTCGGCGCCGGTCACGGCCCCGACATCCGGGACGCGCAGCGCGTCCTCGACCAGGTGTGCGCGCAGGACGTCGTGGCGGGCGAGGATCGCGTCGAGCACCGAACGCCAGCGGGGCACGTCGCCCGCCGAAGGCACACAGATCTCGACCCACTGGCAGAACCCGTCGGCCGCCTTTCCCGCGCGCAGCAACAGATCGCGCATGATCGGCGTGAGCGGGGCGTCGCCGACCGCGTGGGCTTCCTCTGACCGTTCGGGTTCGCCGCAGCGCGCGGCGATCCCGGCGACCGTGCCGCCTTCGAAGACGTCGCGCGCGGTCAGGTGCAGCCCTTCGCGGCGGGCGCGGGACACCACCCGCAGCGAGGCGATGCTGTCCCCGCCCGCGTCGAGGAAACCGTCGTCCAGGCCCACATCGGGGCCGAGCAGGTCGCGGACCACGCGCAGCAGCACGGCTTCCGCCGGGGTGGCGGGTTCCCGTCCGCCGTCGGAGCGGGCCTCCGGCGCGGGCAGCGCGGCCCGGTCGAGTTTGCCGCTCGGGCCGAGCGGAAGCCGGTCCAGCGGCACGAACGCGGTCGGCACCATGTACGCGGGCAGCTCCGCGGCGAGGTACTCGCGCAGCGCGGCCGGCTCGGGTTCGGTGCCGTCCACGGGAACGACGTACGCGACCAGCCTGTCCTCGCGGACGATCACCGCGGAGGCGCGCACGTCGTCGTGCGCGGTCAGCGCGGTCTCGATCTCGCCGAGTTCGATCCGGAAGCCGCGCAGTTTGACCTGGTGGTCGGCGCGGCCGAGGAAGACGATCTGCCCGTCCGGCCGCCAGCGGACCAGGTCACCGGTGCGGTACATCCTCTCCCCCGGCGGCCCGAACGGATCCGCCACGAATCGTTCGGCGGTCAGCGCGGCCCGGCCGACATAACCCTGCGCGAGCTTCGGCCCGGCCAGGTACAGCTCACCGGTGACGTTCGTCCCGACCGGGAGCAGCCCGCCGTCGAGCACGTACGCGCGGACCTCCGGGTCCGGTCGGCCGATCGGCAGCGGTCCGGGGTCGGCCGGGTCGTAGTGCCAGGTGACCGAGTTGATGGTGACCTCGGTCGGGCCGTAGGCGTTGAACAGCGCCCGCCGGTTTCCCCAGCGCCGCGCCAGCTCCGGGTCGAGCCGTTCGGCGCCGACGACGAAGAACACGTCCGGGTCGACGGTCGCGTCGTCCGGCATCGCGGACAGGAACGACGGCAGGAGGTTGAGCCCGGTGACGCGGTGCTCGGCGGCGTAGGCCAGCAGGTCGTCGCCGGAGACGCGCACCTCCTCCGGCGCGATCACCGAGGTCCCGCCGGACAGCAGCGGCAGCATGAACTGCCAGAAGGCGACGTCGAAACTCGTCGAGGCGAAATGCAGGTACCGCTCGGCGGTCCCGATCCCGACGATGTCCTCCTGCAACGCGATCAGGCTCGGGACGCCACGATGCGGTACCGCCACGCCCTTGGGTCTGCCGGTGGTGCCGGAGGTGTAGATGACGTAGGCGAGCGCGTCATCGCTGAACGGGACGGCCGGATCCGTGTCCTCAGTGGACAGTTGATCCGGATGGATCACCGGAAGATCCTCGATGTCCGAAGTGGACACGACGGCGGCGGGCTCGATGTCGCCGAGCATGTACGCCAGCCGGTCGGCCGGGTAGTCCGGGTCCATCGGCACGTGCACCGCGCCCGCCTTGATCACGCCGAACAGCGCGACCACGAGGTCGACGTCGCGGCGCAGCAGGACCGCGACCGGGTCCTGCGGCTTCACCCCGGCGTCGATCAGGGTGTTCGCGAGCCGGTTGGCCCGGCGGTCCAGTTCGGTGTAGGTCAGGCTGCGATCGCGGCACACGACGGCTTCGGCGTCCGGGGTCTCGCGGACCCAGCGGCCGAACTCCGCCAGCATGCCGCCGCGTTCACGGCGGGGTTCCGGCCCTTCGCCGAGGCGCAGCATGGCGCGTTCTTCGTCGGCGTCGAGCGCGCGCAGCCGGGAGACCGGTCGCGCGGGATCGGCGACGATCTCGTGCAGTACGGCCCGCAGCCAGCGGCCGTAGGACTCGGCCTCGTCGCGGGTGAACGCCTGCGGCTGGTAGCCGAGGCCGACGGTGAACTCGTCGCCCGGCAGCACGATCACCGTGAGCGGATAGTGCGTGGCGTCGGTGATGTCGACCCCGACGAGATCGAGGCCGGGCGCCAGGGTGGTGCGGGCGCGGCTGGAGAGCGGGAAGTTCTCCATCACCAGCATCGTGTCGAACAGGTCGCCGACACCGGCCGCGCGCTGGATGTCCGGCAGCCCGGTGTGGTGGTGATCGGTGAGCCGGACGCTTTCGGTGTGCACGCGCTCCAGCACGGTGCTCGCGGTGTCGGCGGCGTCGAATCGCACGCGCACCGGGATCGTGCTGCCGAGCTGCCCGATCATGCGCTCGACGCCGGGGACGTCGGCCGGGCGCCCGGACACCGGGCAGCCGAAGACGACGTCGCGGCGGCCGGTCAGCCTGGCGAGCAGGACGCCCCAGGCGGTCTGGAAGACCGTCGTCGGGGTGATCCCGCGTTCACGGGAGAAGGCTCGCAACCGCTCGCTGAACTCTCCGCCCAGTTCCACGGTGACGCGCTCCGGACGCTCCACAGTGGACTCCAGGCTCGCCGGGGCGAGCCGCGTGCCTTCGTCGAGTCCGGCCAGCGCCTCGCGCCACGCCGCCAGCGCCGCGTCGGGATCACGGTCGCCGAGGACCCGGTGGTACTCCGAAAGCGGCGGGGCGACGGGCGCAGCCGGACCGCCGCCGAGTTCGGCGTAGGTAGCCAGCAGGGTGCGGCCGACCAGCGGCATCGACCAGCCGTCGAGCAGCGCGTGATGGTTCGTGAGCACCAGGCGGTGCTCGTCCGGGCTCAGCGTCAGCAGCAGGAACCGGATCAGCGGCGGGGTCGCCGGGTCGAAGGGACGGGACAGCTCGGCACGGCACTCCATCTCGACCTGCTCCGGTGACACGCTCGCGGACCGCCAGTCCAGCGTGACGTCGGCGGGCACGACCTGGACGACCTCGCCCGCGCCGGCGGTGTGCAGGTGGACACGCAGCGCGGGATGCCGCCGCAGCACTTCCGCCGCGGCTTCACGCATGCGGTCGGCTTCGAGCGCGCCGCTGAGCAGGGTGACGGCCTGGACCACGTAGACGTCGGTGTCTTCGGTGCCCCGCGCCAGCGTGTGGAAGGAAAGCCCGGTCTGCAACGGGGTCGCGGGCAGGACGTCCTCGACGCGGCCCAGGCGTTCGAGCGCGTCGATATCGGCCTGGTCCAAGCCGACCAGCGGCAGGTCGGACGGCGTGAGACCACCGCCGTCCGGTCCGATCCGGGCGGCGTGCGCGGCCAAAGCCTCCAGTGCTCGCGACCACGCTTCCTGGAGGGCCTCGACGCTTCCGGTGTCGAGCACTTCACTGGCCGCCGTCCACTCGACGGCGAGCCGGGGACTGCCGTCCTCCCGGACGAAGCAGTTCAGCGCCAGTACCTGTTCCAGCGACTTCGCCTCCGGTTCGGTGACCGCGAACGGGTCCTCCTCCGGTAGCCGCCAGCCCGTCCCCGGCAAGGCCGCGAACCGGCCGAGGTAGTTCAGGACGACGTCCGGCGGCGGGACGGCGGCGAGCTCGTCCCGGGTCAGCGGGTCCAGATACCGCAGGACACCGAAGCCGACCCCGTTGTCCGGCACGGCGCGCTTGGCTTCTTTGGCGGCCCGCAGCAGCTTTCCCGCCGCGTCGCCGCCCGCGCACGCGCTGTCGAAATCGGTGCTCGCCGCCACCGCCGCGGCGGGCACGCGCAGCGGATGCTCGGCGGTGAACCAGCCGACCGTGCGCGACAGGTCCAGGCCGTCCTGGTCCCGGCCGTGTCCTTCGAGGGACACGGTTTCCGCCTCGACCGGGGCGTCCCGCCACGACCGGAGGGCGAGTACGAGCGCGGCGAGCAGGACGTCGTCCGGTCCGGCGCGATAAGCCGCGGGCAGGCTCATGAGCACCGCGTCGGTCTGTTCCGGCGAGGCGACGGTGACCGAACGCCGCGCGGTCGCGACCGTGTCGGCGGCCCGGTCCAGCGGCCGGTGGCCGAGACGCGGACCGTCGAGCGCGCCGCGCCAGTGGTCGAGTTCTCCGCGCCGGGCGCCGGATTCCCCCTGCTCGGCAAGGAGAAGCGCGTGCCGTCGCCACGACGTCCCGACCGGTTCGAGCGGTTCGCCCGCACAGGCCGCACGCAGGTCCGGCAGGAGGACGCGCCAGGAGACACCGTCGACCGCCAGGTGGTGGATCACGATCACGAGGTGGTCCGGCAGCAGCGCGACCCGGAGCACCCCGGTCCGGAGGTCGAGCGACGCCGCGAGTTCCGCCGCGACCTCGGCCGGGTCGCCGGTCGTCTCGATGACGACGTCGGACGCCTTCACCGCGCCGCGCTCGCGGACGCGCAGTTCGTCCTCTGAATGCAGACGGAGGACGTCGTGGTGGTCCAGAAGTGTTTGGACGCCCTCGATCAGCAGGGTGGGCGGAAGGTCCTCGTCGAGCCGGATCGCGGTCCATTGCGTGTAGCCGGCGACCGTCGCGACGTCCGGATGCGGGTCGAGAAGCGCGCGAACGATCGGTGGGGCCGGGACAACGCCGTCGGGCTCGTCCGGCGGGGCCACCGGACCGCCGATCTCGGCGCTCGTCGCGGCGAGCGCCTCGAAACTGCGGCGGGCCAGCAGATCACGCGGGCGCAGGTCGAGGCCGTGCGCGCGCAGCCTGCTGCTGACGCTGATCGCGGTGATGCTGTCGCCGCCCAGCGCGAAGAAGTCGTCGTCGACCGCGACTTCATCGACGCCGATCACCTCGGCGATGGTCGCGCACAGCAGCCGTTCGCGGTCGGTGGCCGCGGTCCGCCCGGCCGCCGCGCGCGGGGCGGGCAGCGCTATCCGGTCGATCTTCCCGTTGGGGGTCAAGGGAAGCGCGTCGAGCAAGACCACGGCGGCGGGTACGAGATGCTCCGGCACGCGCCCGGCCAGTTCGGCGCGGACCTCGTCCGGGACGACCTCGCCGACGACGTACCCGACCAGCCTCGGTCCTCGCACGGCGGCGGCGGCCGCGCGCACACCGGGAACGGCGGCCAGCGCGGCCTCGACCTCGCCGAGTTCGACGCGGTGACCGCGCACCTTCACCTGACCGTCGCGGCGGCCCAGGTACTCCAGCCCGCGGCCGGGCACCCAGCGCACGAGGTCCCCGGTACGGTACATCCGGTCACCGGGCGCGCCGAACGGATCGGCGACGAAGCGCTCGGCGGTCGCGCCCGGACGCCCGAGGTAGCCGCGCGCCAGATGCGGTCCGGCGAGGTACAGCTCGCCCGGCGAACCCGCGGGCGCCGGGCGCAGCGCGGCGTCGAGCACCCGGACCGAAGTCCCCGGTACCGCGGTCCCGATGGTCGGTTCCCCGGCGTCCAGCCAGCATCCGGCACCGTCCACGGTGGCCTCGGTCGGGCCGTACATGTTGCGGGCACGGACACCGGACTCCGCGACCCGGCGCCACAGCGCCGGCGGAGTCGCTTCGCCGCCGAGGACGAGCAACGCGGGCCGGTCCGGCCCGTCGAGCAGTCCGGCGTCGACGAGCGGCGCGGCCATCGACGGCGTGGTGTCGACGACGTCGATCCGGTCCCGGGCGAACGCGGCCAGCAGTTCGTCGGCGTCACGGGCGACGTCGGTGCCGTAGACGTGGAGTTCGTGCCCGAACAGCAGCCACATCAGCTGATCGAGCGCGGAATCGAAGGCGAACGAGTAGGTGTGCGCGACCCGCAGCCGCCTGCCCGCGGCGCGTTCGGTCTCGGCGACCGTGGTCGCGCGGTGATGACGCAGCAACGTGGCCAGGCCGCCGACCCGGCCGAGGACACCCTTGGGGCGGCCGGTCGAACCGGAGGTGAAGATGACGTACGCGAGATGTTCCGGATGCCGCGAAATCTCCAGCGGCGTTGAGTCCAGTGTGGACAGATCGGTTTCGCCGAGCAGAAGCTGCGGCCCCGGCACGATTTTCGGATCGTGGGCCACGGTGAGCACGGCACCGGCTTCGGCGGCCAGTTCCCGCAACCGCTCGACGGGATGGGCGAGATCCAGCGGCAGGAACGCGGCTCCGGCGTCGAGCACCGCCAGCAGGGCGACGACGAGATCCGCCGACCGCGGCAAGGCCAGCGCGACGACGTCGTCGGCCCCGACACCGCGTGCCCGCAACGCCCGGGCGAGCCGGTGCACGCGGGTGACGAGTTCGCCGCCGGTCAGCCGCTCGTCGCCGGACACCAAGGCCGTCTGGTCCGGGTCGAGTCCGGCCAGCAATTCCGGCACACCGGCGAGGTCCGGGGAAGGCGCGGGCGTCGACCATGCCTCCAGCAGCGCGTCCCGCTCCCCCGCCGGGACCAGGTCCGCGCCGCCGACGACCGGGCCGTCCGGTTCGGTCAGCGCGGTGATCAGGCAGCGCAGCGCGGTCAGCTTGGCGTCGACCGCGGCCTGGTCGTGGGTCCGCGCGTCGACCTCGAAACCGAGCAGCAGTCCCCCGTCCGAGGTCGGGAGCACGGACAAGCCCATGTCCTCCGGCGGACCGCCCGCGACGTTGCGCATGACGCCGTGCGAGCCCGCGAAGTCGAGCTTCAGGTCGAACGCCTTGAGGTTGATGCCGCGGCCGTGCAGCAGCGCTCCGGCGCCGGGGACCGCGAGATCCTGCGGCAGATCCTCGCCCCGGTAACGCTGGTGCGCGCGCATCTCCTTGAGCGTGCCCGCGACTCGCGTGGTCAGCTCGGTCCCCGAGTCCTCCGGGAGCACCGTGACCCGCAGCGGCAGCACGTTGACCGCCATCGCCGGGGTCCGCAACGCCGCTCCTTCGCGGCACATCAACGGCATCGCGAACACGACGTCGGTCCAGCCGAGCACGCGGTGCAGGAAGGCGGCGTAGCAGGCGATCAGCGCGTCGCCCCAGGTCGTCCCGGCCCGTTTGCCCAGTTCACGCAGGCGCGCCACATCCGACGCGGGCAGCACCGACCGCGCGGTCACCGTGTTCTCGGGCGGACCCGACGCGCCGCCGCCGTCGTCGAGATCCGGCAACGGCGTGAACCGCTCGCGCCAGTACTCGCGGTCCTGCTCGAACCGTTCGCTCACGCGGTAGTCGCGGTCGGCCTCGACGAGATCGGCGAACCGGGCGAACGTCGAAGGCGGCACGTCCTCGCCCTGGACCGAGGCGGTGTAGCGGGCCGCCGTCCGGCGCGCGAGCATCGCCGCGGTGTAGCCGTCGAACACGAGATGGTGCCCGAGCTGGGTGAACCACACCCGCGACTCCGACAGCCGCAGCACGAGATGGGCGAACAGCGGCCGGTCCAGCATGCCCCGGCAGGCCTCGGCGACGCGGCGCCGTTCCGCCTCCACCCGCGCGTGCGCCGCGGTCTCCGGATCGGCCTCACCGCTCAGGTCGACGACGTCCGGCGACGGCAGCGGTTCCGTGGAGACCTGCTGGCGGGGGCCGTCCGGTGTCTCGAAGACGCGCAACCGCAGGCTGTCGGCCTCCTCCGCGGTCGCCCGGATCGCCTCGGTGAGCACGCCGAGGTCGACCGGCTGATCGCCGGTGATTTCCACGACGTCACCGACGACGTAGTACGGCGAATCGGGTTCGAGGCGCTGCGCGGTCCAGATGCCCAGCTGGGCTCCGGTCAGGTTCAGCATGAGGGCACCACCATCGGGGTTCCGGTCACCGGGTCGGGCACGACGACACTGGGGAGATCGAAGACCTCCTTCATCAGCTCCGCGTCGACGATCTCGGCGGGCGCGCCCTCGGCGACGATCCGGCCGTCCCGCAACGCGACGAGGTGATCGGCGTAGCGGCAGGCCTGGTTGATGTCGTGCAGGACGGCGATCACCGTGCGGCCCTCGTCGCGCAGGCGCGCCAGCAGGTTCAGCAGCTGGTACTGGTGCGCGATGTCGAGGAACGACGTCGGTTCGTCGAGCAGCAGGTACGGCGTCTTCTGCGCCAGCACCAGCGCCACCCACACGCGCTGACGCTGTCCGCCGGAGAGTTCCTGCACCGGCCGGTCGGCCAGTCCCGCCACCCCGGCCGCGGTCATCGCCTCGATCACCGCGCGTTCGTCCTCTTCGGACCACGACGCGAACAGCGACTGGTGCGGGAACCGGCCGCGCGCGACCAGCTGCCGGACGCGGACGTCCTCCGGCGCGACCGGGTCCTGCGGCAGGAAACCGAGTTCCCGGGCCAAACCCTTGCCGTGGAAGGAACCGACGTTCTTCCCGTCGAGCCGCACCTCGCCGCTCGCCGGATTCAGCAGCCGGACGAACGCGCGCAGCAAGGTGGACTTGCCGCACGCGTTCGGTCCGACGACGGCGGTGAACGCGCGGTCGGGCACGTCGAGGCTCAGCCGGGTCGACACGATCCGGTCGCCGTAGCGCAGGGTCAGTTCCCGCGCGGTCAAGCGGGCACTCATATGCGCCGCACCTCCTTGGTGAGCAGCCAGATCAGGTAGCCGCCGCCGATCACGGTGCTGACCACACCGACCGGCAGCGATTCCGGCGCGAGCAGCATCTGGGCGGCCAGGTCGGCACCGGTCAGCAGCACGGCGCCGGTGAGGGCCGCCGGCAGCAGTCCGATCCCGGGTGTGCGGGCCAGCCGCCGCCCGATCTGCGGTGCCGCCAGCGCGATGAACGCGATCGGCCCGGCGACGGCGGTGACCGTGGCCGTGCAGCCGACGCCGATCAGCACCAGGACCAGCCGCAGCCGGTCCCAGCGGACACCGGTGGTGACCGCCAGCGCGCCGCCGAGCGCGGCCTGGTGCAGCGCCGGTGCCCGGGTGAACAGCACGGCGAACAGCACCGCGAGCACCCCGAACGGGATGGCGACGTCGTCCCAGCCGACCCCGTTGAGGGAACCGGCGTTCCAGCCGACCGCCGCGATCGCGATCTCGAGTTCGGCGCGCAGCACGATCCACGAATTGAACGCCATCAGCATCGCGTTGATCGCGATGCCGATGACGATCAGCCGCAACCCGGACAGCCCGCCGCCGAGCGACAGCGCGTACACGACGGCCGCCGTGACCACCCCGCCCAGCACCGAACCGATCGTCAGCTGCGTCGACGTCCCCGAAAGCACGGTGATCGCGAACAGCGCGCCGGTGTAGGCGCCGGCGTCGAGGCCGATCACGTCCGGGCTGCCGAGCGGGTTGCGGGTGATGCTCTGGAAGATCGCGCCTGCCAGCCCGAGCGCGGCACCGAAGACGAGCCCCGCCAGGACGCGCGGCAGGCGCCATTCGCGGATGACCACGCCGGGGCCGCCACCGGAACCGGTGAGCGCGGCGAACACGCGGGCGGGACTCGCCCACGCCGCGCCGTAGCAGAGCCCGAGCAGGGTCAGCCCGGCGATGACCACGAGCATCGCGACCAGGAACCAGAGTGTGCGGCGTTCGACGCGAGCGGAGAACCGCCCGCGCCGCACGACGAGCGCGGTCGCTTCTTTCACAGTGGTCACAGCGGCGCCGCCCCGTATTTGCGGACGGCCCAGATCAGCACCGGGCCGCCGAGGAACGCGGTCACGATCGCGACCGGGACCTCGCCGGTCGGCAGCAGGACCCGGGATCCGACGTCCGCGGCGAGCATGAGGACCGGGCCGAGCAGCGCGGCGAACGCGATCAGCCACGGGATCGACGCGCCGGCCACCCGCCGCACCAGATGCGGCACGATCAGCCCGACGAACAG
>NZ_NMQT01000119.1 GCF_002234405.1 Amycolatopsis thailandensis | reverse complement strand
CGACGAGACACGGCGGCTGAGGCCGCCCCAGAACCAGGCACCGCCGCGGAACGCGCCACCGCCGACCCGTCGTCAGCAGGTTCCGCCACCGCAGCAGCAGGGCCCGCCGCTGCCGCAGCCGACCCAGAATCCTGCTCCGCGCCGCCCTTCGGGGCCGCCGCCGCAGGGGCCGCATCAGGCTCCTCACCAGACGCCGCCCCCGCCGCATCGTGGGCGCCGCCAGCCGCCACCGGTCCGCCCGTGGCAGGTCGACCGGCGCGACGAACCCGACGCGACGCGGTTCATCCCGCGCACCCCCGGCGTCCCGATGGGCTCGCGCTGGCCGGTCGCCGACCCCGACGTCCTCCGCCCGTACGACCAGCTCGCCACGCAGGTCATGCCTGCGATCAAGGACGCGCCGCTGGTCAAACCGCGGCCGGGGGAGACCGGCGAACAAGAGGTCGCCGCCCCGGCGCAGGCGCCGTCCATCGCCAAATCCAGCGGCCGGATGGCGATCGCGTCGCTGATCAGCCGCATCACCGGTTTCGCGTGGAAGCTGCTGCTGGTCGCGGCCATCGGCGCCAAGGTCGAGAACGACTCGTTCAACGTCGCCAACACGATGCCGAACATCATCTTCGAACTGCTGATGGGCGGCGTGCTGTCCAGCCTGGTGGTGCCGCTGCTCGTGCGGTCGCAGGACGACAAGGACGGCGGCGAGGCCTACACCCAGCGGCTGGTGACGGTGGCGGGCACACTGCTCGTCGTCGGGACGGCGATCGCGGTCTTCGCCGCGCCGCTGATCACCAAGCTCTACGTCGACGACAAGGGGCAGGCGAACCCTGACCTGGTCACCGCTTTCGCGTACCTGCTGCTGCCGCAGATCTTCTTCTACGGCGTGTTCGCCCTGCTCTCGGCGATCCTGAACGCGAAGCACATCTTCGGCCCGACGGCCTGGGCGCCGGTGATCAACAACCTGGTCGTCATCTTCACGATCCTCGTGGTGTGGATCATGCCGGGGGACATCTCCACGAATCCGGTGTCGATCACCGACCCGAAGGTACTCACGCTGGGCCTCGGCGTGACAGCGGGCATCGTGGCGCAGTCCGTGCTGCTGATCCCGCCGCTGCTGCGGTCGGGGTTCAAGCCCAAGTGGCGCTGGGGCATCGACAAGCGCATGAAGGAGTTCGGCGGGCTCGCGCTGTGGACCGTCGGCTACGTCGCGGTCAGCCAGGTGGGCTACACGATCACGACCCGCGTGCTGACCAGCGGTTCGGAAGGCGGTGTGACCGCGTACAGCAACGCGTGGCTGCTCTTCCAGCTGCCGTACGGCGTCATCGGCGTGTCGCTGCTGACCGCGATCATGCCGAGGATGAGCCGCGCGGCCGCGGACGGCGACCACAAGAAGCTGATCGGCGACCTCTCGTACGCCTCCCGGATCTCGACGGTGACGCTGCTGCCGATCTCCGCGGTGATGACCGTGGTGGGCGGTTCGGTCGGTATCGCCCTGTTCACCTTGGGCAAGGGCAGGATCGAGGACGCGACGCGGCTGGGCGAGGCGCTGGCCATCTCGGCGTTCGCGCTGCTGCCGTACGCGCTGGTCATGCTCCAGATGCGGGTGTTCTACGCGATGAAGGACGCGCGGACGCCGGTGCTGATCATGATCGTGATGACCGTGGTCAAGGTGCCGCTGCTGTACCTGTGCCCGGCGCTGCTGTCGCCGGACAACATCGTGCTCGGCGTGATGATGGTCAACGGCCTCACGTTCGTCGTCGGCGCGATCCTCGGTCAGGTCTGGCTGTGGGTGACGCTCGGAAACCTGCGGAGCAAGCGGGTTCTCGGGGTGATCCTCTTCACGGTCGTCGCGAGCGTGCTCGGGGTCGGCGCGGCGTGGCTCGCCGGGCAGGTCGTGCCTGACTCGTTCGGGCCTACTTTCCATGCCTGGGTGAAACTTCTGCTGCAAACCATCGTCGGGATCGTGGTGTCGTTCGGCGTGCTCATGGCCCTGAAGGTCGAGGAATTGAAGCCCGCCACGGCGAGGATCACCCGGTTGATCAAGCGGCGATAACGATTCACGCACGGATGGCGCGCGTTCACGGGTCGTATTCTGGGTACCCTCGGGGCGGGAGCTACGCGGGAGAGTGCGGTGGATACGAGACGGAGCGAACAGGCAGGGGAGGCGAGCCAGGTGGGCGTTCGTGCCCAAGGCGGGTCGCTGGCCCCTGGCCGGGTCGTCGGTGACGGCCGGTATCGCCTGCTCGCACAGTTCGGGGTGGACGAGCGGGCGGCGGCGCATCTTTGGCGCGCCCGTGACGGGCAGCTGAAGCGGGACGTGGCGCTGACGCTGCTGGTCGGCGACCCCGCGGACGCGGAGGCCGCGAGGCTCGCGCGCCGGACGCTGGAGCGTGCCGCGCACGCCTCGAAGTTCGGCCACGGCGGGGTCGCGCGCGTCCTCGACGTGCTGAGCCTCGGCAGCGGCGTCACCTCGAGCGAAGGTCTGCTCGGTGTCGTCGTGGCGGAATGGACCAAGGGCAGCGACCTGGTCGACCTGGTGGCGCAGCGCCCGGTGGCGCCGGCCGCGGCGGCCAGGATGGTGCAGGCACTGGCGGAAGCCGTCGATCACGCCCACCAGAACGGTCTCGTCCTCGGCCTCGACCATCCGCAGCGCCTGCGGCTCACCCCGGACGGCGCGCTGAAGCTCGCGTTCCCGGGCCCGTTGCCCGAAGCCACCCTTCGCGACGACGTCAAGGCGCTCGGCGCGGTCCTGTACCTGCTGCTGACCGGTCGCTGGGCCCTGCCCGGCGGTCCGGCCGCGATCCCGGCGGCGCCGCACGCGCCGACCGGACGGGTCATCCCGCCGCGTTCACTGGTCCCGACGGTGCCGGTCGAGCTGTCCTCGCTCGCCGTCCGCACCATCGAGGACGGCGGCCACGGCGGCATCCGCACCAGCGCGGCCATCCTGCGCGTGCTGGACCAGGCCGCCGAAGCCGAGGAACGCACCCAGCTGATCAAGGCCGTCGGCGAGGAAGAGGCCGTCGCCGAACCGGACGGCACGGTCTGGACGACGAAGAAGCCGGTCAAGGACGTCGCGCGGCGCAAGAAGCTGGCGTTCGGCGTGACCGTGCTGGTCGTCGCGACCGTGGTCATCCTCGCCTGGGGCGGGATGATGCTGATCAACCTGTTCCAGGGCGAATCGAAGTCCAGCGGTCCGAACTTGAACGTCGCCGCGTCGTCGTCTTCGACCGCTCCGCCGCCGTCGGGCGAACAGCCCCCGCCCGCGCAGCAGCCGCCGCCGGGTCCCACCGTGGGGGCAGCGGTGAAGCCGTCGGCCGTCGCCGTGTTCAACCCGGGCAGCAAGGGCGACAGCCCCGGCCGCGCCAAGAACGCCACGGACGGCGACCCGGGCACCGTGTGGAAGACCGACGACTACGACGAGCAGTTCCCGGTCCTCAAGAACGGTGTCGGGCTGGTCGTGACCTTCAAGGACCCGATCAACCTCAGCCAGGTCAAGATCGACGCGGGCAGCCCCGGCTCGAAGGTCGAGATCCGCTCCGCCGACAAGAAGAACCCGAAGCTCGACGAGACGAAGGTCGTCGGCAGCGGGGACCTCGCGGCGGGTGAATCGACCATCGCGTTGCAGCAGCCGCAGCAGGGTCAGTACTTCATCGTCTGGATCACTCAGCTGGGTGAAGATGGCGACGGCAAGTTCGTCACCGAACTCAAAGAGCTGACGTTCCTGCCTGCGGGGTGACGCCGAACACCGGGTCAGTAGGCTCTCCCGGGTGACAGCTGCAGCTCCAACGGACGCGGATCTCATAGCGGCGCATGCCGCCGGTGACCCGCACGCGTTCAGTGAACTGGTCCAGCGACATCGAGACCGCATGTGGGCGGTGGCCCTGCGCACCGTGCGGGATCCGGAAGAAGCCGCGGACGCCCTGCAGGACGCCTTCATCTCCGCGTTCCGAGCAGCGGGCAATTTCCGAGCCGAATCGCAGGTCACGACGTGGTTGCACCGCATCGTCGTGAACGCGTGCCTCGACCGCATCCGGCGGGGCAAGGCCAGACCGACCGTTCCGCTGCCCGAGACCGGGCAGTTCAACGAACCCGCCTCGCCGCGCGACTCGATGTCCGAGCGCGAGACGAGCCTCGTGGTCAAGGAAGCCCTCGACCAGCTTCCCGAAGAGCAACGTGCCCCGATCGTGTTGGTCGACGTCGAGGGATACTCCGTCGCCGAGACGGCGAAGATGCTCGGCATCGCCGAGGGCACGGTGAAGAGCAGGTGTGCCCGAGGCCGCGGAAAGCTCGCGAAGGTTCTCGGACATCTGCGGAACCCCGATGCGATTGCGAACGTCCCAACTCACGAAAGCAAACGAGAGCGCGCTACCCCGGAACGGGGTGCCAGGCGTCCTCAGGGCACGCCGGGTGACGGGGAGGGAAGATGACAGACGAGAGCAGGGGGATCGGCGGGACCGTCGGTCCGCCGTGGTCTGTCGATGTGCTCGCCGACCTGCACGCAGGTGTACTGGACGAGCGGGAGGCGGCCGAACTGTGGCCGCTGGTGAACGCCGACCCCGAAGCACTGGCGATCATCGAAGCACTCGAAGCGACCACGGCCGACCTCGCGTCACTCGCGAACGAGCCTGTCGCACCCATGCCGGCGGAGTACGCGGCGCGGATCGACGCGGCACTGGCCGCCGAGATGCGGACGTCGCCTGCCTTTCAGGGCGCACCTCAAGGGCAGCAGGCGCAGGTCGCCCCGGTGGTGGACCTCGCGGCCGCACGGCGGCGGCGGAACAAGCGGATCGGCTGGGGCGCCGGGATAGCGACCGTGGCCGCGGCGGCCATCGCCGCCGTCGCGATCGTCGTGCCCACCACCCAGCAGACGACGCCGGGCGGCGTCGCGCAGCCTCCGCCCGCCCCCACCGGCCCTTCGGTCGGCGGTGACGGCAACGGGGCGGAAGCGCTCCTCGGCAAGGCGCTCGGCGTCCGCGACTTCGGCTCGTTGAAGACCGAAGAGAAGCTGGACGCCTGCGTCGAGGCCGCCGGACTGGACCCTGACGTGCGGCCGGAGGGCATCCGGCCGGTGAACGTCGCGGGCAAGGACGGCGTGATGGTGATCTACACCACAGGCAAGCTCGCCCAGTTCCGCATCGTCGCCTTCGGGTCCGACTGCGGCCCTGGCAAGCCGTCGGTCCTCTTCGACAAGATCATCGGCCAGAAGTAGCGATACCAAAGGTCCCTTGCTCCCCGGCGACGTCCGGGAGGAGCAAGGGACCTTTGCTGTCGCCTGGGAGCAGGGCAGGAGAAGTAGCGCCGGTCACCCCGGGAACACCGGCCCTTACGATCGTGTTGAGCCTGCTGAACAGGTCACTACGAGCGGAGGTCACGGGTGGCTGCCGAGGAGATCAGGAACCTGATCATTGTGGGATCGGGTCCTGCGGGATACACCGCCGCTGTCTACGCGGCACGAGCGCAGCTCGAACCGCTGGTGTTCGAGGGGACTCAGTTCGGCGGTGCGCTGATGACGACGACGGAGGTCGAGAACTTCCCCGGCTTCCGCGAAGGCATCCAGGGTCCCGACCTCATGGAAGAGATGCGCGAGCAGGCCAAGCGTTTCGGCGCGGACCTGCGCCAGGAGGACGTCGAGTCCGTCGAGCTGACCGGTGACGTCAAGTACGTCGTCGCGAACGGCGAGCGCTACGCGGCCCGCGCGGTCGTGCTCTCGATGGGCGCCGCGGCACGCTACCTGAACGTGCCCGGCGAGCAGGAGCTGCTCGGCCGCGGTGTTTCGGCCTGTGCCACCTGCGACGGGTTCTTCTTCCGCGACCACGACATCGTGGTCGCCGGCGGCGGCGACTCCGCGATGGAGGAGGCGACCTTCCTGACGAAGTTCGCCAAGTCCGTCACGATCGTCCACCGTCGCGAGGAGTTCCGCGCCTCCAGGATCATGCTGGAGCGGGCCCGCGAGAACGAGAAGATCAAGTGGGCGCTCAACAAGCAGATCACCGGGGTCGAGGGTGAGGGCAAGGTCGAAGGCCTGAAGCTCAAGGACACGGTGACCGGCGAGGAGTCGCAGCTGGACGTGACCGGGTTCTTCGTCGCCATCGGTCACGACCCGCGCAGCGAACTGGTGCGCGGTCAGGTGGACCTCGACGAGGACGGTTACGTGCTCACCCAGGGCCGGACCTCGTACACGAACCTTCCCGGCGTTTTCGCGGCCGGGGACCTGGTCGACCGCACGTACCGGCAGGCGATCACCGCCGCGGGTTCGGGCTGCGCCGCGGCGATCGACGCGGAACGATGGCTGGCGGAGCACGCCGGCGTCGAGACCGCCCAGGAGACGCCTGAGCTGGTCGGCGGCGGCTACGGCGCCACCACCAACTGACTTTCCCGCACCGGAGTTCACCACCCCCAGGAGGAGACACCATGGCCAACAACACCGTGACGGTGACCGACAAGACGTTCGTCGACGACGTGCTGACGAGCGAGAAGCCCGTCCTGGTCGACTTCTGGGCGACCTGGTGCGGTCCGTGCAAGATGGTCGCCCCGGTGCTCGAAGAGATCGCGGCGGAAAACGGCGAGAAGCTGACCATCGCCAAGCTCGACATCGACGCGAACCCGAACACGGCGCGTGACTACCAGGTGATGTCGATCCCGACGCTGATCCTGTTCCAGGGCGGCAAGCCGGTGAAGCAGATCGTCGGCGCCAAGCCGAAGGCCGCGCTGCTTTCGGACCTCGCCGACGTCCTCTGATCTCGCGTTTCACCTGCCGAAACCCGGGGCCTGCCCAGGCTCCGGGTTTCGTCTTTCGGCGGAACGGGTAGATCTGACTGTTACGGCGACGCCTGGACGGGTTCCCCGAACGGGGACTTGACGCACCGACCGGGCCTCCGCGCTCACCGAGAGTTCACAGGGCACAATAGAGCACCGGGGTTCGCCCCGCAGGGTTTTCAAAGTCGTGCATCGAGCTCGATCGGTGCCCCAAAGGGAAGAGCGAGGAGTGCATGCGGGTACTCCGCCGCGGTGACGCCGGACCGGACGTCGCCGAGATCAGGTCCACGCTGGCGGCGATGGAGCTGCTCCCGCCGGTGACCGAATCCGGGGAGTACGAGGTCTTCGACACGGCGATGGAACATGCCGTGCGCGCGTTCCAGCAGCGCCGTGGGCTCA
Organism: Amycolatopsis thailandensis; assembly: GCF_002234405.1. Classification (GTDB taxonomy): domain Bacteria; phylum Actinomycetota; class Actinomycetes; order Mycobacteriales; family Pseudonocardiaceae; genus Amycolatopsis; species Amycolatopsis thailandensis. Next base: position 36,474 of record NZ_NMQT01000119.1, on the reverse strand, counting down.
TCACCGACGGTCTGGTGGGTCCGGCGACCTACCAGGCACTTCGCGGCGCGGGCTTCCATCTCGGCAGCCGCCCGCTGACCTACATGTTCTCCGCCCCCATGCAGGGTGACGACGTTTTCGCGCTCCAGGAGCGGCTGACCGAACTCGGTTTCGACGCCGGCCGCCCGGACGGGCACTTCGGCGCCCAGACCGAACGCGCGCTCAAGACCTTCCAGCGCGACATGCGCCTGGTCGCCGACGGCATGTGCGGTCCGGCCACGATCCGCGAGCTGCACCGGCTCTCTTCGCCGCGTGCCCGCGGCGGCCGCCCCGTGTTCCTGCGTGAGCAGGAGCAGGTGCGCCAGGCGGGCCCGCGGCTGCGCGGCAAGCGCATCGTGATCGACCCTGGCCACGGCGGCGAGGACCTCGGTGTCGTCGCGGGTGACCTGCGTGAAGCGGACATCGCCTGGGACCTGGCGCGGCGGCTGGAAGGCCGGATGCAGGCCACCGGCATGGAGGCGCTGATCTCGCGCGGCCCGAACCAGAGCCCGACCGAGGGTGACCGGGCCAAGTTCGCGAACGAGGCGGGCGCCGACCTGTTCCTCTCGCTGCACAACGACAAGAACCCCTCGCCGAAGGCGCAGGGTGTCGCGAGCTTCCACTTCGGCACCGGCAACGGCACCACGTCGACCGTCGGTGAGCTGCTCGCGGGCTTCATCCAGCGCGAGCTGGCCGCCCGCACCGGCATGCTCGACTGCCGCACGCACTACAAGACCTGGGAGATCTTCACCCGCACCCGCTGCCCCGCGGTGCGGATCGAGATCGGCTACCTGACCAACCCGGAAGACAGCCGCAAACTGGCCGACCCGGCTTTCCGCGACGTCGTCGCCGAAGGCATCCTGGTCGCCGTGAAGCGCCTGTACCTCCTCGGCGAAGGGGACCAGCCGACAGGCACGTTCACCTTCGCGGACGTCCTGGCCCACGAACTCGCCAAAGCGGAGTAGCCACTCCTCCACACCCCGCACGCGGGCGCACATCCCCCTGCCGAGCCGCTCGGCACAACCGGTTGTGTGCCCCCACTCCCGACCACGCCACCCGTAGATCCCCCCGGTGCGCAGCCCCCGCCCTTCCCGGGGGGCGTCCCCAGGTCCAGCCTACCCATCCACAGATTTTCCACCGCTCCTATCAGGGATCTGTGGATAACTCGGCGGGTTACCCACAGCTGTCCCCAGGCCGGGGGATGGCCACTGCGCGCGCCCGGAAACTCTGCTAACGCGGCCTCGCGGGCGCGCAATGAAGGGGCCTTTCATAGCAAATTTCGCAATGAAGGACGCTTTCATTGCAAACGGACTCAAGCCTCCGGAACAGCGAGAGAAGGTCAGGCGCGGCCCAGGCTCGGTTCGGCGGTCGTGATGGAGACCTGGCCGAGCAGCCGTTCGAGGGCTGCCTCCACGTCTTCCTTCCACGAGATCGCCGACCGCAGTTCCAGCCGCAGCCGCGGCCAGCGCGGATGGGGCCGCACGGTCTTGAACCCGACGCTCTGGAGGAACGCGGCGGGCAGCACGCAGCTGTGTCCGCCGTCGGGATCGGTCTCCTCGGGCTTGGCGTCGCCGAAGGCTTCGATCGCGCGGACACCACGTTTGGTCAGGTCCTTCGCGACGGCCTGCACCAGCATCCGGCCGAGTCCACCGCCCTGGAACTCGGGAAGGACCTGGAAGGCGGTCAGCAGGACCGCGTCCGGACCGGGCGGCGAAGTCGGAAAGGCCAGCGAACGCGGCACGGCGTTCGGTGGCGCGTAGAGCACGAAGCCGACAGGCAGGGTGTCGCTGTAGACGATCCGCCCGCAGGAACCCCACTCCAGCAGCACGCTGGAGACCCAGGCTTCCTTTTCGACCTCGGTCGCGCCGTATTCCTCGGCCTGCGCCTTCATATGCGGCGCCAGCTCCCAGTACACGCAGCGGCGGCAGCTCTTGGGCAGATGCTCGAGGTTGTCCAGGGTTACGCCCACGACGCGACGCGACACAGACAGACCTCCCTGAACGAAGACACCCGACGCAGCACTGTCCCGAGCAGGGCTCGCTGAAGGGGTCCTGATCGAGGATAGGCCGATGTGATGAACACCGGAAGGCCAGGGCCCCTCAAGGGAGGGTGGTTACACTCGATGGAACTACCAGTCGGTAGCGACTATGTCCACTTCGAAGCACGGGTGAACACCTGATGACCGAGAATCGCCCTGTCCGGCCGGAGCCCGGCCGCCACAACCTCGACCCTCATCTCGACCGCTACGCCGTGCGTACCGCCGGGATGACTGCTTCCGAGATCAGGGCCTTGTTCGCGGTGGCCAGTCGCCCCGAAGTGGTCTCGCTCGCCGGCGGGATGCCGAACCTCGCCGCGCTCCCGTTGGACACGTTGTCCGCGCAGGTCGGCGAGCTCATCGCCGAAGACGGCCTGGTCGCGCTCCAATACGGCTCCGCGCACGGCGTCCCGGCGCTGCGCGAGCAGATCTGCGAAATCATGGCGCTCGAAGGCATCAAGGCCCACCCGGACGACGTCGTCGTGACGGTCGGCTCGCAGATGGGCCTCGACATGGTCACCCGGCTGTTCTGCGACCCGGGCGACGTCATCATCGCCGAAGGACCGTCGTACGTCGGCGCACTCGGCTCGTTCGCCGCGTACCAAGCGGACGTCGTCCACGTCGCGATGGACGACCACGGCCTGGTCCCCGAAGGGCTGCGCGCCGCCCTCGCGGAAACGCGCAAGGCCGGCCGCCGGGTCAAGTTCCTCTACACGATCCCCAACTTCCACAACCCCGGCGGCGTCACGCTGGCCGTCGAGCGGCGCGCGGAGATCGTGGAGATCTGCCGGGAGAACGACATCCTCATCGTCGAGGACAACCCGTACGGCCTGCTCGGCTTCGGCGGGCAGACGTACCCGGCGCTCCGCTCGATCGACCCCGACAACGTCGTTTACCTGGGCTCTTTTTCGAAGACTTTCGCCTCCGGCCTGCGGGTCGGCTGGGTGCTCGCGCCGCACGCCGTCCGGGAGAAACTCGTGCTCGCGGCCGAGTCCGCGACACTTTGCCCGCCTACGCTTAACCAGTTGATCGTGTCGCGATACCTCTCGACTCACGACTGGATGGGTCAGATCAAGACCTTCCGCGAGAACTACCGGGAGCGCCGGGACGCGATCCTGTCCGCCCTCGAACAACACATGCCCGCCGGCTGCAGCTGGACCAAACCCGACGGCGGGTTCTACGTCTGGATGACCGTCCCCGAAGGCGTGGACACGAAGGCGATGCTGCCGAGGGCCGTCACGGCCCGGGTCGCGTACGCCTCCGGAACCGGCTTCTACACAGATGGTTTCGGCAGCAGACAGTTGCGTCTTTCCTACTGCTACCCGACGCCGGAGCGGATCCGCGAAGGCGTCCGGCGGCTCGCCGCGGTGCTCGAGTCCGAAATGGACCTCGCGCGTACCTTCGGTAACGTGAGCCCACGCTCGATCTCGGGGCCGCAGAACCCCTCTCCGGACACGGTCTGATCGACCGGACGTCCCCAAAGAACAAAAGGAGTCCCCGGTGGTCGACCGCACCGTTGCCGTACTCGCAGGCGGGCTTTCCCACGAACGCGACGTCTCACTCCGCTCCGGGCGCCGTCTCTCGGTCGCGCTGCGTGCGGAAGGCCTGACCGTCGAGGAATGGGACACCGACGCCGGTCTGCTCGAACGTCTTCGCACCCAGCGCCCCGACGCGGCGATCGTCGCCCTGCACGGTGGCGAGGGGGAGAACGGCGCGGTGCAGACCGTGCTGGAGATGCTCGACGTGCCCTACGTCGGCACCAGCTCGCAGGGCTGCCGCCGCGCGTGGGACAAGCCGACGGCCAAGGCGCTCGTCGCCGACGCGGGATTCACCACGCCGGACTGGGTCGTGCTGCCGCACAGTACCTTCCGTGAACTCGGCGCGCAGGCCGTACTGGACGCGATGGTCGAGACGCTGGGCCTGCCCCTGATCCTCAAGCCCGACCAGGGTGGTTCGGCGCTGGGCGCCCAGGTCGTCAAGGAAGCCTCGGAGATGCCCGGTGCGATGGTCGGCTGCTTCGCTTACGGCGACACCGTTCTCGCGGAGAAGTTCATCTCTGGCGTCGAGGTGGCCGTGACGGTCATCGAAGGCGAAGAAGGCCCCGAAGCCCTTCCCGCGGTCGAGATCGTGCCTGAGAGCGGTGTGTACGACTACAAGGCCCGCTACACCGCCGGGCTGACCGATTTCTTCACGCCCGCGCGAATCAGCGACGACGCCGCCAAGGCGGTCGGCGAGCTGGCCGTCGCCGTGCATCGGCAACTCGGGCTTCGCGACATTTCGCGCACTGACGCCATGATCACCGAGGACGGCACGGTCCACTTCCTCGCGGTGAACCCCTCGCCGGGTCTCACTGAGACTTCGCTCGTGCCCGTGGCGATCGAGGCCGCCGGCGCCACCCTCGGCTCGGTGTTCGCCGACCTCGTCGGGCGGGCGATCTCCCGCAAGAGCTGAGGTCCCTCAGTTCCGGACGACGACTACCTGGAATTCGTCTTCGTAGATGATCCGCCCCGGATCCGCCGACCGGACGGTCTCGCACGGGATCTCGTGCGTCTCCAGAATCGCCAGGTAGCCGTCGACCCGCTCGATGAAGACCCGGGCGCTCGTCTTGAACCATGCCGCGGCGCCGGGATTCACCTCGGCGTCGTAGACGCTCGGATCGGTGTGCGCCGGATTGATGAAGTTCGCGTCGTACCAGTCGTTGTTCGTCCGGCGGAAGGCTTCTTGTTCGACGGTGAGACGTCCGGCGCGAGCGAGGTTGTTGACGAGACCGAAGACTCCCGTGAAGTTTCCTCGCTTGTCGCGGGTCGGGCTCTGAAAGCGAACGAAAGTCATCGCTGAGTCCATCCGCGCACCCACGTCAGCAACTCTTCATCGCGCAGGGAAGCGATCACGACGTCGGCGGGGAAGTCCTGCTGCTTCAGCGTGGGTACCCCGATGACAGGCACCCCCGCCGCCCGCGCCGACCGGAGACCGGTCATCGAGTCCTCGAACGCCAGCGCGTCCGCGGGCTCGACGTTCAAGAGGGCACAGGCGGTCGAGTACATCTCCGGATCCGGCTTCGGCGCGGCCACCTCGTCGGCGGCCAGTTTCACGGGAAACATCTCAGAAAGCCCGCCGCGAACAAGTGCGGCCTCCAGGAGCGCTCGAGGCGAGTTGCTCGCCACGGCGACCGGGACGGCGGCGGCGGCGGTCAGTTCGACCAACTCACGCGCGCCGGGCATCGCTTCCGCTTTCGCGGTGACGACCTCGGTCACCAACCTCAGCAACTCGTCCGCGATCCCGGCACCGCCGCCGGGTTCGCCGAACACTTCCGCCATCGCGTCGGCGGCGGCCGGTAGCGACTTGCCGATCACCAACGCTTTCTCGTCCGGCCCGAACGGCAGACCTCGCCGTGAGAACAGTTCGGTCTCGGCCACCGACCAACACGGCTCGGTGTCCATGAGCAATCCGTCGCAGTCGAAGATCACCGCGCGCGGATTTCGACCGCCGAAGAGCCCCTTCACACTTGCCCCCCAGTTCAAGCACTCAGCGTCACATCTTCGTCATCACACAGCTATCGTCACCGTGACAAAACGACCTGGGGTAATCCCTAATCGGTTTCACGTGTCTGTTTTGCCTGATTTTCGTCCATCAACGCCACGATGCGTTCAAGATCGTCCACCGAGCCGAATTCGAGCGTGATGCGGCCCTTACGGCGACCGAGGTCGACCTTCACGCGGGTGTCGAAGCGGTCCGAAAGCCGGTTCGCCAGTTCCTGAAGACCAGGCGCCTGGATCGGCTTGCGAGGAGCGGGCTTCGGCTTGGCCGGCTTTTCGCTCTTCTTGAGCGTGACGGCTTCCTCGGTCGCGCGGACCGACATACCCTCCGCGACGATCCGCGCGGCCAGCTCTTCCTGACTGTCGGCGTCTTCGAGAGAGAGCAGCGCCCGCGCGTGGCCCGCCGAAAGCACCCCGGCGGCGACCCGCCGCTGGACCGCGAGGGGGAGTTTGAGCAAGCGGATCGTGTTCGTGATGACAGGGCGGCTGCGCCCGATCCGGCCGGCCAGCTCCTCGTGCGTGACCGCGAACTCGTCGAGCAGCTGCTGATACGCGGCCGCCTCTTCGAGCGGGTTGAGCTGAACGCGGTGGATGTTCTCGAGCAGCGCGTCGCGCAGCATCGCCTCGTCGGCGGTCTGCCGGACGATCGCCGGGATCGCCTCCAGCTCCGCCAGCTGGGACGCGCGCAGCCGCCGCTCGCCCATGACGAGTTCGTATTCGTCGGCGCCGAGCTCCCGGACCACGATGGGCTGCATGAGCCCGAACTCGCGGATCGAGTGCTCCAGCTCGTTGAGCGCGTCCTCGTCGAAGACCTGCCGCGGCTGCTTCGGGTTCGGCTTGATCTGGCTGACCGGCACCTCGCGGTAGACCGCGCCCGCCACCGTGCCGCCCTGCGAACCCGCCGCGCCGTTGGCCGCGAACCAGCCCTTGTCGTCCGGACCGGACGGCCCCGGCGAACCGGCCGGGGGAGCGGGGACCGCGGCCGAACCGTTCTCGGCCGGTGCCGCGGAGCCCGGCGGCGGGCCGGTCGGGATCAGGGCGGCGAGCCCGCGCCCGAGCCCCCCTCTGCGCTCGCTCATGCCGTACCGCTCCTTTCTTTCATCTCCACCCCACGCTGGGCGATCTCCTTCGCCGCGTCCACGTAGCTCATCGCGCCCCGGGAACCCGGGTCGTACGCGAGGACCGTCTGCCCGTAGCCGGGCGCCTCGGAGACCTTCACACTGCGCGGGATGACGGTCTTAAGAACAGTGTCCCCGAAGTGGTTCCGGACCTCGTTCGTCACCTGATCGGCCAGCTTCGTCCGGCCGTCGTACATGGTGAGCAGGATCGTGGAGACGCTGAGTTCGCGGTTCAGGTGCGCCTGGACGAGCTCGATGTTGCTCAGCAGCTGCCCCAGACCTTCGAGCGCGTAGTACTCGCACTGGATCGGGATCAGCACCTCCTGCGCGGCGACCATCGCGTTGACGGTCAGCAGACCGAGCGACGGCGGGCAGTCGATGAAGACGTAGTCGACGCCGATCTCGTCGAGGATCTCGGAGGACAGCGCCTCCTTGAGTCGCATCTCGCGCGACGCCATCGAGACGAGTTCGATCTCGGCACCGGCGAGGTCGATGGTCGCGGGCACGCAGTAGAGGTTGGACGACTGCTCACTCTGCTGCGCCGCCTCCGCGAGCGAGACCTCACCGATCAGCACCTCGTAGATCGACGGCGTGCCGGAGCGGTGGTCGATGTCGAGCGCCGTGCTCGCGTTGCCCTGGGGGTCGAGGTCGATCACGAGCGTCTTGAGCCCGTGGACAGCCAGGGCGGCGGCGAGGTTCACCGTGCTCGTCGTCTTGCCGACGCCGCCCTTCTGGTTGGCGACGGTCAGCACACGCCGGCGGTTCGGCCGGGGGAGCGCGCCCTCCTTGGGATGCAGCACGCTGGCCGCGCGGACGGCTTCTTCGGCGATGGGCGTCCAGCCGAGCTCGTGGCCGGTGCTCGCAGGGTCGGACGGTGGGGGAGTCACCGGTCTCGAGCCTCCTCTGTATTAGACGTGGGAGTCGTTCTGCGTTGTTTCACGTGGAACTGGACTAGCTGCGCCTGCCACGCTGTCGCGACGGTTTCGGGGGCAGACGGTGGATCACGACGACCGTGCTGGGGACTTCAAGCACTTTCGTGCCGCACTCGAAGACTTCCGGCTCTCCGCCGCCGGCCTTCCGGACGGCGACGCGATCGCGTTCGATTTCCTCTCCGGCGCTCGCTCCTTTGAGGGCGACCAGAGTTCCTTGCGAACGCACGAGCGGGAGGCACCAGTTCGCGAGCCGGGCCAAGGGAGCGACCGCCCGGGCGGTGACGACATCCGCGCCACCGAGCTCCTCGCGTACCTGCCGCTCTTCCGCGCGCCCGCGGACAACGGTGATGGGGAGTTCCAGCTTCTCGGCAACCTCGGCCAGCCAGTCGACCCGGCGGGCCATCGGTTCGAGCAGAACGATATCGAGGTCCGGTCGGCTGATCGCGAGCGGTACGCCCGGAAGCCCGGCGCCCGACCCGACGTCGACCACGCGGGCGCCGTCGGGGATCCGCTCGCCGATCACGGCCGAGTTCAGGACGTGGCGCTCCCAGAGCCGGTCGACCTCACGGGGTCCGATGAGCCCGCGCTCGACGCCGTGACGCTCCAGGAGTTCGACATAGCCGGCAGCTTGCTCGACGCGGTCTCCGAACACTTCCGACGCCGCACTCCGTACCGATGCGGCGACCCCGTCCAAGCTCACTCTCGCTCCTCAATCTCGACGCCGTTTCACGTGAAACGCGCTCCAGCTGATTGTCCATGACGCCGACCGCAAAGCGGGGAGACAGACCGAAGTTGTGGACAACTCCACTCGGCTCGCGCGTTTCACGTGAAACCCCACGCGTGTAATTCACCCTGATAACAAAGAAGCGGCCCACCGGAAGACCGGCGGGCCGCTTCTCTCAAGAGGACTGTCAGGCGGGGAAGATGACGACCCGGCGCTTCGGGTCTTCTCCTTCACTCTCGCTCTTGACCCCGTCGACGGCGGCGACCGCGTCGTGCACGACCTTCCGCTCAAACGGGCTCATCGGCTGGAGCCGGACACGCTCGCCGGAGGAGACCACCGTCTCCGCTGTCGAGCGGCCGAGCTCGCGAAGCTCCTCGCGACGGTCCGCGCGCCAGCCCGCGATGTCCAGCATCAGACGGCTCCGCGAACCGGTCTCCTGCTGGACCGCCAGCCGGGTCAGCTCCTGCAGCGCCTCGAGGACGGTGCCGCGCGGGCCGACGAGCTTCTCCAGATCCTCGCCACCGTCGATGCTGACGATCGCTCGGCCCGCCTCGACATCGAGGTCGATGTCGCCGTCGTAGTCCAGAAGGTCGAGCAACCGCTCGAGGTAGTCACCGGCGATGTCGCCCTCCTTCACGAGGACGTCGTCGTCGACACCTCCCTTGCGACCGGTCTCTTCAGCGGCGCCTTCGACCTCGGCCGCGCTGTTCTCCTCGGCGTCGATCGTGTCGATCGTCTCCGCCATTGTTGGTCTCCTCTCCAGCCCGGATCGGCGTCAGCGACGCTTCCGGCCCGATTTCTTAGTCGAGTCCGAGATGAGACCGGGCGTCTCCGCGCCGTTCTCCTTCGAGCCGTTCGTCGACGGCTCGGCTGCTGCGTTCGTGGTGTCCTTCGCCGCCGCGGTGGCAGACCCGGTCTGGGCGAAGCCGTGGGGCGAGCCCGCCTTCTTCACCTGACCGCCGGCGGACGGCTTGTTCTTCTTCTGCTGGACCGGCTTCTGGCCGGGGCGCGGCGCGGTCGGCTTCTGACCCGGCTTCGGGCCGAGGTTCGCGCGCTTCTCCTTCTCGGCTTCCTTGCGGGCCTCTTCTTCCTTGTCGATCCGCGTGTAGACGAGACGCTGCTGCATCAGGGTCCAGCCGTTGTTGGCGAGCCAGTAGAAGAGCAGGCCGACCGGGAACAGCGCACCGAAGACGAGGACACCGAGCGGGAAGATGTACATCGTCAGCTTGTTCATCATCGCGGTCTGCGGGGTGGCCGACTCGGGGTTCTGGCGCTGGACCGAGTGCCGCGCGGTGAGGTGCGTGGCGATGCTGGCGACGATCATCAGCGGGATCGCGACCGGGGCGACGCCCCAGTGGAAGCCGGCGACCGTGTTGCCACCGCTGACCATTCCGACACCGGTGTAGATGGCGTCGCCGAGGGTGACACCGAAGATCTTGGCGTGGACGTACGAGTCGACACCGGCCTGGGTGAAGAAGTAGTTCTCGGTCTTCGGGCCGCCGTACGGGTTGATCGTGAACATCCGCAGGACGTGGTTCAGACCGATGAAGACCGGGATCTGGAGCAGCATCGGCAGGCAGCTGCCCAGCGGGTTGACGCCGTGCTCCTTCTGGAGCTTCTGCATCTCCATCGCCTGGCGCTGCCGGTCGTTCGCGTACTTCTTCTGGATCTTCTTCATTTCCGGCGCGAAGTCCTGCATCTTCTTCATCGACCGGACCTGGTTCACGAACGGCTTGAACATGATGCCGCGGACCGTGAACGTCAAGAAGATGATCGCGAGGATCCAGGAGATCGCGTTCGACTCGCCGAGAACGAACCCGAAGACCTTGTGCCAACACCACAAGATGAAGGACACGGGGTAGTAGATGAAGTCGAGCACTGAGCTACTCCTCGATCGGTGTTTCAGGTCGGCGGTGGCGCCACGAGAACGTCTCGGGTACCGGATCGCGGCCGGGCATGGTCCACGGGCCACAGCGCAGCAAGCGCCGGACCGCGAGATAGGTGCCGCGGCCGGCGCCGTGCCGGGTCAGTGCCTCGACGGCGTACGCGCTACAGCTCGGGTAGAACCGGCACGCCGGAGGAAGGAAGGGGGAGATCGCCTTGCGGTACAGCTTGATGGGCAGGAGCAACACCCATGCCACCGGGCCGGGCCGGGCGTCTTCGGTGGTCTCGTTCTCGGTGGCTCGCATGCCGTTACACCGCTGATCCGTTGTCGGGGGGTCGCGTCTGGCGGGACTTCCCGGCGACGGCGGAGTGCCCGGACAGCCCGAGGCGCCGCAACGACGCGTCGAGATCCGAGCCGAGTTCCGCGCTGGACGCGTCCGCGGCCGGGGGTAGTGCCCGTATCACCAACGAGCTCCCCGGCGGCAGTGTTCCGATCCGGTCGGAAACGAGATGCCTCAATCGGCGGCTCACCCGGTGGCGCACCACCGAATTGCCGACGGCCTTGCTCACCACAAAACCCGCCCGCGCCGCTTCGGCGGCATCGGGCGGGTCCGTGGTCAACGCATGGACGACGAGGCGGCGCCTGCCTGCCTTGGCCCCACGCCGCATCACGGCACGGAAATCCTCACTGCGCCGCAACCTCGCGGCGGCCGGCAGCACGACGTCCCTCGACGGCGGCCGGATCAGGCGGACAGCGCGCCGCGGCCCTTGCGACGGCGAGCCGCCAGGATGGCCCGGCCGGCGCGGGTCCGCATGCGCAGCCGGAATCCGTGGACCCGGGCGCGGCGGCGGTTGTTCGGCTGGAAGGTGCGCTTACCCTTGCTCACGACTAACTTCTCCTGTTTCTCGGCCGCCGGGAACGGTTCGACCCGTTCCTGGCGTGTCGTGCTGACGCACGGCAGTCTCTGGTGTCTCCTACCAACGTGTGGCCTCGTCACGTCGAGCGACGACAACGTGGGCACGCGAAACGCCCCCGCTGTATACGGGAGACCTTACGAGGGTACGCACCCACCGCGAGGGCCCGTCAGGCACCCCCTCGACCACGGACCGCGACCGTACCGGGAGAGTGATCACCGACGACGCGCGGGCATCGAATGGCAACACGCCATACACCGTGAAATGCTTGCGCGCGAGGATGCCTTGTGGCAACGAGCGGGGCTTGTTAGCGTGCCCCTCCCGGGTTTTCGCCGAGGTGGAACGGTGCAGGCGCCCGGGTGTCCTTGGGGATGTGGAGGCGTCCCGTCGGCATACGTCGATCCCGCAGGTGGGCTCACCGCGGGTCGCCGTACATTAGTGCACAGCTGTGGACAACTATGTGGATATTTGCTGTGCGCATGAGCCGATCGGGCCATGATGACGCTCGACCCGGCGTTTCGGGCCGCTGAGTGATCTCACGCACGCACCGAATGAGGGGAGGGGAGTCAGGCAGGTGTCCGATCACCAGCACAATCTTGGCGTCATCTGGGAACAGGTCGTGCGCGAGCTGTCCGATGGCACCCTCTCCCCGCAGCAGCGCGCCTGGATGCGGGTGACCCGGCCGATCGGCCTGCTCGACGGCACCGCGCTCCTCGCCGCCCCCAGCGACTTCGCCAAGGAAGCGATCGAACGCGCCCTCCGCGGCGCGATCACCGAAGCCCTCTCGCGCCGGCTCGGCCGCGCGGTCTCCCTCGCGGTGAAGGTCGACAGCACCGAGACGCACACCTCGATGCCGCCCCCCGCGCCCGGCCCTCGCTATGACCCTTCACCCGGTCGGGTGGAAAACGGTTCCGGCCCGATGCCGGGGAGTCCTCCGCTGCCCGACGGTGACGGCATGCTGTCCCCGACCAGGCCCCGGCCCGAGCCTCCGAAGCCGAGGCCGCCGCGGCAGCAGCCGGTGGACAACAGCCTGAACGACGGCGACGACAGCGATGAAGAAGTCGACGAAGAGGGCGAGGCCCTCGCCGCCGTGACCGAGATCTGGCCGACGTTCTCCGGCCAGCCGATCGCGGGCCAGCCCTACACCGCGCCGGCCCAGCCGCAGACGTCGAAGACGAAGCTCAACGAGAAGTACACGTTCGACACCTTCGTCATCGGTGCGTCGAACCGCTTCGCGCACGCGGCCGCGGTCGCCGTCGCCGAAGCACCGGCACGCGCGTACAACCCGTTGTTCATCTGGGGAGAGTCCGGACTCGGGAAGACCCACCTGCTGCACGCCGTCGGGCACTACGCCCAGCGGCTGTTCCCCGGCATGCGTGTGCGGTACGTGTCGACCGAAGAGTTCACCAACGACTTCATCAACTCGCTGCGCGACGACCGCAAGGTCGCCTTCCAGCGCCGCTACCGCGACATCGACATCCTGCTCGTCGACGACATCCAGTTCCTGGAAGGCAAAGAAGGTACGCAGGAAGAGTTCTTCCACACCTTCAACACCCTTCACAACGCGAACAAGCAGATCGTCGTCTCCTCCGACCGCCCGCCCAAGCGCCTCGAAACGCTGGAAGACCGGCTGCGCACGCGGTTCGAGTGGGGCCTCATCACCGACATCCAGCCACCCGAACTCGAAACCCGGATCGCGATCCTCCGCAAGAAGGCCGCGCAAGACCGGCTCGCGGTTCCAGGCGAGGTGCTGGAGTTCATCGCATCGCGCGTCGAGGCGAACATCCGGGAGCTCGAAGGCGCGCTCATCCGCGTCACCGCCTTCGCGTCGCTGAACCAGCAACCGGTCGACGTCGCACTCGCCGAGATCGTGCTCCGGGACCTCATCCCGGACTCGCACGCGCCGGAGATCACCGCGCCGACCATCATGGGCGTCACGTCCGAGTTCTTCGACGTGACCCTCGACGACCTCTGCGGGCCCGGGAAGACGAAGGCGCTCGCGACAGCTCGTCAGATCGCGATGTACCTCTGCCGCGAACTGACCGACATGTCGCTGCCGAAGATCGGACAGACCTTCGGCGGCCGCGACCACACGACCGTCATGCACGCGGACAAGAAGATCCGCAAGGAGATGGCCGAACGACGGCGCATCTACGACCAGGTCCAGGAGCTCACTTCGAGGATCAAGCAACGCGCCAGGCAGTGATATCTGTCGAGCGCTGAAGGAAACGTGCCGAAGGGGCGTCGTTCCGCTTCCAACTCAGGTTGAGAGCGGAGGGCGCCCCTTCATCACGTTTCCTTGGGCCTTCGGCCCGAAAGAGGGCGCTCGACGGTGAAGTCTCCCGTCGCGCTGGCGCGCTTCCGGGAGACCGTTGGGTCATCTGAGCATCGATTCGTTAGCACACAAGGGTTTCAGGGGCTCTCACTGTCCAGGTGGGAGCCCCTTCTTCATGCCTTCTTCCTGCCGTCGAGCCGTCTACATAGGTCTGAAGGGGGTGTAGAGCGGCGAAGGGTGGGTACTTGAGGAGAAGGGGCGAAGGGCGCGAAGGAGCCGAAGCGCGTGTGAGAGAGCTTCGCGATTTCCCTTGTGTACAAAGGGAATCCACATGCTGTGGGTATCTTGTGCACAACTCCGGCAGGCTCCGGGCCAGCGGCGATCGGATTTTCGTCCACATCGCACTCACAGGCAGTCCACAGCATTTCCACACCATGATCCACACGCTGTCCCCAGGTTGCCCACATCTTGTGCACAAGGGTGACGCAAGCCGCTCGGATCACTCTCCCGAGCGATTCCGGTCACGAACCGGGCCCACAGCCCCTGGGTATAAATCGGCGCACAGCTGGGGATAACCGTGGGGACAACTGTGGATGACTGTGGACAAATCGAGCGTGGCTCGAAACCATCCACGGGACGCCCGAGCTGTCCACCGTCCGTACACACCCGGAGTCCACAGGGTCGGACGCGCCCGGACCTGCGCGAACGAGCCTTGTCCACACAATCCACAACACCTATTACTACTGCTGTCTTTTCTTCTTCTCTAGAAGAGAACAAAACAAAAACAGGCGAAGGACGAAGTTGGGGACAGCCGGAGACTCGTGTCGTCTTGTCGACAAAAGCAAGGGGAGGCCGAGGTGACGCGGACCCCGGGGACGGCCTAACGTGGGTCCCTGCACCTGGTCTGCGTGTCGACGTGCGTTCGCGTCCTCGCACGGACCGGACACACCTGCGAGGCACCTGGCCATCGCGCTCTCCGGCCGAGGTGACCCGTTGAGCTTTCGAGCCGTCAGGGGCTCGGCTGTCGAAAGGAAGCGCGCATGAAGATCCGCGTCGAGCGTGACGGGCTGGCCGACGCCGTCGCGTGGGTGGCGAGAAGCCTCCCGTCGCGGCCCCCCGTCCCGGTTCTGGGCGGTGTCCTGCTCGATGCGGGATCCGACGGGACGAGTGACGCACTCACCGTCTCCGGATTCGACTACGAGGTCTCCGCCACGGTCGGCGTCCCGGCCACCATCGCCGACGGCGGCCGCCTCCTGGTCTCCGGTCGTCTGCTGGCCGACATCACCAAGTCACTGCCCGCGCAGCCGGTGGAGATCTCCGTCGACGGCGCCCGCGCGACCATCACCTGCGGCTCCGCGCGCTTCTCCCTGCCGACCATGCCGGTCGAGGACTACCCGCAGCTCCCGTCCCAGCCCGCCTTCGCCGGTGAACTCACCGGCGACGCCTTCGGCCAGGCCGTCACCCAGGTCGTCGTCGCCGCGGGCAAGGACGACACCCTCCCGATGCTGACCGGCATGCGGCTGGAGATCTCCGGCTCCTCGCTGACCCTGGTCGCCACCGACCGCTTCCGGCTCGCGATGCGCGAGTTCACCTGGGAGCCGGCCGAGGGCCTGTCCGACGCCGCCGTGCTCGTCCCGGCGCGCACGCTCGCCGAAGCCGCGAAGACGCTCGGCGCCAGCGGTGCCAAGATCCGCCTCGCGCTCGCCAGCGGTGAGGGCCTCCTCGGTCTCTCCGGTTCCGGCCGCTACACCACGACCCGTCTCCTCGACGCGGAGTTCCCGCCGTACCGGCAGCTGCTGCCCGCGCAGCACACGTCGCGCGCGGTCATCGAGGTCTCCGCGCTCGCCGAGTCGATCAAGCGTGTTTCGCTCGTCGCCGAGCGTGGCACCCAGGTGCGGCTGGAGTTCAAGGACGGTTCGCTGCGGCTTTCCGCCGGTGGCGACGACGAGGGTTCGGCCGAAGAAGAGCTTCAGGTCGACTACGAGGGTGAGCCGGTGACCATCGCGTTCAACCCGGGGTACCTCGTCGACGGGCTCGGCGCGCTGAACGCGAACCGCGCGGAACTGACGTTCACCACTCCGAACCGGCCGGCGCTGATCAAGCCGGCCGACGAAGAGGGCAACGTCGTCCCCGGCTACCTGTACCTGCTGATGCCGGTTCGCCTCCCGGGCTGACCGGTCTTTAGTTTTCTTTCGCACCAAAGGGGATCTTCATGGCTCAGCTGGGACTCATCGGCCTCGGCAAAATGGGGTTCAACATGCGTGAGCGGCTGCGTGCGGCCGGTCACGAGGTCATCGGTTACGACCGCAACCCCGACCTCACCGACTCCACGTCACTCGAGGACATGGTGTCCAAACTGGACGGTCCCCGGATCGTCTGGATCATGGTGCCCGCCGGTGAGCCCACCCGGCAGACCGTCGCGGAGCTCGGCAACCTGCTGTCCGAGGGCGACCTCGTGATCGACGGCGGCAACTCGAAGTACACCGACGACAAGATCAACGGCGACCTCCTCGCCGCGAAGAAGATCGGTTACCTCGACTGCGGGGTTTCCGGTGGCGTGTGGGGCAAGGACAACGGCTACGGCCTGATGGTCGGCGGCGCCGCTTCGGACGTCGAGAAGGCCATGCCGATCTTCGACGCGCTCCGCCCCGAGGGACCGCGCGAAGAGGGCTTCTCGCACGCCGGCGCCGTGGGCTCCGGTCACTACGCGAAGATGATCCACAACGGCATCGAGTACGGCATGATGCAGGCCTTCGCCGAAGGCTTCGAGCTGCTCGAAGCCGCGAAGGTCGTCGAGAACGTGCCCGCGGTGATCAAGGGCTGGCAGCGCGGGACGGTCGTCCGCTCGTGGCTGCTCGACCTGCTCGTCCGCGCGCTCGACGAGGACCCGGAGCTGGACGACCTCGAAGGCTACGTCGAGGATTCCGGTGAAGGCCGGTGGACCCTCGAAGAGGCGATCAACAACGCGGTCCCGGCCCCGGTCATCTCGGCCGCGCTGTTCGCCCGGTTCGCTTCGCGCCAGGAGGATTCCGCCGCGATGCGGGCCGTCGCCGCGCTGCGCAACCAGTTCGGCGGCCATTCGGTCAAGAAGGCCGGCAGCTAGGCAAACGGGTTGTACTTGAGACATCTCCAGGTCACCGACTTCCGGTCCTGGCCACAAGCCGATCTCGCGCTCGAACCCGGCCCGACCGTCCTCGTCGGACAGAACGGCCGCGGCAAGACGAACCTCCTCGAGGCGATCGGCTACATCGCGACCCTGGGTTCGCATCGCGTCGCGACCGACGCGCCGTTGGTGCGGCACGGCTGCGAACGCGCGCTGATCAGGGTCGCGGTGGTCAACGAAGACCGCGAGCTGACGGTCGAGCTGGAGATCACCCCTGGCAAGGCGAACCGCGCGCGGGTCAACCGCGGCGCGGTCGGCAAGCCGCGTGACGTGCTCGGGATCCTGCGCACGGTGCTGTTCTCCCCGGAGGACCTGGCACTCGTGCGCGGGGATCCCGGGGAGCGCCGCCGGTTCATGGACGAACTCCTTGTGCTGCGCGCGCCCCGGTACGCCGGGGTCCGCGCCGACTACGAGAAGGTGCTGAAGCAGCGGAACGCGCTCCTCAAGACGGCGGGCAAGCGGCGGACGGGACGCGAAGACCCGTACGCGTTGTCGACGCTCGACGTCTGGGACGACCACCTGTCGGTGGCCGGTGCCGCGTTGCTGGCCGCCCGGCTCAACCTCATCGCGGACCTCGCGCCGTACGCGGCCTCCGCGTACATGGGGGTCGCGCCCGATTCGAGACCGGCGAAGATCGCGTACAAGTCGAGCCTGGGCGAAGCGATGCCAGAGGGCTACGGCACCCCGGACGGCCCTCGCGCCGATCAGGCCGTGCTCAAGGAAGTGCTGGTCGAGGCGCTGAAACGGTCCCGGAACCTGGAGCTGGAGCGCGGGGTGAGCATGGTCGGCCCGCACCGGGACGAGCTCGACCTCATCCTCGGCGAAGCGCCGGCGAAGGGCTACGCGAGCCATGGGGAGTCCTGGTCGTTCGCCCTCGCATTGCGTCTGGGAAGCTACGAGCTCCTGCGTGGCGAGGCCGGGGAACCGGTGCTTCTGCTGGATGATGTGTTCGCCGAGCTGGACCGGCGTCGCCGGGCCCGGCTGGCGGAGGTGGCGGCCGGTGCCGAGCAGGTACTGGTGACCGCCGCCGTGGACGAGGACGTACCCGCCGAACTGGCCGGGGCTCGATTCCTCGTGGCGGATGGTGAGATCAACCGAGGGTGATCCGCGCGGCGGACACCCCGGGTGATCGGCGCCACAGCAGTTGCCCACCGATCTGGGGACAAACCTGTGGACAGTGTGGATAACACCGTGAACGCGTTATCGCCCCGCGTGACCAAGGGGCCTGATAAGCGGCTTGACACCCCCCGCTCGGGCGGTAACCCGAGTGAGGGAGCCCTGTTCGACACGCAGAGTGAACGCGCTCCGGTATCGAACGGCCCAACCGGTACTGAAGGCAATGAGCCGACTACCGGTCGTGACCTCGCGCGTGCCGCTCTGGACGCCGCGAAAGCCAAAGCGAAGGCCCGCGGAGTTGAACCGGGCGTCCGTCGCGGCCGTATCACCGGTGGAGGGTCCGGGGCGAACGGCCAGAGCTCGCGACGTCGTCGCTGGTCAGGGCCGGGCGCCGACATCCGTGACCCGCAGCCGCTCGGCAGGCTCGCCTCCCGGATCGCGGTGGACCGCGGCTGGAACACGCGGCTGGCCAACGGTCAGGTCTTCGGGCACTGGGCCAGGCTCGTGGGTGACGAGGTCGCCGAGCACGCGCAGCCCGTCGCCTTGAAGGACGGCGAGCTGACAGTGCGCGCGAGCTCGACGGCGTGGGCGACGCAGCTTCGCCTGCTTCAGAGCCAGCTGCTGGCGAAGATCGCGAAAGGCGTCGGGCACGGCGTGGTGAAGAAGATGCGGATCCAGGGGCCGACGGCCCCGAGCTGGCGGAAAGGGCCGCGGCACGTCCCAGGACGTGGTCCGCGTGACACGTACGGCTGACCCGACTTGCGCTTCGCCGCGTCTGTGCTTCGAAGACCGTGCCGCCAAAGCCCCGAGAAGCCGCTCAGAGTGCTTCGCGAACGTCAAGACTCTTCTTCGAACGAATTAGCGCGCCTGTGAGCAAATCAGGGGTGTCCTTGCCGCATGTCAGCGGACGCGGCCAAGTACACTGGAGACGAGCGAGCTTCCGCTCGGGGTAGACGAGGAGAATCAACGCCTGTGACCGAGAACAAGAGCGAGTACAACGCGTCGTCGATCACGGTGCTCGAAGGTCTCGAAGCCGTCCGCAAGCGTCCCGGTATGTACATCGGTTCCACCGGTGAACGCGGCCTCCACCACCTCGTCCAAGAGGTGGTCGACAACTCCGTCGACGAGGCGATGGCCGGTTACGCCACCAAGGTCGAGGTTACCCTGCTGGCCGACGGCGGGGTGCGCGTCGTCGACGACGGCCGCGGCATCCCGGTCGACATCCACCCCAAGGAGCAGAAGCCGACCCTGGAGGTCGTGCTCACCGTGCTCCACGCGGGCGGCAAGTTCGACAGCGACTCCTACGCGGTCTCCGGTGGTCTGCACGGCGTCGGTGTCTCCGTGGTGAACGCGCTGTCGACGAAACTGCTGGCCGAGGTCAAATACGGCGGCCGCAGCTGGCGCCAGGAGTACACCGACCAGATCCCCGGCGAGCTGCAGGACCTCGGCGCGGCCGACGGCACCGGCACCACGATCACCTTCTGGGCCGACGGCGGCATCTTCGAGACCACGACGTACAACTTCGAGACGATTTCCCGTCGTCTCCAGGAGATGGCCTTCCTCAACAAGGGCCTGACCCTTTCGCTGCGCGACGAGCGCGTCGCCGACGAAGAGACCGAAGAGGACGCTTCCGGCCAGGCGGCGCGGGTCAAGGAAAAGACCTACTGCTACCCCGGCGGTCTCGAAGACTTCGTCAAACACATCAACGGCAGCAAGGACCCGATCCACCCCAACGTGATCTCCTTCGAGGCCAAGGGCACCGGCCTCGAGGTCGAGGTCGCCATGCAGTGGAACAACGGTTTCACGCCGTCGGTGTACACCTTCGCCAACACGATCAACACGCACGAGGGCGGCACGCACGAAGAGGGCTTCCGCGCCGCGCTCACCCGCGTCGTCAACGCGTACGCGCGCGAGAAGAAGCTGCTCAAGGAGAAGGACGCCAACCTGACCGGTGACGACGTGCGCGAGGGTCTCGCCGCGATCGTCTCGATCAAGCTGTCCGAGCCGCAGTTCGAGGGCCAGACCAAGACCAAGCTGGGCAACAGCGAGGCCAAGACGTTCGTGCAGCAGACGTCGAACGAGTGGCTGGCCGACTGGTTCGAGCGCAATCCCACCGAGTCGAAGACGATCATCAACAAGTCGATCTCCTCGGCCCACGCGCGGATGGCCGCCCGCAAGGCGCGCGACCTGGTCCGCCGCAAGGGCGCGCTGGAGATCGGCGGGCTGCCCGGCAAGCTCAAGGACTGCCGCTCGACCAACCCGTCGGAATGCGAGCTCTACATCGTCGAGGGTGACTCGGCCGGCGGTTCGGCCAAGGAAGGCCGCGACTCGATGTACCAGGCGATCCTGCCGATCCGGGGCAAGATCATCAACGTCGAGAAGGCCCGTATCGACCGCGTCCTCAAGAACACCGAGGTCCAGTCGTTGATCACCGCGCTCGGCACCGGCATCCACGACGAGTTCGACCTCGAGAAGCTGCGCTACCACAAGATCGTGCTGATGGCCGACGCCGACGTCGACGGCCAGCACATCACCACGCTGCTGCTCACCCTGCTGTTCCGCTTCATGACCCCGCTCATCGAGCACGGCCACGTGTTCCTCTCGCGGCCGCCGCTGTACAAGATCAAGTGGCCGCGCCAGGAGCCGGAGTACGCGTACTCCGACCGCGAGCGCGACGCCGTCATCCAGGCGGGTGTCGAGGCGGGCCGGAAGCTGCCCAAGGACGACGCGATCCAGCGCTACAAGGGTCTCGGCGAGATGAACGCCGAAGAGCTGTGGGAGACCACGATGGACCCGGCGAACCGGCTGCTCGGCCAGGTCACCCTGGACGACGCCGCGCAGGCCGACGACCTGTTCTCCGTCCTGATGGGCGAGGACGTCGAGGCGCGCCGCTCCTTCATCACGCGCAACGCCAAGGACGTTCGCTTCCTCGACGTCTAGCGACGTCCCGCTCTTTTGTCCCCTTAGGACTGCTCCCACGAGAAGGACCTCATGACGGAAACCTTGCCGCCGGCTCCGGACCACGACCGGATCGAACCGGTCGACATCCAGCAGGAGATGCAGCGCTCCTACATCGACTACGCGATGAGCGTCATCGTGTCGCGGGCGCTGCCAGACGTGCGGGACGGCCTCAAGCCGGTGCACCGCCGCGTGCTGTACTCGATGTTCGACTCCGGCTTCCGCCCCGAGCGCGGGTACAACAAGTGCTCCCGCGTCGTCGGCGACGTGATGGGCAACTACCACCCGCACGGCGACTCCGCGATCTACGACGCGCTGGTGCGGCTCGCCCAGCCGTGGTCGCTGCGGTACCCGCTGATCGACGGGCAGGGCAACTTCGGCTCGCCGGGCAACGACCCCGCCGCCGCCATGCGGTACACCGAGTCCCGGCTCGCGCATCTCGCGATGCACATGCTGCAGGACATCGAAGAAGACACCGTCGACTTCTCCGACAACTACGACGGCCGCACCCAGGAGCCCGACGTCCTGCCGTCGCGCTTCCCGAACCTGCTGGTCAACGGTGGTTCCGGGATCGCGGTCGGGATGGCGACCAACATCCCGCCGCACAACCTGCGCGAGGTCGCCGACGGCGTCAAATGGGCGCTGGAGAACTACGACGCGACCGACGACGAGCTGCTCGCCGCGCTGCTCGTCCGGATCAAGGGCCCGGACTTCCCGACCAAGGCGATGATCCTCGGCACCTCCGGCATCGAGGACGCGTACCGCACCGGCCGCGGTTCCGTGCGCATGCGCGCGGTCGTCGAGGTCGAAGAGGACGCCAAGGGCCGGACCATCCTGGTCGTGTCCGAACTGCCGTTCCAGGTCAACCCGGACAACCTGGTCGAGAACATCGCGAACCTCGTCCGCGACGGCAAGCTCACCGGCATCTCCGACATCGCCGACGAGTCCAACAGCCGCAGCGGCATGCGGATCGTCGTCACGATCAAACGCGACGCCGTCGCGAAGGTCGTGCTGAACAACCTGTTCAAGCACACCCAGCTGCAGCAGAACTTCGGTGTCAACATGCTGGCCCTGGTCGACGGCGTGCCCCGCACGCTGCGCCTGGACCAGATGATCCGGCACTACGTGAAGCACCAGATCGAGGTCATCGTCCGCCGGACCCGGTACCGGCTGCGGAAGGCCGAGGAACGCGCCCACATCCTGCGCGGTCTGGTCAAGGCGCTGGACATGCTCGACGAGGTCATCGCCCTGATCCGGCGGTCGCCCTCGGCCGAAGAGGCCCGGCCCGCCCTGATGAGCCTGCTCGACGTCGACGAGATCCAGGCGACCGCGATCCTCGACATGCAGCTCCGCCGCCTCGCGGCACTGGAGCGGCAGCGGATCATCGACACCCTCGCCGAGATCGAACTCGAGATCGCCGACCTCAAGGACATCCTCGAGAAGCCCGAGCGGCAGCGCACGATCATCGCCGAGGAGCTCCAGGAGATCGTCGACAAGTACGGCGACGACCGGCGCACCAAGATCATCCCGTTCGACGGCGAAGTCTCCGTCGAAGACCTTATCGCGGTCGAGGACGTCGTCGTCACCATCACCCGCACGGGGTACGCCAAGCGGACGAAAACCGACCTGTACCGCTCGCAGAAACGCGGCGGCAAGGGAGTCCAGGGCGCGACCCTCAAACAGGACGACATCGTCCAGCACTTCTTCGTCTGCTCGACGCACGACTGGATCCTGTTCTTCACGAACAAGGGCCGCGTCTACCGCGCCAAGGCCTACGACCTGCCCGAGGCCAACCGCAACGCGCGCGGCCAGCACGTCGCGAACCTGCTCGCGTTCCAGCCCGACGAGAAGATCGCCCAGGTCATCGAGATCCCGAACTACGAGGTCGCCCCGTACCTCGTGCTCGCGACCCGCCGCGGCCTGGTGAAGAAGACCAAGCTCACCGACTTCGACTCCAACCGCGCCGGCGGCCTCATCGCCGTCAACCTGCGCGAAGGCGACGAACTCGTCGGTGCGGTCCTCGCGGCCGCCGAGGACGACCTGCTCCTCGTGTCCGCGGAAGGCCAGTCGATCCGCTTCCACGCCACCGACGAAGCACTGCGCCCCATGGGCCGCGCGACGTCCGGTGTCCTCGGCATGCGGTTCAACGACGGCGACGAACTGCTCGGCATCAACGTCGTCCAGCCGGACAAGTTCCTCCTCGTCGCCACCGGCGGCGGCTACGCCAAGCGCACCCCCACTGACGACTACCCGGTCCAAGGCCGCGGCGGCAAGGGTGTGCTCACCATTCAGTACGACCAGAAACGTGGCAGGCTGGTGGGCGCGGTCATCGTCGACGCCGAAGACGAGCTCTACGCGATCACCTCCAGCGGCGGGGTGATCCGCACTTCGGCCGGACAGGTGCGCAAGGCAGGCAGGCAGACGAAGGGAGTGCGGCTGATGAATCTCGACGAAGGAACCACTCTTCTCGCGGTCGCACGCAACGCGGACGAGCCCTCAGACGTCGCCACTGCAGGTAGTACTGAAGGAGAAGACACCCCGGCGTCGGAGCAGTAGACGACGCCCCACGTACTGGGTAAGGACTGACACCTCGTGACACCATCCGAGAAGCCCGAAGCAGGCGGCGCGCAGGCGGGATCGTCGAGCCCGCCTTGGCAGCGTGACAGCGGTGCCGGGGAACCCGAAGGCTCCAGTGAGCAGACGGTCTCGGTGTCTTCGGTCGCCACCGAAGACGTGGCCCACTCGGAACCGAAGCAGGACGCGACAACCGTGACCGACTATCACGGGGTAAGCGGCACCGCCGCGAGAAGGCTGTTCGGCGACAGCGGAGAGGGCGAACCCGCCCCCTCCGCCATCCCGTCCGCCTCCCGCACCCGTGCCACCCCCACGGCGCTCCGGCGCCCCGGCCGCGGACCGCGTCGCGCCAGCCTGCAGATCAAACGCTTCGACCCCTGGTCGGTGCTGAAACTGTCCCTCGTCCTCGGCGTCGCACTGTTCTTCGTGTGGCTCGTCGCCGTCGGCGTCCTCTACACCGTCCTCGACGGCATGGGCGTCTGGGACAAACTCAACGGGACCTACTCCTCGCTCGTCGGCGGAGAAGGAGCCGACGCACCGGCCGACCCGCTGATCAGCGCCGGCCGCGTCTTCGGGATCGCGGCCATCCTCGGCGCCATCAACATCGTGCTGATCTCGGCCCTCGCCACCGTCAGCGCGTTCATCTACAACGTCTCCGCCGACCTCGCCGGAGGCCTCGAAGTGACCCTTTCCGAACGAGAGTGACCCGGTTGCAGGACGCCGCGAGGCGTCCTGTAATCTTCTCCTCGTTCGGGCCCATAGCTCAGGCGGTTAGAGCGCTTCGCTGATAACGAAGAGGTCCCAGGTTCAAGTCCTGGTGGGCCCACCCGATTCGCCCGGTCGTGTTTGCGGACAACGCAAACCTCGATCGGGCGGTTTTCGTTTCTGGGGGTCGAACCCCCAGACCCCCGCCAGGAGGGGCTCCGCCCCCCTGGACCCCCCGGCGTTGGGGCACGTAGCCGTTGTAGTGGCGGGTGGGAAGAGACGGCGGCTCGAAAGCGTTGTGGCTGTGGCCCTGTCGGTTTTCTCTTCCCGGCAGGGTTCTTGGTTCCACGTGGAACGTGGGGGCCGAGGGGTTGCGGAGCCGGGTGCAGTAGCATCGGTGGGTAAGCGGAGCAACTCGGCAGGAAGAGGGGGCTTCTGATGAAGAAGCTGTTGGCACTCGCGGTCATCGCGGGCGGCGTGCTGTTCGTGATCAAGCGCAACAAGGCCGCCAAGGCCGAGGCCGACCTCTGGCGTGAGGCCACCGCGCCGACCGAGCGCCCGCTCGGCGCCGTTTCCACGAACGGAAGCGCCCCGACCAAGGCCGCGGACGCGTCCCGCAACAACTGATTCGGCGCGGGCGGTTATCATGATCGCCTGCGATCCGGGGCTGTAGCTCAATTGGTAGAGCACCGCCTTTGCAAGGCGGGGGTCAGGGGTTCGATTCCCCTCAGCTCCACGCACGACAACGGCTTGGCCCGAGGATTTCCTCAGGCCAAGCCGTTGTCATTTCCCGGAACCGGCACTCAACCGATCCTTCCGCGCGTAATCTCCTCTCGTGGAGGAGTTCCCGGATCCATCCGGTCCGCCTTACCCCGTACGAGTACCCGCTGCCTGAGCAGGCAGAGGTCGAACATCGGCGCGCCGCGGAGTACTTTCAGCGCAAGCTCGAATACTGGGAAAGCGCTCACACGGGTCCTGCCCAGATATGCGTGTTCCTGATCGCCCTGTGGGCGGCCACTGATGACGATTACCTGTCCGGGTCGGCTCTGGTCATTTTTTGATCATCGGCATCGTGTTGCAGCTGGCCCTGAGCTACCGGGTCATGGTGCTGTCCCACGAGAAGGACAAACACGCGAACCTGCTGAAGGCATACGGTGTCCTGCCGCCGGCCCGCCTCGGTCGCGTCCCGAAATCGAGCGGTAGAAGAGCCGCCCCGCGTGGTGACGTTCGTCACCCGGCCCGGATCACGAAGTCGCGCTCTCAGCCAAGTCAACGCTGCTTACATGGGGGTGGAATCACGGGATAGCGAGGTGACGACATGGTCGATTTCGAAACAGACCTCGACGATCTCAGGGCGTCGAGCAAAGAGCTGGGAAAAGCCGCTGACATCGTCAGCACCGTCCACACGGGGGTGCAGGGACAGGACGTGCCCGCCCCCGACCCGATCACGGGCGGCTTCCTCCCCGGCATGTTCGCGCCGGACACCGCCTTCGGGAAGTCCTTGGGCATGCGCGGGGTTTCGGCGGCCTACGAGGAACACCGCGCGGCCGTCGAGAAGATGCTCGCGAAGCTGCACAGCAGCACGCAGGACGCCAGCCAAGCGCTGGCGCGGGTCGCCGAGCTGTACGAATCCGTCAACGAGGAGAACCGGCAGCGAGTGAACCGCGCCGCGTACGGGGAACAGGGGTAGCGGCGGGCATGGACGGATACTTCAACGCGCTGGACGCGGAAACCACCTCCGAAAGCGTCAGCAACGAAGAACTTCTCGAGGGAATCTCCGAGGACCTCAAAGTCGGGGCCGAAAAAGCCTTCTTGGCACTGGACCTCCTTTTCTCGCCGTTCCCCGGCTTCGAACTCGATCTCGGTGGCCCGCGCAAAGAGGAGGTCCGCGACTTCTTCCTCGAGTTCTCCGAGGCGGAACTGGTCGGGAACAACAGCCTGCAGGTCATGATCGAGGCGTACGAACGTATCTGGAACGCGTTCGGGGACACGAAAACGTCGCTCGACCGCTCGCTGGTCCTGCTTCTCAAATGGCGCGGCGAAGGGGCGGAGAGCGCCAAGAGCTACATCCAGGGGCTGGTCAACACCTACACCAGGGTGGGCACCAAACTCACCGTGCTGGAAGCCGACATCGTGGCCGCGCGTGACGCCATCGCGTCCGCGCGACACGACTTGACCCAGCTTTCCGAGGCCCTCCTGGCCGCCGCGAAAAAGTACCGGGACGACCAGGAACGCCAAGACGAATCCGCTCTGTTCAAGGCGCTGGCGGCGGGGTTCGCCGCCGCTGTCGGAGTCTTGCTCGTGGCGGCCGCCCCCGCGACCGGCGGTCTCACCGCGGCGACGTTCTTCACCACCGCGAACGCCATCCAGTTCGCCGGGGCCACGGCAGGGGCGGGGATCTCCACCTACGCCAGCGAGCAGTCCGCGGTCTTCGGGGACAGCCCTGAAACCCTCTACACCAGCTACAAAGATTCCGTGGACAGCGTCCGGGAAAGCATGTACCGGGCGTCGGAGGCGCTGATCTCGAAGATCAATGCCGAGATCAACGGCCTCCCGGCCATCCCCGAGCCGCCGGATGTCAGCCCGGGCGACACCTTCGACCCCAGCAACTTCGAAACGGAGAAGACCGACAAGGGGACGGAAAAGCGGGTCCGGGACAAGAACGTCGACATCTCGAACGACGGCAAGTTCGAGCAGCCGCCGATGGAACTGTCACCACTGCCCACCGACTGACGGAGGATCGTGGCTGACAAACCGGAGCCCAAGAAACCGCCCGCCGACAGGCAGGCGATGCTCGAGGCCTTGGCCGCCCTTTCGGTGGACGCGTCCTCGCCGGACGGCGCCGTCTCCGTCTCGGTCAACACCGACGGCGTGATGACGCGGCTCAGAGTCGGTGACTCCGCGGCGCGGATGTCGCCCGCCGAGATCGCGGACGCGGTCATGCGGACCTACCAGGAAGCGCAGCAAGGATCCGCGAAACGCAGTGCGGAACTGATGGCGCCGATCGGCAACGCCGGGTACATCACCGACAGGCTCCGCTGGCGGCTCGGGTTCACGCCGTCGTACCAGGACACCGGTGAAACGGCTTCCCCCGTGCCGCCCGCGTCGCGCCGGGCACCGGCGGACACGGAGAACGTCGTGCTCAAGGACCGTTCGGAAGAACCGGCCGGGCCCGACCTCGACGAGCAGCCCGCACCGGCGGAATCCGACGACCAGTACTACGAGCAAGGCCTGCGATACAACCCTTCCTGGTAGTACGGGCTTGCGCTCAACCGCGCTTCAGCTCGCACCCTGGTCCGGCGGCGTCACTCCGGCGCCGCCGGGACCGGAGGGGTTGTGGTGCGGAGAGAACACGAGGGCTCGGTGCTCGAAGCCGGGCAGGCGTTGCGTCGCGGCGAGGTGACCAGCGTCGAATTGGCGGAACGCGCGCTGGCCGTCGCCGACGAACTCGGGGTGTACATCACCCGGTTCCCCGAGCACGCGCTCGCGTCGGCGCGGCGGGCGGACCGGGAGTTCGCGGCCGGGGTGGATCGCGGACCGTTGCAGGGAATCCCGTTGGGCGTCAAGGATCTCATCGCCGTCGCGGAGGCGCCGACGACGGCGCAGAGCACCGTGCTCGACTGGGGACAGGGCATCGACGCCGCGGTGACGACGCGGGTGAAGGAAGCGGGCGGGGTCATCGTCGGGAAGACCTCGACGATGGAGTTCGGCTGCGGGGTCCCGGACCGCGCGAAACCGTTCCCGATCCCGCGGAACCCTTGGGACACCGAGCGTTGGGCGGGCGGGTCCAGTTCGGGGACGGCGAGCGGGATCGCCGCCGGGATGTTCTTCGCCGGGCTCGGCTCGGACACCGCCGGCAGTATCCGGATGCCCGCCGCGTTCTGCGGTGTCACCGGGTTGATGCCGACGTACGGGCGGGTATCGGGGGCGGGTTGCGTACCGCTCGCCCACACCCTCGACCGGATCGGACCGCTGGCCCGCACCGCCCGTGACTGCGCGGCACTGCTGGAGGTCATCGCCGAAGTTCCTTTCGTGGCGCCGGAGTTCACCGGTGACCTCACGGGACTGCGCGTCGGGGTCGTCCGAGAGCACCATTTCCCCGAAGACGCCGATCCCGCGCTGGCCGGAGTTTTCGACGAGACGTTGTCTCTCGCGGAGGGCCTGGGGGCGACGTTGATCGAGGTCACGTTGCCGTACTGGAAAGAGCTCACCACCGCGGTGCTGGTCACGGCGAGCTGTGAAGCCCTTGCCCACCACCGAGCCGAGCTGATCACGAGGTGGCCGGACTTCGGCGTCTCGGCACGGGGGATCTTCGCGGCGGGGGCGTTGGTGTCCGGCGCGGATTACGTGCAGGCACAACGGGTACGGCAGGTGGTGCGGCAGGAACTGGCGCGGCTCTTCGACGACGTCGACGTGATCGCGAGTCCCGTCGCGTCGATCGGCGCTCCGCTGCTCGACGACGTCGCCGACGAGGCCGGGCAACAGAACGCGGAAGTCTTCGAGAAGATCACGACGCCGTACTGGAACGGCGTCGGGAACCCGGTCCTCGCCGTGCCGATGGGAAAGACAGGTGACGGTTTGCCGCTGTCGCTGCAACTGGCTGGCCGGCTTTTCGACGAGGCGACCGTGCTGCGTGCCGGTGACGCGCTCCAGGCGGCCCGATGACTCCGGAACTCATCGATCTCCTGCTGGCCGAGGCGGAACTCCCGGCCGACGAGTCCGACAAGCGGGCGTCGGGCCGCCTGCGCTGGCTGTCCACAGTGGACTCCCTGTACGCGGTGCCGATGGATCGCGACGTCGCGCCGGTGCCGAACGGGAGGCCGGCATGACGCGCCGTCCCGGTGAAGGCGCCGTGCTCGCGCTGGCCTGTTCGGGATCGTTCGTTGTCATCCTCGACGCGACGATCGTTTCCGTCGCCCTGCCTTCGATCCGGTTCGGTCTCGGCTTCTCGTCCGGCGCGCTGACCTGGGTGGTGAACGCGTACACGCTCGCTTTCGCCGGTTTTCTGTTGCTGGGCGGCCGGTTGTGCGACGAATTCGGGGTCCGGCGGATGTTCGTGCTCGGGATGAGCCTGTTCACCGTCGCGCGGCTCGCCGCCGGATTGGCGGGCTCGCCGGAAACGCTGCTGGTCGCCAGGACGGTGCAAGGATTCGGCGGCGCGTTGCTGATGCCGGTGACCTTGTCCTCGCTGACCGCGACGTTCACCGAACCCGTCCGCCGCGCGCGGGCCTTGGGCACCTGGAGTGCGATGGGCGCCGTCGCCGCCGCGGCGGGACCGGTGATCGGCGGACTGCTGACCCAGTGGGCGGGTTGGCGTTGGGTGTTCTTCGTCAGCGTCCCGATCGGGGTGGTGGCCGTCCTCGCCGCGACAGCGCTGCCGCCGAGAGAGCGGGGCCGTCCGCGCGGCAGGCTGGACGTGCTCGGCGCGGTGCTGTCGACGGCGGGA
This sequence comes from Amycolatopsis thailandensis, assembly GCF_002234405.1. Taxonomy (GTDB): domain Bacteria; phylum Actinomycetota; class Actinomycetes; order Mycobacteriales; family Pseudonocardiaceae; genus Amycolatopsis; species Amycolatopsis thailandensis. The sequence continues at coordinate 7,075 of NZ_NMQT01000119.1, read as the reverse complement.
CTCGTCGGCGTGGTCTACGCGGTGATGCGTTCTTCGGCCGACGGCTGGGGAAGCGGGTCCGTCCTGCTGCCGCTGTTCGGTGGGCTCGTCCTGCTCGGCGTCTTCCTGCTGCACCAGCATCGGTGGGCGGCGGAACCGCTGGTCGCGCTCGGGATCTTCCGGCTGCGTTCGGTACTCAGCGGGAACCTGGTGATCTTCCTGCTGGGGCTGGGTTTCCTCGCCAGTCCGATCCTGCTTTCGCTGTACCTGCAAGACGTCCACGGGTATTCGCCGCTGCGGGCCGGGCTGGCGTACCTGCCGGTGGGGGTGGCGATGTTCGTCGGCGCGCGGACGGCGGGCGGGTTGTCGGTGCGGCTGGGGCCCCGGCGCGCGACGGCGCTGTACTGCGCGATCGGAGCGGTGGGTCTCGCCGGGGTCGCCGTGCTGGCCGGCCCGCACGCCTCGTACGTCGTTTCCGTGCTGCTGCCCGGGACGGTCTTCGGATTCGGGACCGCCGCGGCCTTCACCCCGATCACCGTGGCCGCCACCAGCGGGGTGCCGGAGCGGCAGAACGGCCTGGCCGCCGGTCTGCTGAACACGGTCCGGCAGACCAGCGGCGCGATCGGCCTCGCCGCGTTGACCGCGCTCGCGGCGGCGGTGACCGCGGCCTGGCAGAACGGCGGGCCGCCGGGTGAGGCGCAGGTGCACGGCTACACCGCCGCGTTCGTCGCTTCCGCCGTCTGTCTGGCGGCCGCGGCCGTGGTCGCGGCGGTGACGATGCCGGGACTCAGCTCGCCGCCGCGTGCGCCGGCAGGTCGACCCGGTCGCGGAACCACTGGCAGTCCTCAAGCCTCCCCTCCCGGCGGCAGGTGAGGAGTTCGACCAGGTAGTCGTGCGCGGTGTCGAGCCGCGCACGCTCCTGTTCGATCTCGGCGAGCTGACCCGCCACCACCTCGCGCCAGCGGTGCTGTTCGGCCAGCAGCTCGGTGATCTTGGACAGACCGAGCCCGCCGATGCGCCGCCAATGCTTGATCAGCGCGATGCGATACAGCTGGTCGTCGTCGTAATACCGCTGCCCCGAGCGGCGGGAGGCGGTGATCAGGCCGCGGCGCTCCCAGTAGTGCAGGGTCGAGATCGCCAGCCCGAAATGGTCGGCGGCCTCGCGAACCGGCGTCAAGGAAGTCATGCGACCAGTCTAGGTTAGGTCACCCTAACTTTCGAGCGAACCAGGTGAAGGTCCACCGGTAGAAACTCTGGGCGGCGAGACTGGTGTTGATCGAGTGGCCACTGCCGCGCACGATCTCGTCGGATAGCCGAACCCCAGGTAGACCAGCAGGGCAAACGCTTCCGTCGCCGCTGTCGCCGTCGGCCATCGCCGGACACCGGCGAGCGTGACACAGGCGAGCGCGACGACGGTGTATCCGAACGCGTCGACCGCGCGTTCTCCGTGCTCGGGTTCGAGATTCGCCGTGCCGACGACGAGCGCGGCGCTCGCCGCGAGCCAACCGGCGGTCGCGCCACTCCGCATCAGCCACTTCACCGGCCCAGTCTGCCGAAACGAGCCCGCGGACACGTCCGCGTTCCGTGGATCTCGCCTACGTCAGATGCGCAGCAGCTGCTCGTCGAGTCCCGCCAGGTAGTCGCGGCCGAACTCGCCGTTCTCCAGATCTCGCCAGAGGACCGGCGGCAGGTCCTGCGCCACCTCGGGGGAACGGGACGCGGCGGCCAGCGCGATGGTCGCGGCGGTGTCGACGTCGCCGGTGAACGCGACGCAGGTGTGGAGCATCCGGGCGAGACCGCCGCCGCCGGCGAGCACGGTCAGCGCGGCACGGACGCTCATCCAGCCGCGCGGGCCGATCTTGCCCGACCACGGCCGCGCCCAGCCTTCGTGCCCGACATCCTCCGGAAGGATCCCGTCGATCCACCTCGCGACCTCGGAAAGCGGGCCGACCCCGTGGTGGCAGTAGTGGACGGCGAGCGCCGCCGCCTGCGCCGCGGCGATCCCGGCCGGGGTGTCGTGCGTGATCCTGGCCTGGAGTTTCGCGTGATAGAGGACGTCGTCGACGGTCGGCAGGAGCCCGATCGGCCCGGCGCGCATGGCCGCTCCGCTCTTGTCGCTCTGCGGCTGGAGCCGTCGAAGCAGAGCTTCGCCGTCCTGGACCTCGCTGAGCAGCTGATGGAAACGCGGCGCGTAGCCGTCGTGCGGATCGCGGTGATAGGCCCGGACGAACTGTTCGGCGACGATCAGCGGTGTCCACCGGCGTCCGGATACGAGCAGTTCGGCGATCGCGATCGTCATCTGCGTGTCGTCGGTGTAGCGGCCGGGCAAGACGCCGAGGTGGCCGGGATGCCGTGCGTAACCGGCCAGCGTGTTGTGCTCGGCGACGAAACTCGCGGGCGCGTGCTCGAAGGCGCCTCCGTACGCGTCGCCGATGGCCAGCTCGACCAGCATCCGGACTCCTTCAGGCGGTGATTCGTGCCGTTTCCGAAGGGAGTTTGCCGTAGGTGTCGCGGTAAAGACCGGAAAACCGGCCGAGATGCGTGAAGCCCCAGCGCAGCGCGACGTCGGTGACGGTGCCTTCGGCTCGACCGCGCGCGATCGCGAGCAGATCCTGGTGCACGTGGTCGAGCCGGACGCGGCGCAGGTACTCCATCGGCGTCAGCCCGAGTTCAGCCCGGAACGCCAGCTGCAGCGCGCGCACGCTGATCCGCGCGGCCATCGCCAGTTCGCCGATCGACACCGGTTCGGCGGCGTGCTCCTCGCAGTAGGTCATCGCGCGGCGCACCACCGTCGACTTCGGCCGCGGCCGTTCTTCGGCGAGGTCGCCGGACATCGAATGCGGCTGGGTGTCGAGCAGGCCGTGCAGCAGCAGCTTTTCGAAATGCGAGGCGGCCAGCGGCGACTTGTCGAACAGACCGGACGCGGCGGTCTCGCCGAAGGTGTGGAGCAGGGTGAGCCACTGGTGCATGCCCGACGTTTCGACGACCGCCGGATCGAAGCGCAGGGTCGACGTCGGCGCCTCGCCGAGCCGTTCGCGCATCGTGTCCGCCACCAGCTGTTTGCCCAGGCGCAGCAGCAGGATGTCGGGATGGTCGTACCGGCTCTGGAACCGCGTCTCCGGACCGGTCACGACGTGGCGCGCCGGGACGACCTCGCCGTCGATCGTGATCTGGCTCCGGCCGTTGAGAGTCACGACCACGGTGTACGCCTCAGGGGTCTCCTCGCCCTGCAGCACGAGGTCGGAATCCAGCGTCAGCTCGTAGACCGAGAGCCCGCCGGGGTCGATGCCGGGGATACGGAGGCCGCTGAGCTGGGAGATGTCGAACGAACCGGTCGGCGCGGGGGTGTGCAGCTTGACCGTGTCCGGCGCGAGGAACGCCTGGAAGGTGTGCTCGAGCTCGCCGAAATCGTCGCCGGTGACCACCGTCGACGCGATCGGGGAACCTTCCGAGAACCGCTTGCGCACCTGACGATCGTGCCAGGCTGCGGAGAGCCATGGGGTGCCCATACCGTGGAAGGCATGGCGACCGACAAGCTGCGCGCGTGGTGGGCACATCGTCAAGGTCTCGATGGATCGCTGCACGGGTCACCGGCGGCCGCGGTGCTGGAGCGGACCGGCTGGATGCGCTCGATCGGCGGTTCGGCGCCCTATCTCGGGCTGTTCGCCAGGGCCCGGCTCGACCGCGAGACGATCGACGCGGACGTCGCCCGGCTCGCCATCCACGAACTGCCCTCGGCGCGCGGCTGCACCTACGTCCTGCCGTCGGCGGATTTCGAACTCGGCCTGACCGTCGGAGCCGGGGCACCCGCCGGTGAGCTCATGGCCGCGGAGAAGTACCTCGGCGTCACGCAGGCCGAGATCGAGCAGTTGTGCGTCACCGTCGCCGACCTGCTCGACGCGTCCGCCGAACCGCTCGCGCCCGCCGCGATCAAGGGCGCCGCCGGATCCGCGGTGCGCAATCTCGGGGAGGCCGGCCGCAAACGCGGCACCACCACGACGTTGCCGCTCGCGCTCGGCCTGCTCCAAGCCCGCGGCGACATCCGCCGGGTCCCGGTCAACGGACGGCTGGATCAGCAGCGCTACGGCTATGTCCGCTGGACGCCGTCCCCGCGCGGCGGACTGTCCGATATGGACACCGCGCGGGTCGAACTGGCCAGGCGGTACTTCTCGTGGGCCGCTCCGGCGTCACTCAGGCATTTCCGCTGGTTCTCCGGTTTCACCGCGGCGCACGCCAAGAAGATCGTGGAACAGCTGGACCTCGTGCCGCTCGACGGCACCGATCTGCTGATGCCCAAGGAACTCGCGGACGAGTACGACGGCTTCACCGTGCCGTCGAAGCCGTCGTACGCACTGCTCGCCGGGGTCGACGGCATCCACCTGCTGCACCGCGAGATGTCGCGGCTGCTCGACGACGCCGACGTCGAACGACCCGTACCGGGCGGCCGCGCGGGGGAGACGCTGGGCGGCCAGGCGGATCCGCCGAGCCACCTCATCGTCGACCGGGGCCGCTTCGCCGGCTTGTGGGAGTTCGACACCGAGACGAACAAGATCGTCTACAAGTTCTTCGGGGACGAAGACGCCGCGCTGCGCGAGACGGTCGCGGAAACGCTGGAGTTCGTCCGCGACCAACTGGGCGACGCCCGGAGCTTCAGCTTGGATTCGCCGAAGAGCCGGGCGTCGCGAGTGGCCGATCTCAGTGGGTGATCAGGCTTTCGCCTCGTTGATCAGGATGTCGACGGCCTTGTCGTTGCGGGCCGTCTGCTCCGGGATCACCGAAGCGGGCGGGTAGAAGCCGTCGATCCCGCCGTCCTTCGGGTACATCTCGAAGGTGTAGCTGAGGATCTTGTGCTTGCCCCACGCCCAGTCGTTGATGTCGCCGTCGGTGACGTACAGATCGCTGGACTGCTCCGGCGTGTAGCCGTTGGTGGCGGCCATCTGCTTGCCGACGTCGGCGAAGCGCTTCGCCTCCTCCTCGTTCAGGCCCGTGTCGGTCTCGGCCTTCGTGTAGCCGTACGGCCAGAGCACCAGCTCGGAGAAGGTGTGGAAGTCGATGTGCGCCTTGATCTGCTGCGCGCCCCCGACCACCCGGGAGTTCATGAAGTCCGCGACGGCCTTGGTCTCGGACTCGGAGAACGCCGACGGACCGTGGTAGTCCTCGGCGGACGGGCTGTTGCTCGACCCGCCGCAGCAGTTCCACTTGTAGTCCCAGTTGCGGTTCGGGTCGGTGCCGACCGCGCTGCTGCCCGGCACGGGCTTCCGCGTCTTGCGCCAGCCCTGGTACTCGCCGCCGGTGATGTCGTACTCGGAGCCGTCCGGGTTGACGTTCGGGATCACGTAGATCTCGTGCTCGTCGACCATCTTCTTGATGGCCGGATCGGTCGCGTATCCGCTGGTGAACCGGTTCACGATCCGCAGGCACATCTCGGTGGTGAGGTGCTCGCGCGCGTGCTGGTTGCAGGTGAACAGGACCTCGGGCTCGTCCTCGTCCTTCGCCGCGTTGTCGCTGATCTTCAGCACGTTGAGCTCGCGGCCCTCGTAGGACTTGCCGACACTGGACAGCGTCGCGATGTCGCCGTGGTCCTTCGCGGCCTTCTGCAGCTCAGCGGTCGTTTCGGCGTAGGTGTGGTACGCCTCGTCGCCCGGCGGGAAGTCACCCGCGACGGCCGAGGTGCCCGCGCGTCCGCTGCGCTGCTTGAGCATGCTGTCGAAGTCGCCGAGGGATTTCAGGCCGAACCCGTTCGCACGCAGGCTCGCGGCCTGATCGGGCGTGGCGACGACGGTCAGCGCGCCACCGCGCGAGCCCGCGATGTCGACACCGGTGCGGGCGACGGCGGTGCGCTTCGCGGAGTCGTTCGCGCCCTCCACCGAATACAGCCCTCTCGCCGGGTCGCCGGTCTGGGCGTTCGCGACGGGCGTCGTGACGGCCAGCAGGGCGAGCCCTGTGGCGGCCAAGGCGCCCCCAATGCGACGGCGTGTGGACATTTCGCCTCCGAAGTGCAGGGGACAAGGTGCCGTTCACCGTCGCCGAAGTGAATCGTCCACGACAACCCGACGATCGTCGTTCCCAGTTACCGTTTACGGCCAGAGGCGTTCTTTGCGCCAGGTCCCGTTCTCGCTCCGGTAGCGCAGCCGCCGGTGCCGCCGGTCGTGGCTTGCCTGCCAGAACTCCACTTCGGACGGCGTCACCAGATAGCGTGTCCAGGTTTCCGGTGCCACGTCCGGGTTTTCCTCGACCCACCGGCGGGCCTCCTCGGCCGCGCTTTCGAGATCGGCCGGATCTTCGAGCACTTCGGACTGCCTGCCGATGAACGCCTCGACCCGGGACGCGGGCGGACGCGCGGTGAAATCGGCCGCGGACACCTCGGGATCGGCGAGCCTCACCGAGCCGCGCAAGCGGACCTGACGGCCTCGTCCCGGCCAGAAGAACGTCAGCGCGGCGAACGGATTCTTCGCCAGCTGCGCACCTTTCGGGCTTTCGGAACTCGTCGCGACCGCCCAGGTGTCGCCGTCGACGTCCTTGAGGATCACGACCCGCGCGTCCGGCACCCCATCGGCGTCCACTGTGGACAGAGTGACGGCGTGCGGCGCCAGGACGTGTTCCCCGGCTTCGTCGAGCCATTCCAGGAACAGCTCGCGAGGGCCGGCAGGCGAGGCGTCGATGTCGAATTCCGGAAGTTCCCGGGGAAACGACGGCCAGCCGCGCAACGTGCGCTCCATCAGTACCCCGGCGGACGCTGGCCGTGCGTCGGATAGCCCGGCGCGGGCGGCGGATAGTGCGGCGGATGCTGCCCCGGCGGCGGACCCTGCGCCGGCGGCGGCCCGACCGGATACTGCGGCGCCGGTGGCTGCTGCGGCTGCCAGCCGGGAGGCGGTTGCTGACCGGGCGGCGGCATCGGCGGTCCGGGCGGCATCGGCGGCTGGCCCTGCGACTGCTGCCACTGCACCTGCTGATAGACCTCGGCGGGCTGCGGGAAACAGAACGTCAGCTTCGCGTTCACCGATCCCTGGACCGCCGCGCCCCAGAGCTTCCCGCCGACGAACGCGTACATCTGCGCCGCCGACACGTCGACCGCCACCATGCGCGTCTCGCCACC